>CBFHJA010000031.1:0-54271 GCA_965656085.1 uncultured Aliishimia sp. | reverse complement strand
GGCAACGTGTTCACATGGGTCAATTCTCAGTGAAAATTTGGGGGTCTACCGGGTCACTTCTCAGCGGAAATCAACAGCTCAGGACGCCATATTGCCGATGCGAGCCGAGGTTCTTCTTCGACGTGGGTCGAATATGTTCTCAAAAGATACTCAGCAACAGTGCCACTTTCCCAAAGGACGACGTCTCCGTCCCGAAGTGTCGGCACCTGCATAGTTGGGGTATTCGCACCAAGTTGCGTCGGTGTAGGCGCAAGTTTCGGTTCAGACCCAACATATTCCAGATTGAGTTCATGCAACAAAATGCGGATAGCGCGGGCATAGGGGGAACCGGCTGTGTATTCGAGTTCGAGCATTGCGGCCTGACGCTTATGTGTTGCGGGGCTTCAGACTACAACATCATACCCGGTTTGTCCGCTTTGGGCTCTTTGCGGTCATGCGGCGGTGCAGAGTGAAACCCTTTCTCAGAGCCTCCTGAACGTCTGCTTCCGAAGTTGCGGCATGATTGGCTCGCGCTTGCGGCGAATGACCGGAATCCGCCCGACCTGCTAAGGCTTTCCTGTTTGGCGGAGTCAAATGAGTGTCTCCTCAGGGCTGGGACTGGTCATCTACGGTGCAGAATCTGAACGTCTGGTTTGGTCCGAATGTCGCGGACCCTCCTATAACGGAAACGACCTCCCCGTTCGCCTCTCGAACGCCTGCAAGCGCCGGTTGAACCCAGGACACCCCTTAAAGTCCTTCTGCTCATTGATGTACCACTGCATCTGACCATCAGTAACCCACTCGAACTCTTCCCTACCCGGAAGCTTGGGTTGAAAGCTGAGCGGGCGACCTACCACCTCTTCCGAGGCATCAGCCATCACCTGCTTCAACTGCGGGATTTGATCCGTCCTGACGATGTAGCTGTCGTGTATAGACAGGACCGGAATGCCCTGCTTGGTCAATGTATTGTGGATGATCGACGTGATCTGGGCGTCCTTGTTCATCAAGCGAATGCCCTGATCCGTGAACAGGTAGTCTTTGAGAAATTCATTGTGATTAAGGAACTTCTTGAGAAGGCTATCGAGCTGATCGTTTTTCAGGGTCTTCTCAAAATCGCCCTTGGAAAATCCCTCTCGGAACGCCTTAAATGCAGACGATTTATCCTTTGCGTTGATGGCGTTAAGGACCAATTTCTTGGTGAGCAATCGAATATGTTTAGCAGCGTCATCGACCACATTTGGGTCAGCTGGTAAGTATGGATCACGATCCAGGGGCAGGCCCGCTTCGGCGTAGAGTATGGCTACATGCAGACCTTGGTAGTCGAACTCAACCGTTGGCTCGAAGTCCATTACGATCTTGGAGCGGTACTCGCTGCTGATCTGCTGCCACCAACCGCCATAGAACCGGCCATGCTTGGTCCAATCCCCTCGGCTGAAAATCCGGCGGGTCCGCTTATTGGCGTCTCCGACCCGGATCCGTCTCCTGGCGCTCTCATCATCACTAAAACTATCTTCGGCTGATTGGTCGATCTCCAGGATGGGTTCTTCGAGGTGTGGGAAGTCGATGAAGGTCTGATCGATCAGAGCGTTGTAGGCCTTGAGGTCCTCCCGCATCTGATTGGTGTCCGGCGTGTCCTGATACTCGATCGGCTTGCTCTTATCGTCCTTCAGGATGATTAGTTCTTCATGCTCCGCCCGCCCTATATCGTCCCGGCTGAACTTGGCCCTAGCGAACCATTCCTGAAGCGTCTTGGAGGCCCTAATCCTCGTCGTCCTGTTCCCTTTAACTCCAGCACCACCATAACTGCCCTTGGCCATATCAATCAGACCACCTTCATGCAGCGCGTTGATGATGGGAATGATCTTCTTGGAGAGGTGGAGGGCGTTGTAGCGGGAGTTGGTCTTCCAGACATTTGGCGACATATGCACCCCGATGCTCAGCTCAGGATCATCGAGCCAAGCCACATACAAGTCCAGCACCACCACCCTCAGTTGCTTACGGAAACCCATCTTCGGCTTCGGTCCAGGACCCTTCCCAACCTCCTCAGGGAGCACCTCCTCCCAGATGTGATCCACAAGGCTCTTTACCTCGGGGTGATCTGACCAGCGGTGAACGTCTATGGGTCTGGAGTGCCAGGGGTTCTCTATGGGGGCCATCTACGGGGCTCCTTTGTGTCATTATACCAATGGCTTATGAAAATATGAAAGATGATGTATGAGACATAGCTAAGGTCTCTTATGTCCTTCTTCTACCCCCCCCCTCTCTTCTTCTTATTCATTACTTATACCTATTACTCTTCTCCTCCCCCTCATAGGTCCCTACCCATCATCAGACAGATAGGGGCATTAACTGGGGCATTCCTGCTCACAGGCCAATTGCGAAGGGCTTAACAAGATCAGAGAGGAGAGAGTGGCTGGGGTGGTAGGATTCGAACCTACGGTACACGGTACCAAAAACCGCTGCCTTACCGCTTGGCTACACCCCAACGTGCGCCGCTAAGTAAATTGCTCGGCCCGCCCGTGCAAGTCCTGAATCGATAAAAAATGTACCCGGACCGATCTGCTTGCGTGCCAATGGGTTGCGTTGCGTGTAACCTGCCGGGATCGCTGTGTAAGGCGGGCAGTCAAGGAGGTGCGGATGCAGATCGTCAGAACACCGGAGGCGCGGTTCGAGGGGCTGCCGGACTTCCCCTTCGGCCCGAATTACCTGACCATCGATGACGGGCAGGACGGGCACTTGCGGGTGCACTACCTCGATGAGGGGCCGGAAACGGCACCGCCCGTGCTGTGCCTGCATGGCGAGCCCACATGGTGCTATCTCTATCGTCACATGATTCCGGTCTTCACGGGAGCCGGGCATCGGGTCGTGGCGCCGGATCTCGTTGGCTTCGGGCGGTCCGACAAGCCCACCGCGCGCAGCGACTACAGCTACGCCGCCCATGTGGCGTGGCTGGCGCAGGTGGTCGAGGGGCTGGATCTCACGGGGATCACGCTCGTGTGCCAGGATTGGGGCGGGCTGCTGGGCCTTCGGGTCGTGGCGCAGATGCCGGAACGTTTTGGGCGTCTTGTCATCGCCAACACCGCCTTGCCCACGGGCGAGACCCCGATGGGACCTGCCTTTGACGCGTGGCGCGACTTCTCGCAAACCGTGCCGGAGTTCCGGGCCGGGCGGATCGTCTACGGCGGCACCGAGACCAAGCTCACCGAGGCCGAGCAGGCTGCCTATGACGCCCCGTTTCCGGACGCGCGCCATCAGGCCGGCGCGCGGCACTTTCCCATGCTGGTGCCGGACAGGCCGGACGATCCGGGTGCGGTCGCCAACCGCGCGGCATGGCAGGTTCTGGAGCGGCTGGAGCTACCCGTGCTCACGGTGTTCGGCGCGCAGGACAAGGTGATGGCGGGGGCTGAGCAGGTCTTTCAGCGGCGCATGAAGGGAGCGGCCGGACAGCCGCATTGCGTGCTGGATCGGGCAGGGCATTTCCTGCAGGAGGATGTCGGGCCGGAGTTGGCGCGGCTGACCTGCGGGTTTATCGACCGGACGCGCTAGGCGGCGTCTGGAAAGTCTGGCTCGCTTAGCTTGACCGGTGTGCAGCGAGGCGCAGCCGACGAGCCCCCGACCCGCCCGTTTTGCCGAAGGCACTCCGTTGGTTTGACGGGAGGGGGCGTCACCCCCACTCAGGGGCAGGGGCTGGTCTCCGCTCTTAAGCTCACGCGGTGCAGATGTTCCGGATCAAGCTCGCGCGGGCTTTTATGGGGCTAGCCGCGGAACGCTGCGGGCCAAGTAAAACAAGGGGATGGCGCTCAGATCGGTGGCGGGAGCGCTGCAGGCAAGCGCAGGGAAATCAGTCGCGGATCTCGCCCGGCTGCACGCCCCAGAGCGCGTCCTTGCGGGCCCAGCCGCGATAGCCGTCCTTGCGCAGCCGGCACCATTCGGGCCCACAGCGACCCAGATGCGCGACGACGTTTTGCTCCAGCGCTGCCGTCACCGGGGTGCCCGGGTCCGGGCCTTGGTGCAGCGACACCAGCGCGCGTTCCACGAGAACCGTGCGGCTGCCGGAGATCAGCGAGTAATGGACCCAGCCGCCGAAGCCCTCGCGGTCCTCCACACGGCGCCAATGGCCATGTTCGGCGGTGACGCGGAGCGGCATGCCGCGATGCTTGAACACCCAGTCGATGCGGTGGCTCAGCGACGGGCCGCGGCGTACATTGGCCTCGGAGGCCTTGAGCGAGACATAGCGGGGCAGGGGCAGGTTCGTGACCGGTCCGCGCCGGGGCGGCTCGGCCTGCAGGCTCACGAGGCCGGGCGCGCTTGCCGATTGCGCTGCATCGCTCTGCTGCGCCAGTACGCCCGTGCCCAGAAGGCACAGGATCAAAGCCGAGATCACACCAGTTTTCATGTTACCTGCCCGGAATGCCCAATCCGCAAAAAGCTTCGTCTCGGGTCGGTTCTTGTGCCGCCCTGAACTTTGCGTCACCATGCCATGAGAGCCGCGCAACCGGAAAGACCAAGGAGCCCCTGATGCCAAAACCGCGCCTGAGTGTTGTCGTAACGCGACGGTTGCCCGAACGGGTGGAGAGCCGCATGGGCGAATTGTTCGACGTCCGCCTGCGCCAGAGCAGCGCGGCGATGAGCCGGGCGGAGCTTGTCGAGGCCGTCAAGGAGGCCGATGTGCTGGTGCCCTGCCTCACCGACCGGATTGATAACGCCCTGATTTCACAGGCCGGAGAGCGGCTGAAGCTGATCGCGAATTACGGCGCGGGGGTCGACCACATCGACGTCGCCACGGCCCGGCAGCGTGGTATCCATGTCTCCAACACGCCCGGTGTGCTGACCGATGACACCGCCGACATGACGATGGCGCTGATCCTCGCGGTCACGCGGCGTATTCCGGAAGGCCTTGAGATGATGCAGGCCGATCAAGACTGGGACGGATGGGCGCCCGACGCGCTTCTGGGCGCGCGTGTGGGCGGGCGGCGTCTGGGCATTGTCGGGATGGGCCGGATCGGGCAGGCGCTGGCGCGCCGCGCCGCGGTCTTCGGGATGCAGATCCACTACCATAACCGCCGCCGCCTGCACGCCGCAATCGAGGAAGAGCACGGCGCGACTTACTGGGAAAGCCTCGACCAGATGCTGGCGAGAATGGACGTGATTTCAATAAATTGCCCCTCCACCCCCTCGACATTCCACCTGCTCAGCGCGCGGCGGCTGAAGCTGATCAAGCCCGAGGCGGTGATCGTCAACACCGCGCGCGGCGAGGTGATCGACGAGAACGCGCTGACGCGGATGCTGCGCGCGGGCGAGATCGCCGGGGCGGGGCTGGATGTCTATGAGGGCGACAAGGCCAATGAAGGGCTGCGCGACCTGCCCAACGTGGCGCTCTTGCCGCATATGGGCTCGGCGACGCGCGAGGGGCGGCTGGAGATGGGCGAGAAGGTGATCGTCAACATCAAGACCTTCGACGATGGCCACCGCCCGCCGGATCTGGTGGTCCCGTCGATGCTCTGAGGCCGGGGTGCTGCGGGAGAGAGGTTAACGCTGCGTGCGCACGTGGGCAGCGAAAATCCCAAAACCGTCCGAAACGCGGGTTAACGCCCTAAAAACAAGGGATGGCAGGCGTATGGCTGCGCGTATGGCGCGGCGTATGGCACCTGTATGGCTCGTTTTCGATTCGTTCGCAGGTTAAGGCACCGTTCGGTGGCCCCACGTTAACCTTTGGCCATGGTGGTCCTCCCGGCAGATTGCCCGCCCGACACAGTCCCACGCCGATCCACCGCGCGCACCCCCCTGCCCGCAGCACATCCGCTTTACCCGACCCCAAAACCCGGTACTGTCGTCAAGACACAACTGGAGGTCTGCAATGCGCCCCTTTCTTCTCGCCCTTTCTCTGACCCTCGCCGCCCCCGTGCAGGCGCAACAGGCCGCCGATGCGGTGGCACCCGAGGCCGCAACGCAGGGCGCGTTCGAGGCGATCAGCCCGGCGGTGGCCGAGGCGCTGGCGCTCAAGGAGGCCGGGCTGCCGGTGGTGGCAGAGAATTGGATGGTGGCGGCGGCCAATCCGCACGCGGTGCAGGCCGGGGCCGAGGTTCTGCGGGCGGGCGGCACGGCGGCCGATGCGATGGTCGCGGTGCAGGCCATGCTGGGGCTGGTGGAGCCGCAAAGCTCGGGGCTGGGCGGGGGCGCGTTCCTCGTCTGGTATGACGCGGAAAGCGGGCAGATCACCACGCTCGACGGGCGCGAGACCGCGCCGCTGGCGGCCACGCCAACTCTGTTTCAAGACGAGACAGGTGAGCCGCTCGGGTTTTTCGAGGCGGTGGTCGGCGGGCGCTCGGTGGGGGTGCCCGGCACGCCCGCGCTGATGGAGGCGATGCACGCGCGCTGGGGCAATCAGGACTGGGCCAGCCTGCTTGCGCCCGCGACCCGGCTGGCCGAGGACGGATTCGCGGTCTCGCCGCGTCTGGCGGGGCTGGTGGCGCGGGATGTCGAGCGGCTGTCGCGCTTCGAGACCACGTCGGCGTATTTCCTGCCCGGCGGCGCGCCGCTTGAGGCCGGCGCGACGCTGCGCAATCCGGACTATGCCGAGACCCTGCGGCGCATGGCCGAGGAGGGCGTGGGTGTGTTTTATGCCTTGCAGGGCGGCTCGGTCGGGGCCGAGATCGTTGCGGCGGTGCAAAATGCGCCGGGCAATCCGGGGCTGCTCGATGCGTGGGATCTGGCGCTCTATCAGGTCAAGGAACGGCCTGCGGTCTGTGTCAGCTACCGTGCCCATGACGTGTGCGGGATGGGGCCGCCCTCCTCGGGCGCGCTGGCGGTGGGGCAAATCCTTGGCAAGCTGGAAAATTGGGAGATGCCCAGCCTCGACAGCGCCGATGCGTGGCGGATGATCGGGGATGCGTCGCGGCTCGCCTTTGCCGACCGGGGGCGCTTTGTCGCCGACAGCGATTTCGTGCCGGTGCCGGTGCAGGGGATGCTGGGGCCGGACTATCTCGCCGGGCGCGCGGCGCTGCTGGCCGGGCCGGAAGCGCTGGGGGCGGTCTTCGCGGGCCAGCCGGAGTTCGATCATGCGCTGGGTTGGGGCGACGGAGACAGTTTCGAGCGGCCTTCGACCTCGCATATCTCCATCGTGGACCGGTTCGGCAATGTGGCCAGCATGACCGCGAGCATCGAGAATGCGTTCGGCGCGCGGCTGATGGTGGGCGGGTTCTTGCTGAACAATGAGCTTACCGATTTCTCGTTCCGCGCGCATAGCGGCGGGGCGCCGGTCGCGAACCGGGTGGAGCCGGGCAAGCGGCCACGCTCGTCGATGGCGCCGACGATTGTGCTCAAGGACGGCGCGCCGGTTCTGGCCATCGGCTCGCCGGGCGGGAGCCGGATCATTCCGTATGTGGCCAAGACGATCATCGCCTATGTGGATTGGGGGATGGATGTGCAGCAGGCCGTGGCGCTGCCCCATGCGGTGAACCGGTTCGGGACCTACGATCTGGAGGCCGGGACCGACGCGGAGGCGCTCGGGCCGGTGCTGGAGGAGATGGGCTTCGAGGTATCGGTGCGCGATCTCAACTCGGGGCTGCACGCGATTTCCATCGGGAATGGGCTTCAAGGCGGGGCCGATCCGCGGCGCGAGGGGATCGCGCTGGGGGAGTGAGGGGGCTCTGCCCCCGTCGGCCTTGCCGACTCCCCCGGACTATTTTTGTCATAAGGAAGACAGGGGCGGGAGCGCTTGCGGTTGCAGCGCGTCTCCGTCAAATATGCAGCGTGTCTGGGAGGAGCGCATCACATGGGTCAAATTACGGTTTTACCACGCAATGAGGACGGCATCGCCGCCGCCTTGGGCGTTCTGAAGCAGCATTTCGGGGAGGCCTGCCAGACCGGGGCGGCGATCCGCGAGCAGCATGGGCATACCACCACATGGCTCACCAATCAGGCCCCGGACGCGGTTGTCTTCGCCAGTTCGACCGAGGACGTCGCGGCGGTGATGCGGGTCTGTGCCGAATACAAGGTGCCGGTCATCCCCTTCGGCACCGGCACCTCGCTCGAAGGCCATGTGAACGCGCCTGCGGGCGGCGTGTCGGTGGATGTCAGCCGGATGGACAAGGTGCTCGCGGTCAATGCCGGGGATCTGAACTGCGTGATCCAGCCCGGCGTCACGCGCGAGGGGCTCAACACCCATCTGCGCGATCAGGGGTTGTTCTTTCCCATTGATCCGGGGGCCAATGCGTCGCTCGGGGGCATGGCCGCGACCGGGGCGTCGGGGACCAATGCGGTGCGCTACGGGACGATGAAGGACAATGTGATCGCGCTGGAGGCGGTGATGGCCGACGGGCGGGTGATCAAGACCGCCAGCCGGGCCAAGAAGACCTCCGCCGGGTATGATCTGACGCGGCTCATGGTCGGCTCGGAGGGCACGCTGGGGCTGATCACGGAGATCACGCTGAAGTTGCAGGGGATTCCCGAAGCCATCTCGTCGGCGCGCTGCTCGTTCCCGTCGCTGGAGGCGGCCTGCGAGACGGTGATGGAGGTCATTCAATACGGCATTCCGGTGGCGCGGATCGAGCTGCTGGACGAGGTGCAGGTGCGGGCGAGCAATGCCTATTCGGGCCTCGATCTGCCGGAAACGCCGCTGTTGCTGCTGGAGTTTCATGGCTCGGAGAGCGGCGTGGTCGAGCAGGCGGAGATGTTCAACGCGATTGCGGAGGAGCATGGCGGCACCGGCTATCAGGCCACCACGACCGCCGAGGAGCGCAACAAGCTGTGGAAGGCGCGGCACGATGCCTATTGGGCGTCGCTGCAACTGCGGCCCGGGGCGCGGGGGATGTCGACGGATGTGTGCGTGCCGCTCTCGCGGCTGGCAGACTGCGTGCGCCAGACCCAAGGCAAGCTCGCCGATCTGGGCTTCATCGCCCCGGTGGTGGGGCATGTGGGGGACGGCAATTTCCACACGCTGCTGCTGGTCGATACCGAGAACCCGGACGAGGTGGCGAAGGCGGATGAGTTCGTGGGCTGGCTGAACGATCTGGCGATTTCGATGGATGGGACCTGCACCGGCGAGCATGGGATCGGGCAGGGCAAGATGCCGTATTTGCGCAAGGAATTGGGCGACGCGGTGGATGTGATGGCGCAGATCAAGCGCGCGCTCGACCCGGACAATATCCTCAATCCGGGTAAGGTGGTGACGGTGTAAGTCGGCGAGCCGCGCCTTCGCGGTCACTGACCCGCGACGTGGCTTTCGAACAGGAACGCGTCAAGCGCGGCTTGGACCGTGGGCCCTGCTGCGCGCTGCGCCTGCGGAAGCGCCACGTCGACGCGCAATCCGCGCGGGCCGCCGGCCACGGCGCTGACCTCGGCGCCGGATATCCCGAACGTATCGGTCAGCAGGCGCGACACAACGGTTTCGGCCGCGTCACAGCGCAGGCTCGGCTTGAAGATCTTGCCGACGGAGGTCAGCGGGATCTCGTCAATGATCTTGATGACTTTCGGCCATGCGGGGCGCTCGTCGATCGCCTGTTCGGCATGGGCCTTGAGGTCCTCCATGCGCGCCTCGGCGCCCGGTTTCAGCTGCACATAGCAGATCGGCAACTCGCCGGCATAGGTGTCGGGCAGGCCCACGGCGGCGGCCAGAGCGACAGCGGGATGGGTGCTCATGGCGTTCTCGATCATCACCGGGTCGATGTTGTGGCCGCTGCGGATGATCAGGTCCTTGGACCGTCCCGCCACATAGAGGCAGCCCGTGTCGTCCTTGTAGCCAAGATCGCCGGAATTCAGCACGCCGTCCGAAAAGACGCCTTCGCCATGCGCCGGATCAAGATAGCCCGGCGAGATATGTTCGCCTTCGATGCTGATGACGCCGATTTCACCGGGCGCACAGGCGCTGCCAAGGCTGCCATCGCTTTCGAGCCTGCGGACCGTGGCCGTGGTATAGGGCAAGGGCCAGCCGACCGATCCGGTGTTGCCGGTGCCGCTCACGGGGTCGATGCTGATCAGACCCGTCGATTCCGTCATGCCAAGGACTTCGAAGAGCGGCGCGCCCGTCACCTCTGCGAAGGCCTGACTCACCGCTGGCGGCAGCAGCGATGCGCCGGTGATGCCCGCGCGGACGGAACTGATGTCGTGGTCCCCGACGGGCACCTGCACGACCGCGCCGAGGGCCGTCGGCACGCCCGCGACAAGCGTGACCTTGTGCTCTGACACCAAGCGCCAGAAGCCCTCGATGACAGCAGGATTGCGCATCCCGGACGGTGTGACGATCACTTGCTCGACACCGCCCATGAAGGCGCAAATCCCGCCCGCAATCGTGCCGGCGGCGTGAAACAGCGGGAAGGTCGCGGTGACCACGTCGCCCGGCCGGAAGTCCAGCATCTTCGCCCCGCCGAGCCCTGCCACCAATTGGCCGCGATGGGTATGCGCGACCAATTTCGGAACGCCCGTGGTGCCGCCGGTATGAAAATAGGCCGCCAGATCGTTGCCTTGCCGGGGGTCTCCGAAGGTCAGGTGATCGCCGGGTTGTGCGGGCAGGGCGTCCGCCAGATCAATCACGCCCGCTTCGGGCGGCGTGCCCGGCGGCGCGACGCGGATGAGTTTCAGGTCCGGGATTTGCGCGCGGGCCGCCAGCGCCTTCTGCCAGATGTCGAGTTGCGGATGCGGTCCCAGAGCCACGAGGATTTTGACATCTGCCGCTTTCAGCAACTCGATGATGCTCTCGGGCTGGAGCAGGAAATTGATCGGCACCGCGTAGCCTGCGGTCTCGGCCCCCCAGAGCGTGGCGTGGGTTTCGACGAGGTTGGGCAACATATACGCAACGCCGGGTGCGGTGCCGCCGACTTCCGCAAACAGGTTGGCCGCGCGCCGGATCAGCCCGAGCAACTGCGCATAGCTGACCCGCCGGGGCTCTTCCCCCGGCGCGCCGGTCATCAGCATCGTGATCGCCGTGGCCTCGGGTATGCGTTCCGCCATCTGGATGAACACGTCGAGAACGCTCTTCTCCGGCAGCCTGTCGTCCAGCGACATCTCGGCTTCAAAACGCCTTACGTCCGCGTCGGTTTGGATGGGAAAAGCACCGAAATCGGCCATGGTATCACCTGAATGCAAGAGAAAATTGACGTCCACGGAGGCTCGGCGGTCCTTGCCCAAAAAGCAACAAGAACCTTTTGCGCGGATCGGATCGGGCCTCCGCGGCGCTGGGCAGACCAACAGAGCAAGCGGTGATCTGCGCCGCGCTGCAGGGCAGTCCCCGGCTCAGGCATGTTCGGCCAGAAAGCTCAGAACATCGCGTTCCAGCCGGGGCCATTCGGGGTCGTTGTCCGGCATCAAGTGATTGGTCGTTTCATAGGCAATGAACCGCGCCGAGGGCAGGCTCTTGGCAAAAAGACGGCCCTGCTCAATCGGTTGCATCCGGTCGCCGGTGCCATGGCAGACAAGGCAGGGCGCCTGAACCGATGGCAGCAGGTGGCGGATGTCGATATGGTCGATCACGTCGCGATACCTGCCCATATTCTCCGGCGAAATCATCTGGCGCATGTCTTCGGCATATTGCCGTCCGGCTTCCTGACTGGCCGTGGGCACGACGATCTGCGCCATCAGATCGCGCAAGGACGGGTAATCGTCATCCCATCCGGCGGTCATCATCTGTTTCATCGCCGCCGCCCGCTCCACGTCCTTTGGCGCGGTGCGTTTCGCACGGCCCACCGGGAAGCCGCCGAACATGACGATGGCCGACACGCGCTCGGGGCATCGGGCGGCAAAGGCGGCGGCGACGGCGGAGCCTTGCGAGGCGGCAAAGATCGGCGCGCGGGCGACCTCCGCCGCATCGAATATCGCCTCCAGATCATCGACGAAGCGCTCGAATGTGCACATCTCGGCGCTCCAGTCCGACAAGCCGTTGAGCCGGGCATCGAAGCGAATGAGCCGGTGGTGCCGGGCAATCGAGGTGCAGAGCGGCGCCATCCCCGGGTTGCGCCAGTCCAGTTCGAGATGTCCGACCCAGTTCGGCGCCTTGACGACCGGCGCGCCATCGCCCACCGCGCTCCATGCCAGATTGACAGCATCGTTCGTGCGGCAATAGCGGATGTCTTGCGTCTTGGCGAAATCGACGCGGGCGCGCGCCGTTTCCGCGCTGGTAAAATCGACCGACAGGGTTTCGATCGGCTGCGAGAGTCCCTTGAAGTCGTGCAAGCCCTCGCCGCGCAACCGGTCCGCGAAATCTGGCCCGGCAAGATCGCTCAGCATGCGCGAGACGAGGACACCGCCGGGGTCCGCCGCCGCTTGCAGGCGCGCGGCGATATTCACGCCGTCGCCGAAGATATCATCGCCTTCGACGGTGACATCGCCGACATGCAGACCGGCGCGAAGCTGGATGCGCTCGGGCACCGTATAGGGGTGATCGGGCGCGCGCATGCGGGTCTGGATGGCAATCGCCGTCTCCAGCGCCTGACCCGCAGATGCGAAATCGATCAGAACCCCATCGCCGAGCAACTTCACGATGCGCCCGTCGTTTTGCGTCACAAGCGGTGTCACGAGATCGCGGTAGAGCGTGTTCAGCGTTTTGAGCAGGGGTTTGGAGCCTGTCTGCATCAGGCGGGTATAGCCGACCACGTCGAGCGAAAGGATGGCCGCGAGGCGTCGTTTGCTCATGGTCCGGTCTCCTGTGCTGCGCTTGCAAGGAATACATGCTTTGCCCGGCATGAGAACCTCCAATCATGATGCGGGTGCGCGGGATGTTCGGGGGTGGGAGCGGTCTCCTTGAATTTGCCGCTTTGAGGTCGCAGTGCGGGCGCGATTCACCTTCAAGTTGATATAAATTGTAACAAGTTGAGGGGCAGACCCATGGCGCATTGGCCGCTAATTGCACTTGTATGTACCGGAATCGGAGCCGCCGGGCTCGCCGACTACGCCGACCAGACACGGATGGCCGGGGTGCCTTTGGGAGAAATCAGCGTGTTCGACTACGCCGGGCAATTCGGGCTGCCCAATGCCGCGCTCAGCGCCGCGCTCACCGCCCCCGATACCCTCAGCGCTGCCGATCCGCGCGCCTATCTGCCCGCCGCCCCCGAGGGCTGGACCCGGCGGCACTGGAGCGCGGGCGACAATACATGGCTCCACAAGGCCCGCCGCCTCGGTGACACCGGTGCAAAGACCGATGGCACCATGCTCGAGAACGGGCTCGATGCCTTCATGGATCACCGTGACACCTACGCACAGCGCCGTGCGCTCGGCTCCGGCTGGATCTACGAGCGGGGCGATGAAATCATCTATATCGGCGCGGACCGGCTCGAAGACGGGTCGGACAATTCCATGCTCGGGCGCGGGCTGAGCAAGGTCGACCGGGCGCTCAACCGGATGAATTTCCGCGAAGGCTATGCGGTCGTGCACGGGGTGCCCTATGCCGAGACCATGTATTCGGCCGAAAACAAGCGCCTGTTCCGCAGCTTCGAAGCGCGGATCGGCTACGGGCAGGAAATCCGCGTCAAGGTGCGCAGCCATGCCACCACCGCCTCGGTGAACGCGCTGCTGGAGCATATCGACCATGCCGGGCTCAACGGGCTGCTCGACCAGCCCGTGGCCGGGATCGGCCCGGAGGCGCCGCGCCTGCCCGCCGAGGCCGGGGCGATGCTCGCCGGCTACGCCTTCGAGGTGCGCGACGCGCTTCAGGACCTGTCCCGGCAGGATGTGTCGGACGTGCTTCGGCAAGGGCGGCCCATCGACATCGCCATCGAAGGTCTCGCCGCTGAGATGCTCGATGGGCAACGTCTGTCGCAGGTGTCGCAATGAGACGGCTCATCGGCAGCCTCGTGTCGCTCACCATCATGGGCTTTCTCATCGTGCAAGGCGGGCTGCTCGGCTCCGGCGGGACCACGTTCCAAAGCTCCGGACCCAAGCGGGTCGTGGTCAATCCGGACAAACCGACGGCGCGGCCTGCCTCGGGGCATCGTTTCGTGTCCGCGCGTCTGAATGGCGGCGAGTCGCGTGGGCCTTTGCCGCAAACCTGGTCCGTGGGGACTGGTTCCGCGCCGGCGGCAGGCGCGGGCGGCGGCGGGCTCTTCGGCGCTATGGAAGGCGCGCAGCACATGCCCGCGGAGGTTCAGGCCAAGCTCCGCCAGATCACCCAGAACAAGGCCCCCTCCAGCCTGCGTGATCACGCCATGGGCGGCAGCCTCTCGGGCTTCGCTGCGCTGGTGAATACCGAGATGGACAGCCTGCTCGGCAAGGTCGATCCCAGCGGGGGCGGCGCGTCGGTGATCGCCTGCCTGCTGCCGGGCCGCTCCGAGATCTGCAACCGCTAGGGCCGCCCGGAGACGGCGAGAAGGTTCCACAAGATGATCCGTTTTATGTTCGGCCTGTGTATGTTTGGCCTGATCACCGCCTATGGCATGGGGACCGCGCAGCACAGCGCAGAGCCGCAATGGCAAAAGACAGTCCGCCCGCCCCAGACCGATCCGCAGACCGATCCTGACGCGGCGCCCCGGACCCGGCCTGAGCGCAACGATACCGCCGGGCTCACCCGGCGCGTGACCCCGCGCGCCGAGGACGAGATGCCGGAGAAACTGGCGGACGTTGCGCTTGCCTATCTGATGACGCGTGTCGGCTGGATGCTCGCACAGCCCGAGGAGCCCACCCAGCGCGGCGAAGGCGAGATCCTCGTCAATCGCCCGCACCGGATCGACTGGGACACCGATCTGTTCCAGAAGCACATCGCGGAAACCGAGAAAGCCAGCGCTCAGGTCTTTGAAGCTGATGGGTTTTCACCGGGAATGGCCCGGTTCATGGCCGCCTTCAACGCCAAGTTTGACGCCGTGCTCGACAACAGCAATCTGGTGCGCAATCAGGACTACCTGTCAGGGTGTGAAATCCGGGGCGGCATCAAACGCTGCCCGGTTCAACACCCGTCCCAATCCGAAGACTGATTTCGCCCCCGGACGGGTCGTTTTTGCAGGCTACTCCGTCGATTTGTTCCGGCGCGTCCGGGCGCGGACCGCCTAGAACCGTGCAAGGTCTAGCGCAGGGAGTCGGGCATATGAAAACACAGGTCAAAGCACTGGTCGTCGGCGGCGGGGCCGTGGGCGCCTCCATCGCCTATCATCTGGCCCGGGCGGGCTGGGACGACGTCATGCTGCTGGAGCGCGACGAGCTGACCTCCGGCTCCACATGGCACGCCGCCGGGCTGCTGCCGCTCTTCAACATGTCCTACGCCACCAGCCACATTCACGACTATTCGGTGAAGTTCTACAAGACGCTGGAAGAGGAAACCGGGCTCAATGCCGGGTTCTCGGTCGTCGGCAACCTGCGCATGGCGCAATGTCAGGAGCGGATGGACGAGTATATGCTCTACGCCTCGACCGCCGAGACCGTGGGCATTCCCTATGAGTGGATGAGCCCCGCCGAGATCAAGGAGCGCTGGCCGCTGGTCAATACCGACGATCTGAAGGGCGCGATCTATCACCCGACCGACGGCTACATCAATCCCGCCGATGTCACCATGGCCATGGCCAAGGGCGCACGGCAGCGGGGCGTGATGATCGAGCGCAAGTGGCAAGTGGATGGCTACGCTTGGACCGGCGATCATTGGGACGTGACCTGCACCAAGATGGTCGAGAAGGGCGGCAACCTCGTGCCCTCTGACGAGCAAATCGTCATTCAGGCCGAGCATGTCGTCACCGCCACCGGCAACCACGCGCAGCGCACCGCCAATCTGCTCGGGATCAAGATCCCGGCGATCCCGGTCGAGCACCAATTCATCGTCACCGAGCCCGACCCGGCGCTGGTCGAGTACCGCAAGACCCATGGCGAGCACCCGGTGCTGCGCGATGCGGATGCCAAATGGTATGTGCGCGAGGAGCGCGGCGGTTGGATCCTTGGGCCTTATGAGTGGGGCGCGCCGGCCTGCTTCGAATATGGGGTGCCGGACACGTTCCGGGCCGATCTCTTCCCGCTCGATCTCGAACGGATCGAGGACGAATATATGTCGATGATCCACCGGCTCCCATCCTCGGAAACCGTGGGTCTGAAGGACGATTATAACGGTCCGATCTGCTACACGCCCGATGGCAACCCGCTTGTGGGGCCTGCGCCGGGGCTGCGGAATATGTGGCTGGCCGAGGGCTTTTCCTTTGGGATCACAGCGGCAGGCGGCACCGGCTATTACCTCGCGCAGATGATGGTCGAGGGAGAGGCCGAGATCGACATGGCCTCGCTCGATCCCAAACGCTACGGGTCGTGGATGACGACCGAGTACGGCGCGCGCAAGAACGAGGAAGCTTATGCGCATGTCTACATCCTGCACCACCCCGATGAAGAGCGCGAAGCTTGCCGCCCGCTCCGGACGGGCCCGGCCTATGACCGCCAGAAGGCGCTGGGCGCACAGTTTGGCTGTGTGAACGGGTTCGAGCGTCCGAACTACTACGGTCCGCTGGACGCGCCGGACAGCTTCGATCATGACGCGCGGTCCTTCCGGCGCGGGGCGTGGTGGGAGTATGCGAAGGCCGAGGCCGAGGCCGTGCGGACGGGCGTGGGGCTCATCGACGCCACCGCCTTCACCAAGCATCTGGTGCGGGGGCCGGGCGCGACCGCCTTCCTCGATCATTTCACCTGCAACAAGCTGCCGAAGGTCGGGCGGATCAACCTCACCTACGCGCTCACCGATCACGGCACGACGCGCACGGAATACACCATCGTGCGGCTGGCCGAGCATGAGTATTATCTCGTCTCGTCAGGTGCTTGGACCGATTACGACGGCGACTTCCTGCGCAAGTCCGCCGAGGATTTCATGGGCGCGGTTGGCGGCTATATCGACATTCACGACGTGACCACGCAATGGGGTGTCTTCGCCATCGCCGGGCCGAAATCGCGCGATGTGCTGTGCGAGATCGTCAAGGATGCCGACCCCGCCACGGTGCTCGGCAACAAGCGGTTCCCGTGGCTGTCGATGCGCGACATCGAGCTTGGCATGTGCCCGGTGCGGGCGATCCGTGTGGCTTATACCGGGGAGCTTGGCTGGGAGCTTCACCACCCGATCGAGATGCAGACCTATCTGTGGGACCTGCTGCTGGCGGCGGGCCAAAAGCACGGGATGAAGCTGGTGGGCGCGCGGGCGCAGAACTGGCTCAGGCAGGAGAAATCCTATCGTGCGTTCGGCAATGAGCTGGGCCGGGACGCAACGCCGCTTGAAGCCGATCTGCCGAGATTTGTGGACCTTTCCAAGGCGTTCCACGGCAAGGCGGCGCTGGAGGCCACGGGCGTGCGCAGCAAATGCGTGACGATCCTGATCGACGGGCCGGAGGATGCCGATCCGTGGGGGCGGGAGGCGCTCTATGACGGCGAGACCAAGGTCGGGCGTCTGACCTCGGGCGGCTATTCGGTGCATTTCGGCAAGTCCATCGGGCTGGGCTATGTCACGCCCGATCTGGCGGTGCCGGGCACCAAGCTGAAGGTGCGGATGCAGGGTAAGCTGTGGGACTGCGAGATCGTGGAGGACAGCCCCTATGATCCGGCCAACGCGGTGATCCGCAAGGATATCTGATCTGCGCCCCGCGCGCTGTTTGTGGTTGCGGACCCTGTGCAGTCGGACAGTTGGGGCGGGCAATGGCGCAGCGTGCCCGCCTCAAGGGATCGGCGCGTGGCGTGGACCGTCAGCGCGGGGCGCGCCCGTGGTCCGTACCCATCCCGGGCGTTGCACATTTGCAGGAGTGGGAACGCGCGAGCGATCTGGCGCCGTTGCTCTGCCGTGCAATTTGCCTGCATGACCGGGCCGAGGTAGCAACTTTCCGTCAGCGCGCCTTCAGCGGTGAGAATGTGATGCCGGGGCAGGACGAGATGGACGTAGTGCACAGAGCGTTTGCCGGGCATGGCGCGGATACCCGGCAGAACCGTGAGTGCTTTGGCTGGGACAAGGACCATCTGCACATGGGTGCCCAGCGTTTGCTCGAACACGAAGCCATGTTGCGGAGAGACCACGATGTCGCGACGGGGAATGTCTTCGGAAAAGGCCCCTTTGCGGATCAGAATGGGGCGCGCGGTGTCGGGCGCGGTGTTGAAATCAATCTCGCGCGACAGAACGATGCGGATCGGTTGCGCCCCCGCATCAGTCGTTAAAACTCTGTCTCCGGCCGTCAGGCTTGAAACATCGCGGGCCCCTTGCGGTGTCAGGATGCGCGTGCCCGGCGTGAAGCAGGCCATGGCACTGTAGCTGCTGGTTGAAGATGTTGTTCCATCGCCGCTGTCAAATGGATCGCCATCATAGCCTTGCGTCGCTGTGAACCTGTCCCCTGCGGCCGGCAATTCGCCTTGCTGATACCCAAAGCCGACATTCTGTCCGTTGATGGCGATGACATAAACGGCCTGCCCCGTGGCATCCGTCATGGAAAACTCGTTTTGAACAACGCTGCCTGCGGGATACGTCACGCCTCCGAGGGTGAGAGGCACGTCGAGTGTCTGTGCGCTGCCCGTTTCGACATAGCCATCTTCAAAATTCCCATCGTCGTCGTTGATATAGAGCGTGGTGGGCGCACCACCGTTGAAGGTAAACGTCTCGCCGATCCATGACGGGGCATTCGAATTGTAACCCGGGCTGTCCGGGTCGTTTGCATGCGTATCGTTTTGAAGGTCGCTCCCGGACAGGTTGGATGGGGTGTCGAATTGTGACCAGTCATGGAAGGTTAAGACGTAAGACATAAGCGCATGCATCCCTTTCGGGGCCACGCTTATGTCGTTTGCCTTACCAGTAGATTAAGAGTCGCGCCGTCAAAGAAACCTGTTGGGGCTGAGCGCTGCAACAAGCTCCGGTGACAGGCTTGGCGTGCGGCCGAGGGTGAGGTCGGCGACCAATTGGGACGCGGCAGGGGCGGTCTGGAAGCCGTAGCCGCCTTGGCCCGCCGACCAGATGAAGCCCGGCACATGCGGGTCGGGGCCGAGCACGAGGCTGCGGTCGGGCGCGAAGGTGCGCAGGCCTGCCCATGTGGCGATGGGGCGGGTGACTTCTTCCGTGACGAAGCCCTGATAGAGGGCGAGACCTTCGGCCAGCACCATGTCCTCGGGCCAAGCGTCCATCGGCGCTGCGGGGTCCTCGTCCGCCGGAGAGACCAGCAGCGCGCCCGCATCGGGCTTGGCATACCATGTCTCGCCCGCGCCGAGCAGCATCGGCCAGCGCGACACGTCCTGTCCGCCGGGCGCGGCCAGCCGGGCCATGGAGCGGCGCAGGGGTTGCAGGCCAAGGGGGCGCGCGCCGGCCAGTTTGGCGATCTCGTCGGCCCAAGGTCCGGCGGCGTTCACCAACAGATCGGCCTCGAATTGCCCGGTGTCGGTTGTCACGGCCCACCCCGTCTGCGTGCGGGTGATTGCCGTGACAGTCTGGCCGGTCCGAACCGCGCCGCCATGGCTACGAACTGTCTTTGCAAAGTCCTGCACGAGGCGGTCCGTGTCGATATCCCAGGCCTCTGCGTGATGGGCGGCATGGGTCACGCTCTTGGGATCGAGGATCGGGACGATGTCGCGGGCCTCGTCGACCGAGATCGGCGTCATCTCCATGTTGGCCGCGTCCTGCGCGAAGGTCTCGGGGTCGTCCTCGGCCCCGGCAATCAGCATCAGGCCGCGCGGCGACAGGTACCCGCCCTCGTGGAAGAATGCCGCACCCGCGCGGTTCAGCGCCACGGTCGTCGGTTTGCCATAGGTCGCCTCGAAGAGCGCGGCCGAGCGGCCTGTGGCGTGGTAGCCAAGCGCGGCTTCCTGTTCCAGAACCGTGACGTGCAGGTCTGCCGAAAGGCGCGCGGCGGCGGAGATGCCGGCGATGCCGCCGCCGATCACGATTGCGGATTTGGGGGTGGTCATGCTTCTTCCAGTCGGTCGGTTGCCGGGGGCGGTGCGGGCATCAGGGTCGCGATTTCGGCATGTAGGGCAGCGTCCATCTCAAAGTCCAGCGCGGCGAGTGAGGGGGCGAGTTGTTCGGCGCTGCGGGCCGACAGGATCGGTTCGGGACGCAGCGGGTTTGCAGCGACCCATGCCACCGCGAGCGTGGCTGGATGCATGCCGCGCTCGGCGGCCAGCGCTGCCAGCCCCGCCGCCGCCTGCTTCATTGCAGGTTGGCCATAGCGCGCGGCGTAGCGGTCGTCTTCGGAGAGGCGTCCTGCGCCGCCCGCGCTGTATTTGCCCGTCAGCAGCCCGCCGCCTAGCGGCGAGTAGGTGCAGGCGGTGATGCCCTGATCGGCGCACATCGGCAGAATCTCCACCTCGGCCTGCCGTTTGACGAGGCTGTACATCGGTTGCAGCACATCCACACGGATGTCGAACTGTGCGGCGATGGCTTGTGCTTTCATCACCTGCCATGCGGCGAAGTTCGAGAGGCCCACATGGCGGATCAGGCCCTGCGCCTTGAGGGTCGCGAAAGCGTCCATGGTCTCGCGCAGATCGGTATCCGGGTCGAAGCGGTGCAGGTAGAGCGAGTCCACCGCGTCGAGGCGGAGGCGGGCGCGGCAGGTGTCGAACTGCGCCAGCATGTTCGCCCGGCCCGCGCCGCCCGTGTAGCCGACCTTGGTGGCGATATAGAGATCGTCCGCGTGGCCCGCGATCAGGTCCGCGAGGATTTCCTCGGAGCGGCCCCCGGTATAGACCCATGCGGTGTCGAAATGGGTGATCCCGGCGGCGCGGCAGGCCTCGTACATCTCGCGTGACGCTGTCTCATCGGCTTTGCCGCCGAACTGCATCGTGCCGAAGGAATAGGGGGCGACCGGGGCGCCGCTGCGTGTTGCAAGCTGTGTCATGGCGGCACGCTGCCATGGGCGCGCGGGCAGGGCAACCGGGAACGGCTAGTCGAACAGGAAGGACCGCATCAACCGTTCGGCGCGCTCGGGATCGTCGCGGTAGGCACCATGGCCGCAACCCTCGAAAATCTCCAGCCGGGCGTTGTCGCCGATGGCCGCGGCGATCTCTTGCGAGCAGATCACCGGGGTGACCGGGTCCTCCGCGCCGCCCAGGACGAGGGTGGGGCACGGGATCGCCGCGAGGCCGGGGCGCAGGTCCATCGCCAGCATCTCGTTGCGGAAGAAATGCACCGTGACTTCGGGCTTCTGGATCGCGTTGCCCGCGATCGATGCTCCGGCAGGTGGCGGGGTGCGGGTGTAGAGCGGCAGGCAGACCTCGCCATACTCGGCATATCCTTCGGTTGACGGGTCTGAAAAGAACCGGTGCGCGACATCGGCGGCATGCGGACCGCCCAGCTCGCCTGCCTTAGCGACCGTCGCGGCCAGATCGAAGCGCGCGGCGGTGGAGGAGAGGATCAGCCGGGCCGGGCGGTGCGGGTGGCGCGCGGCGAACTGCATCGCGACCATGCCGCCGAAGGACTGCCCGAAGACCAGCGGGGCCTCGATGCCGAGCGCGTCGCAGAAGGCCGTGACGTCGTCGGCCCACTGGCCCAGATGCCAAGTCTCCGGCGCGCCGCCCGAGCGGCCGCAACCGCGATGATCGACATAGATCACCTGCGCGGCATCCGCGAAGCGGTCGAAATAGGGGCGCAGGGTGGCGTGGTCATAGCCCGGCCCGCCATGGAGCGCGAGCAGGGTCGGCTTTTCCGCGCCGGTCTCCGGGTCGATCTTGGCGCCGATCACGTCGAAGAAAATCCGGGCGTCGTCGAGGGGCAGATACATGCGGGGGCCTCCTTCTGGCACCTCAAGGCGTTACAGACGCACCGCCGGGTGTGCCGGACCCCAGATCCGCGCGGCGTCCCGGGCGATCAATCTTGCTTCGATCCGGTCGAGTTCGGCCAGTGCGGCCTTGCGGTCCCGCGTGCGTTTCAGGGCCTGCTCATAGGCGGCCCGCACGCTTTGGGCGCGCCATGGCAGGCTAGCGCCTGCCAGCCAGAGCCGCAAGTCACGCGGCAGGCGGTCATAGGCCGTCATCGGGTCGCGCTGTGATCGGCGGCGTTTCAACGTGGTTTTGCCGTGGTTTCGAGGCATGTGAGGCGGGGCCTTTGCAAGTGCAGCAGATGATATGAAATAATATAACATTTTATTTGGAGCAAGCCCTCCACGTCCCGCGCGGCCAGGTACGGTTTTCCGGACTACCGTTTCGCGTGACGCAGCGTCATCCTGCGAGCAACCATCAGGGGGGTTCAGACCATGGCACGGCACATCATCACCGATCTGGTCTCGACGCGGCGGGTGCAGATCATCGACGCCGGGCTGCCTGTCCATGCCGCACGCACTCTGTTTGAGACGCCGGGTCTCGACGCGCTTCTGGTGCTGACCGAAACCGGCCCCTGCGGTGTCGTGCGCCGGGCCATGCTGGAGGCCAGTGGGCCCACGGAAGTCGGCGTTCCGGTGGCCGCCCTCATGACCCTTGTCGGCCCGGCCATTCCCGGCGACATGGACGCGCAGCAAGCCATCCGGGTGATGCAGGGCAGCGGGCGCACTGATTTGCCGGTCATGGACAGGAGCGGGGCGGTGATCTCGCTGGTCACGGTCACTGATCTGCGGATGGTGCTGGATGATAGCCTCAGTGAGGATCTGGTCGCGTAAGGCAGGCTCACAGCCCGAGCAGCACCCGTCCTGCGCGGATCAAGACCTTGGGGTCGAGATCGGTGCGCGCGACCGGGGGCGGCGGAGATGTGCGGCCCGTCAGGCGCGCCACCGCCGCGCGGGCCGAGCGCACCGAGTATTCCACCGTGAAAACGCAATCGCGGGGCTGTTCGCAGAATTGTCCGATCACCGCGAAATTGCGCGCGCCCTCGGGGCGGACCGGGGGGCGGTCGCCCGGCGCGCGGGGCATGAACTGGCTGGTGATGAAGGGCATCCGGCAGGGCAAGATCCGGGCATCGTCGAACCACGCGCGTTGCGTCTGCGTGAGGTGCAACTGCCCGCACAGCTCTTCAAGGATTTCCGCCCCGGTGGCGTCCCACATCGGCTTTTGCACGAAATCCCCGAGCCGCTCGCCGCGCAGCCCATAACCCCAGAACGTGTAGCTGCCCGGTGCCTGATCGCGGAAATGCGGCTGATGGAAGAGGACGATGGACAGCGTCCAGCCCGAACCCGCGAAGGTCAGCAGCCCGCCTGTGCCGGTGCGGTTATTGGTGAAATCTTCCATGAATTCGAAGAATGCAGGTCCGTCGAGCGTGACGGTGAAGGAGTTCCACGCGGTCTTGCCCGGCGCGCCGCAGAACACTTCCGGACGTCCGAAGCCGGGATATTGGGCGGCAAGGCCGCGCCACAAGGTCCAGCCGCCCGACGCTCGGTCGGTGCGCGGCGGTGCGGTGTGGCGGTCGCCCAATGTGGCGCCATCGGTCATCGAGCCGAGCGTGAGATAGACACAATCCCGCTCGCCGATCTCGATTCGCTCTCCACCCGCAAGGGTCAGCGCGCGCAGGTGGCGGTCGCGCGCCGGGCCGTCGATCAGGACGTCTGTGATCCGGGTTCCGGTGCGGATATCGACCTCCCGGGCCGTCAGCCACGCGAGGATCGGAGCGATGATAGAATCGTATTGGTTGTAGCGGGTGCGCAAAATACCGGCGATCCGGGTGAAGCCAGGAAAAAGATGGATGAAGCGGCGCAGGTAGCGGCGCATCTCCACCAGTGCATGCCAGGGCTGGAAGGAAAACATCGTCGCCCACATCAGCCAGAAATTGCTCTCGAAAAAGCTCGGTGCAAACCAGTCCTCTATCCGCTGCCTGTCGAGGCCGGCCTCGGGATGCAGCAGGAGCCGGTTGAGATCGACGATGTCGCGCGGGGTAAGGGTGAGGTCATAGCGGTCCGGGGCCGGTCTGCCCCCGCGCACCAGCCGGCAATTCGACGATCCCGGCACCATCTCGTTGAAGGCGAAGATGTCGTCCCTGGCCGTGGTGGCGGGGTCCTCGGGCAGCGGAATATCCTTCAGCAGATCGAACGTGCAGGCGAAATGCGGCTCGAACATGCGCCCGCCCCGGATCAGGTAGCCGGTTTCGGCATCGCCCGACCCATCGAGCGACCCGCCCGCGACGCCCAGGTCTTCATAGATGACGATATCCCTGCCGGGCACACCGGCATCGCGGACAAGGAACACGGCGGCGGCCAGACCGGCGATGCCGCCTCCGACGATGTGATGGCGTGTCGATGCTGTACCCTGCGTCATTGCGCGGCGCTCCCTGATGCGGTCGCCCGCAGCGTGGCACAGCAAGCGTGTCCGGACTTGATCCGCATCAAGTGCGTCGACGCATGCGCGGCAAATTCGGTGTGGTTCATTAAATCTTTTCGCGGTTTTCCAGCCGGCGCTCACCTCAATTTACCGTCTGGAAACACTCCTCGTCTAAAAGAAGGGCTCTGGATTGGGTCTATCAAAGGAGTGAATCATGAAGAGAATTCTGCAATACGCGGTAGTGCTGGTCAGCCTCATGCTGGCGCCGATTGCCGGTCTGGCTGCGGTCTCCCCCATCACCGTGAATGGAGCCGTCACGGTCACGGCTGAGCAAGCTGCCGAACTGTTCGATCAGGGCGTGGTTTTTGTAGATGTCAGGAAAGGGTCTGATTTCGACGCGGGCCGTATTCCGGGAGCCATCCATCTCGACATCAAGTCCGCCTATAACGAGGCTGCTCTCGAAGGCGTCGTGGCGAAGGGAGAACCGGTCGTCATCTATTGCAACGGCGAAAGCTGCATGCGGTCGTCGGAAGCCAGTGCTCTGGCGGTCGAATGGGGTTTTTCCCAAGTTCACTACCTGCGTGACGGCTACCCGGCGTGGGAAGCCGCTGGTTTTCCGATAGAATAAGAATTGAAGGGGCGCTCTATGTCACTTGCGGCACGCATTGCAGCGGGAATTTGCATCCTCGCTGGCGTTCTCACCACAGTCACACTGTTTGGAAGCGCCGTGGTCCGGTCTCAAGTGGAGAGCGCCCTTCTCACTCTGTACCGCGACAACGCAACCGGCGCGGCAAAAGCAGTCATCGCACGGAGCGAGAAGACGCTCGCTGGCCACGCGCGAACCATCGGTCGTGACAGAGGCGTGGTTGCTACGCTCGCCGATGGGAACATGGCGGCTGTGAAAGCGGACCTTACGTCGACATTCAATCGAATTTCAGCGTCCGGTGAAATGAGTGACCTGCTGATCTACGATACCGATGGCCATCTGCAAGTATCCATATCAGTTGCTCGAGATACCGCGCCTGTAAGGCCGCCATTGATCGCACAGCAGACCCTCGAAAGTGGAAAACGCACGTTCGGTTTGTCTCGGATCAGCGACCGACGGTACGCTGCAGCCTATGCCTTTCCTCTGCTCAAAGGTCGCGAAACGATCGCCGTGGCCGTTCTGGCACTGGATGCCGCATCCTCCCTTCCTGACATTGCATCGGCAACGGGAGGATCAGTCCTTCTCGCCACGCGCAATGCTGATACCGGCGCCGTCTCGATCGACAGTCAAGCCGGGGCAGCGTTTGCTCAAACCACGCCGGACCCGGGCGCCGCTGCAGAAACAACGACGGTCTATGCACTGTCTTTTGGACAGACAGCGATTGCAGCCCTTGCGAAGAGTCGGAACGCGGTTGCAACCGTCAGGATTGGACCGCAAGCATTCGTTACGGCTGAAGAAACTCTGGGACCTTTGGCCGAGGGTTCGGAATTGGTGCTTCTGCTCGCGACGAATTTCACCGACGCCTTTGGCCAAAAGCAGAGTGCGATCCGGACTCAAATGCTTTCAGCGGCAGCGGTCGTCGCGGTCTCGCTGGCAGTCTTTCTGGTCTGGTTTCGTGGCCAGATGCGTCCACTACAGTCGATTACGCGCTCGTTGATGGCATTGGCGCAGGGTGAGGCGCAGGAAAAATTGACCTTTCGGCGCGCGTCGCGGGAAATCAAGGAGTTGAATGAGGCGTTTGAAGCCTTCGCACAGCAGTCGGAAAGGCTGGCGGAGGAATCGCAAAAATCCGACGCGCAAGCCCGCGCACTTGCGGAACAGGCGGCCCACCTCAAGGAACAGGCTGAGCGCGAAGCCGCGCAACAAGCTGAAGAGTCTGTGCGGCGGGCCGAGGAAAGCAAGCGTGCGGAGGACACCCGAAACAATGAACAGACGGCCGCCTCGGAAATCGCTGCAGTGGTGCAGGCCTGCGCTGCTGGTGATTTTTCGCAGCGCGTGCCGATGGAAGGAAAGACCGGCATTTTCAAGGACCTTTGCAAGGGTGTGAACGAGATTGCGTCCGGCGCGGACACGTCTTTGTCCAAGGTTGAAATGTGCCTGAGTGCCTTGGCTGACGGAGACCTGACGGTCAGTATGGAAGGGGAGTTTTCCGGGGCCTATGCAAGGCTGCAGTCGAACCTTAACCAGACGATCCGGGATCTGCGCGCGCTGATCAATGGATTGACCGAACGGAGCGAGAACCTTGCGGGCTCATCGGGCGATCTGCGCGAAACGTCCGACGTGTTGTCTCGGCAGACTGAGCAAAACGCTGCGTCGCTTGAAGAATCCGCGGCGGCTCTTGAGCAGTTGTCGACAAGTCTCAAAAGTGTCGACCAGAATGCGAAGGAAGCCAATGACAGCGCGCGCATGGCCAGCGATACAGCCAAGACGAGCGGTCAGGTTGCCGCAGATGCCGCAGCCTCCATGGAACAGATCTCTTTAGCATCGCAGGAAATCACCAAGGTCGTTCGCGTGATCAACGATATTTCTTTCCAAATCAATCTGCTCGCACTCAACGCGGGCGTAGAGGCAGCACGCGCCGGTGAAGCCGGCCGTGGCTTTTCCGTCGTGGCCTCGGAGGTGCGCGCCTTGGCCCAACGGTCGAGCGATGCGGTGAGTGAGATTGCCAGCGTGTTGTCACGCAGCGACGAGGCCGTTTCAGACGGTGTTGCCAAAGTCGCTGCTGCCCAGGTCTCACTGAACAAGATTGCCGACGAGGTGATGGGTATCACCAATCGCGTTTCGGACATTTCTTCCGCGATAGAAGAACAGGTTCACGGCGTACAGGAAATCAACACCGCAATTGCGAGTATCGACGTGTCCACGCAAAAACAGGCGGCGTCCTTTGAGGAAGTAACTGCGGCCAGCGCCGTGTTGGCCGAAGAATCCAGTATGCTCAAGCAAGCGACGCAGCGCTTCAAAACCGGGATTTCAACTCAACAGGCCGTCGGCATGTCAACGCCCCGCCCGAAGTCGGGGACGGCTGCTGCGGGCACTGACCAAACAGCAGCTTGACCGCATTCGTCGCTTGGCACCGGAACACCGCGGCAAGCGCACATGGCACCCGAGCAGTTTGCAAGTGTCATGCCCTGTGCGCTCGCGCAAGTCGGGCAAGACGGATACCAAAGCAACAACGGGGAAAATCCAGCTTCAATGGTCCGAAGAAGGGGCGCAGTGCTAAAACGTGCAGACCCTCGCTACGCGTGAGAGACTGGCAGGTTCCGGGTCAGTCGATCTTGGGCGCAAGGCGTTTCCGGAGTTTCATCCGGACGACAAGCATTGCATGAACGACAGAAAGCAAGCCAGGTCGCGACCCCGGGTGGGTGAGACCTCTCCCGTCAAACCGCAGGTTTGCTTGTTCCCAGAGGGGAGGGCCCCGGGCCGGTCGGCATTGTCTCCCGTCACAAGGATCAAGTTGAAAGAGATTGGCGCCTGATTCACGCTCTTATCCGCAGCATAGCGAGCGAATATGTCAGCGATCGCAACATGCAGCGACCCCATGTCTTGCATGATTTTGGGAAATTGCGTGTCGCTACCCCTCGTTTGCCCGGAGATTTAATCGCAACCCACCATGATACCAATAGAGAAGCCAATTGCTATCGATCGCGCAGAAATCGGAGGTTGCGCCCACAGGCAGGACTGCCCTCTATCAGGGTGCCATGTATCGGACCGCTTGGGCCGGTCTTCCCGGACGGAGGCGGCTTGCGATGCATCGAACCCGCCACCCGACTTTCGGATTGGTGGAAAGCTTACCACAATGCCGCACGCCGCAAGGAGATGCTCGCGATCGCGTAAGCGCGCTGGAAGCTGAAGAGAAAAAGGCCAGACCACATAGGCAGGCAAGGCGTTCATGCGGGAACAGGTGGCTTTCGATGGCTTTGGAAGAGGTGTCTTTTCTGCAGGCTTTCAGGAGGTTTGAGCACGCTTCTCACGGTGACGAGGCCAGTCGGCGTAGATGTCTGTTCACGGTGAAATCGACACAAAGGTGCCATTCTGGACATTGGCCTGCATGGTCAGTTCGGAGAGTGCTTGCCAAGTTCAAGGTTGGTTATTATACATTTGTATAGCAGCTGGAGAAAAGCACGGTGCGGTATTCGAGACAAGCTCCGGAAGACCGTCAGGACGACCTGATCGACGCCACGCTCGAGGTCATTGGGCGAGAGGGTATCGACCGGGCGACTGTGCGCGCCATTGCACTGTGCGCAGGCGTTACACCGGGATTGATCCGTCATCATTTCGTCTCCAAGGACGATCTGCTCGCCGCCGCGTTCGAGCGTCATATGACGCGCATGTTGGCCGCCGCTGACGTGAGATCGCGAACCGGGTCCACAGCTTCGGGCAAGCTGGCCGCCTTCATTGAAGGCAGCCTGAAACCGCCCAGCGTCGGCACGAATTCTGTCGCGCTCTGGGCCGGGTTTCTGTCCTTGCTGCACAGCGCCCCCAAGGTGCGCGAGACCCACGCGCGAACCTACAGAGCCTTTCGCGACCGGCTTCAAACCCTGATCGAGACCGCGCGCGCCGAAGCAGGACTGCCAATCTCGGAGGCGGATGCCGTGCGCATGGCGATTGCCGCGAATGCGGTGATCGATGGCTTGTGGCTCGAGGGCAGTGTTCTGCCCGGCGAGATGGCAGGGCAGGACATTGTCCGGCTTGGATATGCGTCCTTGGGCGCTCTGTGTGGTCTCGAACTCGAGCCGGTATCATGAGACATTCGCCGCTCTCGGACAGGCTGGTCGGTCTCGGCGGTGCCAAATGGCGCGTCCATCAACGCGCCAAGGCGATGCAGAGCGGCGGGCGTGACGTCGTGCTGCTGACGATCGGAGAGCCCGCCTGCGCGGCAGCGGAAGACCTCACCGAGGCGGCGATCGCGTCCCTGCGTGCCGGGCGCACCGGTTACTCTGACGGGCAGGGGGAGCCCGCGTTGCGTGCGGCGCTGGCCCGACGCTACACTGCATCGACCGGGCGGGAGATCTCGGATCGCCACGTTCTGTGCGTGCCGGGCACCCAGACAGCTTTGTACCTGTCGGTGATGGGCCTTGTCGGGTCCGGCGACGAGGTGCTTGTGGGCGATCCCTTCTATGCCACCTATGACGGTGTGATCCGGGCCGCGGATGCGGCCATGCGCGCAGTGCCGCTGCGGCCCGAAAATGGCTTTCGCATGACGGCGGGCGATCTGGCGCAGCAGGTGACGCCGCGCAGCAAGGCGATCCTGCTCAACACCCCGCACAACCCGACAGGCGCGGTCTTGTCGCGCAAGGACGTGCTGGAGATTGGCGAATTTGCCCGCGCGCATGACCTGTGGATTATCAGCGACGAGGTCTACGAGGAGCTGATCTTCGACGATGAGCCCTTCGCCTCACCCCTGGCCGAGCCCGGTCTTGCCAGTCGCACGCTCGTGGTCTCGTCCATTTCCAAGAGCCACGCTGCAGCCGGATTTCGCAGCGGTTGGGTCATCGCCGAACCCGAGGTCGTGGAGGGACTTCTGCCCTTGGCCGAGACGATGCTGTTCGGCAACCAGCCCTTTATCGCCGATGCGACAGCGGCGGTTGTCGGAACACCGTCTGCGCTTGCCCGGTCCATGAGGCGGGATTTTGCGCGCCGTGCCGCGCTGGTGGCCGAGGCGCTGAAGGCGAGCGGCCTGCACGTTCATGTGCCGCAGGCGGGCATGTTCGCCTTGGTCCGGGTCAGCGCGACGGGGATGAGTGGCGACGCTTATGCGATGGACCTTCTCGATCGTCACGGCGTCGCGGTGATGCCCGGCACTTCTTTCGGGAGCGCATTGACCGATTGGGTCAGGCTGGCCCTCACCGTTGAGGACGACACGCTGCGCGAGGCCTGCGCGCGGATGCGACGCCACGCCGCGCAGGCGTCCGGGGTGGGTCTTGCGGAGGCCCGGGTATGACGGGTGCCTCATCACGCACTGGAGAGGCCGCATGGGCCAAGCCCAACATCCTGTTCATTCTCGGAGAAAGCCACGCGCCCGATGTGCTGGGTGCGACCGGCGATCCGGTCATCCAAACCCCGAACCTCGACATGCTGGCGCAGTCAGGAACGGTGTTCCGAAACGCCTATTGCGCCAGTCCGCTCTGCGTGCCGTCCCGGGCGGCCATTGCCACGGGCCGGTACCCCCATGAAAGCGGATACTGGGATAGCTCGATGGCCTATGACGGCGCGCATCCAAGCTGGATGCACCGGTTGCGGGCGGCGGGCTACCACACGGCGGGCATGGGCAAAATGCATTTCCGGTCGGACAGCGACGATGTCGGGTTTGCCGAGCAGACAGAGACGATGCAGATCGCGGAGGGCATCGGCGACTTGGTAAGCGCGTTGCGGCACGAAGGCACAGAGCCCAGCTATCAAGGGCTGTGGGATATCTGGACCTCGCGCTACGGCGCCGGGGATGACAGCCCGTACCGGCACTATGACGAACGCATCGCCGGAGCCGCAGAAAACTGGCTGGCAAATGCCCCGGCAGACGCGCCGTGGTCGTTATCGGTGCATTTCATCTCGGCCCATGCGCCGTTTGTGACGCCACAGGCGTTTTTCGACCTGTACGGGCCTCAGGATGTTCCGCCACCCGTGCGCTTCGGCCAAGGCGAGCGTCCGGATCACCCGTCGATTGCACATCTGCGCAAGATCGTCCCGCACGACGCCGACATTCCTTTGGCAGACGTGCAGGCTTTGCGTGCGGCCTACTATGCGACCGTAAGTTATCTGGATGCGTTGATCGGGCGGGTTCTGACGGCGTTGAAGGCAAGCGGTCAGGCCGAGAACACGCTGATCGTGTACACCTCCGATCATGGGTTTTCGCTTGGGGATCACTTTATTTTTGGCCTGTTTCATATGTTCGAAGAGGCTTTGAAAGTGCCCCTGATCATGGCCGGGCCCGGGGTACGGCGGGGCGTTCAGCTTGAGGCGGCGGTCTCCCATGTCGATCTCTATCCGACACTGGTGGAGGCGGCGGGACAGAGCGCAGCGGCACTGCCCTCAGACCTACAGGGAAAAAGCCTTTGGCCAGTCTTGTCGGGCACCGCGCCGGATCGCGGCCCGGTCTTCGCGGAATATCACGGCACGGCAACGCAGAGCGGCGGTTATGTCCTGCGCGATGGCCCCATGAAGCTGATCCACTTCGTCGATATGCCTGCGCAGCTGTTCAATCTCGCAGTCGATCCCGAAGAGGCCACCAACCTTGCGGAAGACGCGGACCATGCCGAGACGTTGGAGCGGATGATGGCGCTGTTGCTGGCGCGGGTTGATCCGGTGGCCGTCGATGCAGCGGCCAAGGCCGCCCAGAGGGCTCTCATAGATGCGCATGGCGGCAAGGCTGCAGTGATGCGCAAGATGGGGGGCTTTTCGTACTCCCCGCCGCCGGGGGTGCGGTGGCAGGACATGGACGGCAATCGGTCCTGAGGGGGCAATGGCACAGCCGATCACACTAGACACGCCGGTTCGGTTCCGCGACCCGTTGCCGGACGCGGTTGACGTCACCATCATCGGCGGCGGCGTTATTGGTGTCTTCGCAGCTCTGTACCTCTCCAGAGCCGGGCAAAAGGTGCTTCTGTGCGAGAAAGGCCGGATTGCAGGCGAGCAATCCTCGCGCAATTGGGGATGGATCCGGCAGCAGGGACGTGACGCTGCGGAACTGCCCATCATGATGCGGGCATTGGAGCTGTGGCAGCAGGCAAACTCTGAGACCCGCGGGGCCTGCGGCCTGCGCACGGGCGGCACGGTGTTTCTGTCGCGATCCGAGACAGCACGAGCAGAGCATGAGGAGTGGGTCTCTCTGGCCGCCGCACATGGCTTGAAAAGCGACCTCCTGACCGCCGCGCAACTGGCAGAGCTGTTCAATGATGCGGCTGCGTTCCCGTGGTCCTCCGCCCTGCATACGCCATCGGACGCCCGGGCCGAACCCTGGCAGGCGGTTCCTGCCGTGGCCGCGTTGGCCCGCTCGGAGGGCGTCCTGATCCGCGAGACCTGCGCGGTGCGCGCGTTGGAACGGTCATCGGGACGGATCACGGGCGTCATCACCGAAGAGGGTCCGGTGCGTTCATCACAGGTGATCTTGGCGGCAGGGGCATGGTCGTCTCTTTTCGCAAGACGGCATGGGGTGAAAATCCCGCAACTGACCGTGCGGGGCACTGTGGTCCAAACATCACCGCTGCCGCAGGTCTTTGACGGCGCTGCGTGCGATGAAGAGTTGGGGTTTCGCAGGCGTGAGGACGGTGGCTACACGTTGGCGCTCGCGGACCGGCACAGCTACTTTCTGGGGCCGGACGGCTTTCGACATGCGATGCGTTATTTGCCGCTCTTCAAGTCCTCGTGGCGGGCTTTGGATCTGCATCTGTCGCAGCCAAGCGGGTTTCCCGATGCATGGCGGACCGCCCGGACCTGGGCGGAGGACGCGCAAACACCGTTTGAGCGGGCGCGGGTCCTCGACCCGACGCCAAGTGCGGCGCAGGTGACACGGGCTTGCGCGCGGTTTCAGGCCCGCTTTCCCGCGCTCGGTGTGCCCAAGGTCGAAAACGCTTGGGCCGGTATGATTGATGCGATGCCGGATGTGGTGCCGATCGTGGACCGTGTCCCTGACATAAACGGCCTGATCCTCGCGACAGGGATGAGCGCGCATGGGTTTGGAATTGGCCCGGGGTACGGGGAAATCCTCTCCAAAATGGTGTTGGGTCACCCCGTCGGCTTTGACATGAACCGATTTCGTTTTGATCGGTTCACGGATGGAAGCACATTGGACATCGGGCCGGAACTCTAGGTGTTTGATCGCACCGCTTGCGGGTGCGAGCCTGCAGGGGCCGGGATCGAACACCTTGCCGCATCGCGCAACTCGGCCGTTCATGCACCGCGCAACTCCTGCGAACATTGGGCGGCCGAAATGCGGGGCGGAGTTACTGGTCGAGCGGCTGAGACCAAACTGTGCTTTGGGAACGTCATACTCGGCCGCGACGCGTGCCAACTGGACGTGTCATCACCTGCCCAAGAAAAAAGCCCCGCGCTGAGGCGGGGCTTTTCGTGTCTTGAGAGCTGCGGCTTATTGCGGGACTTCGCCGGTGAGGCCTTCGATGTAGAAGGTCATGCCGCCAAGCGCGCCGTCATCGGCGACCTCGCCATCGGCCAGCCACACGGTGCCGTCCTGCTTGTTGATCGGCCCAGTGAACGGGTGGTATTCGCCTGCGGCAATCGCGGCGATCATCGCTTCGGCCTCGGCCTTCACATCGGCCGGAACCGCGTCGGTGATTTCACCGATCTTGACCATGCCGGTATCCATGCCATCCCACGTATCGACGCTCTCCCACGTGCGGTCCATCACCGCTTGGGTGCGCGCGATGTAGTAGGGCGCCCAGTTGTCGATGATCGAAGACACGCGCGGCATCGGTGCGTATTGGATCATGTCATTGGCCTGACCGAAGGTGATCACGCCGCCCGCTTCCTGTGCCGCCGCCTGCGGGGCGGTGGAATCGGTGTGCTGCAGGATCACGTCCGCGCCCTGATCGATCAGCGCCTTGGCCGCGTCCGCCTCTTTGGACGGGTCGAACCAAGTATAGACCCAGATCACGCGGAACTCGACATCAGGGTTCACCTTGGAGGCGTGGAGGTAGGCGGAGTTGATCCCCCGGATCACTTCTGGGATCGGGTAGGAAGCGATATAGCCAACGATGTTGCTCTCGGTCATGTTGCCCGCGATATGGCCCTGCACCGCGCGGCCTTCATAGAAGCGCGCCGAGTAAGTCGAGACGTTGGGGTGCAGGCGCTTGTAGCCGGTCGCGTGCTCGAATTTCACATCGGGGAACTTGGCCGCCACGTTGTTGGTCGCGTCCATGAAGCCGAAGGAGGTGGTGAAGATCAGGTCCGCGCCATCGAGCGCCATCTGGGTCATCACACGCTCGCTATCCGGGCCCTCGGCCACATTCTCGACGAAGACGGTTTCGACCGTATCGCCGAAGTGCTCTTCGACAGCCTTCCGGCCCATATCATGTGTGAGCGTCCAGCCGCCATCGCCGACGGAGCCGACATAGACGAAGCCGACTTTGGTTTTGTCTTGGGCCATAGCCGCCCCGGCCATGCCCAGTGCCACGGCAGCGGTGGCGAGCAGTTTGGTGATCTTCATATGAGTGGTATCCCCTAGGTTTCGTTTTTATTGCGACGCGTGGAACGTGCGGCCCAGCGAAGCGGGTGCCTGCGTGCGGTCTGCGGACAGCAACACCAGCACCACGATGGTCATCACATACGGCGACATTGCCAGATACTCCACTGGAATCGCAACGCCTGCGCCCTGCAACTGGAACTGCAAAAGGGTAATGCCGCCGAACAAATAGGCACCCAAAAGCACCCGGCCCGGCTTCCAGCTTGCAAAGACCACCAGCGCAAGGGCGATCCAGCCCAGCCCGGCGGTCATCCCGTCGGTCCATTGCGGCACGCGCACGAGCGAAATATACGCCCCGCCGAGGCCCGCGCAGGCCCCGCCGAACATGATCGCCAGCAGCCGGATGCGGACCACGTTATAGCCAAGCGCGTGGGCAGCGTCATGGTTCTCGCCGACCGCTTTCAGCACCAGCCCGGCGCGGGTGAACTTCAGCACATACCACACGGCAAGGACCAGCAGCAGGCCCAGATAGAGGATCGCGTCATGGCCGAAGAGGATCGGTCCCAGCACCGGGATATCCGCCAGCGGGCCAAAATTCACCTCCGGCAAGCGCGCGGGGCGCAGCGTCGTATAGGATTGCCCGATCAGCGAGGACAGCCCCAGCCCGAACAGCGTCAGGGCAAGGCCCGAGGCGACCTGATTGGCAAGCGTGATCTGCGTCAGGAAGGCAAAGAACAGCGACAGGACCGCGCCGCCAATTGCCGCCGCGACAAAGCCGAGATAGGGCGAGCCGGTCTCGATGGTGGCAACGAACCCGCAGACCGCGCCGGTGATCATCATCCCCTCTACCCCGAGGTTCAGGACGCCCGCCCGCTCGACCACAAGCTCGCCAATGGCCGCCAAAAGGAGCGGCGTGGCCGCTGCCATCAACGCGGCGATGAGAAGAACAGGGTTGATGGCAGAGAGGTCCATGCGTCAGGTCAATCCGAGTAATATGTAGGGGTTGAGGATCATGCCCACGACGAAGCCGCCGAGACCGGCCAGCGCAAACATATGGCGCAGCGTCCAGTGGTTCTGGTCGGTGAATTCGACGCGCTCGTCACCGCTGCGGCCCAGCTTGTCCTGCATCGAAGCGCCGAGGCGGTCCATTCCTGCGCCATAAGTTGCGCGTATGACGTACTGGCCGATGACAATCGCCGCGACGCCGATGGCGACGATCGCGAGAAACACATCGCCGGACAGGTAGAACCGCGCGGCAAAGGCCAGAAGCAAGCCGCCCGCGCCGCCGGTGATCAGTTTCATCGGGGCATCGAGGATGTGGTCGAAAAGTGTATGTGTTTGCAGGGCCATGTTGCTCTCCGTTTCATGTGTCTGGAGAGGATTTCGCAGCCAATGTTGGCAGAAATTCGGCCCGCCGATGATGCCGGGCGGGCAATTTGAGCAGAGGGATGCCGTCATGCTGCGGCCCCCTTGCCGACGCGCAGGCGGTAATTGGTCATCAGATCGAAGGCCAGCAGGAAGAACAGCAGCATCCCCTGAAACACCTGTATCGCGGCGGCAGGCAGACCAAGCTGGCTCTGGGCGATATCGCCGCCGATATAAGTCAGCGCCATCAAGAGCCCTGCGAGCACGATGCCGATGGGGTTGAGGCGGCCCAAGAAGGCGACGATGATCGCGGTGAAGCCATAGCCGACGTTGAAGTCGATGGTGACTTGGCCCGCCGGGCCGGAAACCTCGAACAGGCCTGCCAGCCCCGCCAAAGCGCCCGAGGCGCCGAGGCAGAAGATCACCAGCCGCGACGGGGCCACGCCAGAGAACTTCGCGGCGCGGGGTGCCTCCCCGGTCACGCGGATCGCAAAGCCGAGGCGGTGGCGGGCGAGCAGGGTATAGGCGAGGATCACCGCGATCAGCGCGAATACGACGCCCCAATGCATCCCGGTGCCGGTGAGGATTTCGGCATTATGCGCGGACGGGTATTGCTGGAGGTTGCGGGAGCCGGGAAAGCCCATGCCTTCGGGGTTACGCATCGCGCCGAGCGCCATTGAAGACAGGAACTCCTGCGCGATATAGACCATCATCAGCGAGACGAGGATTTCGTTGGTCCCAAAGCGCACCTTCAGGAGCGCCGGGACCAAGGCCCACAGAAAGCCGCCCAGAGCGCCCATGACGATCATGGCCGGGAACAGAAACGCACTCTCGGCCGGGTAGGCCGCGAGCGCCAACCCAGCGCCGAAAAGCGCGCCCATGATATACTGCCCTTCCGCGCCGATGTTCCAGATGCCGGCCTTGAAGCCGAGGCTGAGGCCAGTCGCGATCAGGATCAGCGGCGCGCCCTTGATCAGAAGCTGCGGGCGGTAGAAGAACGCGTTGCGTCCGAAGAGCGGCTCCCAGAAGATCAGCCGCAAGGCCGCGGCCGGGTCCTTGCCGAGAAACGCGAAGAGCAGCGCGCCGAAAATCAGTGTGGCCAGCACCGCGAGAAGCGGGGTGCCGTAGGACCACAGGCGCGAGGGTTCGGGGCGTTTTTCGATGCGGATCATGCGCTGCGCCTCTGGGCGGATAGCTGGGGGGCCAGCCCCCCAGACCCCCCGGGATATTTCCGGCCAAAGGAAAACAGGGGTGTGGGCGCAGGGCTTTGGGCGAGGACACCCGGCTCAGACATGGGCCACCTCCATGCCATGCGCGCCGCCAAGCATCAGACCGATATCCTCGATGGTGAGGCCGGCGGTCTCGCGCGGCTCGGAGAGGCGGCCTTCGTTGAGCGCGGCGAAGCGGTGCGAGATTTCCATCAATTCGTCGAGGTCCTGTGAGATCACGACGACAGCAGCGCCGTTCGTGGCCAGATCAAGTAAGGCCTGCCGGATCGAAGCGGCTGCGGAGGCATCAACGCCCCATGTGGGTTGGTTGACGACCAAAACCTTGGGATTTTGCAGAACCTCGCGGCCCAAGACGAACTTCTGCAGGTTGCCGCCAGACAGTGCGCGGGCCGCGGTGCCGGGGCCGGGGGTGCGCACATCGAACTGCGCGATGATCTGTTCGGCGAAGCTGCGCGCGCCGGACCAGTTCAGAAAGCCCCGGCGTTCCAGCTTTTGTCGCACCGCGCCGGTCAGCATGGCGTTCTCGGTCAGCGACATATTGGGCGCCGCGGCATGGCCCAGCCGCTCCTCAGGTGCGGCGACCAGCCCTTGTGCGCGGCGGGCGCGTGGTGGCAGGCGCGAGATATCGATGCCGTCCATGGTGATCGTGCCCTTGGGACAAAGCCGTTCGCCCGACAGCGCGCTCAGAAGCTCGTCCTGCCCGTTCCCGGCGACCCCGCCGATCCCGAATACCTCACCCGCGCGCACCCGCAGCGTGATGTCGCGCAAGGGCATGCCGAAAGCGCTCGGAGCGGGCAGAGACAGGTTCTTGGCGGTCAGCACGATCTCGCCCTCTTCGCTTTGCCGTGCCTCGGGGGTCTTGAGTGCAGTGCCCACCATCAACTCCGCCATCTCCCGTGCCGTGGTCTCGCGCGGATTGCAGGTCGCCACCACCTTGCCGCCGCGCAGGATCGTCGCGGTGTCGCACAGCGCACGGATCTCTTCGAGCTTGTGAGAGATATAGAGGATCGCTGTGCCTTCGGCGCTGAGCTTGCGCAGGGTCTCGAAGAGGATATCCACCTCTTGGGGTGTCAGCACCGAGGTCGGCTCATCCATGATCAGCAGCTTGGGGTTCTGCAAAAGGCAGCGAATGATTTCAACGCGTTGCCGCTCGCCTGCCGACAGATCGCCGACCTGCACATCGGGCTTCAGCGGCAGCCCGTAGGTCTCGGAGGTCTCGCGGATCTGCCGCGCCAGATCGCGCAGTTTCGGCGGGTCTTCCATGCCAAGCGTGATGTTCTCGGCCACGGTCAGGGCGTCGAACAGCGAGAAATGCTGAAACACCATCGCTACCCCGGCGGCCCGCGCCGCGCGGGGCTCGGTAGGCGTGAACGGCGCACCGCTCATGTGCATCTCGCCGCTATCGGGTTTGACCAGACCGTAGATCATCTTGACCAGCGTGGATTTGCCAGCACCGTTCTCGCCGAGCAGCGCGTGGACCTCGCCGGGCTGGATCTGCAAGGACACGTCGTCATTGGCCAGCACACCGGGATAGGCCTTGGTCAGTCCCTGCAAGTCGATCAATGGGGTCGTCATTCCGCCAGTCCCTCATGCACCCGGGCGGGCGCGCCAGTGGATAATAGCTGTGCGGCGACGCTCACGGCAATGGCTTGCGGGTGTTTTCCGAGACGCGTGTCGCCGATGGGACAGGTTATGCGCGCGATTTGGGCCTCCGAATGTCCCAGCGCGATCAGACGCTTGGAAAACCGTGCCCATTTGGTGGCCGATCCGATCAGCCCTGCGCTGGCAAAGCCGTGGCTGAGCAGCGCGTGGCAGAGCGCAAGGTCGTGATCGTGGCTATAGGTCAGGATCAGGTGATGGGCGTCTTGCGGCGCGCGGGGTACAGCGCGGGCGGGGTTGGCGGCGACCAAAGGGTGGACCCGCTTTGGAATTTGATCCGGGAAGCGCTCCGGCGCGGTGTCGATCCATGTGATCTCGCAACTCTCCAGCGGCGCGATCACCTCCACCAGCGCGCGGCCCACATGGCCTGCGCCCCAAATCCACAGCTGCGTCTGCGGGGCAGGCTCCGGCGCGGCGGTGCGCGAAAACCTCAGCATGACCGCGCCGCCGCAACACTGCCCAAGATCGGGGCCGAGCGGGATGCGCCGTTCGGCCTCCTGCGCGCCGCTCGCCAGCATCTCGCGCGCGATCCGCGCCGCCTCCCATTCCAGCCGCCCGCCGCCAATCGTGCCGCTTTGCCCCTTGGCGCGTACCTGCATCCACGTCCCGGCTTCGCGCGGCGTCGAGCCTTGCGCCGCGAGGATCGTGACGGTGATGGCCTCGCTCATCCGCGTGCCCGTCCCACGGCCGCAAGCAGTTCCTCCGGCGTCGCGGGGGCTTGCAGGTCGGGGTAGTGCGGGCCGCAAGCGGCACAGGCATCCGACAGCGCGAGCAGCGCCGAAATCCCCAGCATCAGGGGCGGCTCGCCCACCGCCTTCGAGCGGTAGACGGTCTCGGCGCGGTTCGATGCGTCCCAGAGCGCGACGTTGAAGACCTGCGGGCGGTCGGCATAGGCGGGGATCTTGTAGGTCGACGGCGCATGGGTGCGCAGCGCGCCCTTGGCGTCCCACATCAGCTCCTCGGTCGTGAGCCAGCCTGCACCTTGCACATAGCCGCCCTCGACCTGCCCGATATCAAGCGCGGGGTTCAGCGAGGCCCCGGCATCGTGCAGGATATCGGTCCGCGTGATCCGGTTCTCCCCGGTGAGCGTGTCGAGCAGCACCTCCGTGACCGCTGCGCCATGGGCGAAGTAAAAAAACGGGCGGCCCCGCCCCTTGATCCGGTCCCAGACGATCTCCGGGGTCTTGTAGAACCCGGTGGCCGACAGGCTCACGCGCTCCATCCACGTCATCTTAGCGACCTCGGCGAAGCTGTAGTCAGCCGCCGGGGTGCTCACCTGTCCATCTACAAACCGCACCTCCGACGGATCGCACTGGTGCTTTTCGGCGAGCATGTCGGCCAGCCGCGTGCGGATCGTGTCGCAGGCGTTCTGCACAGCCATCCCGTTGAGATCGCTGCCGGAACTTGCCGCCGTCGCGGAGGTGTTTGGCACTTTGCCGGTATCGGTAGCCGTGATCTTCACCATCTCCAGCGGCACGCCGAACCGCGCCGCTGCCACTTGCGCCACCTTCTGGAACAGCCCTTGCCCCATCTCCGTGCCGCCATGGTTGAGATGGATCGAGCCGTCCTGATAGACATGCACCAGCGCGCCGGCTTGGTTGAGATGGGTGAGCGTGAAGGAGATGCCGAACATGACGGGCGAGAAGGCGATGCCCTTCTTGAGCACCGGACTACCGGCATTGAACGCCGCGATTTCGCTGCGCCGTTTTGCATAGTCGCAATCGGCAAGGAGTGTCTCGGTCATCTCCCCGAGCTCAAACCCGTCCACCTCCTGCCCATAAAGAGTGGTCGATAGGCGCGTTTCGTCCGTCCTTTTGACGGAAGTATCCCCGCCGGAGGCAAAATAGTTCTGGGTCCGCACCACCGCCGGATCCTTGCCGAGCTGGTGCGCGATATGATCCATCACCCGCTCCATCCCCAGCATCCCTTGCGGGCCGCCAAAGCCGCGAAACGCCGTCGCGCTCTGGGTGTTGGTCTTCAGCCGGTGCGAGGTGACGCGCATATGCGGGATCGCGTAGCAGTTCCCGGCATGAAGCATCGCGCGGTCCGCCACGGGCAGCGAGAGGTCCATCGACCAGCCGCAGCGCACCAGTTGCACCACGTCGAGCGCCTCAATGAGCCCGTCCCCGGACACGGCGGCGCGGTAGCTGATCCGCATGTCGTGGCGCTTGCCGGTGATGAGAAAATCGTCGTCCCGGTCATAGCGCATCTTGCAGGCCCGCCCAAACCGCTCGGCGGCGAGCGCGCAGGCGATGGCGAGCGCGTTGCCCTGACTTTCCTTGCCGCCAAAGCCGCCGCCCATGCGCCGTGTCTCGACCCGCACCGAATGCATCGGCAGCCCCAGCGCGTCGGCCACTTTATGCTGAATTTCGGTTGGGTGCTGGGTGGAGGACAGGACGTGCATCGCCCCGTCTTCCAGCGGCAGCGCGAGCGCGGCTTGGCCTTCGAGATAGAAATGCTCCTGCCCACCGATGTTCAGGCTGCCTTCGAGCACTCTGGATGACGCGGCGAGCACCGGGTCCGGGTCGCCCTTGGCGTAGATGCGCGGGCCGTCTTCGAAGCGATGGTTGAGTGCACGCGCGGTCTCCAGATCGAGGACAGGGGGCTCTTCTATGATCTGCGCCTCCACCAGCCGCGCCGCGCGCCGGGACGCGAGATGGCTTGTCGCAATGACCAGCGCGAGCGGTTGGCCGATGTAATGTACCGGCCCGTCGCAGAGCAGCGGCTCGTCATGGGCCGAGGGCGAGCAATCGGCGGGGCGCAGCAGGTCCTCCGCGCCCCAGACCGCGACCACCCCGGGCGCGGCGCGGGCAGCCTCCAGATCAAGTGCGGTGAGCGTGCCTTTTGCGGATCTCGAGAGCGCAAAGGCCAGATGCAATGTGCCACGCGGGGTAGGTGTGTCGTCCACGTAGCGGGCCTGCCCGGTGACATGGAGCCGGGCGCTGTCATGGGGGAGGGGTTTGGCGACGCTCATGCCCGGACCCTCGCGGGCGTGCCCTGATCTTCCAGCCAATAGCGCCAGAGCAGGTTTTGCGCAGTCTGCATCCGGTAGGCGGCGGAGGCGCGCATGTCCGAGAGCGGCGTGAAGTCGGCTTCCAGCGCGGCCATGGCCTGTGACACGGTTCCCGCCTCCCATGGCTGCCCGATCAGCGCGGCTTCCGCCCGCGCGGCCCGCTTGGGCGTTCCGGCCATCCCGCCGAAGGCCAGCCTTGCCTCGGTGACAGTGCCGCCCTTGGCTTCGATCCAGAAACAGGCGCACACTGCCGAGATGTCCTGATCGAAGCGCTTGGAAATCTTGTAGCATTTCAGCCGGTCGGGGCCATGGTGCGGGATCGTCACCGCTTCGACGAACTCGCCGGGGGCGCGGTCTTGTTTGCCGTAGTCGAGGAAGAAGTCCTCCAGTGGGATGCTCCGCCGGGTATCGCCCTTGCGTAGATGCAGGGTCGCGCCAAGGGCGATCAGCGCTGGGGGACTGTCGCCGATGGGCGAGCCATTGGCGATATTGCCGCCGACCGTTGCGGCAGCGCGCACCTGTGCGGAGCCATAGCGGCGGATCATGTCGGCGAAAGACGGGTGGCGGTCCTCCATGACCGGTTCGAGTTCGGCGAGCGTAGTCATCGCGCCGATGCGCAGGCCTTCTGAGGTTTCGGTAATCCCCTTGAGGTCGTTGCACCTGTTCAGGAACGCCACCGGGCCGAGGTCGCGGAAGTCTTTGGTGACCCAGAGCCCGACATCGGTGGCCCCGGCGATCAGGGTGCCATGCGGGTGCTGGGCATACCATTCGGCGAGGGCATCGCTGGACGTGGGATGAGCGTATGGGTGCTCTGCCCCCGCCGCCTGCGGCGCCTCCCCCGCAGTATTCTTGTCAAAAGGAAGAGGGGGCGTGTCGCGCAGATGGGCGGGTGCGGGTTTCTGTTCGGCGGCCTTGGCGGCCCGGTGGATTGGGGCGTAGCCAGTGCAACGGCAGAGGTTCCCGGCGAGCGCGGTGTCGTGGTCGGTCACGCCGTTCAGGTGATTGCACGCCATCGTGGTGATGAAACCGGGCGTGCAGAAGCCGCATTGCGCGCCGTGATGCGCGATCATCGCTTCTTGCACCGGGTGCAGCGTGCCGTCCGGGGCGGCGATGCCTTCGACGGTGCGCACAGCCTTACCGTCGATCTGGGGCAGGAACAGGATGCAGGCGTTGAGCGGTTTGGCCCCGCTGTCATCGGTGACAATCACCGAACAGGCCCCGCAGTCGCCTTCGTTGCAGCCTTCCTTGGTGCCGGTCAGGCCGCGCGCCTCGCGCAGCCAATCCAGAAGCGTCACTGTGGGATCGCTCACGGCGATCTCCTCGGTTTCTCCATTCAGAAGAAAGCGAATGTGCATGTGGGTCTCTCGCCGCGTTACCGGTGCCCGTGCGCATGGCCCTGCCTTCGATGCGGCGTAGAAGGGGGCGGGCGGTCTGAGGGTCAGGCTACCGCGGCGGGCACAGATTTCAAGAGGTTGTGCGGTGCAAGGCGCGTGTTAACCAGTTGTGCGGTCTGGAATTGTGCAGATTGCGGAGGGCGTGGCAGGTCTGTTGAAAGTTCGTTTCAAACATGAAAGACCCATGATGTTTGCCTTTGCCCGTTCCGCCGCCTTCCTTGCCCTGACCCTCTCCGCTTTCGGCAGCGCCAGCCAGGCCGCGACGGTCTATGTCGAGGATGAGCGCGCGATCCCGCGCCAGTCGGCCTGCTACTACTATTCCTGCTACACGGTCGACCCGATCTTGCTCGATATGGATGGCGATGGCGTCGATGACGTCTGGATGCGGGCTTATGGGTATTCCGACAGCCGCAGTTCCGGCTCGAATCTCACCCTTCAGGGGCAGAACGGCACCCAGATCGACGCCGGTCCAATGCGCAGTGCGGGCGACCTAATCGACGCAGGCCTGATCTTTCAGGACCGGGTCGTGCCCGCAAGCTACAGCTACCGCCGGAGCCGCTGGGGTGCGTCGTCACGGCGCTATTCCGGCACATGGGGCGACGGTAGCTCGGCGCTGCGGCAGGGTTTTATCGGGGTTGCACTGACCGGAGACCGCTATGGCTGGCTCAAATTGGAAATCAATGGCAATGGCTATGGCAACCTTCTGGCGTGGGGCTACGAGATGGACGCGGGTACGGGCGTTGCAGCGGGCGCGGCGCAGACCTTCGTGGCGCGCGAAGCCGCCCCCGCGGTTCCGCTCCCCGCTTCGGGTCTGCTCCTGCTCGGCGCCGTCGGGTCTTTGTCCCTGCGGCGCCGCATACGGTGAGGCAGGCCGATCAGTTGCTGGCTGTGTGTGGTGGGGGCGACGGACATACACCCGACGGTTTGAGAAACAGTTTGGTTTCTTTTTCGATATAGTTGCGCATAAACCGCCTATTCTCTCCGTAAGGCCTGTCTGATTCGAATCTAGTTTTTCACATAGTTCTTTTACAATTTCTTGGTTAATATTTTTCTGTTTCTCTTCTGGAAAACTACCCGCATTGCGAGAAATCATTTAGAACATTGAATTATATAGTTAATATATTTGAATTTGGGAAATTTTATGGGAATTGTGACTTAATCCGTGCAGATAGTGGCAAAGCTGTGGCAATTAAGGCTATCCGCTGAGTGGGGGCTCCGCGTATAACCTGAAAGGTGTTACTATGCTCAAAGGATTTACCGCCGCCCTCCTACTTGCAGTGACCGGCACGGGGGCCCTCGCGGTTCCGATAACCATCACACCGCACAGCGACTTGACCGCCATCAACGACGCGCTCGACACTTATGAGTCCGGCACCTTCGTGCAGGAAGACTTCGAGCGCTTCGGCTCCGACCCGGCGAACAGCACGGTGAACTTCGAAACCGGCACGATCACGCGAGAGGCCGCACCGGGCATCAATTTCGGCGAATTGACCGATGTCGGGATCAACACGCTGGTGGGTCAAATCACGACCTATGGCAATCTCACCGGGTCCGGCAACACCTGCCAGAACCTCGATCTGAACGGCGACAATTGCTCGAACATCGCGCTTCAGTACAACCCGGACCTAAACGGCCAGGGCAATATCATCCCGATGGGCGGGGATTGGTCGCTGAATGCGGCCGATACCGGCGGGTTCTTCTGGGAAGCAGTGTCGATTCTGACCCAGCCGATCAACAAGATCGTCTTTGCACTTCGCGATGCCGCCGATCAGGGCGCTACGGTGTCCGTATCGACGGAAGTGGGCGGCACTGTCTACACCGAAACGCTCAGCGGCTTGGGCAATGAGAACCTGCAACTGATAGAGATTGATTTCGGTGTGAGCGGGGTGACCGCGGCCGACATCGTCATTTCCAGTTCCCAACGCAACGACTCGATGACAATCGACGGGTTGACGCTGGTCAACACGGCACCGGTGCCGCTGCCCGCGACCGGTCTGCTCCTGCTTGGTGGCGTTGCCGCGCTCGGTCTGGGCCGTCGCAAGACGCGCAAGCAGGGCTGACCTGACCCTCTTCTGAGACCTGAACCGGCGGGCGCGCATGCCGTCCCGCCGGTTTCGCTTGTCCAGCACGTGGTTTTGACTTTTGCCGGGCGCGCAGGGAGCCTATCGTTCGGGCATGAGCAGCACCCCCCGATTCATCCATCTCCGCACCCATACCGAATACTCGCTCCTCGAGGGCGCCCTGCGGCTCAAGAAGCTGCCCGACCTGTGCAAGGCAACCGGGATGCCTGCGCTGGCCCTGACCGACACCAACAACATGTTCGCCGCGCTGGAATTTTCCGTGACGCTTGCGGATGCAAGTGTCCAGCCGATCATCGGCTGTCAGGTCGATCTGGCCTTCGACCCGCCCGCGCCGGGTGCCAAGCCCCGCGATCCTGCACCCGTGGTGTTGCTCGCGCAGAACGAGACCGGCTATACGCATCTGATGCGGCTCAATTCCTGTCTCTACGTGGACAAGGGCGGGCAACTGCCGCAAGTCACGCTGGAGGAGCTGGAGGCACATGCCGACGGGGTGATCTGCCTGACGGGTGGGCCGAACGGACCGGTCGGGCAGTTTCTGCAACTGGGGCAGCGCGGCAAGGCCGAGGCGCTTTTGCGGCGGCTGATGAACGCCTTTGCGGACCGCCTCTATGTTGAATTGCAGCGCCACCCGCAAGAGGACGGCACGCCCTCCGAAGCGCAGGCCCTGACCGAGCGCGGCCATGTGGAGATGGCCTATGAGATGGGCCTGCCGCTCGTGGCCACCAATGACGTCTATTTCCCCAAATCGGAGATGTACGAGGCCCATGACGCGCTCATCTGCATCGCGGAAGGCGCCTATGTGGATCAGCAGCAGCCGCGCCGCCGCCTGACACCGCAACACTATTTCAAGTCGCCTGAAGAAATGGCGGTTCTGTTCGCGGATATTCCCGAAGCGCTGGAGAACACCGTCGAGATCGCCCAACGCTGCGCCTTCATGGCCTACCGGCGCGACCCGATCCTGCCACGCTTTGCCGATGACGAGGTGGAGGAATTGCGCCGTCAGGCCAATGAAGGTTTGCAGGCGCGACTGGCGGTCATTCCCCATGCCGCGCCCGTCGAGGAGTACCAGAAACGGCTCGATTTCGAGCTTGGCATCATCGAGGGTATGGGCTTTCCGGGCTACTTCCTGATCGTGGCCGACTTCATCAAATGGGCCAAGGAGCAGGACATTCCCGTAGGCCCGGGCCGGGGCTCCGGGGCGGGTAGCCTCGTGGCCTACGCGCTCACGATCACCGACCTTGACCCGCTGCGCTACGCGCTTCTTTTCGAGCGCTTCCTCAACCCCGAACGGGTGTCGATGCCCGACTTCGATATCGACTTCTGCATGGACCGCCGCGAGGAGGTGATCCGTTACGTGCAGGAGAAATACGGGCGCGACAAGGTCGGCCAGATCATCACCTTCGGTGCTTTGCTCTCCAAGGCGGCTGTCCGCGACATTGGCCGGGTGCTCCAGATGCCCTACGGACAGGTCGACCGCTTGTCGAAGCTGATCCCCGTCGAGGGCGTCAAGCCGGTCTCCATCGAAAAGGCCCTCAAGGACGAGCCACGCCTGCGCGAAGAGGCCCGCAACGAGGAGGTGGTGGACCGCCTTCTGACCTATGGACAGCAGGTCGAGGGCCTCCTGCGCAACGCCTCCACTCACGCCGCCGGGGTCGTGATAGGCGACCGCCCGCTGGACGCGCTGGTGCCGCTCTATCAAGATCCGCGCTCGGACATGCCCGCGACGCAGTTCAACATGAAATGGGTCGAGCAGGCGGGGCTGGTGAAGTTCGACTTTCTGGGCCTCAAGACCCTCACGGTGATCCAGAACGCCGTGGACCTGATCCTCAAATCCGGCCGCGCGCTGCATATCGCCGCCGATGGCACGGAACTCTATGAGCCGGCGCCGGGCACCGAGAACGATATCGGCGCGATCCCTCTCGACGACGAGAAATCCTACGACCTCTACTCCCGCGCCAAGACCGTCGCGGTGTTCCAGGTGGAAAGTACGGGGATGATGGACGCGCTCAAACGCATGAAACCCACCTGCATTGAGGATATCGTCGCGCTCGTGGCCCTCTACCGACCGGGGCCGATGGAGAACATCCCGACTTATTGCGAGGTCAAGAACGGCCAGCGGGAGCGCGAGAACTTGCACCCGACCATCGACCATATCCTCGACGAGACCCAAGGGATCATCGTCTACCAAGAGCAGGTGATGCAGATCGCGCAGGAGATGGCGGGCTATAGCTTGGGCGGGGCGGACCTGTTGCGCCGTGCGATGGGCAAGAAGATCCAAGAGGCGATGGACGCCGAGCGACCGAAATTCCTCGAAGGCGCGGCGGGCAATGGTGTGGACAAGGACAAGGCGCTGGAGGTCTGGCACCTTTTGGACAAGTTCGCCAATTACGGCTTCAATAAATCCCACGCCGCCGCCTATGCGGTGGTGAGCTACCAGACGGCCTGGCTCAAGGCGAACCACCCGGTGGAGTTCATGGCCGGGGTGATGAACTGCGATATCCACCTGACCGACAAGCTCGCGATCTATTTCGAGGAGGTCCGCAAGGGGCTGGACCTGCCTTGGGCACCGCCTTGCGTGAACCGCTCTGAGGCGACGTTTGACGTGGTGGACGGCACGCTGCTCTACGGCCTCGGCGCGCTGAAAAACGTCGGCGTCGAGGCGATGCGTCTGATCACGGCGGCGCGCGAGGACAAACCCTTCGTGACCCTCTTCGACTTCGCCCGCCGCGTGGACCTCAAACGGATCGGCAAGCGCCCGCTCGAAATGCTCGCCCGCGCGGGCGCGTTCGACGTGCTCGACCCCAACCGCCGCCGCGTTTTCGACAGTCTCGACGCGCTCTCGGCCTATTCGGCGGCGATCTTCGAGCAGAAAAATTCCAATCAGGTCTCGCTCTTTGGCGAAGCCGGGGACGATCTGCCCGAGCCGCGCCTGTCGCCGGTGGGCGACTGGCTGCCCGCCGAGCGCCTCTCCGAGGAGTTCAAGGCGGTGGGCTTCTATCTCTCCGGCCACCCGCTCGACGACTACATGGGCCCGCTCAAACGCAAGGACGTGAACACGCTCGATTTCGTGTCCCAGAAGGCGGAGCGGTCGCCGCTCGTGGCCAAGCTCGCCGGGGTCGTCGCGGGCGTACAGATCCGCAAATCGGCGCGTGGCAACCGCTTTGCTTTCGCGCAACTGAGCGATCCGACCGGGGCCTATGAGGTGACGATCTTCTCCGACACGCTGGAGGCCGCGCAGGACCACCTTGTGACCGGCGCGCAGGTCGTGGTGACGGTCGAGGCGACGATGGAGGCCGATCAACTCAAGCTGCTCGCGCGCTCGGTCGCGCCGATCGACACTGTGGTGGCGGATGTAGGCGGCATGGGCCTTCGGGTGTTCATTGAGGAGGCCCGTGCCGTCGAGGCGGTGCAATCGGTGCTGGACGAGGCCCGCAAGGTGGCGCAGTTGAAGGCTGGCAAGGGACCTGTGCAGCTCTGCGTCATGGCTGGCGATCTTGGGGAGGTCGAGCTTGATTTGGGCGAGGATTTCCCCGTGAACCCGCAGATCAAAGGGGCGATCAAGAGCCTTGGCGGTGTGCTTGACGTGCAGGATATCTAAGCGCCTGTGACGGGGCGCGACAGAGGCGCAAGGCAGGCCCGATCTAACCGATCTGGCACCCGGCATTGGACCTTTCCCGCGCGATCAGTTATCCACAGCGGAACACAATCGGTGGGGACTGATTTTTGAGACCCTTGATCATCTTGGCGAGCGCCGCTCTGGCGTTGACGGCGTGTGGCGATCCGCTGCGTGGTGTCGAACGCGTCTCGGATGGCGGGGTTGTCCTGCCGGACGGCCCCGGAAGCGACCTGTCTCGGAGCGTTGTCGCGACGCCAGAGGAGCCGTCGGGTGAGGCGGGCCTGTTCTCCCGGCTGTTCGGACAGCGTGCAGCGGACGAGGGTGAGCCGGGCGGCGCTGTGGCGGATGCCCCGGACGGCGCTGCCACGCAACTCGCGGACAGCGAGGAGACGCCGCCGCGCCGATCGGGCCTCTTTGGCTGGCTTCGGTCTGGCGAGACGGAACCGGCGGACGTGTCCGTGGCCACGCGCAACGAGCCGGGCGCGGAGGACGCGCCCGCGCCATCGGCCAGCCGTGAACGTCGCGGCCTGTTCGGGGGGCTGTTCTCCGCACGCGCTGCGGACCATGTGGACAGCGTTCAGACCGCGAGCCTGTCGCCCGTGTCCTCCGGGGACGCACGGGCCGGTGGCGGAGTGCTGGTGCCGCGCAGCGTGCCCGCGCCCCGCAACGGCCCCGACAAGCAGGTGGTGAGGCTCGGCACGATATTGCCCTTCGGCGAGGTGGCCCGGCTTTGCGATGCCCGCCTGCGTGACTATGGCAAGCGCATCGAGCGCGCGGCATCCGGTTTCACACTCCATGACAGCGATCCCGGCAGCACTGCGCCGCGCAGCTTTTACGTGACCGGCTTCGCGGATGGCTGCGCGCGCCAGTTTACCGCCGCGCTGGCGATGTTCGGCGACCCGGCGATGCATGAGCAATTGCGCTACGGCCTGCCGTCGGAGAAGTATCCGTACTCCACGACCGACAAGGCGTATGAACGGGTGAAATCGGCGGTCTGCGGCGTGCCGCGCCGCAAGCCCTGCGGTGCGCGGATCGGCAGTTTGTCCCGCAATACCGTGTTCATTTCGACCTATGAGCGCTTCACTGACAATGGCCGTTGGGCGGATATTTTGCTCCATGACGGCATGGTGCTGGCGGCGGCAATCAAGGATCTCTGACCCGCTGACCCCTCTAAACTGGCAATAAATTGCCGCATTTCTTCTGCCTGCCTCTTGACTGGTGCGGCGGCTGGTCGCACCATTCCTGCGGGATTGGCAGCATGACAGACCACGCGGGGGTGAAAGGATGTGGGCGCAGCTACTCGATCGGTTCTTGACGGGAATGATGGTACTGGACCGGCTCACGGTGACCTACCCAAGTGGTGAGACCCGGGAATACGGGCCGGACACGGGCGGCATCGCCCATGTGGCAATCGAGCAGGGTGACACGGTCAGACGGCTTGTTCTCAATCCCGATCTCGCACTTGGCGAGGGCTATATGGACGGGACGATCACCACCCGGCAGTGCACGCTCGACGATTTAATGGTGATCCTCATTCGCAATCGGTTTGCAGGAAAGCTACCCGGCTGGCTCACAGCGGCCAATCGCGCCCGGCTGCACCTGCGCCAGTTCGTGCAGCGCAACGCCCCGCGCGCCGCCCGGCGCAACGTTGCGCATCACTACGACATTTCGGACGATCTCTACCGGCTCTTTCTCGACGAGGACATGCAGTATTCCTGCGCCTATTTCGCCTATGACCAGATGACCCTTGAAGAGGCGCAGGCGGCCAAGAAGGCGCACATTGCGGGCAAGCTGCTGCTGGAGCCGGACATGCATGTGCTGGATATCGGCTGCGGCTGGGGCGGGATGGCGCTGACGCTGGCGCGCGACTATGGCTGCCGTGTCACCGGGGTGACGCTCAGCGAGAACCAACTGGCCACGGCGCAGGCACGCGCGCAGGCCGAGGGGCTGGAGGATCGGGTGGCGTTCCGCCTGCAGGACTACCGCCACGTGACCGGCCCGTTCGATCGGATCGTGTCGGTGGGGATGCTGGAACATGTGGGCGTGCCGAATTACGGCACCTATTTCCACAAGGTCGCCGAGCTTCTGGACCCGGACGGGGTCGCGCTGATCCACACGATCGGGCGCTCCGGCCCGCCGATGGCGACCTCGCCGTGGATCAACAAGTATATCTTTCCCGGTGGCTATGTGCCCTCACTATCCGAGTTGGCCCCGGCGATGGAAGGGGCGGGGCTCTGGCAGGCCGATATCGAGGTGTGGCGGCTGCATTACGCCAAGACCCTGCGACACTGGCGGCAGCGGTTCAACGCACAGTACGACGAGATCGTGCAGATGTATGACGAGCGCTTCGTGCGGATGTTCCGCTATTATCTGACGGCGTGCATCTTGGCTTTCGAACACCAGATGCAAGGCGTGTATCACCTGCAACTGGCCCACAAGCGCGACGCGGTGCCGCTGACCCGGGACTATCTCTACGCCGCCCCCGCGCAGCCTGCCTTGGCCCGTCGGCGCGGCGTCGCCTGATCCGAGATATGCGTCAAAAGCGCATTGCGAGCGCTCAGTAATGCGGCGGGCGTTCATTGCCCAGCACCACCCCGCCCGGGGTGTCGGTTTCGCGTTCGGCCTCGCGCAACACCAGACGGTCGACATCACGACGCAATCGGGAAAGCTCGCTGTCCTGTCGCGCGATCACCTCCGACAAATCGTCCACCACCCGCTGCAAATGGGCGATCTGTTCTTCCAATGCTTGCATCCGGGTGGCCTCCTGAGGTTGACTTTCCGCAGATGTGGGCGGTTTTCGCCGAGAGCGCAAGGACGGGGACGCGGGGATGGACATTTCGGTAGGGCATGTGGGCCGGGTGACGGTGATCACACTGGAGCGGCCCGAGGCGCGCAACGCGGTGCACCCGGAGATGGCCGCCGCGCTGTTCGAGGCGATGCTGACCTTCGAGGCTGACCCGGGCAGCGACGTGGCCATCCTTACCGGAACCGGCGGGGCGTTCTGTGCGGGGTTCGACCTCAAGGCGGCTGCCGAGGGGCATGGCGCGGACTGGATCGACGCGCTCGATCTTCCTGACCCGTGGGACCCGGTGACCGATCCACGCCCCGGCCCGATGGGCCCCACGCGGCTATCGCTCTCCAAGCCGGTGATCGCCGCCGTGGACGGCCCGGCGGTGGCGGGCGGGCTGGAATTGGCGCTCTGGTGCGACATGCGCGTGGCAGGCGAGGCGGCCTATTTCGGCGTCTATTGCCGCCGCTGGGGCGTGCCGCTGATCGACGGCGGGACGGTCCGCCTGCCACGCGTGGTGGGGCAGGGGCGCGCGAATGACATGATCCTGACGGGGCGGCGGGTGAACGCGGAGGAGGCGCTGGCCTTCGGGCTGGTGGACCGGCTGGTGCCGGGCCGTGCGTTGCCGCCTGCGCTGAAGCTCGCCGAGGAGCTGACCCGGTTTCCACAGGGCTGCCTGCGCGCCGATCACGCCTCCGCAGGGCTGGCGCCGGACGCGCTGGGCGAGGCGCTGCGCCGTGAATGGGAGAGCGCGGGCATGGTTCGGGCGGAAGGCGTGGCGGGTGCCGCCCGCTTTGCAGCTGGCGCAGGGCGCAGCGGCGCGCCTGCCTGAGCGGCACCGCGCTTGCCCCCATCCGCGCCCCCTGTTATCTGCCGCGCGACACCAGCCCCGCAAGGATCTGACCGATGGCAAAGCCAAAGAAAGCCCCGCGCCCCAAGGCCGAACCGCCGAAGGGGTTCCGCGACTATTTCGGCAGCGATGTGACCGACCGCGCCGAGATGCTCAGCCAGATCGCCGGGGTCTATCATCGCTACGGCTTCGAGGCCTTGGAAAGCAGCGCGGTGGAGACTGTCGAGGCTCTGGGCAAGTTCCTGCCCGACGTGGACCGCCCCAACGAGGGCGTCTTCGCGTGGCAGGAGGAAGACGACGGCAAATGGCTGGCGCTGCGCTACGACATGACGGCCCCGCTCGCGCGGGTTTATGCCCAGCACCGCAACGACCTGCCAAACCCCTACCGCCGTTTCACCTTCGGCCCGGTCTGGCGCAACGAAAAGCCGGGTCCGGGGCGATTCCGGCAGTTTTATCAATGCGATGCGGACACGGTGGGGACAGCCTCCATGGCCGCCGACGCCGAGATCTGCGCGATGCTCGCGGACGCTCTGGAAGCGGTTGGGATTGCGCGTGGTGACTATGTGATCCGCGTGAACAATCGCAAGGTGCTGAACGGTGTGCTCGAACGGATGGGGCTCGCGGATGAAGAACAGCGTGCCAACGTGCTGCGGACCATCGACAAGTTCGACAAGGTCGGTAGCGATGGCGTCGCCGCGCTCCTTACCGTTGGGCTTACCGACAAGAGCGGAGCGAAAATTCCGGGAGCAGGCTTGACCGATGATCAAGCGACCCCGGTATTGAACTATCTGAGAGCAGAGGGCGCTTCAAACGAAGTCACTTTGGCTAATCTTGAAAACTATGTTGGTGACAGCGTCGTCGGTCGTGAAGGCGTAGAAGAGTTAGCACAAATAGCCGAGCTGCTACGCTCCATGGGGTCGCCCTATAGTCAGGTAGTTGTTGATCCGACCGTTGTGCGCGGTCTTGGGTATTACACCGGGCCAGTCTACGAAGCCGAACTCACCTTTGAAATCAAGGACGAGAAGGGCCGTCCGCGCCAGTTCGGCTCCGTGGCAGGCGGCGGGCGCTATGACGATCTGGTCAAGCGCTTTACAGGCCAAGCGGTGCCCGCGACCGGCATTTCGATCGGCGTGGACCGTCTGCTCGCGGCGCTGCGCATGAAGGGGCAGATCGCCACGGCGGCGCAAGGGCCGGTGGTCGTGACGGTGATGGACCGGGACCGGATGGCAGACTATCAGGCGATGGTTGCGGAGCTTCGGGCCGCGAATATCCGCTCGGAGGTCTATCTGGGCAATCCGAAGAATTTCGGCAACCAGATGAAATATGCCGACAAGCGCGGCAGCCCGATTGCTGTCATCGAAGGCGAGGACGAGAAAGCGCGCGGTGTGGTGCAACTGAAGGACCTGATCCTCGGGGCGAAACTCGCCGAGACCGCCTCGCTGGAGGAGTGGAAGGACCGCCCCTCCCAGATCGAAGTGCCGCGCGAACGGCTGGTGGCTGAGGTGCGCAATATGCTCCGGGCGCAGCATGACGATGGGCAGCATGGCGCGGGGTGCGGGTGCCACTGATGCCCGCGCGCAAGGACACCAATGCGCGCGCCGCCGGGCTGCGCGATGCCTTCGAGGCGGCCGGGGCGGAAGTGGTCGAGCCGCCCGTGCTCCAGCCTGCCGGGCCGCTGCTCGATCTTTATGGCGAGGATATCCGGGCGCGCGCCTATGTGACCTCCGACGCGCTCAGGGGCGAGCAGATGCTTCGGCCCGATTTCACAGTGCCCGTGGTGCAGATGCACATGGCGCAAGGCGCGGGGCAGGCGCGCTACACCTATTCAGGCGAAGTGTTCCGGCGGCAGGAGGACGACCCCTCGCGGGCCAATGAATATGTGCAGGTGGGCTTCGAACTGTTCGGCGGGCGCGATCCGGCGCAGGATGACGCAGAGGTCTTTGCACGCATCGCCGAGGCGGTCGCGCCCCTGAAGCTGCGCGCGGCGACAGGCGATATCGGCATCCTGACGGCGGCGGTGGCGGGGCTCAAGACCACCGACCGGCGCAAGGCGGCGCTGATGCGGCATGTCTGGCGCCCGCGCCGGTTCCGGCAATTGCTC
>CBFHJA010000030.1:0-55209 GCA_965656085.1 uncultured Aliishimia sp. | reverse complement strand
ATGGAGGCGCGGATCGAGGACGATCACCAGCTGAAGGACGCGACATACCAAGTGGCGAATGTGGTGGACGGGCAGATCGTGACCGAGGAGGTGCCGGCGCTGACCGCGATCAACATGCGGCTGCGCGACGATTATGTGCGCGATGCGTCGGGCGGTGTGCGGCGCTGGAACAAGCTGATCAGCCGCGCGAAGGTCGACTTCGAGATGGCGCTGCCGCATGAGGCGTTCCACCGCCAGATCGGCGTGTTCGCGCCGATCGAGACGACGCCCGAGGGGGATATCCTGAGCGCCGATGCGTGGGCCGCCCGCCGCGACGAGTTCCTGCCCTCCAAGGCCGATGGCGATTTCATCACCTCGCTGATGCAGCCGTGCTTCGAGCCCGGCAAATACGCCAGCTGGATCGCCCCGCCCAAGGTCGGCATCGACAACAAGCCCGGCGATTTCGAATACGTCAAACTCCACATGGCGTGAGGGAGAGCGGGATGCAGATCGGAATTTATTACGGCTCGGAAACCGGCAATGCGGAGATGCTCTGCGAGGATATCGAAGCGGAACTGGGCGCGGACTATGCTTGCGAGATTGCGCCACTGTCGGAGGTGGATCCTGCTGCGCTCGATCCCGCGCGGTTCTATATCTTCGTGACCTCGACCTATGGCAATGGCGATCTGCCCACCACGGCGCTGCCCTTCGAGGAGGCGCTTCAGGAGGGCCAGCCGGACCTGACGGGGCTTCGCTTCGCGATTTTTGGCCTTGGCGATATGGTCTTTGCAGAGACCTTCAACCACGGCTCGAAGAAGCTGGCGGAGATGCTCGTGGCTCGGGGCGCGCGGCAGATCGGCGAACGCGGGCTGCACGACGCGTCGTCCTTCGAGATGCCAGAAGATATCGCTTTGCCTTGGATTGCGGGGATCATGCCGCAACTTGCCGAGACCGCAGCGTGAGTGAGATCGGCCCGGGCGGGCCGTGTCAGACCGCTGCGCCGGGCGCATTGTTGACTGTGGCGGGATGTCACGGCATGCTTGCCCGACGTCCACCACGTTTTACTCTCTACAGCTCAGTCAGGTTGGTAAGTGCGCGATGAACGAAAGTCGATCACAAGAGCAATTCGAAGCGTCGTCGGCCACGCCGTCGGATGTGGATGATCTGCTTGGTCGCTTGGGTCGCAACGTGCGCACCACGCGCAGCGCCCGGCGGATGCCGCGCCGGGTTCTGTCGGAGCTTTCGGGCGTGTCGCCACGCTATCTCGCGCAGCTTGAAAGCGGGCAGGGCAACATCTCCATCGGTTTGTTGAACCGGGTCGCGGACGCGCTGGACGTGTCGCTGGTGGATCTTTTGGGCGATGAGACCCATACGGACGAATTACGCCTCGTGGAACTCTTCCGGGGTGCCGATGAGAGCACCCGTGCGGGCGTGCTGCACCGGCTGGAGCAGGCGACGCCGGGGCCGGACCGGGCGCAGCGCATCTGCCTGATCGGGCTGCGCGGGGCGGGTAAATCGACGCTCGGGCGCGGCGCGGGTGAGGCGCTCGGGTTGCCCTTCGTGGAGCTTAACAAGGATATCGAACTCAAGGCCGGGATGCCGGTGGGCGAGATCATGGCGCTCTATGGCGCGGATGGCTACCGCCAACTGGAAGCCGAGGCCGTGCGCCGGGTCGCGTCCCGGCACAATCGCCTGATCCTCGCCGTCGCGGGCGGGATCGTCAGCGAGCCGGAGACCTACGCCACGCTGTTGTCGCGCTATCACACGGTTTGGGTGCGGGCGACGGCGGAAGACCACATGAACCGCGTGCGGGCGCAGGGCGATATGCGCCCGATGAGCGGGCGTCCGGAGGCGATGAAACAACTCCGCGCGCTGCTCGATCAACGGCAAGACGATTACAGCCGCGCCGAGGCCGCGCTCGACACCACGGGGCGCAGTCCGGAGGAAAGCCTGACCGACCTGCTCGGGCTGATCCGCAGCCGGGGCTTCCTTGACGGCTGACACCGCCGCGCCGCCGCGCTTTGTCGGACGTGAGCCCGGCGCTTTGCCGCTCTGTCTGGCGCTGGCGCGGGCGGGGTGGTCGGTCACCCTCATTGACCCCGATCCCCATGACCGCGCCCGGATTTCCGACATGCTGCCGCGTCTGCTCGGCCCTCGGGCGGCGCTGCTCCATCTGTCCGCAGACACCGACACGGCGGTGGCCGATCTGTCCGCAGGACCTGAGGCCGCCGTGTCGCTGGACTGGTCGGACCGTTCGGGCCGGCCCGCGCTTCACCACAGCCCCGGCGTGACAACCGGCCATCTCGTCGAACAAATCGGTTCTGATCCGTCCGGGCGCATCGGTGCGGTCGCACACGCGCTTGGCGCGGTGCATCTGGTGCATCCCGCCGGGACAATCCCGCTCGCCGCGCGGCTTCATGCGGAGCTTGGCCGGGCGCTGGAAGAGGCGCTTTTGACATGGGGCGCGCCGGAGGCGCTGGATGAGGCGCTCACTGGCGCGGGTTTCGCGGTCGGGCCGTTCGCGCTTCAGGACCGGCTCGGGATCGATACGCTTCTGGCGGACCGGCAGGCGGTCGAGACGCGGCTGGGGCTTGCTCCGCTCCCGCTCTTTGCCCGCGCGGTCTCCGAAGGGCGGCTGGGGCGCAAGGCCTCGGTCGGCTGGCACCGGTATCCGGGGCAGGGCGGCGCGGTCGCGGATCCGCTGGTGGAGGATATGGCCGAGGAAGAGGCGCATTTCGCGGGCTGGCCGCGCCGTCCGGTGCCGGAGGTGGAGGCGGCGGCGGAGATTGCAGGCCGGATCGATCGGCTGGCGGCGCAGGTCGCAGAGGAGGCGGGGGCATCTTGGGCGCAGGTCGCGCAGGTCGCCGAGTTGGTGCTCGGTTACACGCCGCGCCCGGCGATCCGGCCCAACACGACCGCTGCCAAGAGCCCGTTACCGGACAGATAGCCACTATCTGAGGCGCCGGACACGCCCACCGCCGCGCCGCCCACGGCAAAGAGGTTTGGGAAAGGGGCGCCGCTCTCAGAGAGCACACGCGTGGAGGGGTCCGTGCGCAGCCCGCCTTGGGTGTGGAAGAGCGCGCCGGTGACGCGCACGCCGCAATAGGGCGGGGCGAGGGTTTTGCCGTGAAAGTCACGTCCGAACGCGTCCGGGCCTGTGGTTGGGATCTCTGCGAGGGTTTGCGCCAGCGCGTCAGCGGGAAGGTCCAGAGCCTCGGCCAGCTCTCGGGTACTGTCCGCGCGCTTGATCGCGCCCGCCGCCTCGGCGTCGCGGAAATCCTGAAACTGGGCGGCAATCTCTGCGATGCGCGCGTCGAAAATCGCGTAGGCTTCGCCGCCCGGCTGGGCCATCACTGCGCGGGCTGCCTCGGAATAGCCTTGGCTCTCGTCCCAAAATCGGCGCCCGTCCCGGTTCACCTGCACGCCGCCTTCGGTCATCGTGGCCCAAGTGATCAGGATGCCATGCGGGTGCGCGACATTGCCGTGGCCCTGATAGGCCCCGAGGTGCTGGGTCTGCGCGCCAAGCGCCGCGCCCCATGTCACCGCCTCGCCCCGGTTGCCGTCATGGCCGAACCACAGTGCCTTTTCGATCTGCGGCATGTGCTCGGCGACCATCGCGCGGTTGCCGCCAAAGCCGTTGCAGGCGAGGATCAGGCGGCCCGCGCCGATCTGCTCATGGCTGCCATCGGGGCGGGTGATCTGCACGCCGGTGATCCGGTCGCCGCTCCGGTAGAGCGTTGTGACCCGCGCCTCGCAGAGAATGTCGATGTCTTCGCTCGCGCAGGTCGCTGCGAGCGTGTCCACAAGCTCGCGCCCGGCGCGGGAAGGCAGGCCGTGCATCCTGCGCGCGCTGTGGCCGGGATAGTCGAAATTGGTGACGACCGAGAAGGCCAGCCCGTGCCGGTCCGTCAGCCAGTCGATCACCTCCGCTGCGCCATCCGCAAGCCGCTGGACAAGCTCGGGGTCGTTTTCGTCATGGGCTTTACGCTGGATGTCGGCGGCGAAGGCGGCGGTGCTGTCGGAGATGCCCGCTGCCGCCTGCGCCTTTGTACCCGCCGCCGGGATCAGGCCAGCGGAAAGGGCAGTGGAGCCGGAGGGGAGCGGGTCCGCTTCGAGAACCAGAACCTCTTGGCCCGCGTCATGGGCGCTTAGAGCCGCGACTAGCCCGCCCGCGCCCGCGCCGACGATCAGGGTTTCGACCTCTGCGGGGAAGCTGGCGGGACTGGGCTGGACGTCAACCATCGCTTGGCTCTCCGCTGTAGCGTTCGCCTTGCTCCAGCATCGCGCCGGTGCCGAGTACCGCGTTCAGCCCGTCAAAATCATACATGCGGTCCTTGAAGGGCGTGTTGGAGCCATGGGCGGCGAGGCTCTCGTAATAGGCGCCGGCTGCCTTGGCCAGCGCGCGAACGATGCCGCCGGGGAAGATCGCGATGGAAAAGCCCGCCGTTTCGAGGTCTTGGGCCGTGCGCACGGGGGTTGCGCCGCCTTCGACCATGTTTGCCAGAAGGGGCAGACGGTCGCCGAAGGTCTTGACGATGGTGGCCATTTCTTCGGCAGAGCGGGGGGCCTCGACGAAGAGCACATCCGCCCCGGCGTCCGCGTAGAGCCCAGCCCGGTCGAGGGCGGCCTGCAGGCCGTCGACGGCGATGGCGTCGGTGCGCGCGATAATCAGGGTCTCCTCGGAGGCGCGCGCATCGGCCATCGCGCGGATCTTGCCCGCCATCTCGGCGGCGGGGATCAGGGTCTTGCCGGTGAGGTGACCGCAGCGTTTGGGGTAGGATTGGTCCTCGATCTGGAGCGCGCTCGCGCCCGCGCGCTCATAGACCCGCATGGTGCGCTGTGCGTTGAGGGCGTTGCCGAAGCCGGTGTCGGCGTCGATGATCACCGGCAGGTCTACGCGGTCGCGGATCAGGGCCATCGTGTCGGCCATCTCGGAGGCGGTGGTCAGGCCAATGTCGGGGCGGCCAAGGCGGGTATAGGCGACGGCGGCGCCGCTGAGATACAGCGCTTCGAAGCCAGCCTTTGCGGCGAGAGCGGCGGTGAGGGCGTCATAGACGCCGGGGGCGGTGACGATGCGGTTCTCGGTCAGGCGGGATTTGAGGCTCATGCGCCGGTCTCCGCGATCATCGCCGCGGCCTCGGCGCAGGTCATCTGCTCGGTGACGCTGGCGAGCGACAGGAGCGTGGCGTCGTGGACGTCTTGCCGGAATGCCGCGCAGCCATCGGTCAGGACGATGGTATGGAGGTTGCGCAGATGGGCGTCGCGCAGGGTGCTCGCGACGCCGCCATTGGTGACGATGCCGCCGACGATCAGGGTGTCGATGTCCAAGGCGCGGAGGATGTATTCGAGGCGGGTCTGGTAGAGCGCGGAATAGGCGACCTTCTCGATGGTGTAGTCGGCGGGGGCGAGCGTGTCCACGAGGGCGTTGCCGAAGCTGCCGGGGGCGAAATCGCCCTTGCCAAGGAAGGGGCGGAGCTTTTTGAGGTGGTCGGCGATCAGCGGCTCCCCGCCCGGGCGCGGCACCAGTGTGAACTGGGCCGAGACATAGCAGCCGCCCGCCGCGCGCAGGGCGTCGCGCACCGGGACGATCCGGCCCGGCAGCGCCGTGATCGCCTCCGCCGTCTGGCCCGCGCGCCCGTAAGCTCCCTCGGGATGCAGGAAGTCGTTTTGCAAGTCGATGGTCAGGAGTGCCGTGCGCTTTGCGTTGAAGCCGCTCATGCTGTGCCGCCTTTCCGGGTCAGGATCACGTTTCCGAAATCGTCCACGCGGCCCGTGAGGCCGGGGTCGATCAGGATTGTCGTGTCGGGTTGTTCGAGGATCGCAGGGCCGTCTACTTCTGCGCCCACGGGCAAGTCGAGCCGGGTGTAGATCGTGGTGTCGTGCCACGCGCCTTTGAAGAAGACCTGCCGGGCGCCTTTGCGTGCGGCGTCCACAGAGCCGCCTTCGGGGGCGAGCGTGGTCAGGTCGAACTTGGGGCGTTGGCCGATCACTGCGCTGCGCAGGTTGATGACGCGGCGGACGCCTTTGTTCAGCAGTCGCCCGTAAGTGGCGCGGTAGGCAGTGTCGAACGCCTCTCCGATGGCAGCCCGCGTCGGTGCCACCACCTGTCCGGCCTCTACAGTGACCGGGAGGGGCACGGCAACCGTGTGGGTCTGGCCGAGATAAGCCATGTCGAGCTCCACCACCAGATCGCGGGCGGCGAACTCCGATTTGGCGGCGTCGAGCAGCGCGTGCCCGGCCTCCAGATGGCTTTGGATCAGCGCCCGCAGGGCTTCGGTGTCCACCTGATCGGCCATCGCGTTCACGGTCTGCACGAAATCCTGCCGCATGTCGGCGATCACGCAGCCAAGCGCGGAGGTGACGCCTGGATAGCGCGGCACGAGCGACGAACCGAGCCCGACCTCGTCCATCATCGCGCCCGCATGGAGCGCACCGCCGCCGCCGAAGGGCATGAACGCGAATTGCTTGGGATCGAAGCCACGTTCGATGGAGACAAGGCGAATCGCCCCGGCCATGCGCGAATTGGCGACGGTGAGGATAGCCTCCGCCGCGGCCTCTGTGCCAAGCCCGAGGGGCGTGCCGATATGTGTGTCGATGGCAGCGCGCGCGGCCTCCACGTCGAGCCGTTCGAGCTTGCCGCCGATCGGATTGTCGGGGTCGATCCGGCCCAGCACCACGTTGGCGTCGGTTACCGTGGGCCGGTCATTGCCGCCGCCATAGGCCACCGGGCCGGGGTCGGAGCCCGCGCTTTCGGGGCCGATATTCAGCAGCCCGCCCTTGTCGACCCACGCGATGGAGCCGCCGCCCGCGCCGATGGTCTGGATCTCGATCATGGGCGCGCGCACGACCATGCCGAAATCGATGGAGGTTTGCGGCGCGAGCATCGTCTCGCCGTTCGCGATGAGCGATACGTCGAAGGAGGTGCCGCCCATATCGCCGGTCACGACGTTGGGAAAGCCTGCGCTCTGGGCGATGTAGCCTGCCGCGATGACCCCGGCGGCGGGGCCGGAGAGCGCGGTTCGGACGGGCAGGGCCTGCGCGGTCTGCACGCCCATCACGCCGCCATTGGACTGGACGATCAGGAACTCGCCGCTGAAGCCACCTTGTGTCAAAGCCTCGTCGAGCCGTTGCAGGTAGCCAGCGACCTCGGGTTGCAGATATGCGTTGAGCGCAGCGGTGGAGAAGCGCTCGAACTCGCGGATTTCGGGCAGGATTTCGCTGGAGACCGTCACATGCGGGTTGGGCCAGAGCGCGCGGACCGCCTCGGCGGCGCGGGCTTCGTTCTCGGGGTTGGCGTAGGAATTGGCAAAGAGGAGTGCCACGGCGCGGCACCCTTCGGCGAGAAGCGTCTGGGCTGCTGCGCGCACCGCGTCGAGATCGACCGGGGTGCGGATCGTGCCATCCGCCAGAGTGCGCTCGGGGACTTCAAGGCGCAGGTTGCGCGCGGCGACCGGCTCGAAACTGCCGCGCAGGCCCCATGTGCGGGGGCGGTCGCGGCGGCGCATTTCCAGTACGTCACGCAGACCTGTCGTGGTGATCACGCCGATCTTCGCGCCCTTGCGCTCCAGTAGCGCGTTGGTGCCCGCCGTCGTGCCATGTACCACGGACGAGATGTCCGACAGGTCCGGCACGCGCGCGCCGATCCCCGACAGGAAGCCGCCCGACTGGTCCGGGCGCGTCGTGGGCACCTTGGCCACCTCGGCCCGGCCCGTCGCCTCATCGAGCACGAACACATCCGTGAACGTGCCGCCCACATCGACACCGACCCGTTTGCTCATGTCTCTGCCTCTTTCTGCCAGTCCGCGCCATAGGCGTCGGTCGCCGCCTCGGCGGTGATGTATCCGAGCGCCACATCCCGGGCGATGCTCTGTGCCGGGCGGGCAGATGCGTGGCCGTAGCCGCCGCCGCCGGGGGTATCGAGCCGTACCGACTGGCCGCGTTTGAGCTTGATGCCGAGCATTTTCGAGGCCAGCGGCGGGCTGTGCCAGCCATCTGTCTGCTCATAAGCGAATTGGTTCATCGCGGCGCAGCCTCCGCCGGCCACGCCCTTGGGCGCAAAGCGTCCGCGCTCACCGAAGAGGAACGCCGTGGCGCTTTCTTCCAGCAGTTCGATTTCGTAGGTCGCGCCGAGCCCGCCCCGGAATTGACCCGCGCCAGCGCTGTCTGGCCTGAGCGCCCATTGCTTGAACATCACCGGATAGGCCGCTTCGAGGATTTCCATCGGGGGGATCGTGGCGGTCGAGATCGGCGCATTGCCGTGGTTCAGCCCGTCGCCATCGGGGGCCGCGCCGTGGCCGCCGCCGTAGAAGGAAAACATCACCCACGGGCTGCCGTTCTGCCGCTTCCCGGCAATCGAGAGCGCGTTGATCGTCCCGTAGGCATTGGCCACCACGCGGTCTGGCGCGGCTTGGGCCATCGCCGAGAAGATCACGTCGATCATCCGCAGGATCGTCTCGGTATAGCCGCCGACCGGGGCCGGGAACTCGGCGGACAGGAGCGAGGCTTCGGGCACGCGCACGTCGATGGGGCGCATGACGCCAGCATTGGCCGGGATCTCGGGGAAGATGTGTTTGATTGCCACATAGGCGGTCGCCACGGCGGTGGGCAGGGCGATGTTCACCGGCCCGGCGGTGGCCGGAGCCGTCGAGGCGAAGTCGAGCACCATCTCATCGCCCTTGATTTCCAGCGCCACGCGGATTGGCAGGGGCGCATCGGTGATCCCGTCATTGTCGAGGAAATCCTCCGCCATCCAGCGCCCGTCCGGCAGCGCAGCGAGATCGGCGCGCATCAGGGTTTCGGCGCGGTCGCCAAGCGCGGCGAGGGCGGCCTGCACGGTCTCGGGGCCATATTCGTCGAGCAAGGCGTCCATGCGTTTGACGCCGAGATCAAGCGCGCCAAGCTGGCCGTTGAGATCACCCTGCGCCGATTGCGGCAGGCGGGTGTTGCGCATCAGGATGTCGATCACGTCCTGCTGGATCTCGCCGCGCCGGGCCAGCCGGACCGGGGGCAGTACGAAGGCCTCTTGGAAAGCGTCGGTGGCGGAAGGGTTGTAGTTGCCCGGCACCGCGCCGCCCACATCGTGCCAATGGCCCACCGAGGCGAGATAGCAGAAGAGTTCGCCGTCATGGTAATAGGGCCGCACGAGGCGCATGTCCGACAGATGGGTGCCGCCCATATGCGCGTCGTTGAAAATCCAGATATCGCCGTCTTCCTGATCTCCGCGCTCTGCCGCGACCCGGATCACCGCTTGCACGGCAAAGGCCATCACGCCGACGAAGATCGGCAGCCCGGACTTGCCCTGCACCAGCGTGTCGCCGGTCTGCGGGTGGTAGAGCCCGTGGCTGGCGTCATGGGCCTCGGCGATGATCGGGTTGAAGGCGGCGCGGAAGAGGGTGGCGTCCATCTCGTCGGCGATCTGCTCCATGCGCCCCGCGAGAACGGCGAGCGTGATCGGGTCGATCTCGGTGCTCATGTGGTCTCACTCCCGCGCAGAGTCTCGCCAATATCGTTCCAGACCTCCTGCCGGGCGATCAGGTCGCCGTCGATTTCGAAACGGTCGATGAAGCGGATGCCCTCGAACTCGCGGCCGTCCGGCCACGCGCCGCTAAGCGTGCCGCGCGCATAGACAATCGGGGCGCCGTCACAGATCGCGGTGTCGAACCCCTCATAGGTCTTGCGCACATACTGGTAGCGCGGCTTGGCCCAGTCCACGAGTTGTTGCAGCCGGGTCATGGGCTCTGTTGCCGGGAAGGTCATCGTGAAGCCCGCAGCGAGCATCGCCTCCGCCGCGTCCAGATCGCGGGCCTCCATGGCGGCCAGAAAATCGTGGATGATCTGGGCGGGCTCCTTGCGGGCCGGGGCGCCTTGGCGGTGCTGCCTGCCGCGCATGTAGCTGTCTTCGGGCAATTCATGCACGAGCACGGTGATCACGTCCGGGCTGGCAGGCACCACATGCAGAACGGCGTCGGTCAGGGCGGTGCACAGCCGGGACTTCTCCTCCGAATCATAGCCTTGCAACACATGCGCTTCGATGACGGGCATCGTTTCCCCCTTACAAATCTGTATGTTATTTAAGACAGGTATAGGTCTCTATTTCTCCAAGGAAATGGAAATTTTTGCAATTCTTTCCTTGCCGACCGGGATTCGGGTCTTAATCTTTCGTGTGCAACAGGGGGGTGCGATGAGCGTATCCGAGACAGGATTTCTGCCCGAAGGGGGTAAGGCGCGGCGAGTGTACCTGCTGCTGCGCGATGATATCCTGTCGGGCCGCACTGCCTCCGGACAAACACTGCCCGGCGAGCAAAAGCTGGCGGAGATGCACGGCGTGTCCCGCGTGACCGTGCGCCGCTCGCTCGAAGCGCTGGCCGCTGATGGGCTGATCGAAAAGCGCTCGGGGTCGGGCTCCGTGGTGCTCGGGCTTGCCGCGCCAAAGGGCATTGCGGCGAACATGTCCACGCTGATCCCGCAGATCGTGCAGATGGGCCAGAACACCACCGCGCGGCTGCTGTCTTTTGGTTACGAGACCGCGCCTCTCCCGGTGAAATCCGCGCTCGGGCTGGCGGAAGAAGACAAGGTCCAAACGGCCATTCGCGTGCGGCTCTTCGAAGGTCGGCCTTTTTCGCATCTCACCACCTATGTCCCGCAGGACATTGCGCTGCGCTATTCCGAGCAGGACCTCGCCACCACGCCGCTCTTCCGCCTGCTGGAGCGCGGCGGCGTGCAGGTCACCTCTGCGACGCAATCGGTCACCGCCTCACTCGCCGCGCCGGATGTGGCCGAGGCGCTGGACGTCTCCACGGGCGCGGCGCTTTTGTGGCTCACCCGTGTGATCCGCGATGCGGAGGGGCGGGGCGTGGAATATCTGTCGGCGCTCTACCGGCCCGATCTGTTCCGGCTGGAGATGGAGCTTGAACATGTAGGCCAAGATGGCAACCGCCATTGGGAGCCGGTGATCGGGGCGCAGTCATGAGCGCGCCGCTGACCTTGTTCGACCGGCTCTGGTCCGCCCATGAAATCCTGCGCCGGGACGACGGTACGTCGCTTCTGTGGGTGGACCGCCACCTCGTGCATGAAGGCTCGCATCACGCGTTTCGCAAGATCGCGGAGCGGGGCCTGCCGGTTGCGCATCCGGACCTGACCTTCGGCGTGGCCGATCACTACGTGCCGACGCGAGGCCGCGACCATATCGACGATCCGGACATTGCGCGGATGATCTCCACGCTGACCGAGAACTGCGCGGCGCATGGGATCACCTGCTTCGGCCTTGATGATCCGCGGCAAGGGATCGTGCATGTCGTGGGTCCGGAGCAAGGGTTGACGCTGCCCGGGCTGCTGGTCAATTGCGGGGACAGTCACACCTCGACCCATGGCGCGTTCGGCGCGATCGGGTTCGGCATCGGGGCGACCGAGGTGGCGCATGTGCTGGCGACGCAAACGGTCTGGCAGAACCGCCCCAAGACCATGCGTATTCGCGTCGAGGGCGCACTTGCGCCGGGCGTTGGGGCCAAAGATATCGCGCTCGGCTGGATCGCCAAGCTTGGCGCAGACGGGGCGCGTGGCCATGCCATCGAATATGCCGGGCCGGTCATCGAGGCGCTGTCGATGGAAGGGCGGCTGACGCTCTGCAACCTGTCCATCGAGGGTGGCGGGCGGTTCGGGATGATCGCGCCGGATCAGACGACATTCGATTATGTGGCATGGCGTCCCTTCGCGCCTAAAGGCAGTGATTGGGGCGCAGCGCTGGAGGCATGGGGCACGCTGCGCAGTGATGAGGATGCGGTGTTCGACACAGATGTCACGCTCGATGGCTCGGACATCGCGCCCATCGTGACATGGGGCACCTCGCCCGAGGACGCCGCCCCCATCACCGCTACGATCCCCGATCCATCGGGCGCGGAAAACCCCGAGAAGCTACGCGAAACGCTCGATTACATGGGTCTCGCGCCGGGCCGTCCGATTGCCGGAACGCCGGTGGATCAGGTCTTTATCGGCTCTTGCACCAACGCCCGGATCGAAGACCTGCGCGCTGCTGCCGCTGTGCTCAAGGGCCGCCGCGCGCAGGTGCCCGGCATCGTCGCGCCGGGCTCGTCGCTGGTGAAGGTGCAGGCTGAACAGGAAGGCCTTGACCGCATCTTCACGGAGGCTGGGCTGGAGTGGCGTGAGGCGGGCTGTTCGATGTGCGTGGGCATGAACGGCGATCTGGTCGCGCCCGGAAAGCGCTGCGCCTCCACCACCAACCGCAATTTCAAGGGCCGTCAGGGCCGGGGCGCGCGCACGCATCTGATGTCGCCCGCCATGGTCGCTGCCGCCGCCGTCACTGGCACACTCACGGATGTGCGCCCCCTGCTGGAAGGCCGGATCCTATGAGCGGGTGGCGCACACATACCGGGCGGGCGGGGGTGCTCGCGCAGGACAATATCGACACCGATCAACTCATCCCGGCGCGCTTCATGTCGACGCCCCGGTCGCAGGGCTACGGCGATTTCCTGCTCTTTGACCAACGCGAGGATGCGCCGGAGCATCTGCTGAACCGGGCCAAGCCCTCGATCCTGATCGTGGGGCGCAATTTCGGGTCGGGCTCGTCGCGGGAGGCGGCTGTCTATGCGCTCGTTGATTTCGGCATTCGCGCTGTCTTTGCGCCGAGCTTTGGCGACATTTTCGCAAGCAATGCGGTCAACAACGGGCTGCTGCCAGGGCGGGTGAGCGGACAGGTTCATGCTGTGCTCACCGAACTGGACGGGCAAGAGCTGACCGTTGATCTGGAGGCCTGCACCGTGGCGGGGCACCCGTTCGAGATCGACCCGGTCTGGCAGACCAAACTCATGAACGGGTGGGACGATATCGACCTCACACGTCAGCACGAGGCCGCCATCGCGGCCTTCACCACAGAGCGCAAAGCAGGGGCGGGCTGGTCATGGCCCGATGCCCAAACAATATCCCAACAACAAGGAGAAAGACCATGAAACACACATTCGCAGCCACGCTCATGGCGGGCGCGATCAGCTTCGGCTCGGTCGCAACCGCGCAGGAGACGATCACCGCCGTTCACGCCTTCCCCGAGAGCCTGATTTACACGCAGTCCTTCCTGAGCTTTGTCGACAAGGTCAATGAAGCGGGCGAGGGCGTCGTCCAAATCGAAGTGCGTGGCGGCCCCGAGGCCATCGGCATGTTCCAACAGCCCGACGCGGTGCGCGACGGGATCGTCGACATGGTCTACACGCCCGGCTCGTTCTATGGCGGCTCGCTGCCCGAGAAAGACGCGATGGTGGCCTCCAACCTGACAGCGGTCGAGACCCGTGAAAACGGCGGCATCGCGCTGATCGACGAGATTCATCAGGAGAAGATGGGCCTCAAGTATCTCGGCTGGTTCGACTCTGGCGTGTGCTACAACCTCTGGACCCGCAACGAGCCGTCCTTCGATGCGGACGGTAACCTCGAAGTTGAAGGCCTGAAGCTGCGCGGCAATGCGGTCTATAACGCGTTCTTCACCAACTACCTTGGCGCGCAGGTGATCGACCTGCCCACCGGCGAGGTCTATTCCGCGCTGCAACGCGGTGTCGTGGACGCGACCGGCTGGACGCAGATCGGCTTGATCGACCTGAAGTGGAACGAGTTCCTGAACTACCGGATTGAGCCCTGCTTCTTCTCCACCGACCTCGGCGTGATCGTGAACCTCGACAAGTGGGACAGCCTGTCCGACGAGGCCAAAACGATCCTGCAGGACGTGGCGATCCAGCATGAGAAAGACAGTGTCGCGGCGCTGCGCACGAAGCGCGACGAGGATTTCGCAGCGCTGGACGCCGCAGGCATGACAGTCATCAGCCTCGAAGGCGAGGCCAAGGCCAACTACCTCGCAGCGGCCCGTGAGAAGACTTGGGAGCGCATGAAGGGCCTGATGGCGGATAGCCCGCAGGGTGACGGCAATTATGACCGCCTGATCGAGCTGTTCTACGACCCGGCAGCCGACTAAGCACCTCCCGTCCCTAACCTGATCCGGGACCTCGCGCCATTTGGTCGAGGTCCCGGGTCTGCGCCCGGGACGTGTGTTTCTGATTTCAAAGGGCAGTCCCCATGCAGGCCATAACCCGCGCCTACAACGCGCTCGTCACGCTGATGGCGATCCTCGCCGGGGCCACGCTGGTCTGGCTGATGGTCTCTGTGGTGACGTCTGTCGTGATGCGCAACCTCGGCCTTCAGCCTTTCGCATGGCTCTTTACCTCTGGTGAGTATGGGTTGCTCTACATGACCATGCTCGGCGCGCCATGGCTGGTGCGAGAAAAGGGTCATGTGCATATCGAACTGGTAACCGCCGCGCTCCCGGACGGGCTGCGCCGGATCGTGTCGCGCACCGTGGCGCTGGCCTGCGTCGTTGTTTGCGCGATCCTCACATGGTACGGGGCGGACCTCGTCGCTACCAATATCGAGCGCAACAATTTTGACGTGCGCGCCTATTATTACCCGCGCTGGCTGCTCACCATCGCCTTCCCGCTCAGCTTCGGGATCATGGCGATTGAATTCATGCGCTTCGTGGTCGGGCCCGACCTGCTGCACACGGGCGAAGCGGGGATACACGAATAATGGAATGGTTCGAAGCGCTCGCCCTTTTGCTCGGCACGATCATCGTGTTGATGGCGGTCGGCATGCCGGTCGCGCTGGCTTTTCTGGCGGCGAATATCGTCGGCGCGTGGGTGTTCATGGGCGGCGAGCGCGGCGTGGTTCAACTCCTCAACAATGGCGTCGGGGCGCTCACCAAATACGCGCTGGTGCCGATCCCGCTCTTCCTGCTGATGGGGGAGATTTTCTACCATACCGGCCTCGGCAACCGCATGTTCACCGCCATCGACAAGCTGCTCGGCAAGCTGCCGGGGCGTTTGTCTTATGTGACCGTGCTCGGCGGGACCGGGTTCTCGACGCTCTCGGGCTCCTCGATGGGCTCCACGGCGCTGCTCGGCTCGCTGATGGTGCCGGAGATGAACGCGCGGGGCTACAAGAAGCACATGTCCATCGGGCCGATCCTTGGCACCGGCGGGCTGGCCATCATCATCCCGCCCTCGGCGCTGGCCGTGCTGCTTGCCACGCTCGCGCAAATCGACGTGGCCGCGCTGCTCATCGCCGGTGTGATCCCCGGCCTGATCCTTGCGGGCTTTTACATCGCAACGATCTGGCTGCAGACCCGGATCGATCCTGACGCCGCCCCGGCCTATGAGGTCGAGCCGATGACCGCTTTGCAGAAGGTGGGTGTCCTGATCCGTGACGTGGTGCCGATGGTAGGTGTAATGATCGTGATCATCGCGCTGATGGTGGGCGGTATCGTGACGCCGTCCGAGGCCGCCGCGTTTGGCGCGCTGGGGGTCCTGATCCTCGCTGCGGTGTTCCGGTGCTTGACGCTTGAGGCGCTGCGCAAATCCATCACCGGTGCGCTCCGGGTGACGCTGATGGCCTATCTGATCGTGTTCGGCTCCGCGACCTTCAGCCAACTGCTTGCCTTCTCCGGGGCCTCGCGCGGTCTCGTCAACTGGGCCATCGGCTTCGATCTGGACCCTGTCGCCATGCTGCTCGTGATGTTCGCCGTGCTGCTGCTTCTTGGCATGTTCATGGAGCAGATCTCGATCATGCTGCTGACGGTCCCGATCTTCTTCCCTCTGGCGAACTCGCTGGGCTTCGATCTGGTCTGGTTCGGGTTGATCATGCTGCTGGCGCTGGAGATCAGCTTCACGACGCCGCCGTTCGGGCTACTCCTTTTCGTGATGAAGGGCGTCGCGCCCAAGGACACCACGATGCGCGATATTTACTTCAGCGCGATTCCGTTCATCCTGTGCTCGCTTGCCCTTGTTGCGCTGCTGATCGCCTTCCCCCCTCTCGCGACTTGGTTGCCGGGGCTCTAGCGGCCTGCGCCGGGTTGCTGCGCAAGCGAGAATTCCATTCTCGTGCTCTTGAGAGTTTTCTTTGCAAAGTGAACAAGGTAGCGGGACGCCCGGCCCGTCGAGGCGGGTCTCTGTGATGTTTTGGGTAAGAGGGCGTTTGGGTGAGGCCTGCGCGCCAAACGAGACTTGCTGCAGCTTGCGCCAATGTGTATGCATTATGTATACAACGAGTCGACACGATGCCTGCAAACGCCAAAGACACCTGCCTTGCCGATCTCAAGGCCCGCATTCTCTCCACCGATCTGGAGCCCGGGAGCGCGTTGGACGAGGCCAAGCTCGCAGAGCACTACGGCATGTCGCGCACCCCGATGCGCGAGGTGCTGCAACGTCTGACCGGCGCAGGCTTTGCCCGTCAGGAAGACAATCGCGGCGCCAAGGTCTCGCCGATGGACATCACCACGCTGCGGGTCTTCTTCCAGACCGCCCCCTTGGTCTACGCCAATATCGCCCGCCTTGCCGCCGAGCATCGCACCGAGGCGCAGCTTGCCGACCTGCGCGGGGTTCAAGCAGCCTTCGCAGCCGCCAACACGGCAGGGGATGCGGGTGCGGCGGCGCTTCGCAATCACCGCTTTCACGAGATCATTGGTGAGATGGCCCGTAACCCCTATCTTGCCCCCGCGCTGAACCGGATGCTGATCGATCACACGCGCCTCAGCCAGACGTTCTACCGCCCCGCGACGCAAGCCGAGGCCGGGCTTGTCGCCAAGGCGCAAGACCAGCACGACGCGATGATCACGGCGATTGCCGCGCGCGACGTCGCTCGCGTTACCGAACTCACCTTGCAGCACTGGGACCTGTCCAAAGATCGCATCGAGCGCTTCGTGCGCCCCGACCCTCTCCCGCTCGATGTGACCGCTGCCGTGAAAGGATCGCAACATGCGCTTTGAGGGCATCTATACCCCGCTCGTCACGCCTTATAATGGTGACTTCACCTGCAATGAGGCGGCGCTTGAAGCCACGGTCGAGCATCTGATCGCGGCGGGCGTTCACGGGATCATCGTCGCGGGCACTACGGGCGAGTATTATGCGCAGACCATGGAGGAGCGCGTGTGGCTGATGGGCCGGGTGCGCAAGATGATCGGCGACCGCCTCCCGATGATCGTTGGCACGGGCGCGATGCGGACCGAGGACAGCGTCGAATATGCCGCCCGCGCAGTGGATGCCGGCGCCGATGCGCTGCTCATCGCCACGCCGCCTTATGCCTATCCGACGGGCCGCGAGATCGCGTTGCACGCGCTGGCTATCGACCGGGCGGCAAACTTGCCGGTGATGCTCTACAACTACCCCGGCCGGATGTCGGTGAACATGGATGAGGAGTGCCTCGATCGGCTTGGCAAATCCCCGAATTTCTGCGCGATCAAGGAAAGCTCCGGCGATCCCAATCGGCTGCATATGCTGGCGCGCGACTACCCGCATATCGCGCTGTCCTGCGGGATGGACGACCAAGCGCTGGAATTCTTCGCTTGGGGGGCGCGGTCGTGGGTCTGTGCCGGGTCCAACTTCGCGCCCGAGGCTCATATCGCGCTCTATCAGGCCTGCGCGGTGGAGGGGGATTTCACCAAGGGCCGCGCGATCATGTCTGCGATGCTGCCGCTGATGCGGGTGCTCGAACAGGGGGGAAAGTTCGTGCAATGCATCAAGCATGGGCTCTCGACACGGGGGATTGATGCAGGGCCGCCGCGTAAACCGCTGCAACCTCTCAACAAGGATGACAAGCGCCAGCTCGAAGAAGTGATCCGGACGATGCATGCAGCCATCGCGGCAATCGAGGGCGCGCGATGAGGATCTCTGAAACACCCGTCCCGGGACATCGCCGTTCAAAACGTGACGCTTCAGACTGCGCGGCCCCGGATCACGTCCGGGGCGCGACGGAGACAGTAACATGACCGATTTGCTCACCCATGCCGAATACCAAGCCATTGCCGAGGGGCTCGATCTGCCGCGCACGCCCTTCGTGGATGGCAAATATCGTAAGGGCAGCGGTCCTGACATGCCGACGGTCAACCCGGCCACCGGCGAGGAAATCACAACGATCAGCACCGCCTCCGCAGACGATGTGGACCTCGCCGTGCAAAAGGCGCGCGAAGCGTTCGCTCAAGGCACGTGGCGCAAGCTTCACCCCTCCGCGCGCAAGGATGTATTGATCAAGTTTTGCAAACTTATCACCCGCCGCCGCCGCGAATTCGCCGTTCTGGAAAGCCTTGAGAGCGGCAAGCCGATCCGCGATTGCGAAGAGATCGACATCCCCGAGACAATCGACACGATCAAGTGGCACGCCGAGGCGATCGACAAGCTCTATGATCAGACCGCGCCGTTGCAGGAGGACGCCATCGCGATGATCGTGCGCGAGCCCATAGGCGTTGTTGCCGCGATCCTGCCGTGGAACTTCCCGCTTCTGATGATGGCTTGGAAAATCGCCCCGGCCCTCGCGGCAGGCTGCTCGGTGATCGTCAAACCCGCGGAGCAGACCTCCATGACGGCGCTGCGTCTGGCCGAGGTCGCGCATATGGCGGGCATTCCGCGCGGCGTTCTGCAGGTGCTGCCGGGGGATGGCCCGTCGGTGGGGGAGCCGCTTGGGCTGCATATGGATGTGGACATGGTCAGCTTCACCGGTTCCACCGAGACCGGCCGCCGCTTCCTGCGCTATGCCGCCGACAGCAACCTCAAGAAAGTCATCTTGGAATGTGGGGGCAAGAACCCGGCCGTGGTGCTGGCGGACGCTGAAAACCTTGACCATGTGGCGGATCATCTGACCAATGCGGCCTTCTGGAACATGGGTGAGAACTGCTCCGCCACGTCCCGGCTGATCGTGCATAAGGACGTCAAAGCCGAACTGATGGAGAAAATCACCGCCCGCACCCGCGAGTGGCGCATGGGAGACCCGCTCGACCCTGCGACCCGGATGGGTGCGCTGATCGACGCGGAACATTGCGCGAAGGTCACCAGCTATCTCACCGAAGGGGCGCTTGTCGGCGGCGCGTCCGACGGCAGCTATGTTCAGCCGACCGTCTACGAGGTCGCGAAGGACGATCCCAAGGCCCGCGAAGAGATTTTCGGTCCGATCCTGTCCGTGATCGAGGTGGCCTCCACCGACGAGGCCATCGCGCTGGCCAATGACACCGAATACGGTCTCGCAGCGTCCGTTTTCACCGCCAACACCCGTCAGGCGATCCGGGCTGCCAAGGATATCCACGCCGGCACGGTGACGGTAAATTGCTACGGTGAGGGCGATATCTCGACCCCGTTTGGCGGGTTCAAGGCCTCGGGCTTCGGGGGGCGGGACAACGGCCTGCACGCCCATGATCAGTACACGGAACTGAAAACGATCTGGATAGACCTGACCGATCCCGCCGACCAGGAGGCCCTGTGATGTGGTGCGAAAGCGCTCCTCTCCCTAGCCGCCGAACCCGAGACCGTTGCGTGCGCAGCGCAGGGGCTACAAAAGGCCTCGGATCGGGTCCCGGGCGGGACCCGCGGACATGATACGCGTTGGTTTCATCGGAACAGGCCATATCGCCGCGCCCATGGCCCGTGCGCTGGCGCGTAAGGGCCACAGCGTTGCCGTGTCCGAGCGCAATGCAGAAACCGCGGCGGCATTGGTCGCGTCAGGTCTTGGTATCTCCTCGGCCCCCAATCAGGCAGTGATCGATGCCTCTGACGTGATCTTCCTCTGCCTGCGCCCGCAGGTCTGGGCTGACGTGGTCGCGGGCCTTGCATGGCGCGCCGATCAGCAGATTATCTCAGTCATGGCTGGCGTTCCGCTCGCGCAGATCGCCGATGCCTGCGCGCCCGTCGCCGATGTCTCGGTCACCATTCCCATCGGTTTTGTCGAGAACGGCGGCTGTCCCTTGCCTGTCGCAGGCGCGCCTGCCGCGCTGACGGCGCTCTTTGGCGATGACAATCCGATCTTGCCCCAGACCAGCGAAGCAGCTTTGAACGATCATTTCGCGGCTTCTACGCTGCTCTCGGGCGTGCTGGATTTCATGGAAACCGGTGCGGTGTGGCTGGCGGCGCAGACCGGTGATCGGGATCAGGCAGAGATCTACGTGGCCAACCTCGTCGCGGGGTTTCTGCGGGATATGCCAAAGCACAAAGCGGGTGACATGGCCGGGGCCAAGTGGGCTCTGGCGACCCCGGGCACGCTGAATGTCCAGATGGTCGAGGGGTTGCAGAAGGCCGGCAGCCTCGCCGCTCTTCCGTCGATCCTGTCGAAAATCTCCGCCAGCATGGAGGTGGACCCATGAGCCTCGAGGCTATCGGCACAACCCGCCGGGGCCGTGGTGCGCGCCGCGCCGTGCGCCAGACCCGTGATGTGACGATGCTGCCGGCACTCAGGCGGCGTCTGCCGCTGACCGAGCCAATGGACAGCGACCAGATCGCACGGATTGATGCGGCGTCCATGGACATCCTTGAAAACGTGGGTGTGGTGTTCCGCGATCCCGTTGCCATCGCCGACTGGAACCGTGCTGGCGCTGATATCCGGGACGGGGACCGCGTGCATCTCGACCGTGCATTGGTGCGCGAACTGATCGCTACAATCCCCGAAACCTTCACATACCACGCGCGCGATCCGAAAAAATCGCTCCTTTTCGGACGCGACCATAGTATCTTCGTGCCGATGACCGGTGCACCCTATCTGCGCGATCTCGACGATGTGCGCCGCAATCCGACACTTGCGGACCTCACGAATTTCCACAAGCTGAGCCACATGCTCCCCGCGCTGCACTCTTCGGCGCATCACATCGTGGAGCCCTATGATCACCCGATCAGCCAGCGGCATTTGCGGATCACCTATTCGTCGATGAAGCACTCCGACAAGACCTTCATGGGCATGACCACGAGCCCGAAAAATGCCGAAGATGTGCTGGAGATGTGTGCGCTGCTCTTTGGCGCAGAGTTCATGGAGACCCATCCGGTCGTAACGGGCAATTGCAACGGCAACTCTCCGCTTGTGTGGGACGAGACGATGCTGGGCGCGATGCGCGCGTTCTGCCGGCGCAACCAGCCCGTTCTGTGCTCGCCCTTTGTCTTGGGCGGTGCAAACACGCCCGCATCGGTGGCGCCGACGGTCGCGCAACTCAATGCCGAAGCCCTTTCGGCGCTCGCCTACACGCAAGTGGTTCGCAAGGGCTGCCCCGCGATCTACGGGCACTACCTGTCAACGGTCTCCATGAAGTCCGGCGCGCCAATGGCGGGGACGCCGGAAATCAGCCTGATGAACTTCATGATTGGCCAGATGGCCCGGTTCTACGGCGTGCCGTGGCGCACCTCGAACACGCTTGGTGGGGCCAAGACCTTCGACGCGCAAGCCGGCTACGAGAGCGCCACGACGCTACAGGCAGTCATGATGGCAGGCGCGAATTATATCTGGCACTCGGCTGGCTGGAACGAGGCGGGGATGCATTGCTCCATGGCGAAATTCATTGTCGACGCCGAACAATGTGCGATGGCCTACCGGATGGCCGAAGGCATCTGTTGGGACGATTTCGACGAGGCGCTCAGGGCGGTAGGCGATGTCGGCCCGGGTGGGCACTACCTCGGACATCCGCACACGCTCGCAAATTTCCAGCGCGCGTTTTTCATGCCGCAGATGTTCGACAACAATTCAATCGAACAATGGGTTGCCGAGGGGAGCACCGGGATCACCGAACGCGCCTTGCGCACGGCGCGGGACATGCTGAACGAGTACGAAGAGCCAAAACTGGACGAGGGGGTGAACGAAGCCCTGCTGGATTATATCGCCCGCCGTGAGCGCGAGATCCCGGCGGCGGACGCGCTCAATCAGGAGTATTGAGGGTGCGCGTTGGCAACCCCGTTTCGGACCCCACCCGGAACCCGGGGCAGGGCCGGCTATGAGGGTCACTCGTCTACCACGTGACCCCGGTCCGGCGGCTTGGAACGATCTTCTGCCGCCCGCAGATCCGCCCGACCTGCTCACGGAAGAAAAGACCGCTGACTGGCTGGTGATCGGGGCGGGCTTTGCAGGGCTGGCGGCCGCACGGCGGCTCACGGAGCTGTGCCCGGGGGACCGGATCGTGATCCTCGACGCGACGCGCGTCGGCCACGGCCCCGCTGGGCGCAACTCTGGTTTCATGATCGACCTGCCGCATGATCTCGCGTCCGACGATTATGGCGGCGCGCTGGAAGACGACCGTGCGCAAACCGAGGACAATCGCCGCGCCATTGCTTTTGCCCGCGACATGGCTGAGGCGTTCGGCCTGCCCTCGGGGGCCTTCGACCCTACGGGCAAGGTGAACGGGGCTGCGACGGCGGCGGGCGCTACACATAATCTCACCTATGCCCGGCATCTGGCGCGCATGGGCGAAGCGTATGAGATGCTCGACGCAGCACAGATGCAGGACCTGACCGGCACCTCCTACTACATCTCCGGCCTCTACACCCCCGGCACCGTGATGCTGCAACCTGCGATGTTCGTGCGGGGCGTTGTGGCAGGCCTGCGCTCGAACCGCGTCAGCCTGCATGAAAATTCGCCTGTACTGAGGCTTGCGCGGCAGGGCGATTGGATTGCGCAGACCCCCAAGGGCTGCGTGCGCGCGCCGCGCGTGATCCTTGCGGTGAACGGTCATCTGAACAGCTTTGGACATGCTCAGGGGCGGTTGGTGCATACCCACACCTATGCCTCCATGACGCGCCCCTTGACCTCCGGGGAGGTCCGGCGGCTCGGTGGGCGCGCGCGCTGGAATCTCACCCCTGCGGACCCGCTTGGCACCACGGTTCGGCGTATCTCCGGAACGGGCGGTGACCGGATCGTTATCCGCAACCGGTTTACGTATGACCCTGCCCTAGAGCCCGGTCCGAACTGGCAGAGGCAGATATCCCGGGACCATGACCGTGCTTTCGCAGCGCGGTTTCCGATGCTTGGGGAGGTTGAAATGACATATCGGTGGGGTGGACGTCTCTGCCTGAGCCTGAACGCGGTGCAGTTGGTGCGTGAACTGGAACCGGGCCTGTTCTCCGCCTGCGTTCAGAATGGGCTGGGCACTGCAAGAGGTACGTTGGCGGGGATGCTTGCGGCGGAACTCGCTTGCGGAGTTGAAAGCCCGGCCCTGACCCGGGCCTTGACTGCGGCCCGGCCGCGCCGCTTGCCGCCGCAACCGCTGGCGCGATTGGGTGCCGAGCTTCGGCTCCGCTGGGGGCAATGGCGCGCGGGTGCGGAGAAATAGGCGTGCCATTGTTCTTCTCTGAGCCCCGGTGCGGTGCTGCAAAATCCGGCAGCCATGCGGCGACGCAGCAAAATACGCCGCAATGCAGAAAAATGCCTTGGGAGTCCGCGCGGGCTCGTCCTAGTCTGATTGGCATATGAAGAGGGAGGACAAACCCAGCGCGCTGGACTCAGCAAGAACAGGATGCGCCCATGTGTCTGACACTCGAAACCCTTCTCGTTTTTCTCAACATCATCGGCCCTCAGATGGTCACTACAGAACCCGGCCGGTTTATCATTCATGCCGAAAAGGGCCCGACCCATTGGGTCGAGACCGGGTCCGAGTGGTGTACCATGGGACCGCAACTTGACCGCATGGCGCGGTTTGACGCAAAGCTCCCCTCAAAGCCCCCCTCAAAGCGCCCCCGCTGAAAGCACCCTGAGGGTCCGAACCGCGCAAGGTTCATCAGCACTTTTGTCGTGCTTGGCTGCGCGCGAGATCACGTTGGCTGACATATGTGGTCAGACCCCGGCGGGCCGGCTCATGGGCAAGGATCATTCCTGCGGTTCGCGCAAAGCAGACGCAGTCCAGACCCTGTCCGGCGGTCTGGCAATAAGCCAGTTCACGCGCATGCACGTCTAGGTATTCGGCCTCCTGCGCGCTCTGTGCAGCGTCAGAATCGACTTCGGTCAGCGCCGGGAAGGAGAAGGCGACTGCAACAGTGGCCACGGTGCCGCCGAGCGCGGAGAGGGCAATGGGAATTTCTGCTTTCATCGGGATGCTCCTCGGGCAAGCATCATCCGGTGCAGAGGTTAACAGGTTCTTGCCGCCCACAGTCAGCGACGGTTTTTTACGGAAAAGTCAATCTATCCAGTTCGAGCACGTCACCCTCACCGCTTAGGTCTTTACGTAGCCCGCAACCACCTGAAGCAGTTTGAACGCCGTCGCGGCATCGTTTTCGACCACTGCAAGGAATTCTTCCTTACCGATCCGCAAGCACAGCAGTTTGCCTTTTGCGCGCATGTCCAGCGCACGTGGTTCGCCTCGGATCAGCCCCAATTCACCCACCAGCGCCCCGGGACCGACTGTGACGATCAGCTTGTCCTCTTCGCCCTCAGGCATCGGCAGCAGCAGATCCGCCTCGCCCTCAATCACCATGAAGGCGCCATCATCAGGCGGATCGTTCTTGTAAAACACGTAGTCCCCTGCGGCGGCCTCGTACCAGCGCGCGCCAAAGGCCAGCAGGCGCAATTGCTTGCGATCCAGCCCAGAGAACATATCGGTCTGCTCCAGCGCGGCCACCTTGCGCGCCAGATCCGCGCTGACATCCCCGGTCTCGGAGCTGTGTTCCGATTGTGCCATGCCCGTGAGCCGTCCTTGTACGATCTCCAAAGTCATATCCGCCTCGAGCCCGGGCTCGGGCTGCGCGGCGAGGTAAATCATCGTGGCGTGGGGCAACTCGCGCCGGAGAGTTTTCACGGTCTCCACACGGGAGGCTTCGGGGAAGCTCGCCATGACCTGATCGAGCACCACGATATCGGGCACCTTGATCACAGCCCGGCTCACGGCGAGAATTTCGGCGAAGGTCGCAGGCAGGTTCGCGCCACCCAAAGAAATCGGCACATCAAAGATCAGCCGCAACACGTCGCGGGACACGCCGGCCTCCGTGAGAACGTCTGCAACCTTGGTGCGGACCTCTTCGGTGCGCGGCCCGCCATCTTCGGAGAGTTTGCCGAAAAGTGCGTTCTCCAGAACGGTCAGACCCTTGAGCGGTTTACCCTGATCTATCGGCGCGAACAGATCGGACATCTGTTCGCGCAGCACGGCACCATGACTTTCACGTAGGCTCAGCACCTTCGCGCGAATTCGCTCAGGGAAAGCCGGCCCAACCTGTTGCGCGGTGATCGAGGAAGGCACCGAGAGCAGCAAGGCCTGTTCGCGGTCCGTAAGCGCCGCGCCGCCTTGCGCCTTGCTTGCCGCCGCAAGCGCGTCCTCGTAGAGCGCAGGCTCCAGCCCGGTTTTCTGGAAAAGCGGGTGATCGGTGCCGCCCGCGCCGAAAATCTGCCTCAGGCCTTCCATGATCGTGAGAGCCAATTCCACAAGGTCGGTATCGAGCCCGGTCTCGCGCATCAATTCCAGGTAGTCGAGCCGTTCTGCAAGGGCATCTGCGGGCAAGGGAGCGATCGGTGTGGCGTAAAGCAGGTTCTGCACCACCGGCATCGCCGGATTGTACGTGTGCGGGTCAAGATAGAACACATGCGCGCCCAGATCCGCCGCGTCGAGCGCTTCATGCAGGCGCGGGCGCAGCGCGATGATGCGCTCGGCCAGTTCGGGATAAGCCTCCGCATCGAGGATCTGGTCCATCGCGCGCCGGAACATCGCGCTGCCCCCGGCGACCCGTTCGACGAGCGTGCACCAGCGGTTCTGCACCTGCTCCAGTGTGCCCTGTCCAACGCGGCCTGGATCGAACCAGTCTGCGGTGAGCATGTCCGGGCTGTTGCCGGCCCGGATCGCCTCTGCCGCAACGCTCGGATCGGTGCCCTCTCCGGTGGCGCGAAAGCGCAGGGGCAACAGGAGGTTGTCGCCGAAATTGCCCTGAAACAGAACCGGGCGCGAGGTTGCATGGCCGATCCGAGTCGCGATGATGTCCTGATGCAGGTCATTGAGCGCAGCCTCACCGATGCGGATCTCCCCGCTGCCAGGCACCACTTCGCGGGAAATGAGTTCGGCGAAGGCCCGGCGGTCTTCGTCATTGGGTGCCGTGACGACAATCAATTTGCCCCCCGGCAAAACCGTGTCGATCGTGTCAAGAACCGCGTTTCCATCGCCGTCGCGGACGGTCACGTTCCTAAAAGAGATATCATCGCGCAAATGTGGCAACGCGCCCGGGTCGCCCTTCATGTGTTCTTCGTTGACCATACCTGCGGGAGCGAAGCGCTCGATGATCGTCTCCCAGCGAACCGACATGTCTGCCGACTGGTTGTAGAAGGCCAAGAGTTCCTTCCACGGGCTCGCGAGGTCCTTGTAGGCGGCCAGTGCCGCAACCAGCGCGCCGAGCGTCACTTCTCCCTGGATCACGAGATAGCCGCCGAAGGCATAGAACAGGAACGGCGTGAGTTGGGTGATGAAGTTGTTGATGAACTTCATGAAGAACTTTTTCTGATAGATCTCGAAGCGCAGCGCGTAGAGCCGCCCCAGCCGGTCCGTGATCATCGCCAGCCGGTAACGCCACCCGCCATGGGCGCGCAGGGTGCTTGCCCCGGTGGAGGCCTCGCCGATCTCGGCTGCCAGTGCCCGCACTTGCAGAACGCGCTTCTTGTTGAGCTTGTTGATCTGCCGTTGCAGTCGGGGGATGAGCCATGCTTGCAGCGGGATGAGAGCGCAGGCTGCCAGTCCGAAGGTCAGTGATTGGGCAAAGAGGAAGTATAGGATTGTGAGCATCTGCCCCGCCTGCAACACAGGTTGCGCGAGCGCGTCGCCCATCAACCCGCCCATGGGCTCGCTTTCGGACGTGACCATGGACACAAGCTCGCCTTGGGAGGTGCGCTCGAAATAGGGTTGCGGGAAGCGCAGGATGCGGGAAATGAGCGTGTAGCGGAACCGCCGCAGGAGCCGCTCGGCAAGCACGCCCTTCATCGTGTTGATCCGCATTTTGAGCAAGCCGTGTGCGAGTACGGCAAGCAGGAAACAGCAGCAGAGGAACCACAAGTACTGGATTTGCGTCAGTTCGAAATCAAGAACATATATGAACGCGCTCTGGGCATCGATCGCATCGTTGATGATCTGCTTGGGCAATTCCAGCGTCAGATACAGCAGAGGAAACAGGAACAGCGTGATGAGCAGCAGAACGACCTGATCTCGCTTGGAGTATTTCCAGATGAAGGTGAAGATGGATCGTTCGATCGGGCCGCTCCCGGCGCTGGTCATACGGCGTTTTGTCGCCGCGTTCTTTGAAGATGCGTAAAGCCTAAGTCCGCGCCCGCACAGGATCAATTGATTTTAGACGAATCTCTGCGCAACATAGACCAAAGAGGAGCGGCCGTGTCCGAAACAGTTACATTAGGGTATGTGTTGGCCGTGCTTGGCCTCTTGCAAATCAAGCACATGTTTGCCGATTTCTTTCTGCAAACGCCCATGATGCTCAAGGATCGCGGCACCTATATCCATCCGGGCCGGGCGTTGCATTGCCTTGTCCACATCGCGGGCACGGCTCTGTGCTTCCTTGTGCTCGGTGTCCCGCTCGGCGCGTTCGTTGCCATCTGCGTGGCGGAGTGGATCGTGCATTACCACCTCGATTGGGGGAAGGGCCGCTGGTCAGACATAAGCGCGCACACCCCCGCACAGGCCGGTTACTGGCGCGCGTTCGGCGCCGACCAGTTCCTGCACCAACTCACCTATCTGGCCATGCTCTGGGCTCTTTTGGCGCTGAGTTGACCCGACCCATCCCTAGTTCTGCATGCGGATCCCGTCATCCCATCGGAATCCGACTCCGCCGCCCTGCCAGACCCCTGTGCCGAAGGGATTGCGGTCGTTGATCGCAACAGCGCGGGGCAGGCCCCCGCCGGGCGAAAGATCGTGCACACCGCGCACCGTGCTGCGATGCATGATCCGCAACCCCTGTTGCTCGGCAGGCATATGCGCTTCGGGAGCTGCCCTGTGCGCAACCGCCAGATTGTCGATGAACACGCAATCGTTCGGTTCGTATTCGAAGGCCGCTGCATAGCCATTTTGAAAGCCGGCGTTCAGGATGTCGTTGTAGGTGCGACAGACCTGTGTCAGGTCGTCGGCGTCCAGCAGGCGGGCACTCTCGCCATCAGGACTGGTCTCGATCATCCCGCCGGTCATGCCCAGATGCAGCCAGATGCAGCGCTTGCCGGAAACCGGGTGCGTATGAACCATGGGATGCAGAACGCCCGAGGAAGAGTTTACCGATGACAGGCGCGACCAGCGCTCCTGCATCTCTGGAGACAGGGCGTCGAACGCCATGCCCTGATGGGCGAAATGCGTGCCCCCGCCGCGCTCAGCCGGGCGGATGATATGGTAGCCCGAATGCGAAAACGTGGCGGGAATGAAACTCCCGTCATTGTGCCATTGCGGCCCGACATTGGGAATACCGTGACGCGGATCGTTCGAGAGGCGGAAGATATGAGGGTTTGCGTCCGGCGTTTCGGGGTGCACGCCATGGGTGCTGTGCAAGGCGCGCCCGCCCCACCAGCAACTCGCGCGCAGAAACTCCTCGTGCCCGATGGGCTCCGGGCATTTGAAAACGAGAAAACCGCGCCGCGCCATGATCTGCTCGAGCGCGTCCAGCACCTCGCGCGGCGGGTCCGTCTCGGCGGCAAGATCGATGCCGCGCACCTCCGCGCCAATGGGCTCCAACAGGGCGACGTCGCCGCCAAAGGCCGTCACAGTGTCGATCTGGGGGAGTTCAAGTGTCTGATGTGTCAATAAGGGCCTCCTTTCCTTATCCAGACATAAGGAGGGAACGCCTTTTCTTGTAGGGATGGGCGGCAGCGCGCCGCTCAGCGGCCCCGCAGTTTGGGGTTGAACGCGTCGTTCAGGCCATCGCCGATCAGCGAGACCGAGAACACCGTCAGGAAAATCGCGATGCCGGGGATGGTCACCGGCCACCATGCGTCGAGGATGTATTCGCGGTTCGCCCCGATCATCAGGCCCCAGCTCATCACGTTGGGATCGCCGAGGCCAAGAAAGGACAGACCCGCCTCGAAGAGGATCGCAACACCGACGGTCAGGGTCGCCGTCACGATCAGGGGCGGGGCTGCATTGGGCAGGATGATGCGCCACATGATGCGCCAGTTCTTGGTGCCGGACGCGCGGGCGGCGGTGACATATTCCAATTCGCGGATCTTGAGAAACTCGGCGCGGGTCAGGCGGGCCGTGGTCGGCCACGAGACCACGCCGATCGCGAAGGCAATTACTATCAGCGACGGAGTGAAGAGCGTGACGAGGACCATTGCGAAGAGCAAGGCGGGCAGGACCTGAAAAAACTCGGTGATGCGCATCAGGACGTTGTCCACCCAGCCGCCGAAAAAGCCGGCCGCCGCGCCGATCAGCAGGCCGATGATCATCGTCAGGGCTGCCGCCGCCGCGCCCACCGCCAGCGTGGGGCCGCCGCCCGTCAGGATGCCTGCGACGATATCGCGGCCAAGGTAGTCCGTGCCGAGCGGGAAACCCTCTGAGACCATCGGCGGCTCATGCGGGGCCCAGACAATGTTATATGGATCGCCATCATAGAGAAACGTGCCATAGAGCGTGGCCAGCAGGATTGACGTGAGCGTGAACAGTCCGAACATGGCCGGGATGTTCTTGCGGTACATGCGCCACGCTTCCTGCATCGGTGAACGGGCAACGACCCCGGACATGTCGACCGGGTCAAGCATTTTGGCGATGGCTTCGTCATCAGGTTCAAGCGGCGAGCGGGCGTCGGTCATGTCTCGTCTTTCAGGCGCGGGTCGGCGAGGCGGTAGCTGAGATCGGTGAGGATATTGGCGATCACGACCATCAAGGAGGCGAAGAACAGCACGCCCATGATCGTGGGGTAATCGCGGCGCAGGATCGAGTCGAAGGCCAGTCGCCCCATGCCGGGCCAGTTGAACACCGTTTCAACCAGCAGCGCGCCTGAAATCAGGTTTCCGAATTGCAACCCAGCCACTGTGAGGATCGGGAGCATCGCGTTGCGCAAAGCGTGGGAGAACAGCACCTTGCTCTCATTCAGGCCCTTGGCACGGGCTGTGCGGATATAGTCTGAGGACAGCGCGTCGAGCATCGAGGCGCGGGTCAGCCGGGCATACTGCGCAAGGTAGATAATCGCGAGGGTGAAGGCGGGCAGGACCAGGTGGTGGGCCGTGTCCCAGAAGCGCGTCCAGAACGGCGCGTCGCGCAAGCGCACCGATTGCATGCCTTCGACGGGGAAGATCGGGAAGGCAGAGGCGAAGAGGATGATCAGCATGATTCCGGTCCAGAACACCGGGACCGCGTAGCCGATCGTGGCAAAGACCGATACGAAGCCCGACAGAACGCCGTTTGGTTTGCGGGCAGCTATCGCGCCGAGGAAAATGCCGATGAAGATCGACAGGAGTTGCGCGGTGACGACGAGCAGGATCGTGGGACCAATCCGCTCTCCGATCAGTTGTGCGACCGGCAGGTTGAAAAAGAAGCTCTCGCCGAGATCGCCGCGTGCAACATTGGACACATAAATCCAGAGCTGTGTCAGAACCGGCTCGTTGAGGCCATATTCCTCGCGGATGCTCTCCAACATCTCCTCGGTCGCACCGCCCATCTCGCCTGCGATCACCACGGCCGGGTCTCCGGGCGCGAGGCGGATCAAGAGGAAATTCAGTATCACGACGCCGAGCATCAGCAAAAAGCCATAGGCGAGGCGGCGCGAGAGGTAGGAGGCGTTCATGGGTGCGGGGCTCTACCTGTTGGCCGGGGCTCTTCTTCGTGTCGTGGGAGCCTTCGGCGGGAGTTTATTCGGCTCAGCGAGGCAAGGATGTGCGTGCTGTGGCCCTTGTTGAAGGGGCGCGCCGTTGTTTCACACAGCGCGCCCCGGCGTTTTATCGGATTATTCGCCCCATTCGACCATATCCATCGGGTGCATGGTGCCCCAGATACCGGTCGGCACGTTTTGCAATTTCGCGTTGTAGGCCGTGTGATAGGGCAGTGCGTTGATCCAGTAGACCGGCAGGTCGCCCGCAACGATTTGCTGGAATTCGGCATAGAGTGCCTTGCGCTTGTCCATGTCCAGTTCGACCGCCGCCGCGTTGAGAAGCTCGTCCACTTCGGGGTTTGAGTATTGCTGCGTGTTGGACCAGATCACGCCTTGGCGGATGTTGTCGGACAGATAGGTACGGTGTACGCCGATCACCGGGTCGCCCCAGTTGAACACGATATCCATGCTCAGTTCGAAGTCATGCCCGCCCACGCGGCCCGCCCATGTGGGGAAGTCCGGTGCAGCGCGCACAGTCACGTCGATGCCGATCTTCTTGAGCTGCGATTTCATATACTCCGCGATCGATTGCTGCTGCTCCTTGGGTCCGGGGATGTAGTCGATCGTCAGCTCCATTCCGTCACCGAAGCCGGCCTCCTCCATCAGCGCTTGGGCCTTGTCGAGGTCGACGTCATAGGCCGGGATGGTTGGATCGAAGAAAGGCGAGCTTTCGATGATCGGGCCGCGCTGTGGTGCTGACACGCCGCGATGCAGGGCATTGGTGATGAACTCGCGGTCCACCGCGTAGGCGATAGCTTGGCGCACGCGCACATCGGAGAGCTTCTCGGAGGCGGTGTTAAAGGCCAGCCAGTTCACCGGGCCGACAGCGGCATAGCCTTCTGTGGTGATCGACAAGTCCGGGTCTTTTTCAAGACGGCGGATTTCCTGAGAGCCCGCCATGAACGGATACAAGTCGGTGTCACCGTTTTCCATGGCGATCAGCAAGGCCGAGGGGTCGGAGATGATACGGATGATGATCTCATCCAGCTTCGGTCGCCCTTCCAGAAAGAAGTTCGGGTTCTTCTCTAGAATGATCGCCTCGCCGGCAGTGAATTCCTTGAGCATGAACGGTCCAGAGCCAATCGGCGCGGTGTTCGCCGGGTGTGACTTGGGGTCCTGCCCATCATTGAAGATATGCTCTGGCAGCACCGGCGCGAGGGCAGGCGACAAGGCCAGCAGCAGTGCCGGGTGGGGTCTGTCGAGGTTGATGACCACCGTATAGTCGTCCGGAGTGTCGATGGAGGAGACCGGCTCGAACATGGATTTGAAGGGGTGGTTTTCCTTGGTGTTCATGATTGAGAACGCAACATCTTCCGAGGTCACCTTCTCGCCGTCATGGAAGGTCGCATTCTGCACGAGGTTCAGCGTGACGCTCATGCCATCCTCGGCCACTTCCCAGCTTTCGGCGAGGTAGGGCTGCGGCTCCCAGTTCTCATCATAACGCAGAGGCGACGCGAAGATCTGGGTGGAGGGAACCGCTGTTGCGATGCCGGACTGGACAGAGCCGTTGAGGTGGCGCGGGGTTTGCGTGGAGCCGATGACCAGCGTGCCGCCCTCGGCATAGGCTTGTGTGGCGACCGCCGTGCCGGCCAGCAGAGCCGCTGCGGTGATCCGTTTCAGGAACGTCATTTTCTTCTCCCATGTCGATATGTTTTATAGCACGGTAGGCGGAACCTGCCTCGGCGGTAAAGAGAATTTTGAGCCCGCAACTGTATGGGGCATGGAGAGGGACAGACGATGAGCAAAATCACGGTATATGCCGCCCGCAAGATCTTGACGATGGATGCGGCACGGCCTGAGGCCACCCATGTCGCGGTGCAGGACGGTAAAATTCTCGCCGTGGGCGGGGCTGACTGTGCGGATATGTGGGGCGAGGTGACCCATGATGCGCAATTCGAACACGCCGTGCTGATGCCCGGGCTGATCGAGGGACACGCGCATATGATGGCCGGGGCGATGTGGCGCTATGCCTATGCCGGGTATCACGACCGGGTCGACCCCGAGGGCAAGCTCTGGAAGGGGCTCACCACGATTGACGAGGTTGTGGCGGGGCTGACGGACTATGCCGCCGGGCTGGCACCAAGCGAGCCGCTCGTGGGCTGGGGGTTTGATCCGATCTTCCTGACCACCGAACGTCTCAGCCGCAAGCATCTTGATGAAATCAGTGTCGAGCGGCCCATCGCGATCATGTTCTCCAATTTCCATCTGATGTGCGTGAACTCCAAGGCGCTGGAAATGGCGGGCTACACCCGTGAGAGCAATGGTGAGGGGATCGTGAAAGGGCCCGACGGGGAGCCCACGGGCGAGCTTCAGGAAATGGCTGCGATGTTCCCGGTCATGCGCCGTCTCGGGATCGATTTTCGGGGTCTGAGCCAGACCCCCGAGAGCATCCGCACCTATGGTGAGGTCTGCAAGCGGGCCGGGGTCACAACTGTGACCGACCTGTACTCGACAATGGAAGAAGAAGACCTTGGAACGATGCTGTCGGTGACCGGTGAGCCGGGCTTTCCGGTGCGGATCGTGCCCGCGCTCGGCACGGCTGGTGCCGACCCGGTGCAGATGGCGGCCTACGCGCTGAAGCTGCGCGCGCAGTCCACCGACAAGCTGCGGCTCGGGGCGGTGAAGCTCATGACCGATGGCTCCATTCAAGGCTGGACCGCGCGGGTGCGTTGGCCCGGTTACGTGGGCGGTCAAGAGAACGGCATCTGGAACACCGCACCGGAGCAGATTTACGTGCTCTGCGAGGAATTCCAGAAGAACGGCGTGCAGATGCACATTCACGTGAACGGAGATGAGGCTGCGCAGGTCTCGCTCGACGCGATTGAGGCTGCGGCGCGGAAATATCCGTGGGATGGGGCGCGGCACGTCCTGCAGCATTGCCAGATGATGGATGAGGGGTTGTTCCAGCAGGCGGCTGATCTTGAGGTCTGCACGAACATCTTCTCCAACCACATCTGGTTCTTCGGCGACCAACACGCCGCGCTCACGCTCGGGCCTGACCGCGCCGCGCGGATGGATGCGGCGCGCACCGCGCTCGACACCGGGGTGAAGATCGCCATTCACTCGGACGCGCCGGTGACCTCCATGGGCCCGCTCTTTACGGCTTGGTGCGCGGTGACCCGGCAGACCATGTCGGGCGAAACACTCGGGCCGGAGGAATCCATCACCGTGGACGAAGCGCTCCACACGATCACCATGGGCGCGGCCTACACGCTGAAGCTCGACCGAGAGATCGGCTCCATCGTGCCCGGCAAGATCGCCGATTTCGCTGTGCTGGGCGACGACCCCACCGCTGTTGATCCCATGGCGCTCAAGGACGTGCCCGTGCTCGGCACCGTGTCGGGCGGCGTGGTGCATATGCTGTGAGCCGCCTGCCGCTGACGGTCATCGGGGGCTATCTCGGGGCCGGGAAAACCACGCTGATCAACCACATTCTGCAGTCGGATCACGGCAAGCGGCTGATGGTTATGGTCAATGATTTCGGCGCGGTGAATGTCGACGCGGCCCTGATCAAGGCGCAGGGCGCTGACACGCTCGAGCTGACCAATGGCTGCGTGTGCTGCACAATGGGCGCCGATCTGTTCATGGCTGTCGGCGATGTGCTGGATCGCGCGGAGCGGCCCGATCACCTGATCATCGAAGCCAGCGGGGTGGCTGACCCCGCCAAAATCGCGGAGGTGGCGCGCAACGAGCCCGAGCTTGCCTATGCCGGGATCGTAACGGTGGTGGATGGTGTGAACTGGCCGGACTTGCAAAAGGATGCACAGATTGCGCCGCAGATCGCCGCGCAAGTTCAGGTCGCCGACCTTGTGTATCTTTCCAAGACGGACCGCAGGCCCGAGGGTCTGGATGCGTCCCGTGTTCTGACCGAGCTCGAGAAGATTGAGGCGCTTTTGTGGGACCTCGACGCCGCGCTGCCCGGACCCACGCCGGCCCATGCGCCTTTCACCCGGTGGCAGGGCGACCCCATCCCCGGGCTGACGCGCTCGGCGTTGGCAGACATGTTGGTGGCAAGGCCAGCCGGGCTCTACCGGGTGAAGGGGTTCCTCGTGCTTGAGGCGGACGGGATGATGGAGGTTCAGGTGGTGGGCAAATCCGTCGAGATACGCGCGTCCGATTATGCGGGTCCGGAGATGCTGGTCGGGATCGGACCAGCGGGTGCGGTCGATCCTGCGGCGCTCTCGGAATGGTGGCATGCGCCCATGTAGCGGATAGGTTTTGCGCAGGACACGGGCTTTGCCCACAACTTATTGCGGTTATCCCCAAATAAAGGGTTGCCAGAACGCCCGCCCTCAAGCAGGTTGGTCACACGGGTACAGGGGTCCACTCTGATCCGATCGAGCAGGCACATGGCCAAACTGGGCGCGCACAGGCGCATCTGCTGGCGCCCTTCGCCCATACCGGTCATGGCAACCAAGAGGTGGCAACATGGCCCTTTCCGAGCACTTCCTCGAAGACGACATCCATCCCATTGACATCGTTGAGACACTCGCTGCCCATCACGACTGGGACTTCGACCGTATCGCGGACGATCAGATCGCCATGGCGGTCGAAGGGCAATGGCGGACCTATTCGCTCACGCTGGCATGGTCCGCCTATGACGAAACCCTGCGCATGGTGTGCACCTTCGAACTGGATCCGCCCGAGGACCAGAAGGCCGGGCTTTATGAGCTTCTGAACCTCGTGAATGACCAATGCTGGGCGGGCAGTTTCACCTATTGGGAAGAGCAAAAGCTGATGGTGTACCGCTACGGGCTGGTCTGCGCAGGCGGGCATATCGCCGGACCGGAGCAGATCGACACGATGATTGGCGCGGCGGTGATGAGTGCTGAGCGCTATTATCCTGCTTTGCAGATGCTGATCTGGGGCGACAAGACTCCGGCTGCGGCGCTCGACGTGGCGATTGCCGAGGCCTATGGGCGGGCGTGACGGACGCGCCTGCGGCGCGTTTGGGGGCTGACTGTCCTCAAGCCCCCGTGAATATTCCGACCAAATGAAAACAGGCAGGGCGCGTTCGGGATCGGGCGCGCTTTCCTGCTTTTCTCCTGTTTGATAGACGCCTAGGGTCACCGGGGCAAACAAACGGGGGCGGTATGGATTTTTTCGATATCGAGAGCCGGGGTCTGGTCCTGCTGGGCTGCGGCAAGATGGGATCTGCAATGCTGGCGGGCTGGCTGAAACGGGGTCTTTCAGCGGGTTCCGTCTGGGTGCAGGACCCGGCACCCTCGGATTGGGTGCAAGCCTGCGGTGTGCATGTGAACGTGGCCTTACCCGAGGCGCCTGCTGTGGTGCTCGTGGCTGTTAAGCCTCAAATTATGGCTGACGCGCTGCCCGCGCTTGCGGCCATGGGCAATGGGGACACGCTGGTTCTGTCGGTCGCGGCAGGCACCCCCATCGCGGCCTTTGAGCAGTTGCTCGGTGCGCAGACACCGGTGATCCGGGCGATGCCGAACACGCCCGCAGCGGTTGGGCAGGGGATCACGGCGATCATTGGCAATGCCCGTGCCAGCGCCGCGCAGATGGATTTGTCCGAGGGGCTCTTGCGGGCCATCGGCGAGGTGGTGCGGCTGGAAAGCGAAGACCAGATGGATGCGGTGACCGGCGTGTCCGGGTCTGGGCCGGCCTATGTGTTTCATATGATTGAATGTTTGGCTGCGGCCGGGGAGGCGCAGGGGCTTGCGCCCGAGCTTGCGATGCAACTGGCCAAGGCCACAGTGGCCGGGGCTGGTGCGCTCGCGATGCAGGCAGACGAAGACCCCGCGCAGCTCCGCGTCAATGTCACCTCGCCCAATGGCACGACACAGGCCGGGCTCGAGGTTTTGATGGATCGGCAAAACGGTTTGCCGCCCCTGATGACGGCCACGGTCAGGGCGGCGGCAGATCGTTCGCGGGAGTTGGCCCGTGGCTGAGATCACTTTTGATGATTTTCTGGCGGTGGATATCCGGGTTGGCCGCGTGACGCGGGCCGAACCCTTTCCCGAGGCGCGCAAGCCTGCGATCAAGCTCTGGGTGGATTTCGGCGCGGAGATCGGGGAGCGGAAATCCTCCGCGCAGATCACCGAACATTACGATCCGGAGGCGCTTGTGGGACGGCAGGTGATGGGCGTGGTCAACTTCCCAGCCCGCCAGATCGGGCCTTTCATGTCGGAGGTCTTGATCCTCGGATTTCACGATGAGAGCGGCGCGGTCGTGCTGGCGCGCCCGGACAAGGAGGCGCCGCTCGGGGCGCGTTTGTGCTGATGAAACAAATACTGATGACCCGCCCCTTGCCGGAGGCCGTACAGGCTGAGGCGCGCAGGCATTTCGACGTCACCGTGCGGGCCGAGGCCCTGCCGCTCACGGACGCGGAATTGCGGAGCGTTCTCAAGGAGTTCGATGCGGTTTTGCCGACTCTCGGAGATGCGTTCAGCGCTGCGGTTTTCGCGGATGTACCGCAGCCCCGCGCGCGGCTGCTGGCGAATTTTGGCGTGGGCTATAATCACATCGATGTGGCGGCGGCGCAGGCGGCCGGGGTGGCGGTGAGCAATACGCCGGGGGCGGTGACCGATGCCACGGCGGATATCGCTTTGACGCTGATGCTGATGACCGCGCGGCGTGCGGGCGAGGGGGAGCGGATGGTGCGGGCGGGCGCGTGGCCGGGCTGGCACCCGACGCAGCTTCTCGGGCTGCATATGTCCGGAAAAACCGTGGGCATCGTCGGCATGGGGCGGATTGGCCAATCCATTGCAAAGCGGTGCCATTTCGGCTTCGGGATGGAGGTGCTCTATCACAATCGCTCGGAAAAACAGGTCGAGTTCCCGGCCCGCCAGATGCCGAGCCTGACGGCGCTCGCTGAGGCGTGCGATATCGTCGTCGTCGCGGTGCCGGGCGGCGCGGAGACGCACCATCTGATCGGCGCAGAGGTGTTCAAGGCGATGAAATCTTACGCGATTTTCGTGAATATCGCGCGCGGGGACGTGGTGGACGAGGCGGCGCTGATCGCGGCGTTGAAGGCCGGGGAGATCGCCGGGGCGGGGCTTGATGTGTATGAGTTCGAGCCGAAAGTGCCGGGGGCGCTGATGGCGATGGAGAACGTCACGCTCTTGCCGCATCTGGGCACGGCGGCCTTGGATGTGCGCACGGATATGGGCCTGATGGCGGTGGAAAACCTGCGCAGTTTCTTTGCGGGCGACGGGCTGCCGAACGCGGTGTGAAGGTTAACGCAGCGAACGCCCGCACGGCACGGCTTTCGCCCAAAACGTGAACAGAGGCGTTAACGCCATAAAAACAAGGGATGGCAGGTGTATGGCTCGGCGTATGGCTAAGCGTATGGCACCTGTACATACAAATCCCGATTCGTTCCGGGAATTGACAAGGTTAAGGCAGCGTGCGGTGCACCGCCGTTAACCTTTTCCGTGGCGTCATGGTGGGCAGATTGCCCACCCTACATGGGCTTCGCCCGCCGCCCCCTCTCGCCCATCGGCTATGCCGATAGGCTGCCAGTCTACGCCCGCCGCTGTCGCGGCAGGCTGGCACGCGGCAGGCTGGCACGCGGCAGGCCCAGGCAAATTGCCTACCCTACGGAGCCCCCGCTCCCAGCACGGGCCGCAGGCGCGTCACATCTCTCGGCCGCCGGGTTTCGGCAGCAGGCCGTCCGGCTCTTCCAGCGTCCACGCCGGGTCGTCCCGTTTGATGCGTTTGGAAATCAGGCGGGCCGAGGGCCATGCCATGCCGTAGCCGATGGCGGCAGAGCCGAGCACGGTCCACCATGCGTAATAGTCGAGGCTGAAGGCGGTCACGACAAGCGTGCCGGTGATCATTGAGCCGCTGATGAGTGTCAGAATGAGGGCTAGGCGGTCCATTGGAAATCCTCCTGTGATGATGCAGGGGAAACGCCCGGGGGCTGGGAAAGTTCCGCCGTGGGCGGATATCAGTCTTCCATCGCAGCGCGCCAATGGCGGCGGCAGAGTGAGACATAGGTGTCATTGCCGCCGATCTGCACCTGCGCGCCGTCGCGCACCGGGCGGCCCGTCTCATCCTGCCGGATCACCATCGTCGCCTTCTTGCCGCAATGGCAGATCGTGCGCACTTCGCGCATCTCGTCGGCCAGCGCCAGCAGGGTGGCGGAGCCGGGAAACAGCTTGCCCTGAAAGTCGACGCGCAGACCGTAGCACATCACCGGCACGTGTCGATCATCCACCGCGCGGGCCAGTTGCCAGACTTGGTGTTCGGTGAGGAACTGCGCCTCGTCCACGAAGACGCAGGCCACAGGACCCTGCGCCTGACGGGCCTCGATCAGGGCGAACATATCCGTGTCCGGGTCAAAGGTGTCGGCCTCCTGACCGATGCCGATGCGCGACGCGATCCGCCCTTGCCCGGCGCGGTCATCGACATTTGCCGTCAGCAGATAGGGCACCATGCCCTGTTCGCGATAGTTATGCGCCGCCTGCAGCAGCGTCGTCGATTTGCCCGCGTTCATGGTGGAGAAGTGAAAGTAGAGTTTGGCCATGGGCGCAGATAGACCGAAGCGGGATGGAATGAAAAGAGCCGGGCACAGAACGGCTGGCGCGGCGGGTCAGGCGTGGCGTTGGACCAAAACGGAGCCCACGGAGTAGCCCGCGCCGAAGGAGCAGATGAGGCCGTGCGCGCCGTCGGGCATGTCGTCCGAGTATTTCGAGAAGGCGATGATGGAGCCCGCCGAGGAGGTGTTGGCGTAGTCCTGCAGGATGTTGGGTTGCTCGCCCGGTTCGGGGGTGCGGCCCAAGACCTTCTTGCCGATGAAATCGTTCATCGACTTGTTCGCTTGGTGGAGCCAGAGGCGTTTGAGATCGTCCGCGACCACGCCCTCGTCGCCCATGTGGTCCGCGATATGCTGGGCGACCATCGGCAGCACCTCTTTGAAGACCTTGCGGCCCTCCTGCATGAACTGCATGTCGCGGCGGTCCTTGAGCCCGTCCGGGCGGGTGCGGCGCAGGAAGCCGTTGTTGTTGCGGATGTTGTTGGAGAATTCGGTGGCGCAGCGGGTGGATTTGACCTCGAAATGCGGGCCTTTGGCGTCTTCGATACGTTCCACGAGGACAGCCGTGGCCACGTCACCGAAGATGAAATGGCAATCGCGGTCGCGCCATTCGAGGTGGCCCGAGCAAATCTCGGGGTTCACAACGAGGGCCGAGCGGATCGAGCCGGAGCGGATCATGTCGCAGGCCGCTTGCAGGCCGAACGTGGCCGAAGAGCAGGCGACGTTCATGTCGAAGGCGAAGCCTTGGATGCCGAGAAGCTGCTGGATTTCGATGGCGATCGCGGGGTAGGCGCGCTCGTGGTTGGAGGCCGCGCAGATCACTGCGTCCACGTCGGCGGCGGTCTTGCCCGCTTGATCCAGCGCCTTGCGGCACGCATCGACGCCCATTTCGGCCATCACGCCGGGTTCGTCGTCAGTGCGTTGGCGCAGCGTCGGGTGCATAATCTCGGGGTCGAGGATGCCCGTCTTGTCCAGCACGTAGCGGCTCTCGATGCCGGAGGCCTTGAGGATGAATTCTTCGGAGGAATGGGCCATGGGCTCAGCGGTGCCTGCGGCGATGTCCTCGGCGTGCGCGGCGTTCCAGCGGTCGGCATAGGCGTTGAAGGCCACCACCAGTTCGGCGTTGGAAATCGACAGCTCCGGGGTGAAGACGCCCGATCCGGTGATGGCTGGTGTGAACATGCGGCTCCCCCTCGTGTCGCGTCCCGCGATGTGGCCGATTTTGGACCAGAAGGTCAAGGCAAAGCCGTGCCGGGTTCAGAACACCGCCAGCCACAATCCGCTCAGCATCGCAATCGCGCCGACATTCACCCACCCATGCCAGATCGCGTAGCGGTAGGGCAGGGTGCGGCGGGTGTAGAACGCGGTGCCGATCACATAGGCCAGTGCGCCCGCCAGTATGCACCAGAGCGTTGCCAGCGGCGTGCCCGTCAGGTCCGGCAGCGCCGCGAGGCCAAGCGCGCCGAGGCCGAGATAGGACGCGGTGGACCATTTCGACTTGACCTCCGAGTGGGTCAGTTTGTGCCAGATCGCCAACCCCGTCAGGGCCCAGCAGAGCGCCAGCAGGAACAGGGTCCACGGGGTACCCGCCAGCACGAAGAACGGTGTAAAAGTGCCGGTGATGCTGGGATAGATCGCGGCGTGGTCGATGCGGCGCAGCAGGACGCGGCGGTCATGCCACGGGGCGAAATGGTAGGCCCATGAGGCGAGGTTGGAGGCGAGCGCGGCCAGCACGTAGAGAGTGAGCGCGGCGAGCAAGGTGGCGGGCACGGTGAGGGCCGCCTGCCAGAGCAGCGCCGTGCCCGCGCCGAGGATCAGCGCAAGGCCAAAAGCGTGAACGGCCACGTCTGCGCGGCGGTGCGCGGGGTTGGGACTGGGATAGGTTGCGCCGGTCATGCAACTGCGTTAGGCGCGCGCAGAAATGCTGTCCAGCCTGCCGCCGCGTCAGAGCAGGGCTGGACGGTCGGCCTCAGGGGCCAGTTGTGGTGAACGCATGTTTTGAGGGCTGCGCAGGATGACGGACACGCCGCAAGACACCCAAGTGAGCCGGCTGCGGGATCAGCCCGACTGGCTCTACCTGCTGCGCGAGTTCGACGCGCTCTACCGGCATGGCTCGGCGGGGGGCAGCGTGGTGATCCGGGGGCACCGCAAACGGGTGCGGGACCGGCTCTCGGCGACGATGGCGCGCAACCCGGACATGTCGGACCGCGCGCCGGACAGCAAGCCTGTCTGCGCGCATTTGAGCCGTGCGCTCGATCTCGGCGAACGCGGCGCGATGCAGGGCATGGCGCGGGCGCTTCGGGAGGTCCGGGCGCGGCTCACATGGGAGTATGGCTACGAAAAACTCCCGCCCGCGCTCGCCCGGAAATATGCCTATTGCGAGGTGCTGGGGCCGAAGGGGCCGATCCTGTCGGACGGGCTCATTCTCGGCTTCGTGCTCTTCGCGCCCAACACCACCTATCCGCAGCACCATCATCAGGATATCGAGGAAAGCTATATCTCGGTGTCCGGGGCGTGGTCGGAGAATAACAGCGCGGTCTATGCACCGGGCTCGCTGATCCTGAACCGGGCGGGCGATGAGCACCGGATCACGACCGGCGACCGCGATCCGTGCTTGCTGGCCTATGCGTGGGTGGGGCCGGAGGAGCGGTTGGCCGCGCCGGGGATGAAGCTGTCGGGCGGCAGACGGCGGGTGTGAGGCCCGAGGGCCTTTGGGAAATCTGTACCATGCGAGCTAAGGAACGGAGACCAGCCCCCGACCCTGGGTGGGGGTGAAGCCCCCTCCCGTGGGGAGGGTCGGGGGCTGGTCGGCTTCGCCTCCCGGAGTAAGTGTCAAGCGGGGCGTGCGGCCGCGGCGAGGGCGGTGGCGTCCACTTCGTTGAAGGCGTTGCTGCCAAGCTGGCCGAGGGCGCGGATCAGTTCCAATTCGAGAATGTCATAGGCGCGCTGGGCCCCTTCGGCCCCGCCCGCGCCGACGCCGAAGGCCAAGGCCCGGCCCGTCAGCGCGAAATCCGCGCCGAGCGCTTTGGCGCGCAGAAGGTCCGCGCCGCGCCGGATGCCGCTGTCGATCAGCACCGATATGCGCCCGTCCAATGCCTTGGCGATCCCCGGCAGCGCCTCGATGGTGGGCGGGCCGAAGGCCACCTGCCGTCCGCCATGGTTCGACACGACGATGCCGTCGCAGCCCATGTCGGCGCATTGCACCGCGTCCTCGGGATGCAGTATGCCCTTCACCAACAGTTTGCCTTTCCAGCGCTCCCGAAGGCGGGCCAGATCGTCCCATGTGAAGCCCGGGGTGATCAGGGTTTTCTGCACCTCCGCATAGGAGGTCGCGTTTTGCAGCAGGTCGGCGTAGTTCGCCACGTTCGGGGTGCCGTGCTGCAAGCTCGTCAGCGCCCAGCGGGGGTTCATCGCGCATTGCAGCACCACCTCGGGCGTGAAGCGGAACGGCACGGCAAGCTGGTTGCGGATGTCGCGGTCGCGTTTCCCGGCGGCGGGGACGTCCGCCGTGACCATCAGGACCGGGTAGCCTGCCGCTTCGGCGCGGGCGATCAGGCCTTCGGTCACGTCGGCGTCGCTGGAGACATAAAGCTGGAACCAGCCATTGCCGTCCGCCGCTTCGGCCAGCTCTTCGAGCGTGGTCGAGGAGGCGGAGGAGGCCGTGTAGGGGATGTTCTTGGCCTTGCAGAGCCGGGCCAGCGTCAGGTCCGCGCCGGGCCAGAACGCGTTGAGCACGCCGATGGGGGCCATGCCGAAGGGCATGTTGAAGTCCTGTCCGAAGACCGTGGCGCGCGTGTCGATCTGCGCCACGTCGCGCATGTAGCGCGGGGTCAGTTCGACCTCCTCGAAGGCCTCGGCGTTGCGGCGCAGGTTGCGCTCGTTCTCCGCGCCGCCATCGACCAGATCGAAGGCGAAGCGCGGGATGCGGCGGCGCGCCATCGCCCGCAGGTCGTCGATGGAGGCCGCGCGTGCCAGCCCCATCAGATCGACCATCCGCCATCGACGGCCAGCGCCTGACCGGTGGTGAACGCTGCCATGTCGCTGGCCAGATAGCAGACCATCTCGGCGATCTCCTCGGGCTGGCCCAAGCGGCCCATCGGCTGGCGGGCCTTGAAGGCGGCGAGGGCCTTGTCATAGTCGCCCGTCGCGGCCAGCCGGTCGTTGAGGGACGGGCTTTGCACCGTGCCGGGGCAGATCGCGTTACAGCGGATGCCGCTCTGAACGAAATCGGCGGCGATGGATTTGGTCATGCCGATGATGGCCGCCTTGGAGGCCCCGTAGGCGAAGCGGCGCGGGGCGCCTTTCTCGCTGGAGACGATTGAGGCGATGTTGACGATGGAGCCCGCGCCGCGCTCCAGCATGCCAGGCAGCACCGCCTTGGTCACCTGAAACATCGCCTTGGCGTTCAGATCGAACGAGCGGTCCCATGCGGCGTCGTCGCAATCGAGGATCGTGCCATCATGCACCCAGCCTGCGCAGTTCACGAGGATGTCGAGCGGGGGCAGGGCGGCGATCAGCGCGGTGACGGCCTCGGGGTCCATCACGTCGAGCCGTTTGCCCGCGATGGCGATATGGGAGGCGTCCAGTTCGGCGAGTTTGTCCTCGGCGATGTCTGTGGCCACAACGGTTGCGCCGCGTGCCGCCAGCGCCTCGGTGGAGGCGCGTCCGATGCCGTTTGCCGCTGCCGTCACAAGCGCGGTTTTTCCTGTCAGTGTCTGTTCCATGTCAGTCCTTTCAGCGTGCCATCCAGCCGCCATCCACCGTCACCGTGCTGCCATGGCAGTAGGTGGCGGCGTCGGAGGCGAGGAAGACCGCAGCGCCGGCGATCTCGGAGGGCTCGGCGAAGCGGCCTGCGGGGATGCGGTCCAGCAGGGCCTTCGAGCGGTCCGGGTCGTCGCGCAGGGCTTGGGTGTTGTCGGTTGCGGTGTAGCCGGGGGCGATGGCGTTGACGTTAACGCCATAGGGCGCCCATTCGTTGCAGAGCGCCTTGGTCAGGCCCAGAACGGCGTGTTTGCTCGACGCATAGGGGGCGACGCGGAGGCCGCCTTGGCTGCCCAGTACCGAGGAGACGATCACGATCTTGCCGGAGCCTTGGGCGACCATTTGGCGGCCTGCGGCTTGGGAGAGCAGCCAGACCGAATCGAGGTTGACCGAGAGCACGCGGCGCCAGTCCTCGAGCGGCATGTCGGTGGAGTCCTCGCGGTGGATGATCCCGGCATTGTTCACGAGGATATCCAGCCCGCCGAGTTTTTCGGTCGCAAAGCCGATCACCTCTGCGGCGGCGGCCGCGTCCATGCCCGCGAAATCGGCCTGCACGGCGGCGGATTTGCGTCCCATCGCCTCGATTTGGGCCTGTGTGTCCTCGGGGGCGTGGCTGCGATAGGTCAGCGCCACATCCGCGCCCGCCCCGGCAAGGGCGAGGGCGATGCCCTCGCCGATGCCGGTGGCGCCGCCGGTGACAAGGGCGCGGCGGCCCGTCAGGTCGAACGGATTGGCCATCGCTCAGTACCGGTTCGCGATGGGCAAGTCCTCGGCGGGGAAGAGGCTGATGACCTCGCAGCCAGTCTCCGTCACCACGACCTCCTCTTCGATCCGGGCAGCGGAGTAGCCGTCGGTGGCCGGGCAGTAGGTCTCCAGCGCGAAGACCATGCCGGTCTGAATCTCCATCGGGTGATCGAGCGACACCGCGCGGGAGATGATCGGGCGTTCGTGCAGCGCCAGCCCCAGCCCGTGGCCGAATTGCAGGCCGAAGGCGGCGTCCTCGTTGGGGAAGCCGAGCGATTCGGCGGTGGGCCAGACCTCGGCGACCTTGTCGGTGGTTACGCCGGGTTTGATCATCGCAATGGAAGCGTCGATCCACTCGCGGGCCTTCACATAGGCGTCGTTCTGCGAAGGCGTTGCGCGGCCGACGTTGAACGTGCGGTAATAGCAGGTCCGGTAGCCTTGGTAGGATTGCAGGATATCGAAGAAGGCCTGATCGCCGGGCCGGATCAGCCGGTCGGTGAAGTTGTGCGGGTGCGGGTTGCAGCGCTCGCCGGAGATCGCGTTGATCGCTTCGACGTCATCGGAGCCCATTTCGTAGAGCATCTTGTTGCTGAGCGCGACGATATCGTTCTCGCGCACGCCCGGTTTCAGCTCTTCGTAGATCATGTGGTAGACGCCATCGACCATGGCCGCGGCTTGCGTCAGGAGCTGGATTTCGTCCCAGTTCTTGATCTCGCGGGCCGCGAGCATGATTTGCTGGCCGTCCACGACGTGGATGCCTTCCTCCTGAAGCGCATGGAACATCGCGGTTTCGGCATAATCGACGCCCACCGGCATGTCGGCCATGCCCGCATCCTTGATCAATTGCGCGATCATCTTGGCGTATTTCTTCATCAAGCCGAACTCGGGCGGGATGGTGCCGCGCATCCCAACGACGCCCGCGAGGCAATGGTCCGGCTCCAGCCAGTCGGAATAGCGCTGGTGGTGCACCGCCGCCGAGCCGAAATCCCAGACATAGGGGCTGTCATCGCCCGTGAGCAGGCAGAAGCGGCACATCTTGTCGCGCTCCCACTCGCCGATCTTGGTGGCGGTGACATAGCGGATGTTGTTCACATCGAACAGCAGCAGGGAGCCCGCCTTGGAGTTCTGCAGGGACTGGCGGGTGCGCGCAAGGCGGTAGCGGCGCAGGCGGTCGTGGTCGATGCGGCGCTCGAAATCCACCGAGGTGTGGCCCCATGCGGGCAGGCGGTCGCGCCATTCCCAGTTGGGTTCGAGGTCTTGCGGTGTGAGCATGTTCGGCATCAGGGCGCGGGACATGGAAAACTCCTTTCGGGTGCGATCCGGCGCACCCGCTGATTGGTTTGCGAAAGGGAAAAGGGCGCGGGGTTACTTGGTGACCCAGCCGCCGTCGATGGAGATCATCTGCCCGGTCATGTAATCGCTGTCGTTCGAGGCGAGGAACGAGGCGGTGCCGATGATGTCCTTGGGGTAGGAGACACGCTTGATCACGAGGTTGTTGTCGACGATGTCGTCATAGGCTTGGCCTGCGCGTTCCTTGAAGCCGATCTCCACGAGGTCCTTGTCGAGCTGCTCCCAGAGCGGGGTCACGACCACGCCCGGCGCGTAGCCGTTCACGGTGATGTTGTGCTCGGCGAGCCCCAGCGCGCCGCATTCGGTCAGCGCCAGACAGCCGTATTTCGAGGTGCAATAGACCGTCACATCCACCAGCGGCTTGCGGGACGCGATCGAGCCGACATTGATCAGCTTGTAGGGGTGATCTTCCATCGGCCCCTGCGCGATCATCTGCTTGGCGGTCTCCTGCATCCCAAGCCACATCGCCTTGGTGTTGACGTTCATGATCATGTCCCAGTTGTCTTCGTCGATATCCATGAAGAACCGGGGCTTGTTGAGACCGGCATTGAACAGACCCACGTTGATCGATCCGAAGGCCTCCACGGTGGCGGCGACGGCGGCGGCGTTGTCGGCACGCTGGGTCACGTCCATCTTGACGGCGATGGCCTTGCCACCACCGGCGGCGTTGATCTTGTCGGCGACCTTCTGGGCCTCATCGCCATCGAGATCGCCAAGGCAGACATTCGCGCCTTGTGCGGCGAAGGCCTCGGCATTGGCAGCGCCCATCCCGCGCGCGGCGCCGGTGATGAGAATATTCTTTCCTGTCAGGCGATTGGGGTCCATGGTGTCTCCTCCTCTGTCACGGGGTCCCGTGTGGTTTCATGAGCGCGTCGGCGCGTGTCTGCGCCCGGCCCAATGCCTCGCGCGGCGTGGTGAGGCCGCGCAGCATGTCGTGAAATTCCTCGCCACAGATCTGGATGATCTCGGCGATTTCCGGCACCGGCGGGCGGGGCCAGAACTGCAATTCGTCGCGCCAGGACATCCCGTCCACCGCCTCGAAAATCGGCGAGGCGCGGCGCACTTCGGGATCGGCGCCGACCGAGTAGCGCGGGTTGGTCCGGCTGCCATTCTGCACGTAGAGTTTCTGCGCTTCGGGCGAGGTGAACACGGTCAGCGCGTCCACGGCCGCCGGGATGCGTTCGGGCGGCAGGTTCGCGGGAATGCCCATCGCGTAGCCACCCACCGGGGCCACCGGGGCCGCATCCGGTCCTGCCGGGTGGGGCAGGTAGCCGGTCTGGCCATAGGACGGCGAGGTCTCGTCGCGTTCGAAATACGGCGCCAGCAGCGTGTAGCCATAGGCCATGGCCACGCGGCCCGCCGCATAGGGGCGGACGCGCTCGTACCACGACATCGACAGGATATCCGGTGGGGAATAGTCCAGAAGTTCGAGCAGGAATTCCGCAGCCCGCAGCCCGGCCTCGGTGTCGATGGTCGGGCGGTAGTCGCGCTCGGGCAGGCGATCGGTGTCGAACCCGCCCGCCACTTCGGGCAAATCCAGCACCGGCTGGCCGAAATCGGCCATCGTCATCAGCACCGTGTGGCCGAGCGCCGTGCCGCGTGCGGCGTTCCATGCAATCCCGTAGCGTCCGCGCTGCGGCTCATGCAGGGCGCGGGCCGCGTGCAGCAGTTTCTCAGTGGTGGAGGGCGGCTCCAGCCCGGCCTTGGCGAACAGGTCGCGCCGGTAGAACAAAAGCTCCGGCGTTGTCTGCGCGGGCACGCCATAGGCGCGGCTGCCCCAATGCGTCGCTTTCCAGCCCGCGGTGTGAAAATCCGCCGGGTCGAGGCGGGACAGGTCCATGGCCGCGTCGAGCGGCATCAGCACGTTCTTCTCGGCGAACTCGCCGATCCACGGCAGGTCGACGGCGATGATGTCATAGCGGCTGGAAGGTCTTTGGGCGTTGCGCAGGGCCTCCTCGCGGAGCCGGTCGATGGAGAAGGCGCGCTGGTTGATCTGGGTGCCGATCGCCTGCTCGAACTGGCGCTTGAGGTTGCTCATGACCATGAAGGTCGGATCGCCATGGACCAGCACGCGCAAGCCGCCCGCGACCTTGAGCGGCTCGCTCTGGACCGCCAGCGGCGGGATCGAGTGCGCGGTCGCGTAGCTGCCGCCGAAATAATAGTCCCGGGTGTCGTCCGAGCGCGTCTCGCCGCCGAACCGCGCCTCGCACAGGCGGCGCACGCGGCTGGAGAGTTGCTGCCATTGCGACAGCAGCTTGTCGCTGGGATGCATCGAGTAGCTTTTGCCGGTGCGGGTGCGGGGCCGTTGTTCGATCAGGCCCGCTTCGACCATCTCCTTCAGGCGCCGGTTCGCGGTGGCATAGGGCACGCGGCTCGCGCCGATCAGCGAGGTGGGCGTGACGACCTTGGCGCGGAAATGGCCTTCCATGAGGTGCAGCGCCATGCGCAGATGCGGATTGGGCGCGACCAGTTCGATGGTCTCTTCCATCTCGTCGCTGAAGGCTTCGAGGAACGTCACCAGATCCAGCATCTCCGGCGCCGGTGTCAGCGGCGCGGTGGCGGAGTGGTGTGGTCCTGCAATCGCGTTCATGGACGGGGGAAGGCCTTGTCTGCGGGGGTCCGTAGGAAAGCCAAGGGGCACATCCGTTCCGGACCGTTTTGCTTTGGTCATTGGCGGCTCCATCGAAATTGTTCAAAATGGCCATAGAGAAGTATCGGAAAAATATCCATTATGAATAGCGGAATATCCAAAATGGATTTATTTGCAGGGGGAGGTCCCGCCATTGCCCGGCACTGTAAGCGCAGTCATCCCGGACTGGGAGGTCGGCATGGCGTATTAGGAGATGCGCCGATGACCTGCCCACTGTCCGGGCGACAAAAAGGATAAACGGGAGGAGCCCAGAATTATGACACTTCGCAAGACGCTTGCCATGACCACCGCTGCAACCCTCGCCTTCTCAGGCGCGGCTTTCGCGGAGGCGCACGGCACCATGAGAATCGGCATCACGCAGAACAACGTCGGTGTCGACAGCTACCAGACCACCTATGAAAAAGCGTTCATCGCCGCAGCCGAAGCCAACGACAAGGTCGAGACCGTCGTGCTCGACGCCGGCGGCGACGTCGCCCGTCAGATCGCGCAGATGGAAGACCTCATCCAGCAGGAAGTCGATGCGATCATCATTTGGCCGACCAATGGCGAGGCCGTGATCCCCGCCGTGCGCAAGGCCCATCAGGCCGACATCCCGGTGATCGTCACCAATTCCAATATTGCCGAGCAAGGCTTCGACTTCGTGTCCAGCTTCTCGGGTCCGGACAACATCACCCAAGGCAGACGCTCCGCCGAGATCATGTGCGACAAGTTCAAGGACATGGGCATCGAGAACGAGGCCAAGGTCGTCCACATCACCGGCCAGCCCGGCTATACCACCGCCATCGAGCGCGCCAAGGGCTTCAACGACCGCCTGCCGGAAGTCTGCCCGAACGTGGAGCAGATCGACCAGCAGCCCGGCGACTGGAACCGCGAGAAATCGCAGCAGGTCATGGAAGCCTTCCTCGTCAAATATGACGACATCGACGGCGTCTATTCCGGCGATGACAACATGGGCGTGGGCGCCCTGAACGCCGCCAAGGCCGCGGGCCGCGACGGGATCATCTTCGTCGGCGCCACCAACTTCGCGGTTGGCTACGAGGCGATGGCCGCGGGCGAGTATTGGGGCTCGATCTACCAATCCCCGGTCGATGACGCCGAGGCCGCCCTGCAAACCGCCATCGACGTGCTGAACGGCGAAGAGGTGCCGTTCCTGAACTACTTCGACACGCCGAAGATCACCCAGGACAACATGGATCAGTTCACCAAGCCGGTATTCTGATCCCCTCCCCGGCGCGGGGCGTGTGGCATGGCCATGCGCCCCGCGTCCGCTCAGACAATTCACAAAAAGACCAAACGGGGGGCATGCCATGGGACGTGTGTCGGACCGCGTCTGCATCGTGACAGGTGCTGCCCGCGGAATTGGGCGGGCCATCGGAGAGGCGCTGCTGGAGGAAGGGGCATCGGTCTGTTTTGCAGACATAAACGGGGAGGCCGTAGCGGAGGTCGTGGACGCCAACTGCACCCGCGCCGATGCGTCCCGCGTGACATCTGCCGAGGTCGATGTTACCAACCGAGCACAAGTCCGGGCGATGATCGCGCATACCGTCCAGACCTTCGGACGCCTCGACGTGAAGTTCAACAATGCCGGCGTGAACAAGCCGATGAACTTCATGGACGTGACCGAGGACAACTGGAATTTCATCATGGGGGTCAACGGCCTCGGGTGCATGATCGGGATGCAGGAGGCCGCGCGGCAGATGATCGCGCAAGGCGGGGGTGGCAAGATCATCAACACCGCCTCGATCGCCAGCCGGCAGGGCTTTGACAATGTCGCGCCCTATTGCGCGTCCAAATTCGCCGTCGTCGCGCTTACGCAATCGGGTGCGCGGGATCTGGCGGAACACGACATCACCGTCACGGGCTTTGCGCCCGGCGTAGTGGCCACCGAGATGTGGGAGCAGGTCGATCAGGACCTGATGGAGATCGGCGCGGCGACACGCCCCGGTCAGGCAATGGAGGAATTCTCGGCGGAAATTCTAAAGGGCCGCGTGGCGCGGCCACAGGACATCACCGGCACAACGACCTATCTCGCCTCGCGGGACAGCGACTACATGACCGGACAGATCGTGATGATCGACGGGGGGATGACTCTCGTCTGACCGGCCAAGGACAAGGCCGGCCGGGTCTATTGCGCCAGCGACCTTAGGGAGGGGATCATGGCCACACTGACGAAACAAGAGCTTGGCAGCATTCTGGCAAAGCAGGGCATTCTGATCGCCTTCGCGCTGTTCATGATTGCCTTCACCATCGCCAATCCGAAATTCCTGACCGTGGACAACCTGTTCAGCGTGGTGCGGTCCTCGGCCATTCTCGGCGTCATGGCGCTGGGTGTGACCTTCGTGGTCATCAGCGGCAATCTCGACTTGTCGGTGGGCTCGATGATGTCCTTCTCGACCATCGTGGTGCTCGATCTGCATGACCAGATCGGCCCGTTTCTGGCCATCCCGGCGATGTTCGCCATGACCTTGTGTCTGGGGGCCTTCATCGGGTTTCTGGTCGGCTATCTGAGGCTCAACTCGCTCATTGTGACCTTGGGTATGCTCTCGGCGATCCACGGGCTGACGCTCACCTATTCGGGCGGGCAGAACATGGACATCGCCGACAAGGAGGGCACGTGGTTCTCGGTCTTCGGGCAGGGCAGCGCGCTCGGCATTCCGGTGCCGATCCTGATCTTCGTGGGTCTTGCCGCGCTGCTCGGCATCGTGCTCGCCAAGACCCCGTTCGGGCGCAAGGTCTATGCGGTGGGCGGCAACGGCACGGCAGCGACCTTCTCGGGCATCCGCCGGGCGCGCACCGTGTTCAGTTGCTATCTAATCTCCGCCTTCTGCGTTGCGACCGCCGGTCTCATTCAGGCCAGCCGCTCCATGGGCTCGCAAAACACCGTCGGGCAGGGGCTTGAGCTTGAAGTGCTCGCAGCCGTCATTCTCGGGGGCGCCTCGCTGCTCGGCGGGTCGGGCACCATCTTCAAGACCGTGATCGGCGTGCTGATCCTCGGCTTCATCCAGAACGGTCTGCTTCTGATCGGCCTGCAATTCTACGTCCAGTTCGTCGTGACGTGGGTCATCATCATCCTTGCTGTCTGGCTCGATATCGCGGCCAAGCGTGGCAAGCTCTGGTCACCGATCTCGTAAAGGAGTGCTTGGAATGAAAAAGGGAACGCTCTCCAAGGCCCTTGCGGGCGGCGCGATCTGGGGCTTCATCGTGCTGGAGTTGATCTTCTTCAGCGTCGCCGGGTCCTACCTGTCGATCTCCGATCAGGCCTTCATGGATTGGGACAACATGCTGCTGCTGCTCAAGCAGTCCGCCCCGATCGGGATCATCGCCATGGGCATGACCATCGTGATGGTAAACGGCAATATCGACCTCAGCGTGGGGGCCACCTTCGCCATCGCGGCCATCGTTCTGCTCGACAGCCTGACATGGCCGATCTTCGCGGGGCTGGGCGATTGGGTGATCCCGGTGGCGTGGCTGCTAGCGCTTCTGGCTGGCACGCTCTTCGGCGCGCTGAACGGGCTGATCGTGTGGAAGACCGGGGTCGATGCCTTCATCGTGACGCTCGGGTCGATGCTCGGCTTTCGCGGGATCGTCTTCATGTTCAACGGCGAGAACCCCACCAGCCATCTGAACTGGACGCTGGTGGATTTCGCCGAGGCCGAGTTTCTGGGGCTCGCGACCGCCTCGTGGTTCCTGCTCGCGGTCACGCTGGTGATGTGGTTCGTGATGTCCCGCACCGTGCATGGCCGCAACGCCTATGCCATCGGGGATAACCGGGAGGCGGCGGTTAATGCCGGTATCCGGGTCGGCCCGCACATGATGATCAACTTCGCGATCATCGGGTTTCTGGCCGCGCTGTCGGCGGTGGTCTTCTACTCCGAGAGCGGGTCGGTGAACCCCAATGACGGGCAACTCTACGAGCTGTGGGTCATTACGGCGGTCGTGCTCGGCGGGACCAAGATCACCGGCGGGGCGGGCAACGTCATCGGCACCTTCGGCGGCGTGATCGCGATCCAGCTTCTGCGCAAGGGGCTCGGGCATATCGGCGCGGACACCTCCACGGTGAACCTCGTGATCGGGCTGATCCTGATCGCCGTGCTGTTCCTTGACCGGCAGCTGAACGTCAAAGGCAAAGAGGAGCTCAAGGTATGACCGATCCGGTTCTGCGTCTCGAAGGCATCGTGAAAACTTTCCCCGGCGTGCGCGCTCTCGATGATGTGTCCTTCGCTGTCCAGCCCGGCGAGGTGCATGCGCTGATGGGCGAAAACGGGGCTGGCAAGTCCACTCTGATGAAAGTGCTCGGCGGCATTCACCAGCCCGATGGCGGCGCGATCTATATCGGCACCGAGAAGGTCGTGATGGCCGGTCCGCTGGAGGCCAAGGCCAAGGGGATCGTGTTCATCCACCAAGAACTCAGCCTTGCCGCCGAACTCACCGTGGCAGAGAACATCTATCTCGGCGAGTTGCCGCGAAAGAGCTTCGGGCGGGTCGATTGGGGCAAGCTGACCGAGAAGACCGACGCCATTCTGAAAAAGCTCAATGTGGGGTTCGAGGCGACCACGCGGGTGGGCGATCTGTCGATTGCCAACCAGCAAATGGTGGAGATCGCCCGCGCGCTCACCGTGGACGCCAAGGCGGTGATTTTCGATGAGCCCACCGCCTCGCTGACCGATGCCGAGAAGGTCGTCTTGTTCGACGTGATTGCCGATCTGCAACGGGACGGGGTTGGGATCATCTACATTTCGCACCGCATGGAGGAGATCTTCAAGATCACCGACCGCATCTCGATCCTGCGCGACGGGCAGTATCAGGGCACCGTGACCACCGCCGAGACTGACGAGGAGTCGGTCACGCAAATGATGATCGGGCGCAAGCTGGACTTAAGCCGCAATGCGAGCCATCACGAGTTGGGCGATGTGGCGCTGGAGGTGCGCGGCCTGAGTTGCGGCAAGCTCTACACGGATGTGAGTTTTGAGGTGCGGCGCGGTGAGGTTGTCGGGTTCTATGGCCTCGTCGGAGCGGGCCGCACTGAGATCGCCGAAACCCTGTTCGGCCTGCGCGAGCCGTCGGAGGGGCAAATCCTGCTCGATGGAGAAGACGTCCGCATCCATTCGCCCCATGACGCCATCGCGCGCGGCATCAGCCTCGTGCCGGAGGATCGCAAGGGGCAGGGGCTGGTTCTGGGCATGAATTGCCGGGACAACATGACCTTGCCGCAGGTCGAGGACCTCAAGGCCGGCCCCTTCGTGGCGGAGGGCGCGGAAGTGGCGATCTTCGATCAGTATCGCGACAAGCTCGACATCCGCACGCCGGGCTGGAAGGCGCAGGTCGGCAACCTGTCGGGGGGCAACCAGCAGAAAATCGTGATCGGCAAGTGGCTCTCGATGCATCCCAGTGTGCTGATCGTCGACGAGCCGACACGCGGGATCGACGTGGGCAGCAAGTCCGAGATTCACAAGCTGCTCCGTGAACTTGCGGCGCAGGGCTATGCGGTGATGGTGATAAGCTCCGAAATGCCGGAGGTTTTGCATGTCTCGGACCGGATCGTGGCGATGTACTCGGGCCGGGTCATGCGGACCTTCACTTCCGAGGAGGTGACCGAGGACAGCCTGATCCAAGCCATTTCCGGGCTCGGCGGCGACAAGGTGGCGTGAGGCGCGACCGACCTTCCAGATTTTGATGCGAAAGGACCAAACATGAAACTCGTGCGTTATGGCGCTTCCGGCGCGGAGAAACCCGGCCTGCTGGATGTGGATGGACAGGTGCGCGACCTCTCCGGGGTCGTCAGCGATATCGCGGGGGATGCGCTTTTGCCCGAGCAGATCGCCAAGCTGGCCGCGCTGGATCCCGCCAGCCTGCCCGCCGTTCCGGGCACCCCGCAGGACGATCTGCGGCTCGGGGCCTGTGTGGGCCAGATCGGCAAGTACGTCTGCATCGGGCTCAACTATGCAGACCATGCCAAGGAGGCTGGGCAGCCGATCCCCGAAGAGCCGATCATCTTCAACAAATGGACCTCTGCCGTCTGCGGGCCGAACGATCCGATCCAGATCCCGCGCGGCAGCGTCAAGACGGACTGGGAAGTGGAGCTTGGTGTCGTGATCGGCAAGCCGGGGGCCTATATCGACGAGGCGGATGCCATGGCGCATGTGGCGGGCTTTTGCGTGATCAACGATGTCTCTGAGCGCGACTATCAGCTGAACCGCGCCGGGACATGGGACAAGGGCAAGGGGTGCGACACGTTCGGTCCGACCGGCCCGTGGCTCGTGACCCCGGACGAGATCGCCGATGTGGACAATCTCGGCATGTGGCTCGATGTGGACGGGCAGCGGATGCAGGACGGCTCGACCGCTACGCTGATCTTCAAGGTCCCGCGCCTGATCTCTTATTGCAGCCAGTTCATGAGCCTGCAGCCGGGCGACGTGATCTCCACCGGCACCCCGCCGGGCGTTGGGATGGGCCAGACCCCGCCGCACTATCTGAAGGGCGGCGAGACGGTGACGCTGGGGATAGACGGGCTAGGCGTGCAGAGCAGCCCGGTGCTGGCCGCTTCGTAAACGGGGCCTAGAGCGTGTTGCGTTTAATTGGCTTCATAGCCAGCGGCCTTGAAGAAATTGTAGCACTCCTCGTCAGTGAAGAGA
>CBFHJA010000029.1:0-56752 GCA_965656085.1 uncultured Aliishimia sp. | reverse complement strand
GTCTGCGCCAGCCCCCGCACGCCCGCCGCCGTGCCATCCACCAGCGGCACCCGGCTTTGCGCCTCAAGCGCCGGGATCGCCCGCAGCCAGTTCGCCACCCCGAGCGCAAGCCCGGCCCGCTCGGCCACATCCACAGGCCCGCCCAGAAGCGCGCTGGCCACCTCCATCAGCCGCCCCGAGGTCTCGGCCAGATAGCGCTCCAGATCGGCCTGATCCTCGAACGGGTCCTTGTAGCAATCCCAGCGCCGGGCGGCGACCAGCGTATCGAGACGGCGGGCCTGATCGGGGCTCAGAACGTCGGCCAGCGGCGTGACCACCTCATGGCGACGCGGCGTGCCCTGCCCGGCGATCTCTTCCAGCGCATCGCGCCACCATTGCAGCCGCATCTCGGCGATCATCGGCTCTTGCGTGACCCACGGCGCGCGGCTCACCTCCACGTTGAACGCATAGAGCGGGAAGAGCGTGGCGCGCACCGCCACAGGCGCCGCCATCACCGTGCGGAACCGCGCCGGATCGCCCTTCTCCACCAGCGCCGCGCAGGCGGTCAGATCATCGCTCCAGCGCAAGGACATACTCCCGTATCGCAGCTTCGGTCTCGGGGTGGTCCACGATACCGAGATGGCCCACCTGCGGAATAACGACATAGCACCCCTGCCCTGTGACGGAAGCCGTCAAGTGTTGATATGCCTCGGCAAAGAACGCCTCATCCGCCGCCCCGGCCACCAATAGAAACGCTGGCAGGGCCGCGATATCGTCCAGATAGGCCCGGCGCGGCGCGAAAGAGGTGTTGAGCCGGTAGGAATAGGCGGTGGTGGCATAGTGCCCATAGGGACCGCTCAGCACCGTTTCGGGCATGTTGAACTGGATCACCGGCAGCCCGTTGAGCGCGGTCACGCCGACCCTGTTGAGCATGACCAGCCCGATCACACGGCGCAGCTGCACGCGCGCCCAGCCACCCGACTCGGCTTTTGTGCTCGGTGCGTCGAATTGCAGAAAGGGCGCGAGCAGGATCGCCCCGTCCAGCATCGCCCCATGCGCCCCGCCCGCAAAGCGCACCGCCAGACCGCCGCCCGAGGAATGGCCCAGCAGGATGATCTTGCGCCCAGCGTCCTCGGCCTGGGCGATCAAATGCGCCAGATCATCCTCGAACTGGCCAATATAGCCGATATCACCCCGCCGCTCCGGCGCCGCGCCATGCCCGCGCAACGTCACTGCCATGCTGTCGGCCACATCCCGCAAGGCCCATGCCAGCGCCTCGAACTGCCCGCCATGCCAGCTTGAGCCGTGGACCATCACGATCAGCGGACGGCTCGGATCATCGGGATCGCGCACATGGATCACGGAAAGCGCTGTCCCGTCCGGCATCGGGTGTCTCTCACGCGACAGCATCGGATGGGTCCGCGGCATCGGGCTCTCTTGCGCCATCACCCCCGCAAAATCGAAGCTCTCGCCTCCGGCAAGCGATCGCGCGGGGTCGGACAGGATCAAGCCGAGCGCGATCAGCCCATAGACCACGGGGACCGAGGCCAGCCCGATCAACAGCTTGACCATCACTCCTCCTCCAACTCGAAAATGTCATGCACCGACACGCCAAGGGCCTTGCCAAGCCGGAGCGCAAGCACGGTCGAGGGCACGAAGACCCGGTTCTCGATCGTGTTGATCGTCTTGCGCGACACCCCGACCGCGGCGGCCAGTTCGGCCTGCGTCAGCCCCGCCTCGGCCCGGAGCGCCTTGAGATTGTTGCGCAGCCCCGACATCAGCGCAGTCGGAATTCATAAACCACGAGCAGCAGCAGATAGGACGCGCCCATCATCGTGCCGATCACCGCGAGCCCTGTTCGCATGTCGATCAGTCCGTTGGCCGAGAGCGGAGCGATCACCACAAACACGGCGATGTTGACCCAATAGGCATGGCGCTGCGCGGCGTGGTTCACCGATTGGTAAAGCTCGTCCGAGGCCGCCTCACTGGCCCGCCGCCCGCCGATCACGGCACTCACCGTGATAATGAGGGCGGAAGCGAGGCCCATGGCACCGGGGATCCACCATGCGAAGGGCTCGGGATGTCCGGTGACAAGAGCAAGCCCGGCATAGGCCAGACAGACGAGGCCGGTCAGGCCCAGTGTGACGGAGCGGATTTGGGAAATTCTGTCTTCTGCGGTCATACCGACACCTCCAATTAACCTACGGGTTACAGGTAGGTCAGACTGGAAGTAACGTCAAGGTGACATTGTCACCTGTGGGTTACTTTTTTCGCAAGTGACTGGCACGCCCTGAGCGCGCGCCCCCGGTCCAAGCCATCACGCATCCCGCACCAGCTTCCAGCGGATCGCGTCGAGCAACGCCTCGAAACTCGCATCCACGATGTTCGGGCTCACGCCCACCGTGGACCAGCGCCGCCCCTGCCCGTCCTCGCTGTCGATGATGACGCGGGTGACGGCCTCGGTGCCGCCTTGGGTGATGCGCACCTTGAAATCCACCAGCCGGATGTCCTCGACCAGCGCCTGATAGGTGCCGAGATCCTTCGCGAGCGCCTTGGACAGCGCGTTCACCGGGCCCCGGTCCGAGCCGGTCTCATCCATGCTCTCGGAGACAGACAACTTCTTCTCGCCATCGACCTTCACCACCACCACGGCCTCGGACAGGCTGACGATCTCGTTATACTTGTTCTTGCGCCGCTCCACCGTGACCCGGTAGCGCTTGACCTCGAAGAACTCCGGCAATTGCCCGAGCGCCTCGCGCGCCAGAAGCTCGAAAGAGGCCTGCGCGGTGTCGTAGGAATAGCCCTCCGCCTCCCGCGCCTTGACCTTTTCCAGAATGTGCCCGAGCGCCGGATCGCCCTTGGCGACTTCAATCCCGGCCTCGGACAGACGGCGGCGCAGGTTCGATTGCCCGGCCTGATTGGACATCGGGATGATCCGCGCATTCCCGACCGCGCCGGGGTCGATATGCTCATACGTGCTGGGGTCCTTGAGGATCGCCGAGGCGTGCAGCCCCGCCTTGTGCGCAAAGGCCCCCGAGCCGACATAGGCGGCCTGTTTCTGCGGCACGCGGTTGAGGATATCGTCGAGCATCCGGCTGATCCGCGTCAGATCTGCGAGCTTTTCGGGCGCGATCCCGGTCTCGAACTGGCTGGCGAAGGGCTCCTTGAGCAGCAGCGTGGGGATGATCGCGGTAAGATTTGCATTGCCGCAGCGCTCCCCGAGCCCGTTCAGCGTGCCCTGAATTTGCCGCGCCCCGGCCTCGACGGCGGCCAGCGATCCGGCCACGGCGGTCTCCGTGTCGTTATGGGTATGAATGCCAAGCCGCGCCCCCGGAATGCCCCGCGCAATCACCTCAGCCGTGATCCGCCCAATCTCCCCGGGCAGCGTGCCGCCATTGGTATCGCAGAGCACAACCCACTGCGCCCCGGCCTCCAGCGCGGTGTGCAGACAGGCAGTGGCGTAGTCCGGATCGGCCTTGTAGCCGTCGAAGAAGTGTTCGGCATCGAACAACCCCTCCCGCTTTTGGCTGGTGATATGGGCGAAAGAGGCGTGCAGATTGGCGAGGTTCTCATCCTTGCTGATCCCGAGCGCGGTTTCCACTTGGAAAACATGCGCCTTGCCCACGAGACACACGGCCCCGGTACCCGCATTGAGCACGGCAGCCAGCACGTCATCATTCTCGGCAGATCGCCCGGACCGCTTGGTCATCCCGAAGGCGGTCATCTTGGCCCGCGTGTGGGGCGCGGCGTCGAAAAAGGCGCTGTCCGTGGGGTTCGCCCCGGGCCAGCCGCCTTCGATATACTCCACGCCCAGCGCATCGAGCGCCTCAGCGATCTGCAGTTTCTCCTCAGTGGAGAATTGCACCCCTTGCGTTTGCTGCCCGTCGCGCAGCGTCGTGTCGTAAAGGGTGAGGCGTTGCTTGGTCATACCGGACCCTCGCAAGACACAAGGCCGCCAGCGCCATGCCCGACCGCGGGAGGGCTTGCCACGCATATTCTATGAACGGCGCTCAAAAGCATCCACGTCGGGCGAACGGTGTAAGACATCGCCGAATGCCCTCCCGGAAGGGAGGTCGGGCATGGCGCTGGCACGCCGGAATGAATGTGGAAGACTGCGCTACCCATCAAACCGCCTCCAGCTTGGCAGCGTCGAAATCCGGTCCAGGCACAAGTTCCACACCAGCTTTGGACATACGCACCTCGACGCCTGCCTCCAACAATGCGTTTTTCATGGCATCTACAGCAGAGAAGTCTTTGGTTTGCATTGCCACTGAGCGCAGCTTCTCCAGCGCGTCCGCATGTTTGCTCAAATCAATATCGGACTGCAAAGCCCAATCCGGAATTCGATCCGTCATCAAGCCAAGAAACTGCAAGCTGTACCGCAGCGTCGCCACATCATCGGCATGGGAAAGCTGGTGGCATTCAGCAATCGCGCCAGCGGTGTTCAGATCATCCGCAAGCGCCGAGACTACCCCAACATATGGCTCGCCATATCCGACACCCTGATCTGCCTGCACATACCACTTCCGCAAGGTCGCCTCCGCCTCCTTCCGCTTCTTCTCCGTCCAATCCATCGGCTTGCGGTAATGCGTCGACAGCATCACGAAGCGGATCACCTCCCCCGGCACGCCCTGATCCAGCAGGTCCCGCACCGTGAAGAAATTGCCCAAAGACTTGGACATCTTCTTGCCCTCGACCTGCAGCATCTCGTTATGCATCCAGACCTGCGCAAAGCCGTGACCTGAGCATTTGCTCTGGGCGATCTCGTTCTCGTGGTGCGGAAATTGCAGATCGTTGCCGCCCCCGTGAATGTCGAAGCTCTCACCCAAAATCTCCGCCGCCATCGCCGAGCACTCGATATGCCAGCCCGGACGGCCCCGGCCCCACGGGCTGTCCCAGCCCGGCAGGTCGTTACCGGAAGGCTTCCAGAGCACGAAATCCATGGGTTCTTCCTTGAACGGCGCCACCTCGACCCGCGCGCCCGCGATCATGTCATCCACCGACCGGCCCGAAAGTTTGCCGTAGTCTTCGTATTTGCGCACGCGAAAGAGCACGTGGCCCTCTTTCTCGTAGGCGAAGCCATCCGCGACCAGCCCTTCGATCATCGTGATCATCTGGGCGATATAGGCGGTGGCGCGGGGCTCGTGGTCGGGGCGCAGCGCGCCGAGCGCATCCATGTCCGCGTGATACCAATCAATGGTCTCGTCCGCGCGGCTCGCGATCAACTCTTCCAGCGAGCCCGCCGCCCCGGCCTCCTTGCGCTTCAAAGCGGTCTCGTTGATCCGGTCATCGACGTCGGTGAAATTGCGCACATAAGTCACGTGCTCCGCCCCGTAGACATGCCGCAGCAGTCGAAAGAGCGTGTCGAACACGATCACCGGCCGGGCATTGCCCAGATGCGCGCGGTCATAGACCGTGGGCCCGCAGACATACATCCGCACGTTGTCGGGGTCCAAGGGCCGCAGCACCTCTTTGGCGCGTTTCGCGGTGTTGTAGAGGGTGATCTCGGTCATGACGGTCTCGCAGAAAACAAGGACGGGCGCGGGTTTGGCGCGGGCCTAGCAAGTCTTGTCGAGGAGGAAAAGAAGAACCGGCCCGCTGGTGTTCAGCAGGGAATAATGCAGCAGATAATGCAGATCACTCGGGTCATCGCGCCACATAACGACCCCTGAACGCGCTGGTCAAGCCATTTGATTTGACACGGCAGGGCGTTTCGGAGACCTCTGCCCCGAGGCACGAGGAGAGAGCGGGATGCAGATAGCACAGCGGATGACCGGGCTCACCGGGGGTGGATCGGACGGATGGGACCTGTTCATCAAAGCCCGGCGGATGATCGCGACAGGCATTCCGGTCACTGAACTGACCATCGGCGAGCATGATATCCGCACCGCCGCGCCGGTGTTGCAGGCGATGCACGAGAGCGCCATGGGCGGGCATACGGGCTACGCCTCGGTGCCCGGCACGGACGCCCTGCGCGACGCCGTGGCCACCCGCGTCCAGACCCGCACCGGCGTGACGACGACCCGGGACAACGTCCTGATCACCCCCGGCGGGCAAGCCGCCCTCTTCGCCGCCCATGCCGCCGCCTGCGATCCGGGCGAGACCGCGCTCTATATCGACCCCTACTATGCCACCTACCCCGGCACCATCCGGGGCGTGTCGGCTCGCCCACAAGCGATCCTGACCCGCGCCGAGCATGCCTTCCAGCCGCAACAGGCCGCACTGAACGCCGCCGCCCCCGGCGCGCGCTCCTTGCTGATCAACACGCCGAACAACCCCACCGGCGTGGTCTACAGCGCCGAGACCATGGACCGCATCGCCGAGACCTGCCGCACCCATGAGCTGTGGCTGATCTCCGACGAGGTCTATGACACGCAGGTCTGGGACGGCACCCATATCTCCCCGCGCGCCCTGCCGGACATGGCGGCGCGCACGCTGGTGGTGGGCTCGATGTCGAAAAGCCACGCGATGACCGGATCGCGCTGCGGCTGGATCGTCGGCCCTGAAGAGGTGATCGCCCACCTGATCACCTTCGCCACCCACACCACCTATGGCGTGCCGGGCTTCATTCAGGACGCGGCGGCCTTCGCGCTGGCGCAGGGGGAGGCGTTCGAGGCCGAGATCGGCGCGCCATTCGCCCGCCGCCGCACACTCGCCAAGGAGATCCTCGCGCGCCAGAACACAGTGGGCCTGATCCCCTCGGGCGGCGCGATGTACCTGATGCTCGACATCCGCGCGACGGGCCTGAGCGGCGAGGAGTTCGCCGAGGCGCTGCTAGAGCAGCACCACATTGCGGTCATGCCGGGCGAGAGCTTCGGGCAGGCGGCGGCGGGCCATGTGCGCGTTGCGATGACCATCGAGGACAGCGCCTTCGCGGACGCTCTGACGACCCTGTGCCGTTTCGCCGAAACCAAATCCGCCGCAACGCCCCGAAAAGCGGCCACGGCGACCTAGCCACCCGGCACACGGCCCCGTGCATTTGATATGCCGGCCCGCCCAAACAGCGCCAGAGGCCACAAAGGCGTCCCGCGCGGATCCCCGGGGCATTTCGACCCTGTTTTCGTTTGGTCAAAAATATCCAAGCCTGCCGCACAGCGGCGGGCTTGGGCGCGTTCTCCGTATAAAAAGGGGGTGGGCAACCCTCGCTGCCCACCCCTCTTATCACAAACCGGGCTGCCGTAGGGTGGGCAATCTGCCCACCAACGACGCATCAGCCTCAGAACCGCACACCGCCGCGCAGGCTCAGGCTCGTCGCGTCGGCATTCACGCCCGACCCGCCGATATTCTCGAACCGGTGCTCCAGAAGCTCGCCGCCCACGTAGAAGCGGTCGTTGATCTGGTAGGCGACGCCGATCCCGCCGACGGTGCCGGTGTCGCTGCCCAGCGAGGTGTCGACCTCTGCGGCCCCCAAGGTCGCGTAGACCAGCGTGCGGCCCAGATCGTAGCCCGCGCGCAGTTTCAGGCGGCTCACGCTGTCCACATCGACAGCCCCGCCGAGATTGACATCCGTGCCGTCAAGCTCCAACTCGCCGCCGACCACGAAACGGCCGAAATCATAGTCATAACCGCCGTGAACCCCGTAGGTGAAATCGTCGCCATCAGCCGCGCCGGAGCCGTCGACGTCGAGATTGCCGAGACCGAGGCCCGCATAGCCGCCGGTCCAGTCGCCCCCCATCGAAATGGCGGGAGCCGGGACGGCCACCGGGGCCTCGACCGGGGCGGGCGCGGCATTGCCGGCAAAGGCAGGCGCTGCGGTGAGCGCGAGAAGCGCGGCTGTGCTCGGATAGATCGGTTTCATATCTGTGTCCTCTTTTGCGTGTTGTCCGCGCCTCATGCGGCGCGGTGTTGCAGATGTGGGCACCGTCCGCAGGCACAACCAGTCACGACGCTGTGAGAGCCTGCGGCACCGGCGGAATCCTGCCATCCACGACACAAACGCGCGACAAGGCCCTGCGTTCCAAGGGCTTCATCCATTTGCGACATCGGGTCGGAAACAGATCAGACGGTGCCGGATTCGCCATGCACCCTGCCCCAAAGGGAGGCCCTGCATGGTTCAAGCCGAGCTCTGCAAGATCATGTTGATCATCCGCACGATCGGTGCGGAGCGGGGCCTCGCGGCGCGGGGCAGGCCGGGACAGTAGACGGATACGCCCCTCCCTTTTCTTCCAGCCCGATGAGGCCCGACATGAACGATGAATCTCCCGCCCGCACCCCGCGCTCCGGCGGCCGCGCGGCGCGCCGTGCAGCCCGCGCGTCCGCCCTGCCCGACCACCTCAAACCCATACGCCCCGGCATGTCTGGCGGCACCTACAAGGCGCTCACACCGGACGGCATAGACCGGATCCACAACGCCGCGCTCGAAGCGCTCGAAACCATCGGGCTGGCCGACGCCCCGCCCTCCGGCGTCGAGGTGATGACCGCCGCCGGGGCCGAGCTTGGCAGCGATGGCCGCCTGCGCTTTCCCCGCGCATTGGTCGAGGACGCGCTGGCGAAAGCCTGCCGCGACCTGACCCTCCATGGCCGCGACCCGGCCCATGATCTCGATCTGTCGGGCACCCGCGTGCATTACGGCACAGCGGGCGCGGCGGTGCATCTGGTGGACGTGGCCGCACGCGAATATCGCGAGAGCACCATTCAGGACCTGCACGACGCCGCCCGGATCGCCGAGCAGCTTGGCAACATCCATTTCCTGCAACGCCCCATGGTCGCCCGCGACATTCTCGATGCCTGCGAGATGGACTATAACAGCGTCTATGCCTGCTGCGCGGGCACCAAGAAACATATCGGCACCTCGATCTTCGATCCCGCCCATGTGCCGGACATCCTCGACTTGCTCCACATGATCGCGGGCAGCGAGGCGGCATGGCGCGCGCGCCCCTTCGTGTCCAATTCCAACTGTTTCGTCGTCCCGCCGATGAAATTCGCCACCGAAAGCTGCCAGGTTATGGAGGCCTGTATCCGCGGCGGGATGCCCGTGCTCCTGCTCTCGGCAGGCATGGCAGGCGCGACAGCACCGTCCACGGTGGCGGGCGCGATCACGCAGGCGACGGCGGAATGCCTTGCGGGCCTTGTCTACGTCAATGCCATCGCGCCCGGCCATCCGGCGATCTTCGGCACATGGCCGTTCGGGCTCGACCTGCGCACCGGTGCCATGTCGATCGGCTCGGCGGAACAGGCCCTGCTGACAGCGGGCTGCGCGCAGATGCACCAGTTCTACGACCTGCCCGGCGGCGCGGCGGCGGGCGGCGCGGACAGCAAGCTGCCGGACATGCAGGCGGGCTACGAGATGATGTGCACCAATGTCACGGCGGGGCTGTCCGGCGTGAACATGGTCTACGAAGCCGCCGGAATGCATGCCTCGCTTCTGGGCTTCTGCCACGAGTCGCTGATCCTCGGCGATGATCTCATCGGCCACGCCATGCGCGTGGTGCGCGGCATCGAGGTCACCGACGAAACCCTCGCGCTCGACCAGATGCGTGAGGTCTGCCTTGGGGGCCCGGGCCATTACCTTGGCACATCGCAGACCCTGAGCCGGATGCAGAGCGATTACGTCTACCCCGCCCTTGGCGACCGCACGAGCCCCAAGGAATGGGTGGAACTTGGCAAGCCGGACTTGCTCGAAAAGGCGACGGCCCGCAAACACGCGATCCTTGGCGCACCGAGCCCGGCGGCGCTGGACCCGCTGACGGATCAGGCGATCCGCGCCCGGTTCAATATCCACCTGCCGGGCTGACCCACTCGCCGAGTTTGCGAATCGGGACTTATCCACAGCCCCGATTCGCGAAAAAACCCACGATTCCAAGCGGTTTTGGAGCGAATCGGGACCGATTCGGACTCATTCGCCACAGTCTTGCCATATTTCCTCCCTACTCAGGTCGGGATGGAGCGTGAAAACACGCCCATCCAAAAGCCAATAAGGCGAGGCAGGCAGGCGATGACAGTGGCAAACGCACCGGTGGTGCGCCCTTTGATGGAGTCCGACAAGGCCGAGTGGGCCGAGCTTTGGCGCCAATATCTGGTCTTCTATGAAACCGCTGTCGGCCCGGAGGTCTATGAGACCACCTTCGCACGGCTGCTCTCGGACGACCCGCACAGCTTCCACGGGCTGGTGGCCGAACAGGACGGCCGCCTTGTCGGGATCGTCCATTACCTGTTCCACGCCCATAACTGGAAAATCGAACCGGTTTGCTATCTGCAAGACCTCTACGCCCTGCCCGAGGCCCGCGGCACCGGGATCGGTCGCGCGCTGATCGAAGCGGTCTATGCGGCAGCCGACGCGGAAGGCGCCCCCGCCGTCTATTGGCTCACGCAGGACTTCAACAGCACCGCCCGGCGGCTCTATGACCGCATCGGTCAACTCACCCCCTTCATCCGCTACAACCGGGTGCTGCCCTGATGCGCCGCTTCGTTCTGCCCCTCGCGCTGCTGCTCAATGCCTGCGCCCCGGCCACGCCGCTGGTCTCCACACCCCAGATCACCACCCGCGCCGACACCAATTTCGACGGCGCAGGCGCTGCCTTGCCCCCGATGAAGACCTTCGGCGCGCCGCAAAGCACCCCGCCCCGGATTTCCAACCGCGATCTGGCGCTCGACTTCATCGAACTCAGCTTCCAGCTTGAATCGGGCCGCGATCTGCCGGTGCTGACGCGTTTCGAAGGCCCCATATCGGTGACGGTCACCGGCGCGCCGCCCGCCTCGCTCGGCCCGGACCTGCGCCGCCTGCTTTACCGGCTGCAGAGCGAGGCGGGCATCGACATCCGCTACACCCCTGACCCGCGCGCAGCCAATATCATCATCGAAGCGGTGAGCCGCGCACAGATCCGCAAGGCCTTGCCACAGGCGGCCTGCTTCGTGGTGCCGAACATCTCGACCATCTCCGAGTACCGCAAGGCGCGCCGCAGCGCCCGGACCAACTGGACCGAGCTCAAGACCCGCGAGAAGCTGGCGATTTTCCTGCCCAATGACGCGGCGCCACAGGAAGTGCGCGATTGTCTGCACGAAGAACTGGCCCAGGCGCTCGGCCCGCTCAACGATCTCTACCGCCTGCCGGATTCGGTCTTCAACGACGACAACGTCCACACGATCCTGACGGGCTATGACATGCTGGTGCTGCGCGCCTATTACGACCCGGCCCTGCGCTCGGGGATGAGCCGCGGCGAGGTGGCGCAGCGCCTGCCCGCGATCCTTGCACGGCTCAACCCGGCGGGCGAGGCGATCCCCGGTGCCTTCATCACCCGCACCCCGCGCGCGTGGAGCGACGCGGTCCAGACGGCGCTCGGCCCGGGCGCCAATCACAAAGAGCGCCTCAACGCGGTCTCCCGCGCCCTTGCCATCGCAACCGCGATGGGCTGGCAGGACCACCGCGCGGCCTTCGCCCATTACGCCGCCGGGCGGTTGGCGCAACTCGACGACCCGCGCGCGGCGCAGGCGCATTTCCAGCAGGCCGACGCCTATTACGCCCGCACCGCCGGCACCGATCTGCACCGCGCCTATGTCGGTACGCAACTGGCCGCCCATGCCATTGCCGAGGGCGACGGGCAACGCGCGCTGCTGATCCTCGGCCCGCATATCGCCGTGGCCATGGAGGCCGAGAACGCCGCCCTTCTGTCGACCCTGCAACTGCTGCAGGCCGAGGCGCTCGACCTGACCGGACAATTCGGCGAGGCCCGCGCGGTCCGTCTGGACAGTCTCGGCTGGGCACGCTACGGCTTCGGCCCGGATTGGGCGGTGCGCGCGAAACTGCGCGAAATCACGTCGCTCAACCCCGAGAAAGGGCGCAGCGGCTGATCTGCGCCCCGTGTGAGCGGAGTGCGCGGCGATGTTTTTCTACGGCTTCATCTTGGGCTGCGCATGGGGCGGGTTTCAGGCCGTGCGCCGCAAGGGCAACCTGCTCGACATCCTGCAATATATGGCGGGCTACGGCATCGCCTTCGGGCTTGTAGCGCTCTTTGCCGGGATCATCTGGGCGCGCATGGGCTGGGTCTGAGCCTGAGGCACTTCTCGAAAGAAAAGCTGCCGGGAGGGCCACCATGGCCAAAAGTTAACGCCCCCCCACCGCACGCTGCGTTAACCCCGGAACGAATCGAAACCGAGCCATACAAGTGCCATACGCCGCGCCATACGCGCAGCCATACGCCGTATGTACCTTGTTTTACGGGCGTTAACCGGCGTATCGGGGCCCTTCGCGGTTTTCCGGTGCCCAACTGCGAACGGTGCGTTAACCTCTCTGGCCATCCCGCGCCCCCGGCGCTACCTTCCCCGCAACAGCCAAACGGAGGCCCCATGTTCCTGCCCTTCTTCGAGCATCTGCGCAAATCCGGCGTGCCGGTCTCCCTGCGCGAGTTCCTGACTTTTCTCGAAGGGCTCAAAACCGGGCTGGCGACCTATGATCCCGAGGCTTTCTACTACCTCGCCCGCATCGCGATGGTCAAAGACGAGCGCAATCTCGACAAGTTCGACCGCGCCTTCGCCGCCGCCTTCGAGGGGCTCGAACAGATCAGCATGGAGCAGGTTCTGGAGGCCGTGAACATCCCCGCGGACTGGCTCGAAAAGATGGCGGAAAAGCATCTCAGCGAGGAAGAACGCAAGGAAATCGAAGCTTTAGGAGGCTTCGATAAGCTCATGGAAACGCTCAAAGAACGCCTCAAGGAGCAGGAGGGACGGCATCAGGGCGGCAACAAGTGGATCGGCACCGCCGGCACCTCGCCTTTCGGCGCCTATGGCTACAATCCCGAGGGCGTGCGGATCGGCCAGAAGGAAAGCCGCCACCAGCGCGCGGTGAAGGTCTGGGACAAGCGCGAATTCCGCAATCTCGATGACAGCGTCGAGCTTGGCACCCGCAACATCAAGGTCGCTCTGAAACGGCTGCGGCGGTGGGCGCGCGACGGCGCGGCGGAGGAACTGGACCTCGACGGCACCATCCGCGCGACCGCCGAGCACGGCTATCTCGACGTCAAAACCCGCCCCGAGCGGCGCAACGCAGTCAAGGTCTTGTTATTCCTCGACATTGGCGGCTCGATGGACCCGCATGTGAAGATGCTCGAAGAGCTGTTCTCGGCGGCCAAATCCGAATTCAAGCATTTCGAGCATTTCTACTTCCACAACTGCCTCTATGAGGGCGTCTGGAAAGACAACCGCCGCCGCTGGGACGCGCAGACCTCGACCCATGAGATCCTGCGCACCTATGGTTCTGATTACAAATGCATTTTCGTCGGCGACGCGTCCATGTCTCCCTATGAGATTGCTTATCCGGGCGGGGCCAACGAGCACTGGAACCAAGAGGCCGGCTCGGTCTGGCTCGCCCGCGCGCGCGACCAGTGGCCCTCCAATCTCTGGCTCAACCCGGTGCCGGAAAAATACTGGAGCTACACCCACTCCATTTCGATGATCCAAGAGATTTTCGGCAAGGACCGCATGGTCCCGATGACGCTCGAAGGGCTCGCCCGCGGGATGAAGGAACTCAGCCGCTAACGTGTTCCTACGATCAGCTTGTTCGCGGTCAGATAGTCCCGCATTTCAGTGATGAGGGCACGAAATGCGCCCATGTCTTGTGGCGCGTTGAAGGATGCCTCTTCGAGGAACTCCAAGAGCTTTTCCCTGTCGTCATCCGGCAGGAAGGGCGACGTGACCACCTGCTCATAAAGCACTTCAAAGTCAGCATAAATCAGATCCCCGACTTCGGTGAAATCCGTGCCCTTCGAGTCTTTGGACACCGGCGCTGTCTGCTGCATCTGACTGCCCGCCACGCGCCGCGCCTCGAGTTCTTCGAGATAGGCTTGCCGGATCTCTGCGAGGCGTTCGAGCGAGGCGTCAGGGGCTGGCTGCGGGGTCTCCACCGTCGTGGTGGTGCGCTCGACCACCCTTGGCGCGCTTGGCTGTTGAAGATAGGCGACCAAGCCGATCCCGGCGGCCGCCAGCGCAGCAAGGGCGCCGACCACGCCCCAGCGCAGCCCACGGCGACGCGGGGGGGCGCCAGACGTTTCGCGCGCCGTTTCCGTCGGCACCGCGCGCACGCTCTGTGGCGTTTCAGCAGGCTCAGGGACGATATCTGCCGGGACTTCAGCCCCTGCCTCCGCATCCCCCTCAGCCGCCGCGATAATCCCCTTCAACTCATGGGTCAGCCGCCCATCCACGATCTGCGAGAATTGCGCATGCGGCACGAGAATGGCGTTGCGGCGCAGGAGCGGATGCAGGCTCTCGGGCAATTGCTCCCGCGTTGGCATCATCGCGCCATCGAAGAGCAGCGGCACCACTGGAGTGCCCTTGCGCTTCAGCGCGGATTCGATCTCGATCCGCACGAAATCATCAGGGTTCTGCAACCGGTCCACCGCGTCCAGCCAGCCCTGCCCGATGACCACCAATTGCACGTCGCATTTGGCCACTTCGGCATCAATGATCGCGGCAAAATCCACCCCGAGCGGGATCGAGTCGATGTCGAAAAACAGGCTTTCTGGCGGAAAACTCCGCTCCAGCCGGTCATACAATCGGCCTGCGGCATTGCTGTCGGGGCCCCGGCGGTAGCTGATGAAGATATTGCCATGCGGCATGGCCGCGCTCCGGTTCAGGTCGCCTACAGCCTATGCGCGAAACTGCCGGAGGCGCAAGCCCTTGCACCCCCCTCCCCGCGATGTAGGCTGGCCTGCATGACACAGGCGCCCACGATCTCCATCGACCCGGCCCGGTTCGCCACCGATCCCTACCCCGATCTGGCCGAATTGCGGTCTTGCGCGCCGGTCGTCTATGTCCCCCAACTCGACGCCTACTTGCTCACGCGGCGGGACGACATTCACCTCTATGAGAAACGGATCGACCTGCTCTCCTCGGACCAGCCGGGCGGTTTGATGACGGTGCTCATGGGGCAGAACCTGATGCGGCGTGACGGGGAGGAGCACATGCGCCAACGCAAGGCGCTGTTTCCCGCGCTGAGCCCGCGCATTGTGGCGCAGCATTGGAAGCCGATCTTCGAGGCGGCCTGCGCACGGATTCTGAGCGACCTGAAGCCCAAGGGGGCCTGCGATCTGGTGCGCGATGTCGCGATGCCGGTCTCCGCCGAAGCCCTGCGGGCGATCACCGGGCTCACCTCGATGACCAATGCGGAGATGGACGGTGTAAGCCAAGCCATGATCGACGGTTGCGCAAATTATGCCGGAGACCCGGAGATCGAGGCGGCCTGCCATGACGCGACCGCGCTGATCGACGACCATATCAGCCGCAACTGGAACGCAGCCGACCCGCATTCGGCCCTCCAGGTGCAACAGGCCGCTGGGCTGCTAGAGGCTGATATCCGGGCGAATATCAAGCTGGTGATTTCCGGCGGGCAGAACGAGCCGCGCGATGCGATTGCCGGGGCGGTTTTTGCCCTGCTCGACCATCCCGAGGTGCGGGCCGCCATCTCTGAGGGCCGGGCAGACTGGGCCGATGCCTTCGCCGAATATGTCCGGCTGCACTCCCCCATCGGCATGTCGCCCCGGCGCATGACGCAAACGGCGCAGATCGCGGGTGTCGAGATCCCCGCCGAGAGCAAGGTTTTCCTGATGTTCAGCGCCGCCGGGCGCGACCCGGTGCATTTCGAGGACCCGGACCGCTTCGACATCACCCGCGACACCGGCCCGGCCATCCCGTTCGGTGCGGGTCCACATTTCTGCGCAGGTGCAGCGGCCTCGCGCTGCCTTGTCACCGAGATCGCCCTGCCCCGGGTTTTCGAGGCGCTGCCGAGCCTGAAGCTAGCCGGGCTCGTGGAGATGCAAGGCTGGGCGTTTCGCGGCCCGAAGTCGGTGCCGGTGCGCTGGACAAGCTAAGCCGCCGCCCCCATATCCATGCCATGATCAAATTCATGCCCATCCTGCTGGCGCTTATCTATGGCGTCGTGATGTATCGCTTCTCAGCGTGGCGCACCGCACAGGCGCTCGACCAGCAATCGACCGCGCTGGCCGACCCCGCGCTCGAGAAGCTCTGCAACCGCATGGCAGCGGCGCTGGATTTGCCGAAGATCAAGGTGAATATCTATGAGATCGACCCTGTGAACGGCCTCGCGGCTCCGGACGGGCGGATCTTCATCACACGGGGCTTTTACAACAAGTATCGTGCGGGCGAGGTCAGTGCCGAGGAACTGGCAAGTGTAATCGCCCATGAGCTTGGGCATGTGGCCCTTGGCCATACGCGGCGGCGGATGATCGACTTTTCCGGCCAGAACGCGCTGCGCACCGCGCTTGCGATGGTGTTCAGCCGGTTCATTCCGGGGGTTGGGCCTTGGATCGCGGGGATGCTGACCACGCTTCTGGTCGCGCGGCTGTCGCGCAAGGACGAGTATGAGGCCGATGCCTATGCCGCCGCGCTGCTGGCGAAGGCCGGGATCGGGATCGCGCCGCAAAAATCGCTGTTCAACAAGCTCGAAGCGCTGACCCAGAGCAATACCGGCACGATGCCCGCATGGCTGCTGAGCCATCCCAAGACAACCGAACGAATCTCGGCGCTGGAACAGCTTGAAGCCCGCTGGGGCGAAAGCTAGGGCGCGGGTGTCACCCCCGCTCCAGCGCCTTGCCCAGCCTTGGAAGGCGCGCCTTGCGGAAAAGCGCGCGTGCCGTCCAATCCTCGCCTGACAGAACGCGCGCCTGCGCCAGTACCTCGCCCGCGACCTGCGCCACACGGTCCGGGGCCTGCCCCCACAGCTCCAGCATCAGCGCGTCCGGGTCGATCCGGTCCAGCCCTTCCTCGCGCAGGATGTTGCGCGGGAAATCCTTGGCGTTGAGCGTCACAATCGTGTCGGCGGAGCCCGCAATCGCGGCGGCCAGCACATGGATATCCGCCGGGTCCGGGAGCCACAGCCGGGCCTCAAGCCCCGGCGCTGCGGTCACACTGGCCTGCGGGAACCGCGCGTGGACCAGCGCGATCTCTCCGCGCGCGATCACCTCGTCTTCGGCCCCCCGCTTGCGCGCCGCCCGTGCCCATTCTTCCAAGAGGCGTTCCGACCAGAGCGGTGTGAACAGGCCTTCGCGCGCCGCACCGAGCAAGACCTCGCGCATGACGGTTGGATAGAGCACACAAGCGTCAAGCAGCAGCTTCATAGCGCGAAGAACAGCGCCTTGAGATAGCCGCTTTCGGCCAGATGCGGCAGTTGCGGGTGGTCCGGCCCGGCAAAGCCGGTATGGATGATCCGCCCCTCGCGCCCGGCCCGGCCAATACCGCGTGCGCAGGCCGCGCGGAACTTGTCGAGCCCGGCGGCGTGCGAGCACGAGCAGAGGCCCAGAACACCCCCCTTGCGCACCAAGGGAGCGGCCAGTCGTGCAACCTTCTCATAGGCGCGCAGCCCTGCCTCCAGCGCCTGCCGCGACGGGGCAAAGGCGGGCGGGTCGCAGATCACCATGTCGAACTGCGCACCCTCGGACCGCAACGCGGTCAGCACGTCGAACGCATCGCCCCGGCGCGTGGCAAGGCGGTCCTGCATCCCCATCGCCGCAGCCCCGGCCTCGGCCAGCGTGAGCGCCGCCTCCGAGCCATCGACGCAAAGCACCCGGCGCGCCCCGGCCCCGAGCGCGGCCAGCCCGAACCCGCCCACATGCGAGAACATGTCCAGCACCTCCGCGCCGCCGCGTGCCAGATACGCGGCGAAGGCATGGTTGGGGCGCTGGTCGTAGAACAGGCCCGTCTTCTGCCCGCCGGTCACATCGGCCATGTAAGTCGCGCCGTTCATCGGCACCGTCAGCGGGGCCCCGGGTGCAGTGCCGAAGAGCACCGCAGAGCTGTCGTCGAGCCCCTCCAGCGCCCGGGTGCGCCCGCTTGCGTTTTTCAGAAGGCAGGTCACGCCGGTCACGTCGCGCACGGCGTCCGCCAGCGCGCCCAGATGCGCCTCGGCCCAGGCCGCATTGGGTTGTAGCACCGCGACATCGCCGAAGCGGTCGAGAATAACACCGGGCAACCCATCGGCCTCGGCGTGGATCAGCCTGTAGTAGGGCGCATCAAACAGCTTATTGCGCAGCGCCAGCGCCGCCTCGATCCGGGCGGCAAACCAGCCGGTGTCGATCACTGCGCTCGGGTCGCGGTCGAGAATGCGCGCCATGATCCGCGAGCCGGGGTTGACCGCTGCCAGCCCCAGCGGCGTGCGACCCGCATCCTCAAGCACCGCCAGCGTGCCCGGCGCGAGCGCCTTGGTGCGACGGTCGGTGACCAGATCGCTGTCATAGACCCAAAGCGCTCCGTGGCGCAGGGCGCGGGCATTGGCTTTGGGCTTGAGGCGGACGGTCGGGCGGGGTGCAGGATCGGTCATGCCGCTGGCATAGGCAGCTTTGCGGCCCGGATCAATCGTGTATCAATCGCGCTTTCGGCTGCGCCAGCCCCCCCGGCGCTTTGGGCGGCCCATCTCTTCGAGCCCCTCGCGCAGCACCTCGGTCATCGGGTGACCGGGATGCGCCACGCCGTAGCGCGCGAGGAGCGTGCCGAGATCGGCTTGCGTATCGCGCCCCACCGGCAGGCTCAGCGCCCAGTCGAGAAAGATCGTGCGGCATTCGGGTTTGGTGATCCCGTCGATACGGTAGGCCTCGTAGATCAGCGCCTTGGGATCGTCCTCGGTCTTGGGTTTCATGATGCGCCCTCGCCTTTCTGACCGCCCGCGACCATCGCCGCCAATGTCTCGTCAATGACCCGCGCTGCGTCCCGCTGGCTGTCCGCCAGCGTCTTTTGCAGGCTCTCCAGCGACGGCGCCTCGGTGATGCGCAGCAAGGCCTCCACGCCGCTGGGGCCAAGGGCGCGTTCGTCCCGCAAATCGGGCGCGAGCAGTCGTCCGGCTTGCTGGACGCGCCAATAGAGATCGTGTGCATCCGCAAGCGCGTCGCGCGCAGGTTGGGTCAACACATCCCGGCGCAGCAGGTTGGCCAGACCGGTCGCCAGCCCGGTGCCACCACCTCCAAGCAGCACGCCAAGCTGCCCAAGCAACTCGATATCCTGCATCCGCCCCGGTCCGGTCTTGATATCCAGCCACCCGCCGCTCGGCTTGGCCGCGGCGATCCGCACGCGCATCTTCAGCACATCCGCCGCCAGTACTGCCGCCTCGCGCGGATCGGCCAAACGCGCCGCGATGAAGCCGCGCACCTCCTCCGACAGCGCCTCCGGGCCTGCCACCACCGCCGCGCGGGTGAGTGCCAGATACTCCCACGTCCAAGCCTCTGTGCGCTGGTATTGCTGGAAGCTGGCCCAAGAGGTCGCCACGGGCCCCTGATTGCCCGACGGGCGCAGCCGCATATCGACCTCATAGAGCCGCCCCTCCGCCATCGGAGCCGAAAGCGCCGTGATCAGCGCCTGTGTCAGCCGCGCGAAATAGCGCCGTACCGGCAACGGGCGCGGTCCATCGGAGGTTTCGGCCTCGCCCGCGTCATAGATCACGATCAGGTCGAGATCGGAGCGCGCGTTCATCGCCCCGGCGCCAAGCGCCCCCATGCCGAGCAGGACCGCGCCGCGTCCGGGCGGCGGGCCATGGCGCGCGGCGAAGCTCTGCTGCACATGCGGCCAGATCACCCGCAGCACCGCGCGGGCGAGATCGGCATAGTACCGCCCGGCCCGATCGGCGCAAATCAGCCCGCGCAGCAGGTGCACGCCAATCCGGAAATGCCATTCCTTGGCCCATCGGCGCGTCATGTCGAGCACCCGCTCGTAATCGGCGCCGACCCGGTCCAGCACATCCGTCAGATCGGCCTCGAGCGCGGCCTGCCCCGGCCAGTCGGCGAAGAAATCTCCGCCGATCACCGCATCGAGCACCTGCGCGTTCTGCGACAGATGCTCGGCAAGGCTTGGGGAACTGGAGGCCACGTCCAGCACCAGATCGATCAGATGCGGGTTGGCCTCGAACAGCGCCAGGACCTGCACGCCCGCAGGCAGACCGCTCAGAAACCCATCCAGCGCGCGCAGCGCGTCCTCGGGACGTGCGGCCTCGGACAGGCGGGCCTCGAAAACCGGACGCAGCCTGTCCAGCGCCGATTTGGCCCGCGTCGAGCGCAGCGCCGGGAAGGTCAGCCAGCGTCGCACGACCGAGTCGTCGATAACGATCTCGGCGTCAGGCGTGGTGCCGGATTGCGGCGCGAAGAACCCTTCGGTGCTGGTGTGGACCGCGCTCAAACGTGCATGAAGCTCCGCCTCCAGATCGGCTCGGGCTCGCCCCATGAGGCAGGCGATCCGCTCCAGCCCCTCCTCGGTCTGCGGCAGGCAATGGGTCTGCGCATCGCGCACCATCTGGATGCGGTGTTCGACCGTGCGGTGAAAGCGGTAATGGTCCGACAGGTCCACCGCGATCTCCGGCGGCACCCAGCCGGCCTCTGCCAAGGCTTCGAGCGCGGGCACCGTGCCGCGCGCCCGCAGGCTCGGGTCGCGCCCGCCGGCGATCAGTTGCCGGGTCTGGGTAAAGAACTCGATCTCCCGAATGCCCCCCCGGCCCAGTTTCATGTCATGGCCCGGCAGCGTGATCGGCCCGCCAAGGCCTTTGTGCTCGCGGATCGCAAGGCGCATGTTATGGGCGTCCTCGATGGCGGCGAAATCAAGATGCTTGCGCCACACGAAGGGGGTCAGCGTTTGGAGAAATCGCGCCCCTGCGTCCAGATCGCCTGCCGCCGGGCGCGCCTTGATATAGGCCGCGCGCTCCCATGTGCGCCCGAAGCTCTCGTAGTAGCGCTCGGCGGCCTCCATCGACACGGTGACCGGAGTGACGCTCGGGTCCGGGCGCAACCGCAGATCGGTGCGGAACACATAGCCATGGGCCGTTGCATCCGAGAGCGTGCGCGACATCGTCCGGGTGGCCTTGATGAACGCGCTGCGGGCCTCGTGGAAATCTGCGTCATCGAACCGAGACTCGTCGAACAGGCAAATCAGGTCGATATCCGACGAATAGTTGAGCTCCCCCGCCCCCATCTTACCCATCGCCATCACGACCATGCCCGCACAATCTGCCAAATCGTCCTCGGTCGCGCCGGGGAGTTTGCCGCGCGCGATCAGCGGGGCGAGCGCGGCCTTCAGCGCCAGATCGCAGGCTCGGTCCGCAAACCTTGTGAGCGTGCCGGTGACCTCCTCGAGCGGCCACAGCCCACCCAGATCCATCAGCGCGATCAGCAGCGCATGGCGCCGTTTGGCCTGCCGCAGCGCCGGGCCGAGGGCCTTGGTGTCAAGGGTTTCGAGCCCGGCACAGGCGGCCTCCAAGGCTTCGCTTGGGTCCTCGAACGCGCCGGGCAGCCAGTCCGCCTCGCGGCGCAGAAGATCGTAGAGGTAAGGCGCACTGCCCGCCGCGCCCGCCACGAGATCGGCCAGATCGCGCGGCAGCCCGGCGACGCGGGCACGCGCTTCGGCGCCCATGTCGGGATCAAACGGGCGCGGCAGGGCGGTCAGGCGGTGCGAGAGGGTCATGTCCAAGATGTGCGGTGCGCGGCGCGCGGCGTCAAGCAGGTGCGGACTTGCATCCGCCGGGGCGGTGGCGCACAGACAGGCCATGAGCAAGAGTTTGAAACGCGTCCGGGCCGCACTGGCGGCAGCGGGTCTGCCGGATACGACCCGCGAAACGCCACTGGCCCGCACGGCGCAAGATGCCGCCGAAGCGGTAGGCTGCGACGTGGATCAGATCGTCAAATCGATCATCTTCGCCGATGATCGCAGGCAGGCGGTGCTGTTCCTGACGGCGGGCGGCAACCGGGTGGACGCGGCCCGCGCAGCGGATGTCGCGGGCAGCGCGCTCGGCAAGGCGGATGCGGCGCTGATCCGGGCACAGACGGGCTTTGCCATCGGCGGCGTCTCGCCGCTGGGGCATTTGAACCCGATCCGCGCCTTTTTCGACCCGCGCTTATTCGATTTCGAGGTGGTCTGGGCGGCGGCGGGCACGCCGCACCATGTGTTTTCCTGCGCCCCGACGGTGCTTTTGCGGGTCTGCGGGGCGGAACCTGCGCAGTTCACGGCCTGACAGACGTGCTGTAAGGCCTCGCTTTTATTGAGTATCTCAAGAAAATGTAAAATCTTTTCACATTGTACCTTGTCAGGCCCGGCGTGGTCCCCCATCTCAAGTAATGTAAACAGGATTTACATCACAGCAGCCCGAAAGGCCGCCCCAACCTGAGAGGACCCGTTCCATGACCGCCGTCGCGCATTCGACATCCCCCCGTTCCGCCCAAGGCTGGTTCGCCCGCGCCGAGACCTGGCTTGACGAGAAAGGCAAAGGCGCCTGGATCGCCGCCATGGTGCTTGGCTTCATCTTCGTCTGGCCTATCGGCCTCGCCATCCTCGCCTACATGATCTGGAGCAAACGCATGTTCAGCACATCCTGCCGCAAATCCCGCCGCACCGGCGCCGCGATGACCCATCTGCGCCCGACAGGCAACACTGCCTTCGACGCCTACAAGGCCGACACCCTGCGCCGGCTCGAAGAGAAACAGGAGAAATTCGAAGAGTTTCTCGAACGCCTGCGCGAGGCCAAGGACAAATCCGAGTTCGACCAGTTCATGGATGACCGCGCCAAGGCCGCCCGCGACAACACCGCCGAGGCCTGATCTGACAGCGCGCCCCGCTTGAATTGCGGGGCGCCCCTTTTCTCCTCCGACCTGATGAGACATAGTTCCATGGCATATGAGACCAATTTCCTGCGCATGAGCGACCTGCCCGATCCTGATTATCAGCCCGAGTTCTACGCCAATGTCGCGCCCAAGCGCTTTGTGGCATGGGTGGTCGATTCGATCCTGATTGTTTTGCTGACCCTGCTGGCCCTGCCCCTGACGGCCTTTCTGGGGATTTTCTTTTTCCCGGTGATGATGCTCGTTCTGGGCTTTGCCTATCGCGTGGTCACGCTCGCCAATGGCTCGGCCACGTGGGGCATGCGGCTGATGGCGATCGAACTGCGCCGCTGGGATGGCCACCGCTTCGATCTGGAGGCGGCGTTCCTGCACACGCTCGGCTATTCGATCTCTATCGCCATCACGCCGCTTCAGGTTGTCTCGGTGGTGCTAATGCTCACCTCATCTCGCGGTCAGGGCCTGACCGACCACATGATCGGCTCCGCTGCGTTGAACACCCCGGCCCGCTGACCAAAGACCCGGGCGCGGCGATTTTCCAAACCGAGGCGCGCGGATAGACCTTGATCCGCGCGCCGATACGCGCAAGTAATATGAGAGTCTGATTGCACTCCTGACGACAGTCACACGTAACGGAAAACAATGCGCCACACCTTACCGCTTGCACCGCAATTCTACGTGACAGCGCCGCAACCCTGCCCCTATCTTGAGGGACGCATGGAACGGAAGCTGTTTACCGCACTGCAAGGTCAGAACGCGCAACGGCTCAATGACAGCCTCAGCCAGCAGGGCTTCCGGCGCTCGCAAAACGTGCTTTACCGCCCGTCCTGCGCCGATTGCTCGGCCTGCCTGTCCGCCCGGATCGACGTGAACGCCTTCACGCCCTCCAAGAGCCAGAAGCGCACTATCAAGCGCAACGCAGGGCTGGCCCGCAAGGCCACCTCGCCTTGGGCGACCGAGGAGCAATACGAACTGTTCCGCACCTACCTCGACAGCCGCCACGCAGATGGCGGGATGGCCGATATGGACGTGTTCGAATTTGCCGCCATGATCGAGGAAACCCCGATCCGCAGCCGCGTGGTGGAATATGCCCACCGCAGCAGCGGCGATCTGGCAGCGGTCAGTCTGACCGACGTCCTCTCCGATGGGCTGAGCATGGTGTATTCCTTCTACGACCCGGCCCTGACCAAATCCTCGCTCGGCACCTACATGATTCTCGACCATATCGAGATCGCTCGCGAGGCCCGCCTGCCCTATGTCTATCTCGGCTACTGGGTGCCGGGCAGCCAGAAGATGGGCTACAAGTCCCGCTTTTCCGGACTGGAAATCTATCTCGGTGGGCAATGGACGCCGCTCAAGGACCCCGAGAAGTTCTCAGTCGACAATCACCCGCTCTCAACCGATCCGATTGCCGAACAGGTGGCGAATATCCAACTGCCCGATACGGTGCCCGTGAAGCGCTAGAAGGCGCTGCCCCCCCGAAGTTTTCCTGCCAAGTGCAACAGGCGATGCGCGCTCAAGAAGCTGTGAAGGCCTCGCGAACTTTCCGGCGCGGCCTCTGCGCGCTATATTATCTGGTGAACCGCAGCCAGCAGGACAGACACGATGCCGACCCTTCTGACGACACGCCGCAGATTGCTTGCCGCCTCTGGTGCGGCCGCGCTCACATGGACCGTGCCCGCCCGCGCCGCCGGGCTTGCGCCCACACCCACCATGCGCGGCGGGGCCAACAATTACCGCCCCGGCGCACCCATTGTGGACCGGATCGGCGGCGGCGGCTTCCTGATGACCGGCACCGTGCGCCGCGCGGGCGATGGCGCGCCCCTGCCCGGCCAGCGCATCCAGATCTGGGCCCACACCACCGAAGGCCACGAGCGCGACTGGCACAGCCATGGCGCGACACTGACTGATGAGAACGGACGTTTCGAGATGGACATGCCGCAGATCGTCCCCGCCTTCGGGCAGGCCCATGGGCATCTGGCCTATGACAGCGGCAGCTTTGAAACCGTGTTCCTCCGCCCAGTGATGCGGCGCTCCAGCGACACGACCCTGCATGCCGATTTCGTGCTCACACCTGCCTGACCCATGCGCCCGGCCCTGATCTGGGCGGGCCTTGTCCTCGCCCTTGCTCTGCCGCTTTGGCTGGCGGCGCAAAGCCCGCTCCTGCAATGGCGGCAGCCGGTCTATATCGCGGGCGGCTTTGCCGGGATCGCCGGTCTGGCTCTGATGCTGGTGCAGCCCCTGCTTGCCGCGGGCCAGTTGCCAGTCTCGAACACTACCGCCCGCCGCTGGCACCGCCGGCTTGGCGCATTTCTGGTCTGCGCCGTCCTCGCGCATATTGCCGGGCTGTGGATCACCTCACCGCCCGATGTGATCGACGTGCTGCTGTTCCGCTCCCCGACACCGTTTGGCGTCTGGGGAGCGCTGGCCATGTGGGCTGTCTTCGCCGCCGCCGCCCTCGCGGCGCTGCGCAAGCGATTGCCGCTCAGGCCCATGACTTGGCGCGCCCTGCATGGCATCGCCGTTGCACTGGCGGTGGCGGGTACCATCGCCCATGCGCTTCTGATCGAGGGGGCGATGGAGCAAGTCTCGAAATGGGGCCTGTCGCTCCTTGCCGGCTGCGCCACGAGCCTCGCGGTCTGGCGCGTGTTCGCCCGCTGGCGCGCCGCCGCCCGGTAGCGGACGCAGGAAAACCGCGCGAGAACGTTCCCGCGCGGCCTATGGCGTGACTGACCTGAGAGCCGCTTAGCTCCATTTGCGCAGGCGCAGCGCGCCGTCGATGACCAAGTCCGTGTCCGTGTCCGTGTTCGACAGAACGTTGATTACCTCGCTGAAGAGCAACGAGTGTCCACGCCCGTAAGCTTGTCTCGGAGAATATCTCGCTGACGCTAACGGCCCCCGGATCGCTCCAGAGGCCGCCAGCGTTAAGAGTGGTAGGCCAGTTGCGGCTTTATCCCAGAAGGTCCGGCAATATCGTCACGATCTGCGGGAACAGCCATAGCAGCGCGAGGCCGATGACCTGAATGCCCACGAAGGGGATCACCCCGCGATAGATATGGCCCGTGGTGACCTCTCGCGGTGCCACCCCGCGCAGGTAGAACAGCGCGAAGCCAAAGGGCGGGGTCAGGAACGAGGTCTGCAGGTTGATCGCGATCATGATCGTCACCCATTTCGGATCCAGCGTGCCGCCATAGATCACCGGTCCCACGATGGGGATCACGATGTAGATGATCTCGAGGAAGTCGAGCACGAAGCCGAGAATGAACAGGATGATCATCACGATGATGAACACCGCGATCTCATTGTCGAAGGAGCGCAGGAATTGCTGGATGTAGTGCTCGCCGCCGAAGGAGATCAGCACGAGGTTCAGCAATTGCGAGCCGATCAGGATGGTGAACACCATCGAGGTCACCTTCGCCGTCTCCCGCACCACCGGGCTCAGCACGTTCGAACGGAACAGCACCCAGCAGGAGAACAGCAGCCCGAAGAAGGCGAAGTGATAGGCGATCTGCGCGATCGCATAGGCGATCCAATCCTCCATCGGGATGTTCTCGCGGGTCACCCGCAGATCGAAATTCACGCCCACGAGGATCATGATCACGATCGCGAAGGAGGACCAGATGACGATCTTGGACTTGCCGTTCTCTTCCTTGAGCTTGCGATAGGCCGCGAGCATGATGGCCCCGGCCGCGCCCAAGGCGGCGGCGGGGGTCGGGTTGGTGATCCCACCGAGGATAGAGCCCAGCACCGCCACAATCAGGATCAGCGGCGGGAAGACCACGCGGAGAAGCTCATTCTGCGACAGGCGCCGCATGGCTGCGGAGACCCCGTAGAGCGTGATGATCGTCGGGATGGCGAGGATCATGAAGGTCGCGCCGGACCCGGTGAGCGGTGAGATGAAGGCCGCATCCGCAAGGAGCGCCAGCGCCACACCTCCCGCGCCGATCATCAGAGGAAGCGGCGAGGAGGACGGGGAAATACCGCGCGCCACGGCAAGAATGAGCGAGAAGATCACGAACACGACCGCCACGCCGGTTCCGATCGGGGGAGCGTCATCGAGCGCCTCGGTCCGCGCCGCGTCGCGCTCGTCTTCTGTCAGGCGCACCAGCTCATCGCCCTCGCCCGCATCTTGCTGGGCGGTGCGCTCGGCGACGGCCTGATCCCACGCCTCCTGACCGTGCAGGTCGATCATCGCCGCCTGACATTGCTCGGACACAGTCGTGCGCAGGCTCGGACGGTCGGTCTCGCTCTCGGCGAAGTCCGAGATGAACACCGTCTGGCTGCCCACCAGCCCCGCAGAGCCGGCAAGGCTGACCGCGATTAGAATGGCCGCAGGCACCCCAAGATACCATGTCAGCGCCTCGTTGCGCGTGACTGGCTCACCGGGCTCACCCTCCATAATCACCGGCGGTGCGCTCTCCGGGCGGAACAGCGCAAAGCCGAACGCATAGGCGGCATAGAGGCCCGCAAGGAAGAGACCGGGCAGTAGCGCGGCTTGGAACAGCGTACCCACCGACAGAACGGCAGGCTCGCCGAGGAAGGTCAATGCATCCGAACACCCGGCAAGCTGGGCGCGGCTTTCTTGCCCTGTGGCATAGAGATCGCCCACCAGCGTGCCGAGCAGAACGATCACGATGGAGGGGGGGATGATCTGGCCGAGCGTGCCCGAGGCCGCGATCACACCGGTGGCAAGCTCGGGCGAGTAGTTGTTGCGCAGCATGGTCGGCAGGGCCAGCAGGCCCATGGTCACAACGGTTGCGCCGACGATGCCGGTGGAGGCGGCGAGGAAGGCGCCCACGATGACGATGGAGACCGCCAGACCGCCCGGCAGCGGGCCGAAGACGCGCGCCATGGTGGTCAGCAGGTCTTCGGCGATCTTGGAGCGCTCCAGCGTGATGCCCATCATGACGAACATCAGCACCGCGAGCAGGGTTTCGATGGACTGGCCCGCGATCACACGCTCGTTCATCCGGTTCACGATGAAGGAGATGTTGCGCTCCATCGCCTGTTCCCAGCCGCCCGGGAACAACGCCACTTCGGTTCGTGGGAGTTCTGGGTATCGGAAAATTGAAATCGCGTCTCGGACCACACCTTCGGCCACGAGGGCCGAGTATTCCGCCGAGGAGGTGTCGATCGCTTGGTGTATGAGCAGCCCGGCAGAGTCCAGCGCTGCGATGATGGCGAAGGAGATCACCCCGGCACCGCCGATTGCGAAGGCCACGGGGAAGCCCGTCATGATCCCGGCAAAAAGGGTAAGGAAGACGATGATCAGACCGACTTCAACCCCATCCAAACCAAATGGCATGTCTCTTTAACCCCCTGCTCACGCCCCTGCGGCGTTTCGGTCGTCTTTGTTGTTGCGTCTGCCCGGCGCGCCGGGCCCGGCACGGATCAGGTCGATCCCGAATGAATGGCGTGTTCCAACTCTTCGGCCTCGTCGCCCAGCGTATCCTTGTCGAGATACTTGTTCGCGCTCGGCTCGCCTTCGAGCCACTCCAGATAGGAGCGCCAGAAGAAGGCGACGGCTTGCAGGAACACCATCACGCAGAACAGCACGATGAGGACCTTGAAGAGGAAATAGGCGTTGAACCCGTTAGGGCTGAACCCGATGGTCTCCACGTTCCAGCGGAAGATGCGCGACTGCATGAGCATCCGGTCCAGATCGCTGGTCGAGGTCACCGCAGGCGTCATCAGGTGCCGCCACATGAAGAACCACGCGTAGAGATAGGTGATGACGATGGCGGGCATCATGAAGATGATACAGCCGACCATGTCGATGATTTTCTTGGTGCGGAACTTGACCGCCGAGTAGACGAGGTCGACGCGCACATGCCCGCCCTGCACGAATGTGTAGGAGACACAGAGGCACACCACGAGCGCGTTATAGAACTTGAGCCCTTCGGCCCACCAGCTGAGGTCCATCGCGAGCGCCGTGCCAAGCGGACCGAGCTGGATTTCCGCGACCCGGAAGATGCGCTGCAGGAAGACAATCATCACCTGAACGAGCACCATGAGCAGGCCGGCCCACGCGGCCGTGCGCCCGACGACATTCGCCATACCTTCCAAAAAGCGCACACAGGTCCACAGGATCTCCCGCTTCCACGCGATGCCGAGACCCGTAAGAACCAGGAACGTCGTGAACAGAACGAAGAAGAATTCGACGGAAGCGCCGTAATAGATGAACCGCATCACCGCCTGCGGGTCGGACCAGTTCAGCCAATCGCCCGGATTGACGAGGGCAACGACCAGATAATACGGCGACAAAGCGATGTTCTGGAGCACCCAGAGGATAAATTCCATGACAGAGACCCCCTCGCAGGCGTGACCGGGCGGAGTTTGCCGGGCCGTGTGACTGCACTTAGACTGTTCCGTTTAAGACGCGTGTCCCGCCCGGGCAAGGCCCGGACGGGAACGGCTTATTCAAGCTCAGCGAAAGCTGGCGATCAGCCCGCGTTGACGCGGTTACGCTGACGGATGTACTCGCCGTCACCGATTTCCCACCATGCGGAGGTCTCGGCCTGTGCTTCGAAGTAGCTGTTGGCGATGTCGGCATAGATCGAATCGCTCATGTTCTCTTCGCGCACTTCCGCAGCGGCGCGGCCGAACGCATCCCAGACGTCATCGGGGAATTCACGCGCTTGCACGCCAGCGGCTTGCAGACGGGCCAGAGCGGCACCGTTTTCAGCCCAGGACATGCCGAGGTTGTTGGCGTGGGTCGCTTCACAGGCGACTTCAACGACGCGCTGTTGCGCCGGTGTCAGCGATTCCCACACGTCGAGGTTCATCGACAGCGCGAGCGCGGAGCCCGGCTCATGGAAGCCAGCGGTGTAGTAGATGTTGGTGACTTCCTGGAAGCCCAGACGCTCGTCGGCGAACGGACCGATCCACTCGGCGCCGTCGATCTGGCCGGAGGCCAGCGCTTGGTAGATCTCGCCGCCGGGGATGTTCTGCACGGAGGCACCGAGGCGACCGAGCACCTGACCGCCTTGGCCCGGCATACGGAAGCGCAGGCCCTGCAGATCGTCTGCGGAGGTGATTTCCTTGTTGAACCACCCGCCCGGCTGCATCGCGGTGTTGCCGCACAGGAAGGGCTTGAGGTTGAACAGGCTGGCCAGCTCTTGGTGCTGCGCAGCGCCACCCTTGTGGTAGTACCACGCGAGCATTTCCACGCCGGTCATGCCGAAGGGCACAGCGGTGAAGAAGGCAAAGGCCGGGTGCTGGTTGAGGAAGTAGTATTCCGCCGAGTGGTAGAGGTCGGCCTGCCCGGAGGACACCGCGTCGAACACTTCGAAGGCGCCCACGAGGGAGCCGGCGGGCATTTTGTTGATGGTCAGCATGCCATCGGTCATCTCGGTGATCGCGCTCGCGGCCATGGAGGCGGCGTCATCGAAGATCGCGAAGCCGTCCGGCACGGAGGTGACCATGGTCAATTCGCGCTTGCCTTGAGCATAGGCCGGTGCGGCCAGCGCGGTGGTGGTCGCTGCCGCGCCACCAAGTGCAGAGTTTTTCAGAAAAGAACGACGATCCATTAGAGATATTCCTCCCGTGTTTTTTTGGATGCAGACCGATGTCTCCCGGCCTGCGGATCGTTTGCGGTATCACTGTTCACAGCGATGTGGATATCGAGTCAAATACCGACCCCCGCGTAGTAATGAGGGCCGGGACATGGCTGGTCAAGTTAATTTACCGGAATTATCCTGCAAACATAAGAAGGTCTTGCGGGTTTTGCCCCGAAGAGGGTCCATTCCTCCCGCTGCGTGCCGCTGCATCCCGTCATGGTTGCGCGCAGATGCGCCGGGTTGCCAAGAGCGCCACAACCGGGCTTAATCGCGGGGCTCGCCTGTCACCGGTGTCCTGAATGATTGCTTTGCGCCCTGCCCTGCCCACCGACATCCCCGCCCTCGTGGCGCTCAACGCCGCTGTGGTGCAGGTCACCTCTGCGATGGACGCCGCGCGCTGCGCCGACTTGCTGGCCTTGCGCGGGGTGCATCTGGTGGCCGAGCGCGAGGGCGCGGTGCTCGGGTTCGTGCTCGCGATGTTGCAGGGCGCGGCGTATGACAATGCGAATTTCGCGTGGTTCTCGGCCCGGCTGAACCACTTCGTCTATGTGGACCGGATCGTTCTGGGCGCGCGCGCGCGGGGCCACGGGCTTGGCACACGGCTTTATGACGCGCTGGCAGACAGGGTGCGGGAGGCCGGGTGCCTCGTCATGGCCGCAGAAATGGACCTCGATCCGCCCAACGCGCCCTCCCTCGCCTTCCATGCCGCACGCGGCTTCGCGGCGCTCGGCACCCGCCGTTATGCGGATGGCAAAGTGGTGTCGATGCAAGTGAAAGGTCTCACGGGCTGACCTATCGGCGGAAAGAAAATTGCGAAAAAACGCCTCAGCGCGACATTTTCTCCAAATCGGCGGTTGACGCTCTTTCGCAGCCTGCCTAATGATCTGCTACGCATCAAGGAGCCTCACGGGCATGAACGAACTAGTCGTCATCGTAGTCAGGAAGCGCATGGGCCGGTAACGGTAAAGCCATACCCCGCCCCATGCGCCCCCGAGTAACACCGGGGGCTTTTTTATGCGCCATAGAAACAAGACACGCGGACATATCGGAGAGAACAGCATGTCACGTCAAATGACCGGAGCGAAAATGGTCGTCCAAGCCCTGATAGATCAGGGTGTGGACACGGTATTCGGATATCCCGGCGGCGCCGTGCTGCCGATCTATGACGAGGTGTTCCAGCAGAACAACATCCAGCACGTTCTGGTGCGCCATGAGCAAGGCGCGGTCCATGCCGCCGAAGGCTATGCGCGCTCCACCGGCAAGCCCGGTGTCGTTCTGGTGACCTCCGGGCCCGGCGCGACCAATGCGGTGACAGGCCTCACCGACGCGCTGATGGACAGCATCCCGATTGTCGTGCTCACCGGTCAGGTGCCGACCTTCATGATCGGATCGGACGCGTTTCAGGAAGCCGACACCGTGGGCATCACCCGCCCCTGCACCAAGCATAACTGGCTGGTCAAAGAGACCGACGATCTGCCCGTGGTCCTGCACGAAGCCTTCCATGTCGCGACCTCGGGCCGCCCCGGCCCGGTGCTGATCGACATTCCCAAGGACGTGCAATTCGCCACCGGCGCCTATTCCGGCCCGAAACCCTCCGCGTCGCATTACCAGCCGCGCGTGAAGGGCGACATGGACGAGATCACCGAACTGGTGGCGGCCATCGAAACCGCCAAGCGCCCCGTGTTCTACACCGGCGGCGGCGTGATCAATTCCGGCCCCGGGGCCTCGCAACTGCTCCGTGAGCTGGTCGAGGCCACGGGCTTCCCGATCACCTCCACCCTGATGGGCCTCGGCGCCTATCCGGCCTCCGGCAAGAACTGGCTCGGGATGCTGGGGATGCACGGGCTCTACGAGGCCAACCTCGCCATGCATGATTGCGATCTGATGATCAATATCGGCGCGCGCTTCGACGACCGGATCACCGGGCGCATCGACGCGTTCTCGCCGAAATCGACCAAGGCGCATATCGACATCGACCCCTCCTCGATCAACAAGGTGATCAAGACCGACATCCCCATCGTCGGCGATGTGGGCCATGTACTCGAAGACCTGCTGAAGGTCTGGAAGTCACGGGGCCGCAAGACCAATGCCGAGGCGGTCCAGACATGGTGGGGCCAGATCAAGGAATGGCGCAAGGTCAACTGCCTTGCCTTCACGCAGGACCCCAAATCCAAGACCATCAAACCGCAACACGCGCTGGCGCGTCTCGAAGAGCTGACCAAGCACCGCTCCAAGGACCGCTACATCTGCACCGAAGTGGGCCAGCACCAGATGTGGGCCGCGCAGTATATCGGCTTCGAGCACCCCAACCAATGGATGACCTCTGGCGGCCTTGGCACTATGGGCTATGGCTTTCCGGCCTCCATCGGCGTGCAGATGGCGCACCCGGACGCGCTGGTGATCAACGTCGCGGGCGAGGCGTCGTGGCTGATGAACATGCAGGAGATGGGCACCGCGGTGCAGTACCGCTTGCCGGTCAAACAGTTCATCCTCAACAACGAACGCCTCGGCATGGTCCGCCAATGGCAGGACTTGCTCCATGGCGGACGGTTCTCGCACTCGTGGTCCGAAGCCCTGCCCGACTTCGTGAAACTGGCCGAAGCCTTCGGCGCGAAGGGCATCCTGTGCTCCGACCCGGCGGACTTGGACGACGCGATCATGGAGATGCTGAACCATGACGGCCCGGTGATCTTCGATTGCCTCGTCGAGAAGCACGAAAACTGCTTCCCGATGATCCCGTCGGGCAAGGCCCATAACGAAATGCTGCTCGGCGAGGCCTCCACCGAAGGCGCCATCGACGCCAAAGGCTCGGTGCTGGTGTAACACGGCTGATTGGCATATACTGCCAATCGGCACCCCACCCCGCCAAGGAGATCCGCCATGCCCACCCGGAATGTCGTGCTGACCGACCACCAAAGCGATCTGATCGACCGTCTTGTCGCCTCCGGGCGTTATCAGAACGCGTCCGAGGCCATGCGCGCAGGGCTGCGGGCTTTGGAGGAGCAAGAAAAGGCCAATGACCGGCTCACGCATTATCTCGACGAGATCGACGCCCATTCGCAGATCAGCGCCGAGGAAGGCCCCCAGACCGTCCGCCGCGCGTTTGCGCGCGCCCGCGCCCGCAGCGCTGGCAACGCGGCCGAATGACCAAACGCATACGCTTTGAGGAACAGGCCATTGAGCAACTGGACGACATCGCAGACTGGACCGTTGAGACCTTCGGCGCGCGCCACGCGCAGGCCTATGAAGACCTCTTGTTCGAACGTTTCGAGAAACTCTCCAAGGGCCTCGCCCATACAAAACCTATCACAGCAACGGACACCCGCCGTGTGATGCGCGCGGGCGAACATGTGGTGATTTTCTCCGAAAGCCCGTCGGAAATCATTATTCTCGCCCTCCTGCACGCCCGCGCAGACCTGATCCGCCATATCACCGACCTGCCACCTGAACCGAAAGACGTCTGACCCATGTCCGCTTTGAAAATCAAAAAAGGCTCCACGAGCCATTCCGCCTATAACTTGCGTCCGACGTTCTCGGATGTGCAGGAGCGTCACACACTCGCGGTGCTGGTCGAGAACGAGCCGGGCGTGCTGGCGCGCGTGATCGGGCTCTTCTCGGGCCGGGGCTACAATATCGAAAGCCTAACCGTGGCGGAGGTGGACCACACGGGGCACCTGAGCCGCATCACCATCGTCACGGTCGGCACGCCGCAGGTGATCGCGCAGATCCTCGCGCAGCTGGGGCGGATCGTTTCGGTGCGCGACGTGCATGATCTGACGATGGAAGGCCGCGCGGTCGAGCGCGAACTGGCGATGTTCAAGGTGAGCGGCGCGGGCGACAAGCGCGTCGAGGCGTTGCGGCTGGCGGATATCTTCCGCGCCAATGTCGTGGACAGCACGCTGGAGAGCTTCATCTTCGAGATCACCGGCTCGCCCGAAAAGATCGACGCGTTTGCCGATCTGATGCGCCCGCTGGGGCTGACCGAGGTGGCCCGGACCGGGGTGGCGGCGCTCAGCCGCGGCGACTGAGCACGAAGAAGCCGGAGGCAGACCGGCGACGCTGATCCAAATCGATCACCGGCGCCGGGTCTTCCGTGTCTGCCGGCGTGCCCGGGGCGGCGTGCTCCGTGAGTGGCATATCATGGTCGGTATCTTCGACCGCCGAGAGGTTGGTGGCGGTCAGACGCCGCCCGTGGGCGTCCGCGAGGTCGAACTCTACCAGATCTCCGGCGTCGAAGCGCATTGATGTGCCTGCGCGTCCGGATGTCTCGGCGTCTCGGATTGCAGGGTCGTCGCAATAGGCGAGCCCGGCATGTTCTTCACACCAGATGACGGCTTCGCCTGACTGTGGATCGCTCCACAAAATGACCCCAAACATCGTTTTTTCCGTTCCCGACCTGTTGGATGACGTGCAAAAACAGTAGTTCTTTGAGGATGTTAACCTAAGTTGACAGAACAAAGACATGCGCAAATGAGCACCGTACGCTTGCAATTTGTGTCGCATGGCGCAAGGATGACGCTGAAAGTGCATCTACGTGATGCGGTATAGCGTCAATCAGGGCCGCGAAGCCGCAACACTTAAGCGTATCAGACCGACCAGAACAGGCCAGCAAGAGAAAACATGGCCCAGCCCAAAAAGTCACCAGCGGAACTCCGCGCAATGTTCGGCGCGAACCTGCGCACCCTCGCCAGCGGATATCCCTCGATTTCCGAACTGGCCCGGCGGCTCGGCATCAACCGCACGCAGTTCAATCGCTACCTCGCGGGCGACAGCTTCCCCCGCCCCGATGTGCTCGCACGGATTTGCGACTTTTTCGAGGTCGACGCACGGGTCTTGCTCGATCCCGTCGGCAGCTTCGAGGCGGCGGAATCGGTTCTCACGGGGCCGGAGCTCGGCGCGTTTCTCGGCGCTGGCGCGCAGGTGGACGAGCGCGACTTCCCCACCGGCTTCTACCGCTTCACCCGCAAGAGCTTCGTCGATCAGAGCCGCTACGCGCAAGGGCTGGTCTGGGTCTGGCGCAACCGGGCGGGCCATTGCTTCGTGCGCGGCTATGAGGCGCGCGAAGCCATGCAGCAACAGGGCCTGACCTCCGGGGCATCCCTGCGCGAATTCCGCGGGCTCGTCCTGCGGCAGGAAAACGCCATCACGATGAATATCTCGCGGCGCGGGGCGATGACGGCCACGTTCAACATGCTCTTGCCCGAGGCCTCGTTCGAAAGCAATTTCTGGGTCGGCTACGTGGCCCGCACGGTCCCGGAGAGCATCTCCGCGCAGCGCGTCGTGCGGATGGTCTATGAACATCTCGGACGCGGACCTGCCCGCGCCCTGCCCGTCGCGCGCGCCGCCGGGCTGATCCCGGCCAGCGAGGTGCCCTCCTTCCATCTGGCCAAGTTGCAGGGCGAGACCCCGTTCCGCTGATCGTTTCCGCTACACCATGTCGCGGTGAGAAAACTCAGGTCGCGCCCAGACCAGACAGGGGCGCACGGGACTGGCACGGTACCTGCATCTCAGATGCAGGATTGCCCGCCATGACCGACCGAGTGACCAACCTGTCCGCCGTCCGCCAGCCCATCGGCACCGCCAATGGCCTGCCCAATACGCATTACATCGACCCCGCCGTGCATGCCGAGGAAAATCAGGCGCTCCTGATGAATGAGTGGGCCGGTCTGGCGGTGGCCGCAGATGTCCCGCAGCCGGGCGACGCGGTGCCCCTGACCTTCCTCGGCATTCCGCTCCTGCTCCTGCGCGATCGCGACGGCGATGTGCGCGTCTTCCAGAACACCTGCCGCCACCGGGGCATGATCCTCGTCGAGGAGCCGCGCCGGATCGAAGGCGCGATCCGCTGCCCCTATCACTCGTGGTGCTACTCGACCAAGGGCGCACTGGTCTCCACCCCGCATGTGGGCGGGCCGGGCCAGAACCAGGCCGAGGGCATCGACCGCGCAACGCTGGGTCTGATCGAGATCCGCTCGCATATCTGGATGGACGTGGTCTGGGTCAATATCTCCGGCACCGCCCCGGCCTTCGAAGACGCCCATGCCGAGCTTCTCGCCCGCTGGGCCGATTTCGACGGCAAACCGCTCTATCATGGCGGCGCGGACAGCCGCTTCACGCTCGACGTGGCCTGCAACTGGAAACTGGCCATCGAGAATTACTGCGAAAGCTACCATCTGCCTTGGGTCCATCCGGGGCTGAACAGCTACTCGCGGCTTGAAGACCATTACCATATCGAAGAGCCGGGCAAGTTCTCCGGTCAGGGCACGCTGGTCTACCGCCAGATGGCCGCCAAGGACGGGGTGGCCTTCGCCGATTTCGAGGGCCTGCCCGAAAAGTGGGACACGGCAGCGGAATATGTCGCGGTTTATCCCAATGTGCTTCTGGGCGTGCACCGCGACCATGCCTTCGCTATCGTGCTGACCCCGCAAGACACGGGCCACACCCGCGAGCATATCCACCTTTACTACGCCACGCCCGAGACGACCGCCGAGACCCGCGCGGCGAACGCGGCGCTCTGGAAAGAGGTGTTCCGCGAGGACATTTTCGTGGTCGAGGGGATGCAGCGCGGCCGTTATGCCCCGATGTTCGACGGCGGGCGCTTCTCTCCGGCGATGGACGGGCCGACGCATTTGTTCCACGACTGGGTGGCCGGGCGGATGCAGGCATGGCGCGCGCAGGCCGCCGCCGCCGAATGAGCGCGCTCGATGCGCGTTTGCTGGCCGCCCACGCCCATGGCGACCAAACCGCGCTGATCGCGCTCTACGAAGAGGCCGCCCTCGGGGCTGCCGACGACAGCGCACGCGGGTTCTACCTCACCCATGCCTATGTGTTCGCGCTGGAGGCCGGCGACCCGCGCAGCGACGCGCTGCGCACGCGTCTGGTGGCCATGGGCCGCGAGCCTGCCGCCTAGGCTCAGCACCCCGGTGCGGCGCGGACGCAATATTGCCCGCGCGCACCTGCAGCGACCTTGAACCCGGCGGCTGCGCGCCCCATAACGAGGGAAGCGAAATCAAGCAGACCCTCATGGACAGCACACAAACCGTTCTCGATACCGCGGCCGCCGCGGGAAGCCCCCTCGACGCGGCCTTCTGGATCACCTCAGCCGTGATCCTTGGCCTTCTGGTGATGTCGGGCTTCTTCTCCGGCTCCGAAACCGCCCTCACCGCCGCCTCGCGCGGCAAACTGCGCAGCCAGGCCGACAAGGGCGGCCGGGGCGCGGCGCGCGCGCTTGCGATCACCGAGGATAACGAACGCCTGATCGGCTCGGTCCTGCTGGGCAACAACCTCGTCAACATCCTCGCCACCTCGCTCGCCACCGCGATCTTCACCCGCGCCTTCGGCGAAAGCGGCGTGGCGCTGGCGACGCTGGTGATGACGCTGCTGGTGCTGATCTTCGCCGAGGTTCTGCCCAAGACCTACGCGATCACCAATGCCGAGAAGGCCGCCTCACTGGTCTCGCTGCCGATCTCCATCGTCGTGCGGATCTTCTCTCCCGTGGTGGGCGCGGTGCGCCTCTTGGTGCGCGGCGTGCTGCGCGTCTTCGGCGTGCAGACCGACCCGGACAGCCACATCATGGCCGTGCGCGAGGAGATTGCGGGCGCGCTGCATCTCGGCCATTCCGAGGGCGTGGTGGAGAAGGAGGACCGCGACCGCATCCTCGGCGCGCTCGATCTGGCGGACCGCACGGTCGAGGAGATCATGCTCCACCGCTCGGGCATCGAGATGATTGACGGCGATGACGCGCCGCAGGTGATATTGGAGCAATGCCTCGCGTCCCCCCACACCCGCCTGCCGGTCTACCGGGGCGATCAGGAGAACATCACCGGCGTGATCCACGCCAAGGACCTGCTGCGCGCGATGTATGCCCAGATCGGCGGCCCGGAGGGGGATGCCGCGCACCTGTCGAGCTTCGATATCGCAGCGGTGGCGGTGAAGCCCTACTTCATCCCCGAAACCACCACGCTCGACGACCAGATGCGGCAATTCCTGCGCCAGCGCAGCCATTTCGCGCTTGTGGTGGATGAATATGGCTCGCTGCAGGGCCTGATCACGCTGGAGGATATCCTCGAAGAGATCGTCGGCGAGATCACAGACGAGTTCGACCCGCAGGATGACAGCATCATCGTCGAGGGCAGCAGCGACGGGGGCTATATCGTCGATGGCGGCGTGACGATCCGCGACCTCAACCGCGCCAAGGACTGGAACCTGCCCGATGACGAGGCCAACACGGTCGCGGGGCTGGTGATCCACGAGGCGCAACTGATCCCGACCGTCGGACAGGTGTTCAACTTCCACGGCTTCCGCTTTCAGGTGCTGGCCCGCGAGGGCAACCGCATTTCCTCGCTGAAGATCCGCCCCCAATGATCCGCTCGGCCAACGCGCGGGGCATTGCCTGGATGGTGTTCGGCATGGCCGGGTTCGCGGCGCTGGATGCGCTGCTGAAGGCGCTGGCGGGCACGGTCCCGGTGGGACAGATCCTTGTGTTCCAAGGGGTTGGCGGCGCGCTGATCTTCGCCCTGATGGGCCTGCGCGCAGGCGCCCGCGACTGGAGCGCCCGGTTCCGCCAGCCGGTCGTTCTGGCACGCAATGGGTGCGAGGTGATGGCGGCCACGGGCTTCGTCGCCGCACTGGCCACCGCGCCGCTCTCCACCATCGCGGCGATCATCCAGTCGAACCCGCTTCTTGTGACGCTTGGCGCCGCGCTTTGGCTGCGCGAGCCGGTCGGCCCGTGGCGCTGGGGCGCGATTGTCGTCGGCCTCGGCGGCGTGATGCTGGTGATCCGCCCCGGCATGGACGGGTTCGAACCGGCCTCCCTGCTGGCGCTCGGCGCGGTGGTGTTCCTGTCCGGGCGCGACTTGCTGACCCGCTGGGTGCCGCAGGACATCCCGACGGTGCAACTGGGGGCTTTCGCGATGCTGAGCCTGATCGCCGCGGGCAGCGCGATCCAACTGGTGACCGCCGCCCCGCTAGAGCGCCCTGAGACGTGGCAGCTTCTGTGCCTGATTGGCACGGTGCTGATGCTGCCGATCGGGATTTACGGCACCACGGCGGCCATGCGCGTGGGCGAGATGTCCGTCGTGACCCCGTTCCGCTACTCCCGCCTGATCTTCGCCCTGATCCTCGCCGCCCTGTTCTTCGGCGAACGCCCCGACGCCCTCACCTATCTCGGCGCGGGCATCATCGTCGCCGCGGGCATCTTCACGATCTGGCGCGAACGGCGGGCGAAAGCAAACGGCTGACGCAGGACACAGGTCGAGTGGTGCTCAGCTGGTGACTGACAGGACGGAACGCGCCTGAAACCATAGCCCGAAATTCCCGCCATGCGCGTATTTCGCCGTTATTTGGTGCGGTTTCTGCGTAAGATGCGGGCATTCAGAAGAGTTTTCGAGAATTCGACTTGTCCGAGGGGATTGCCGCACTCTTTCTCCGCGTACAGCCCCGTTTGGCCATGGGGCGTCATACAAACCAGTCCGAATTAGAAGGATAGAACCATGCTTCCCAAGTTCCTCCGCTTGTCACCGCTTGTTTGCTTTCTCAGCGCCGGCATTGCGACGGCTGCCCCGGTAACGATCCAGTTTGACCTTACGGACTTCCGACAAAACCCTTTCCGGGCCAATTTCTTGGATTTGATTGGCGAGACTGGCGCGACTTCTGCAACGGCGATTTTGACGTATGACGATGCCGTTGTGCCCTTCAATACACAGAGCTTCAGCAATCCGAGCCGGACGTTCTCCAATTACGATTATTTGAGCTTCACGCTCACGATTGGCGGCACAACGATTTCCAATCCCGACTCCGGATCAGGATTTCCGGATCAAGTGTCTGTAACCGACACGCAGGACTTGGTTGGCGGTACAAATAGCGACGGTGTGTTGATCAGCGCCAATACAAACCAGATCCTCACACCTCGCGTGGAGATAGATTATTTCTCGATCTCCCTTTCTGGAGCTATTGATGTTCTTACGTCGACCGACATTCCGAGCGCAGCCAAGATGCAGGAACTGATTGATACACCGCCGCCGGGGCTCGGATCGGATTTCTTCCAGATCAGCTGGTTTGATCTGGAAACGAACGACACAAACTTCTTCTACGCCGATACGGTTGCGGTTTCGACCGCCCCGGTCCCGCTTCCGAGTTCCGCGCTTCTCGTCATTGGCGGCGTGGCAGCATTGGCTGGCGTAGGTCGGAAAACGCGAAAGCGGTCCTGACACTGTCGATTGAGTGTTTGGCAAGTCGCGAGCATAGCACAATCGACGCTGACATCTGGCACAAAGCCAGCTCTTTTGCGTGACCTTAGCGCTGGTGCCATAGAGTGCGCTGGAACAGCCCTGCTCCCATCGGTGCTGGAGCTGTACCTGTTCTGGCGCGCTAAACTGTCACTCAGGCTACCCATCAGTCTGCGACAGGCTTAATCGAAGAGACATTTTCTTGGGTGCTTTACCGTAAACCGTTAGCGCAAAAGCCCCGCAATCCCCTTCCCCCCCGCCGCGCCGGGCGCTAAGAGGCGCGCAAACCAGTCAGTTTGCGCCCTCGGAAGGACCGCCCCATGAGCACTATTATCGGCATTCACGCCCGCGAAATTCTCGACAGCCGGGGCAATCCCACGGTGGAGGTGGACGTGATCCTCGAAGACGGCACCATGGGCCGTGCCGCCGTGCCTTCGGGCGCGTCCACCGGGGCCTATGAGGCGGTCGAGAAGCGCGACGGCAACGCGGCGCGGTACATGGGCAAGGGGGTGCTGGAGGCCTGCGCCGCCGTCAATGGCGAGATTGCCGAGGTTCTGGTCGGCATCGACGCCACCGAGCAGGAAGAGATCGACGCGGCGATGATCGAGCTTGACGGCACCCATAACAAGGCTCGCCTCGGCGCCAACGCGATCCTCGGCGTGTCGCTGGCCACCGCCAAGGCTGCCGCCGACTATTGCTCCATGCCGCTCTACCGCTACGTCGGCGGCACCTCCGCGCGCACCCTGCCCGTTCCGATGATGAACATCATCAACGGCGGCGAGCATGCCGATAACCCGATCGACATTCAGGAATTCATGATCATGCCGGTCTCCGCGCCCACGATGCGCGACGCGATCCGCATGGGCGCCGAGGTGTTCCACACGCTCAAGAAGGAACTCAGCGCGGCGGGTCTGGCCACCGGCGTGGGCGATGAGGGCGGTTTCGCACCGAACATCTCCTCGACCCGTGAGGCGCTCGATTTCGTGCTGAAATCCATCGAAAAAGCCGGCTACACCCCCGCCGAGGACATCTTCCTCGCCCTCGATTGCGCCGCGACCGAGTATTACAAGGACGGCGCTTACGTGCTGGCGGGCGAAGGCAAGACCCTGTCCTCCGACGAGAACGTCGCCTATCTCGAAGCGCTGGTGAAGGACTACCCGATCATCTCCATCGAAGATGGCATGTCCGAGGATGACTGGGAGGGCTGGAAGGCGCTGACCGATGCTATCGGAGACCATTGCCAGCTTGTCGGCGACGATCTGTTCGTCACCAACCCCGAGCGTCTGGCCGACGGGATCAAGCGCGGCTGCGCGAACTCGATGCTGGTGAAGGTGAACCAGATCGGCTCGCTCTCCGAAACGCTCAAAGCGGTCGATATGGCCCACCGCGCGCGCTACACGAACGTCATGAGCCACCGCTCGGGCGAGACCGAGGATGCGACCATCGCCGATCTGGCCGTGGCGACCAATTGCGGGCAGATCAAGACGGGCAGCCTCGCGCGTTCGGACCGGCTGGCGAAGTATAACCAGTTGATCCGGATCGAAGAGGCGCTTGGCGAGACGGCGGTTTACGCGGGGACTTCGATCCTGCGTTGAGCCCACCACCAACTTGCAGTTGAAAATACGGCGCAAGGTCGGGAAGGCTTTGCGGTCAGCCTGTTTTTCGTGCGACGATTGCCTCAAAGCCGCGATCTGCGGACAGGTAAAACGCACATGATCTCAGAACAAAAAGAGGCTGGCCTGGCCCCTGCGGGCGCGCGTGTTGCGCCTGACTACAGCGCTGATGTCCAGCACATCAAGAACGGTGATATCCCCTCCGTCGCAGATGTTGTCATGCGGCTGGTGGTGGTGACCCTCGCCGGGGTGGCGCTCTACGCGTTGACCGGCTCGTGGATGTACCTTGCTTGGGCGGGTCTTTATGTGAGCACGAACACGCTCTACTCGCTCTATCTGAACCGGCTGACTGGCCCGATTGGTCTGCGCCGCTACGCCGTGCTGGTCGTGATGAACATGATCACGTCGACCAGCTTCGCGGCGATGCCTGTTTATTTGTGGCTGACCACGCAAAGCCGACCCTTGGAGGTTCTGGCGGTCTGTGGTGTGTTCGGCCATGCGATGTACAACCTGTCGCGCCACACGCGGCTGACCCCGATCACGGTCTGGGATGCCGTGATCCTGATGGGGTCCGTCGGTCTGATTGGCTGGCACGAGATCCGCGAACAAAGTGACCTTGTCTCGCAGGGCGCCATCGCCTTTGGCTGCATTGCCGCCTGCGTCTACTATCTGCAGGCGCAGGTTCGCACCGTGGCGGACCGCGAGGCTCTGGACCGCAGCCGCTCCGAAACGCTGGAGGCCCAGAAGCAATCGGCGATGGGCCAGATCACTGCGGGCGTGGCGCATGATTTCAACAACAAGCTCACGGTCATTCAGGGCAATATCGAGCTTGCCAAGATCAGCGAAGATCCCGCCGAACGGGCCGAGCTTCTCGATGAGGCGAGCCGCGCGAGCCGGCAGGCGGCGGATGTCGTGGCCCATATGCAGGCCTTCGCGCGCAAGTCACGGCTTGCGGTGAGCGCCATCAACCTGCGCGCCTTCTGTCATGACCTGACCCTCGCCGTCGAAGGCTACCTGCCCGAGAATATCAGCTTTTCAGTGCAGATCGACGACACGTTGGGCGACATTGTCTGCGACCGCGCCCTGCTGCGGACCGCGCTGCTCAACCTTGCCCTGAACGCCCGCGATGCGATGGACGGCCGGGGCGGGCAGATCGCGCTGCGCATCGCCCCGGCGCTGCTGGAGAACTGGTCGGGCAAACAGCCCGACGCGCCGGGCCCGTTCCTGCGCTTCGATGTGACCGACGAGGGCCCCGGCCTGCCGGTCTCGGAATTCCAGCGGGTGCAGGAGCCGTTCTACACCACCAAGCCCAAGGCAACGGGCACCGGCCTCGGCCTGTCTCTCGTCAAGGGCTTTGCCGAGCAGATCGGCGGAGCGGTGATGCTGCGCAACCGGGTGAAGGGCGGGCTTGAGATTTCCCTGCTTCTGCCGCAAACAACGCAGGGATGACCGACACCACATCCGCACTGATCCGCTCCGCCGACTGGGCGCGGGACGGGGCCGCCGTCAAGGCGCTCTGCTGGGCCTATCGCGACCTGCTGGAAAGCCGCATGACGGGGTTTCCCGGCTTGCTCGACCGCTACTATGCGCCGCCGGACTACACCGCCCTGATGGAGGACCTGCCCCGCATCCACGCCCGGCCCCAAGGCGATATTCTGATCGCCGAGCGCGGCGGCACGATCTTGGGCTGCGCGATGTATTACCCCTTGGCCACGCCGGGCCTGTGCGAGATCAAACGCATCTTCGTGACCCCGGAGGCCCGCGGGGCGGGGATCGCGACCGGGCTTGTCACCGAGGCCGAGACCCGCGCGGCGGCGGATGGATACACCCGCATGGTGCTCGACACGATGATCGACCTGACCGAGGCGATTGCACTTTACCGCAAGCTGGGCTTCACGCCCGCCGAACCGTTCTATGACCTTGCCCCCGAGGCGGCCCCGGCGATCCGCTTCTTTGGCAAGGACCTTGCCCCTCTTGGCAAGACGCCACCCGCGCCCTAGCCTTGCGCCCATGACAGCCGATGACATCATCACCCGTTTGGGTCTCGCCCCCCACCCCGAAGGCGGCCATTACCGCCAAACGTGGATTGCCGAAAACCCGGGCCGCCCCACGGGCACTTGCATTTACTTCCTGCTGAAGGCGGGCGAGCGCAGCCGTTGGCACAAGGTGGATGCGACCGAAATCTGGCTCTACCACGCGGGCGCGCCGCTCACGCTCCACCTCGCTGCGACCGAGGCGGGCCCGGCCACGGCCCACCTGCTGACACCGGACCTCGATGCGGGCGCGCCGCAGATCATCGTGCCCGAGAACCACTGGCAGGCGGCTGAGAGCACCGGGGATTACACGCTGGTCTCCTGCACGGTCTCGCCGGGCTTCCAGTTCGACGGCTTCACCCTCGCCCCGCCGGGCTTCGAGATCCCGTGAAGGCAACCGATCACAGCGCGGTTCTGGCGGCCCTGCCCGAGGCGCGCAAGGCGGCGCTGATGGAACGTTCCGATGCGGCGGGCCTGAGCCACCTCGCGCTGTACCTCGCGGCCCTGATGGCGACGACGACCTATATCGCCACCGAGGCCCCGCTCTGGGGGCTGATGCTGCTGCCCCATGGCACGCTGCTGGTGTTCCTCTTCACCCTGAGCCACGAATGCACCCACCAGACCCCGTTCCGCACCCGCGCAGTGAACGAGGCTCTGGGCCATGCCATCGCCCCGATCCTCTGCCTGCCCTTCCTGTGGTTCCGCTACTTCCACCTTGCGCATCACAAATACACCAATGACCCGGAGCGCGACCCGGAGATCGCGGGCCACCCCCGCCCCGCCGATTGGCCGAGCTACCTGCTGTACCTGTCGGGCTGGGGCTATTGGACCGGCGGGCTGCGCACGCTCTGGCACAACGCCCTTGGCCGCATCGACGCGCCCTACCTGCCGCCCCGCCGCCACACGGCCCTGCGCCGCGAGGCCCGGCTGATCCTCGCGGTGCAGGCCGCCGCGTTTGTGAGCCTGCTCTGGTCGCCGCTGGCGCTCTGGCTCTGGCTGGTGCCGGTGCTGATCGCCCAGCCCTTGCTGCGCCTCTACCTGCTGGCCGAACACGGTCTCTGCCCGCCGGTGGCGAACATGCTGGAAAACACCCGCACGACCTATACGGGCCGCCTTGTGCGGTTTCTGGCATGGAACATGCCCTACCATATCGAACACCATTCCGCCCCGAACGTGCCCTTCCACCACCTGCCCGCGCTGCACACGGACATGAAGGCGCATCTGGTCTCCACCTCCGACGGCTATGCCGAGTTCACGCGCGCCTATGTGCACAGCCTGTCGCGCGGGTAGGGGGTCCGCTTGCGGTGCAATCGGCGTGGCAAGTCCGGCAGGCGCTTTTCGTCACGCTGCAAGCGTGCTTGTCGCACGACAGGGCAAGCGTGCACTCCGCACGACGCTGCAAGCGTGATTGTCGCACGACCAAAAGCTGCCGGGAGGACCCCCATGTCCAAAGGTTAACGCGGCCCCACCGCACGGTGCCTTAACCAATTCAAATCGCGGAACGAATCGGGATTTGTATGTACAGGTGCCATACGCCGAGCCATACGCGCAGCCATACAGCTGCCATCCCTTGTTTTTATGGCGTTAACGCCTGAAATCACGTCTTTCGATATGGACGACATGACGCAACGCACGCTGCGTTAACCACTTTGCGCCTCTCACGGACGGCTCAGCACCCCGCCGCCCACCGCCGCGCTCACCCCGGTCGTGCTCGGGCAGGAGGTCGGAAGCCCCCGCGCCACCCGCGCCGCCAGATAGGCAAAGGCCTGTGCCTCCAGCATGTCGCCATCCAGCCCCACCTCCTCCACTGCCGCCACCGGGCAATCGAGCGAGACCGCCAGCATCTCCATCAGCACCGGGTTATGCCGCCCGCCCCCGCACACCAGCACCTGCGTCGGCGGCTCGGGGCAATGCTCCATCCCGGCGGCCACGGCGGCGGCGCACATGGCCGTGAGCGTCGCGGTCGCATCGTCGTCGGGCAGTTCGGCCACCAGCCCGATCATTGTTGGAAAGTCGTTTCTATCCAGCGACTTGGGCGGGATGCGCGCAAAGTAGGGCTCGGCCAGAAACAGCTCCAACGCGCCGGTCTCCACCTCCCCCGTGGCCGCAATCGCGCCGCCCTCGTCGAAGGCAAGACCCCGCCGCGCGGTCAGCAGATCATTGATCGGCGCATTGGCCGGTCCGGTGTCAAAGGCCAGCAGCGCGCCCTGCGCCTCCGGCTTTGCGATGCGCGGATCGACCCATGTCAGGTTGCCCACCCCGCCAAGGTTGAGAAAGCATAGCGGCTCCGCCGCGCCGACATAGCGGGCCAGCGCATGGTGATAGAACGGCGCAAGCGGCGCGCCCTCGCCGCCCAACTCAATGTCTGCGCTGCGAAAATCCCACACCACGGGCGTTCCGAGCGCCGCGGCCAGCGCCGCCCCGTCCCCGACCTGAAGCGTGCCCTGACGGCGTGGCGCATGGGCCAGTGTCTGGCCGTGAAACCCAACCATATCCGATTGAAATTGCTGCAGCAATTCCACATGCGCGCGCTGGACGACCTCCGCCGCCGCGTCCACCTGAGGCCCCGTCCATGTGCCCAAGGCGGCCCGCAACACGGCCCGTTCGGCGTCCGAATAGGCCCGGTATCCGGTCTCTCCGAACCCGAAGATCTCAACCCCGTCGGTCCTCAGAAGCGCCGCGTCGACCCCGTCCAGCGAGGTGCCCGACATCGCTCCCAGAACCCATTGCGGCCCCATCTCCTTCATGGCCTTTTCCTTCCGCTCCCCTGCCCCTATAAGCCGTGCAAACAAGGCCCGAGGCAAGACATGACCTACCATCCCAAATCAGATTTCATGAGCGTGATGATGGAGCGCGGCTTTCTGGCCGACTGCACCGATTATCAGGCTCTGGACGAGGCTCTGATCGCGGGCGTGGTGCCGGGGTATATCGGCTTTGACGCGACGGCCAAGTCCTTGCATGTCGGCTCGCTCATCCAGATCATGACCTTGAGATGGTTGCAAAAAACCGGGCACAAGCCGATCACGCTGATGGGCGGCGGGACCACCAAAGTGGGCGATCCGTCCTTCCGTGCCGATGAGCGCCCCTTGCTCACACCCGCGCAGATCGACGACAATATCGACGGGATCAAACAGGTCTTCGCGAAATACATCTCCTATGATGACAGCGCCACCGGAGCCTTGATGCTCAACAACGCTGAATGGCTTGATGACCTCAACTATCTCGACTTCCTGCGCGACATCGGGCGGCATTTCTCGGTGAACCGGATGCTGAGTTTCGAGAGCGTCAAATCGCGGCTCGACCGCGAGCAATCGCTGTCCTTCCTCGAATTCAACTACATGATTTTGCAGGCTTATGACTTTCTGGAGCTGCATCGCCGCTACGGCTGCCTCGTGCAGTTCGGAGGCAGCGACCAATGGGGCAATATCGTCAACGGGATCGACCTGACCCGCCGCGTGATCGACCATCAGATCTTCGGCCTGACCACGCCGCTCCTGACCACGGCAGACGGGGCAAAGATGGGCAAATCGGCCTCCGGGGCCGTGTGGCTCAACGCCGGGATGCGTTCGCCTTACGAGTTCTGGCAATTCTGGCGCAACACGCTCGACGCCGATGTGGGCCGTTTCCTGAAGCTCTACACCGAATTGCCCGTCGAGGAATGCGAGCGCCTCGGCGCGCTGTCAGGCTCGGAGATCAACGCGGCGAAGATCATTTTGGCCAATGAAGTCACGGCCCTATGCCACGGTATTGAAGCTGCTCAGGCCGCCGAAGCAACGGCCCGCGAAGTCTTCGAGAAGGGCGGGATCGGGGATGATCTGCCGACGCTGCACGTCACCGAGGCCGACCTGCCGCTCTCCATCGTGCAGGCAATCGTCCGCGCGGGACTGGCCAAATCCGGCAAGGAGGCCAAGCGCCTGATCGCCGAGAATGGCGCGCGGATCGACGACCAGCCCCTCACCGATGCGGGCCTGATGCTCGACGCAGGCGCCCTGACCTCACCGATCAAACTGTCGGCAGGCAAGAAGCGCCACGCCCTCGTGACCCTCGCGCCCTGATCACTCCGGCATCCCGGCGAGACGCAGCCCTTCGAAATACCGGTCAGTCGCGGCGTTTTGCACATAGCGACTGCCGGCCCGAACCTTTGCCAAAGTCGTGTCCGGCAACATCTCCTGATGCATGTCAAGCGCCGCCTGTGCATCATCAATCCTGCCGATCAAGGCCAAGGCCGCTATACGCCACCTCTGCGCCGCAACATGCCCGGGCACGAGCCGGAGGGCCTCGTTCAGATGCACCAAAGCTTCGTCGGACCGCCCTAACTGGTGCAGTGCCGAACCTTTGCCCGACAGGATTGTCGAACGATACGGGTGATGCCGCGCGATCGTGTCGAATTGATGGTAGCACGCCAAGGCCTGTTCCGGCTCACCGAGGAACTGGAAGAGATACCCCGCAAACATGAGCGCTTCGGGATCGAAGGGCAAATCTCGCAGGCAATCTGCGATCTCAGATTTCGCCTTCGCAACATCCCCGTCCTGAACATAGGACGAGAAGGTCATCAAAATGCGGCTGGCGCGCGCTGACCCACCAAGCTCACCGGCCTTCTGATGATACGCGGCAGCCTTGGGAGCGATCTGCGCGACCAGATCATCGTAGCCAAGAGAGGATGACGCCGCCAGAGCCGCCAACATGATCTCGTAAGGCATGCTGGAGGGAGGTTTCAGAGAAAGACACTTGGAGCCAAACTCTATTGCCGTCTTCATCCCCTGATAATCCGACCGGGCCGCCATCAAAGCCCTCATATACCAGTCTTGCCACGACCATGTGTCCTCGGGCTTGCCGTTCAGTTGGGCAAGGCGTGCCTCTATAATGGCAGCTGAGACATGGGATGCGACCTCTGAGGCACTGTCATCCTGCCACGCGAAGGCGTCGTCGAGCGCGCCATCGAGTTTACTGGTCCAGATTTGCTGACCTTTGGCGTCTTGCAATCGCACTTCGAGGCGCAAACGGCTTCCCCGCGCCCGCAGGATCGAGGAAAGGACGTAACCTGTCTGCTCTGGTGTTTGACGTGTCGCGACGTCCAGCCACCGGGTTGCTCCGAGAAAGGAACCAAAGTCGTGGGTCAGCGCGTTGGCCAGATCCACGACGTCCGGATCGCCGGAGGAGGTCGCGACCGGTACGATCACAAGCTGCGGAAAGCCGGCCATGCCGGAACTGGCCGCAAGCGTCGTTGCCCCCGTGAGCCCGCCCCGTGTCCAGACCCGGACGGGTCGATCAATATTCTTCAGCTCTTGCGCCCCGGCATCATCGAAGGCCGGGCGCAAGGTGCCATCGAGCAGAGCGTGCACGGCATCCGAGACGGTGACCCCACCCGGCTCAGTGAGCGCTTCAAGCCGCGCCGCGATGTTGACCCCCTCGCCGAACACGTCCTCGTCCATGACCGAGACATCACCCACATGCACGCCGATACGGATTTGAATGTCTGGCTCCAGCACCATCTGGTCCTGCAAGCGCATCGCACAGGTGACAGCGTCCGACGCGCTGGCGAAGGTCACGATCCAGCCATCGCCCATCGACTTGACCACCCGGCCCCGGTGCCCTGCGACTGCTGGCGCAAAAAGCTCCGCGCGCAGCCTGCGCAGGGTCGCAACCGTGCGCGCCGCATCCTCTTCCATGAGACGGGAGTAGCCGACCACATCGGCGGCCATAACGGCTGCAAGCTGACGTTCCATGGGGCAAGGTTGGCACGGCAGACCCCAAGACGCCAGACTGCTTGCGCCTGCCCCCTGCATTTGCATAACTGCACGGGCCTCAGCCAATCGGACCGCGCCCATGACCGCCCTCACCCGTACCGCTTCGACCTTCGCGCCGCCCGTCATGGAGGCGCGGCGCTGGATCGAAGGCGTCACGTTTCCGCCCGAGCGGCCCTTGATGAATGTCAGCCAAGCCGCCCCCGTGGAGCCGCCCGTGGAGGGCCTTCGCCGGGCGATTGCGGAGGCGGCGATGCGCAATGACGCGGCGCATCTCTACGGCCCGGTTCTTGGCCTGCCGGCCCTGCGCGCCGAATTGGCCGAGGCGACCAGCCGGATCTATGGCGGCACAGTCACTCCGGAGCAGGTCGCCATCACCTCGGGCTGCAATCAGGCCTTCGCCGCCACCATCGCGACACTCTGCGCCGAAGGCGATGAGGTGATCCTGCCAACCCCTTGGTATTTCAATCATAAAATGTGGCTCGATATGTCCGGCGTTGCGGCCGTGCCGCTCCAGACCGGGCCCGATCTGCTGCCCGATCCCGAGGCCGCACACGCGCTCATCACGGGCCGGACCCGCGCCATCGCGCTGGTCACGCCGAACAATCCCGGCGGCGTGGAATACCCCAAACCGCTGCTGGACGCGTTCCGCGATCTGGCCCGCAGCCACGGGATCGCGCTGATCGTCGACGAGACCTACCGCGACTTCCACAGCGCCCCCGGCGCGCCGCATGACCTCTTCGCGGACCCGGATTGGGCGGAGGGTCTGATCCACCTCTACTCCTTCTCCAAAGCCTACCGCCTCACGGGCCACCGGGTGGGCGCCATCGTCGCCGCGCAGGCACGTCTGGCCGAGGTCGAGAAATTCCTCGACACGGTCGCGATCTGCCCGAGCCAGTTGGGCCAGATCGGCGCGCTGTGGGGGATGCAGAACCTCGGACAATGGCTCGCCGGGGAGCGCGAAGAGATCCTCACCCGACGCCGCGCCATTGAAGAGGGCTTCCCGGCGCTGGCCGCGAACGGGTGGGAGTTGATGGGGGTCGGGGCCTATTTCGCCTATATGCGCCACCCGTTCGAGACACCCTCGAACGCACTGGCCCCGGACTTGGTCAAGACAGCGGGCCTGCTGTGCCTGCCCGGCACGATGTTCTATCCCGATGGCACAGAAGAGGCGGCGCGCGAGTTGCGCATCGCCTTCGCTAATCTCGACACGGATGGGATAGCCGAAATGTATGCCCGGCTCGCAGACCTGTAGACCCCAAACGAAGGAGAGCGCCCTGCTGCCAGAGCGCCCTTATTGGTTTTCCTTTTGATCCAAATATTCCGGGGGAGTCGGCGCAGCCGACGGGGGCAGAGCCCCCTCCCCCTCAGAAATGGATTGCCCGACCGTATGCGTCGAGCGTCGCCTCGTGCATCATCTCCGAGAGCGTCGGGTGCGGGAAGACCGTGTTCATCAGGTCTTCTTCCGTGGTCTCAAGCTGACGTCCCACCACATAGCCCTGTATGAGCTCGGTGACTTCCGCGCCCACCATATGCGCACCAAGAAGCTCGCCCGTCTTGGCGTCGAAGATCGTCTTGATCATGCCCTCCGGCTCGCCAAGCGCAATGGCCTTGCCGTTGCCGATGAAGGGGAAATGCCCGACCTTGATCTCAAAGCCAAGCTCCTTGGCCTTCGCCTCGGAATAGCCCACCGAGGCGACCTGCGGGTGGCAATAGGTGCAGCCCGCGATGCTTTCCGGCTTGACCGGATGCGCGTGCTTGCCCGCGATCAGGTCCGCGACCATCACGCCCTCATGGGATGCCTTGTGCGCCAGCCACGGCGCGCCCGCGATATCGCCGATGGCATAGAGCCCCTCGACACCGGTCCGGCAGAATTCATCGGTCACGACATGGGAGCGGTCCACGGTCACGCCAAGCGCTTCCAGCCCCAACCCCTCGACATTGCCGACGATCCCCACGGCGGAGATCACCGTGTCGAACTCGTGTGTCTCGACCTTCCCGCCAGTCTCGATATGGGCGGTGACGGTGCCGTTGCCCCGGTCGAGCTGCTTGACCATGGCTTTCTCCATGATCTTCATGCCCTGCTTGACGAAAGCCTTCTTGGCAAAGGCGCTGATCTCGGCATCCTCAACGGGCAGCACCCGGTCCATCACCTCAACCACAGTCGTGTCGGAGCCGAGCGTGTTGTAGAAGCTGGCAAATTCGATCCCAATCGCACCGGAGCCGATCACCAGCAGCTTCTTGGGCATCCGCCCGGGCTTCAGCGCGTGCTTGTAGGTCCAGACCAGATCGCCATCGGCCTCCAGCCCGGGCAATTCACGGGCCCGCGCCCCGGTGGCGAGGATGATATTCGGCGCAGCCAACTCTTCAGTGCCCTTGTCGGTAGTGACGCTGACCTTGCCCTTGGCGGGGATCGTCGCCGCGCCCATCACCACGGTGACCTTGTTCTTCTTGAGCAGATGCCCGACCCCGCCAGAGAGTTGCTTGGCCACGCCGCGTGAGCGCGCCACGACAGCGTCGAGATCGTAATCGACCTTCTCGACCTTGAGGCCGAAATCCTTCGCGCGGTGCATCAGGTGGAAGACTTCCGAGGAGCGCAGCATCGCCTTGGTCGGGATGCAGCCCCAGTTCAGGCAGATGCCGCCCAGATGCTCGCGCTCGACCACGCAGACCGATTGGCCGTTCTGCGCCGCCCGGATGGCGGCGACATAGCCGCCGGGACCGGCCCCGATGACGATGAGATCGAAGGATTTTGCTGCCATGGGCTCCAGCTCCGTGATGCGGCCTCAGAAATTAGTTTAGCCTTAAACTAAATCTCGGAGGCTCACAATCGACGTCAGGCGCGACAAATCCGCCGCGCCTGCATGTGGAGCGGGACGCAGGCTGCGCTCAGCTTGCCGCTTGCAGATCAAGACTGCGCACGGTCTCGCCATAGCCGCCCGCCGCGATATAGGCGGTTTCGGCTTGAGTGGTGTCCCGCGACAGCGCGGCGTTGCGATAAGGGAAGCGCCCGAACTGGCGGATCACCTCGCGGTGGGCCCGGGCATGCAGCAGGTTTTGCGCGCCGGACTTCGGCATCCGCTCAAGGATCAGCCGCACGGATTTCTCCTGATCGGACAGACACTCGGAATGCATCATCGGCAGGTAGAAGAATTGCCGGGCGGGCTCGTCGATCTTCAGGTCCCAGCCCTTCTGAACGGCGGATTTCGCCGCCGCGAGCGCGAACTTGTCCGAGGCGAAGGCTTGCGCGGTGCCACGATACATGTTGCGCGAGAACTGATCGGTGAGGATGATATAGGCGAGCGTGCCGGAGGGATAGGTGAGCCAGAGCGAATACCGCCCTTCCATCGCGCCTTCGAGCGCGGGCTGAAACCGCTCATAGATGCGTGCGTCGAGCGCTGCGTCTTCATTATACCAACCACTTGGCCCGATCTTATCGAGCCAGAACTCTAAAACGTCTTCCGGGCCGACCATCCCTAACTCCCCTTGATCGCCTTGACACATTCTTGTTGCACCACCGTTACAAACGCGGATGCGCGTGAATAGTGGGAATATGTCACAAATTTTATCAAACCCGACATATTCATAGCATTTGCAATCTCAAGTAGCAGAGTCGTCGTCCAGCGCTTCTTCGATGGCGATTTCTTGCGCAACTTCGACCGCCATCGCCCCCGCAACAGGTGAGATCGCCACATAGGAACTGGTCTCTTCCGCCGACAGCGACTCACGCTGCGTGGCGCGGTAAAGGCCATACAGCGCCAGCGCGGCGAACAGCGTCAGGCAAAACCAGAAAAAGCCCGCCGGGCCGACAATGTCCATGGCCGAGCCGGTGATCAGCGGCCCGGCAATCGCGCCGAGCCCGTTCACGAAGATCAGCCCCCCCGATGCCCCGGCCATCTGGTCGGGATCGAGAAAGTCATTCGTGTGCGCAATCAGCAGCGAATAGAGCGGGTTCGACGCACCGCCCATAACGAAGGCCGACACCAGCAAGGCCGGGAAGATATGCCCGAACAGCGCCCCCAAGAGCGTGCCCGCCCCGCCAATGATCGACACGCTGATGATCACCACGCGCCGGTCCATCCGGTCCGACACCCACCCGATCGGGAATTGCAGCACCAGAGCGCCAATGAAGAACATCGACACGAAGGTGGAAATCTCCGCCACGCTCAGCCCGGCCCGCGTGCCATAGACCGCCGACATCCCGAACTGCGCCGCGAACACGCCGCCCAGCAGGAACATGCCCACGAAGCCCAGCGGCGAGAAGCTCAGCAAATCCTTCAGCGAGGTCGGCTGCGTTCTGTCGAAGGCAGGGGTCGGGCTGATCGACAAAAGGATCGGGGTCACGGCAATCGAAACGAGGATCGACGGGATCACGAAGAGCACATAGCCCGAGGGATCAGCCGTCAGCAGCAGGCCCTGCGCGATCACGATCCCCGCCGTCTGCACGATCATGTAGGCCGAGAGCGCCTGCCCCCGGCTTTCATTGCTCGCCGCATGGTTCAGCCAGCTTTCCGCCGTGACATACACCGCCGAGAAGCAAAACCCGATCAGCACGCGGCCAGCGGTCCAGACCCACGGATCGGTCACGGTGGGATAGAGAATCATCACCGCCGAGATCAGCGAGGCCAGCGCCGCGAAGACCCGCACATGGCCGACCCGGCGGATCATCCCCGGCGCCATCCGGCTGCCCCCAAGAAAGCCCGCGAAATAGGCCGAGATCACGATGGACATCTCGAATGTCGAGAAGCCTTCGATCTCGCCCCGGATGCCGAGCAGCGTGCCCTGCATCCCGTTGCCGATCTGCAAAAGCCCCATGCCGAGCAAGAGCGCCCATGCGCTGGTGATCACCTGTTTCATCGCCGCGCCTTTCCGGGGTTCGGGTGGTGTGTCGCGTGTGCACCGGCCCGCTATCGGCTGTCCGGTGCGAATGCGACCCCGCGATGCCGTATTTCACGAAACCTGCGCGCATCCGCCCCACCGCAGCGGGCGCACTGAGCACTTTGCGTTTGAACCCTATCGCAACCCGCTGCCTCTCGCCTACGACTCGAACGCGGAACGCGATCCTTTGGCTCAGATAAAACGCAAAGTGCTTTAGCCGCCCGGCAGCAGCAGCGAGCTGTCCCCGTAGGAAAAGAACCGGTAGCGCGCGGCGATGGCATGGCCGTAGACCTCCATCATCCGCCCCCGCCCCATCAGCGCCGAGACCAGCATCATCAGCGTCGATTTCGGCAGGTGGAAATTCGTCATCAGCCCATCCGTGACCCGAAACTCGAAGCCGGGATAGATGAAGATGTCGGTATCGCCCTCCCACGCCGTGATGGCACCGGTCTCCCGCGCGGCGGTCTCGATCAGGCGCAGCGCGGTGGTGCCCACCGGGATCACCCGCCCGCCCGCCGCCTTGGTCGCGGCGATCTCCTCGGCGGCTTGGCGCGACACCCGGCCCCATTCGGAATGCATCTTGTGGGTGGTCACATCCTCCACCTTCACCGGCAGGAACGTGCCCGCCCCCACATGCAGCGTCACGAAGGACATGGCGATCCCGCGCGCCTCCAGCGCAGCCAGCAGCGCGTCATCGAAATGCAAGGACGCGGTCGGGGCGGCGACAGCGCCGACCTCGCGGGCAAACACCGTCTGATAGTCGGTCGTGTCTTGGGCATCCGCCGCGCGCTTGGCCGCGATGTATGGTGGCAGCGGCATGGCCCCGGCAGTGTTGAGCGCGTCCTGAAAGGCCGCGCCGTCGAGATTGAAGCGCAACACGCCCTGCCCGTCCTGCACGGCGACAAGCTCCGCTGCGAGCCCGGCCTCGAAGGTCACGGTTTCTGCCACCTTCAGCTTGCGCAAGGGCTTCACCAGCGCCTGCCAATCCCCGTTTGCATCCGGCGCGAGCAGCGTCACCTCGATCTTCGCCGCCACCCGGCCCTGCGCGCTGTCCCTGTGCCGGGTGCCGGTGAGCCGCGCGGGGATCACCTTGGTGTTGTTGAGCACCAGCCTGTCGCCGGGCCGCAGCCAGTGGGCGAGGTCCATCACCGTGCCGTCCTGCAAGGGCGCGCCCGGCGCGCGGCCTTCAGCCACCAGCAGACGCGCCGAGGAGCGCGGGCTCGCAGGCCGCGTGGCGATCAACGCCTCGGGCAGATCGAAATCGAAGTCACTGAGTTTCATGCGCGCGGCCTAGCGGTCCTCTGCCAGATTCGTCTCGCCCGAAGATGGCGTCTCGGGCTCGGTCTGCAAGAGGCGCGGCGCGGTACCGGCCCCCTCGCCCGGCTCTGCGGTGACCTCGGGGGGCGGGCGGCGAAAGATCTCGCGGAAGATCGACGGGGTGAGCGCCGAGAGCGGATTGACCATCACATTGGGGTCCGAGGCCGGGCCACTGAGATTGAAGTTGAACCCGATGAGCCCCTCGCCCCGGCGCGTGAGCAGCGAGCCGACCCCGTTGATCAGGTAGATCGGCGAGAACACCCCCTGCATGTCCATCTGCGCGGTGTTCATGTCATAGGTGCCATCCATCGACAGCCCGATCGACGGGCCGACGGCGCTGGCTTGCGTCAGCGTGACCCGCTCCGGCGTGAGGCGGAACGCGGCCTCCACCTCTTGGAAATGCAGCCCCTGACCGCCCATCTGTTCGAGCAGGCCCACCACCGACAGCGCATTGAACAGCTCGGCGATGGCCGGGGCTTCCGTCACCCGGGTCTCGGTGATGCTGAGCGCGCCATTGAACGCGCCAGCGGTGCCCACCGGCGAGAGCAGCAGCCGCATCTGCCCGCCCCGGGCCTGCTTGAGAAAGCCAGCGGCGGCGAAGACCGCGCCGGCATCGTCGCTTTCGATCTGGAAGGCGCTGCGCCCGGCCTGCGGGACGACCTGCCCGGTCACCGGCGCGCTGCCATTGACGCGCCCGATGAAGCGCCCTTCGAGCCCGGGCCGCAGGTCGAAATCGCCGCGCATGTCGGTGAGGGTGATGGTGTCGGTGATCCTGAGCTGGTCGAGCGCGAGGGTCATCGGGCCGGACGCGCGGGCCGTGCCGCCGCCGCTGCCGAACTCCGCGCCGCGCAGATCGAGCGTGCCGCCGCGCACCGCGATG
>CBFHJA010000028.1:0-57114 GCA_965656085.1 uncultured Aliishimia sp. | reverse complement strand
TTCAAGGCGTTCCGCGCCCGGCTTCAGGACGCCGGCAAACCGCCCAAACTGGCGATCATCGCGGCGGCCAGAAAGCTTACGGGGATCCTCAACGCCATGCTCAAAACCAACACGCCCTACACGCGACAACAGGCCTGACAAAGACAGTTGCTACGGGGTCCCACGCCGATGTGCCGGGGGTCCCCGGCACGCGCGTCAGGCCGCTGCGACGCGGACCCGGCCGTTCAGGACCAGATGGGTCGCCATCGCGCCGACCCACATGCAGAACACCGCGACCCATGCGGTGACGGCGAGGATCGCGCCGCCGGACATGCCCGCGCCCACCGCGCAGCCGCCTGCCAGCATCGAGCCGAAGCCCATCAGGCAGCCGCCGATCAGGTAACGCTCCATCGGCGTGTCCGACTCGAAGCGCTGGATGCGCAATTCGCCCTTGAGAAGCGCCGACGTCATCGCGCCGAGCACCACGCCGGGCACAAGTCCGACCCCGAAGCCCGGCTCGATGGCGCGGGCATTGACCAAGGTCATCAGCGTATCGGTGGACGGGCCGGTGAAGGTGACGGACTGGACCGGGACGATCTCGAAGGACGCCGCCGCCAGCATCCATGTCAGTTGCCAGCCGGCGAAGACCGCGACCCCGACACCGCTCGCTGCCACGAGCATGCCGAACGTGGCGCCGCGCCGCAGCCCGAGCCAGAAGGCAAAGACCAGTGCCGCAAGGCTCAGACCGAAGAGCAGGGGGAGCGGCACATGCAGCGCCCGGTCCGGCCCGCCCGGCACCAGCCAGAGCGCGGAGAGCGCCTCGCGTGCCGGGGCCAGCACGCCCGAGAGCGAGGCCTGCGCCACGAGGGTCACGACGAGGCCGGTCACGATGGCGCGCAGATTGCCCGAGGAGGACAGCACCAGAAGGCGGCTCACGCAGCCGCGCGCGAGGATCATGCCCACGCCAAACATCAGCCCGCCGATCACCGCCCCGGACATGGAGCCCGTCGCGGCCAGTTGCCGCGCGCCGCTCACATCGAGCAGCCCGGCCCAGATCGCCCCCTGCACGCAGAGCAGCGCCGTGGTGAAGGCCGCCAGCCAGATCGCCAGCTTGTCGCCGAAGCGCCCTTCGGCGACCTCGGCGGTGGCGGCGCGCAGGCAGAAGCGGGAATGATAGGCGGCAAGGCCGAAGAGCACGCCGACGGCCAGCCCGAAGGCCAGCATCAGGCGGTCCTCGCCAAATTGGTCGATGAGCGTTTCCATGGGCCGGTTCTATGTCTGCCGTGACAAATTGCCTTGATTCAGGTCAATCAGCGGCCAGCGTTCCGGCTCGGGTCTGCCAGCCGCCATAGCCGCCTTGCAGCACCAGCACGTTCTCGCGCCCCAGCACGCGCAGCCCGAAGGTGGCCTGCGCCGAGACCGTCCCGGTGTTGCAGAACAGAACAACCTTGCCGGTCTGCGGGATCTCCTCCAGCCGTCCGAACACCTCGCGCCATTCGATGTGCTGCGCGCCTTCGATGGTGCCCGCCTCGAAATCGTCTCGTCTGCGGGTGTCGATGAAGGTGATCGCCGGGAAGATATCGGACGTGATCTGCTCGGGCAGGATCACCCCCGCATTGTAGGGGGCGAAGTCGGCATAATCCTGCATCGCCTCTTGCACCGGATCGGCGGCAAGCGGGCCTGCGAGACAGCAGGCGAGAAGCGCGGCGCGGATCATTCGAACTCCATCTGTTCATAGACCCGGCCCGCGTTGCGCGTGGCCAGCTCCTCGAACGTGTCGAGATGGGCATAGGGGCTCTGGTCCACGTAATACGCCTCCGCCAGATCGCCGCCCGCGTCCAGATGTTCGCCGACGACCTTGCGCAGGTAGACGAGGTAGTCATGGGTGTAGCGGCGCACCTGATCCATGTTCGTGGGCGTGCCGTGGCCGGGGATCACGTAGGTGGCGCCCAAAGCCTCGAACCCGGTCTCCCACGTTTCGATCCAGTCCAGCGCGATCGTGTCCGCGAAGATCGGCGGCATCCGCTGGTGGAACGCCATGTCACCCGCGATCACAAGGCTCTGCTCGGGCAGCCAGACCTGCGTGTCGCCGGGGCCATGGGCCGGGCCAAGGTACAGCACTTCGATGCGGTATTCGCCCATCTCAATCACGCGTGTGTCCTCGAAGGTCTCGGTCGGGCCGACCTTGGTGGTGCCCTCTGCCCGCTCCTTGAGCACGGTCCGGTGCTGTTGCAGGCTGCGCCCGCCATCCTCCTCAAAGTGATGGGCGGCATCCACATGGGCGAGGATCGGCACGCCCTGTTCGGCCCAGTAGGAATTGCCGAGCATCGCGTGGCCCTGACCGTTCTCGTTGATCACGAGTTTGACGGGCTGGTCGGTGATCTCCTTGATCTCTTGGTGCAGCGCCTCGGCGAGCGTGTAGGCCGCGCCGCCATTGATCACGATCACCCCATCGCCGGTGACGATGAAGCTCAGGTTGTTGTTATGGCCGTTGTTTTCATAGGTCGGCGGGGCGGTGGCGCCGATGGCGGACCAGACGCCCGGGATCACCTCGACGGGTTTGGAATAGAGCGGAGAGGCGGGGTACATGTCGGGGATGTCCTCGCTCGCGAAGGCCGGGGCGGCGAGGAGGGCGAGGGCACAGGCGAGGCGGCGCATCAGGCCTCTCCCTCGATGAAGCGGTAGGCCTCCCCGTCTTTCTCGGCGCGGCCCATGCCGCCGCCGGGCAAGTGGAAGCCGACAAGGGCCAGATCTTCGGCGGTCAGTCGGTCCAGCAGCCGCTGGCGCGTTGCGGCGGCGGTGGGCCCGTCCTGATCCGAGCCGCTCACCCAGTCCGGTTTGCGGAACGCCACGTGGTGGTTGCCAAGCGCGTCGCCCACGACCATCGCGGCGCTGCCCCCTTGCCGAACCTCGAACGCCATGTGGCCCGGCGTATGGCCGGGGGTGGAAACCGCCGCGATGCCCGGGAGCACCTCGTCACCATCGTCGAAGAACATCACCTGATCCTCGATCGCCTCCATGCGCCGTTTCGCGCCCACGGCGAAGGCCTGACGGGCGGTGCCGATTGTGTTCACGGTCTCGGGGTTCCACCAGTAATCCCACTCGGCGCGGCCCATCATGTAGGTCGCCTCGTAGAAGAGCGGGTCGTCGAACGCGTCGAGCAGGCCCCAGATGTGGTCCGGGTGGGCATGGGTGAAGAGCACATGGGTGATGTCTTCGGGCGCGAGGCCCAATGCGTCGAGGCTGTCGGCGACGCTGCCCGCCGAGGGCATGAAGTCGGGACCGGAGCCCACGTCGAAGAGTACGGTGTTAGTGCCGTCGCGGTAGAGCGCGAGGTTGCATTCGGGGGTGAGGGTTTCGCTGGACAGGCCATATTCGGTGAGGATCGGGGCCAGCTCGTCCTTGGGCATCGGCTCGAAGATGAAGCTGCCCGGCAGCATCAGGTTCCCGTCGCTGACCGTGGTCAGGCTGGCCGATCCGAGGGCCATTTCGGACCATGCGAAGCGCGGCATGGACAGGGCCAGAGGCGCGGCGGCTGTGGTTTGCAGGAATGTGCGTCGATTGAGCGCCATGGTATCCTCCCCGATACGCGTGCTGATATTCTCAGATGCGAATATGATAGAAGACGCCGGGAGAGGCAAGCGGTGTTGCGCGCTTGGCCGGGCGGGTCAGGCGGGTTGCCGCCGTCGCCGGAGCCAGAGTTCGAGGAGCAGTAGGTAGGGCAGGTAGAAGGCGACGTTCTGGGCCAGATCGAACGGGCCGGTGAAGTCCGGGTTGGTGCCGATCCCGCCGAACAGGGCGTAGTTCAGGCCATAATGCACGCGGTATAGGTAGGAGCCCAGCACCAGCACGATCAGGCGCGCGGCCCAGTCGCGGTGACGGGGGTCGCGGGTGCGGGCGAAGCGCAGGGTCTGAACCGCCGCCAGCCCCATCAGCGCGCCATAGAGCGCGAAGCCCGCGACCATGGGCGCGCCGCCGATGGCGCCGTGGAGCGCCAGATAAACCAGCCCGCCAAACGCGGTAAGGAGGGCCATTCCGGCGACGGTGTAGCCTATGAGGTGATGGGCGCGGGGCCAGTTGCGGCGGAGTGCGGGGATCAGTTGCAGGGGCGCGAGGCCGGTGATCAGGCCCCCGAATACCATGTGGCCATAGATGGCGGAATTGCCGAGGTCAGAGCCCGCGTGAAACAGGCGCGAGGTGGCGCGTTCCTCGCTGTCCCCGAGGCTGAGGCCGCGCGTCACCGAGTGATCGACGAACCACAAAACGCACAGAATGAGAAACAGCGGCAGCCCGGTTTGCACCAGTGCCCGGGCCATGTCTTACCGTGTCGCGGGCGCGGCGGGCACCGGCATCTGCACCATCTTTTGGGCGAGGTCGACAAAGCCTGCCGCCTGATGTGCCGCGAGCGCGCGACCCTTCTCGGCGGTGCCCAGATGCGCCTCGCCGACCACGCCGTGACCCGACAGATCGGCGGCGATCCAGCCATAGGAGGCGGGACCGATGGGGGAGATCAGCGAGGTCTCGGCGGTTGAGCGGAAGTCCTCGGCCTTGCTCATGTCCACGGTCTCGGGGCGGAAGGCCAGCATCAGCGAGGTCTCGCTGTCGCCGCCATGGATGCCGTAGGTGTTCTCCTGAGCCGAGAACAGCCCTTCTGGCGCGCCGAAACTGCCCCATTGGGTCTTCACGGCGAGCATCCCGGCCTGCACGCGCAACTCGCGCGACAGGATCGAGATCAGGTCGAGATTGCCGCCATGGGAGTTGACGATGACCAGCTTGCGCAGCCCGGCGCGCGCGACCGACAGGCCGATCTCGGTCCATGCGGCGAGGGCGGTGGCGGCGGTGAGGGTGACGGTCCCGGCGGCCCAGAGGTGTTCGTTGGATTTGCCCACCGCCTGAACCGGCAGGATCACAAGGTCCAGATCCTCGGGGCAGGCGGCGCGCACCGCGTCCAGCATCCCTTCGCCGATCAGCGTGTCGGTGCCCACGGGCAGATGCGGGCCGTGTTGTTCGATGGCCGCCGTGGGCAGAACGGCGATGGTGGTCTCGGGGTCGAGTGTTTCGAACTCGGGGGCGCGCAGGTCGGCCCAGTTGCGTGCGCTCATGTGGTCTCGCTCAACGTCTCTTTGGGCGCGTAGGTCGCATCGAGCCTTGAGGCCAGATAGTCCGCCGCGCGTACGGGTGGGTATTTCGCCGCGCCCGCGCCGGGCAGGGCTTCGATCACCGTATCTGGGTTTGCTTCGGTGAAAAAGGCCACCGAGCGCCGTTGCCGTTTCGGCGGCAACACGCGGTGCGGGGTCGAGACATAGATGTCGTTGGCCCAGCGCATCAGGCAGTCGCCGATATTGACGACGTAGGCGTTCTCGCGGTGTGGCACGTCCACCCAATCGCCGCCGCGCGGTTGCACCTGCAAGCCGGGCTCGCCATCGGTCATCAGCAGCGTGATCGCGCCATAGTCCGTATGCGCGCCCGCGCCGATTTCGTTCTCCGCCCCGGTGGCGGGCGGGTAGTGCAGCAGACGCAGGGCGGAAAGGGGGTCATTGAAAAGCGGGGTGAAGTGGTCCGGGGGCAGGCCGAGGTCTTCGGCCATCAGGCTCAGAAGCGCGAGCCCTTGGGCTTGGCACGCGTCGTAATAGGCCAGCATGTCTGCAGCAAAGCCCGGCAGGTCCGGCCATTGGTTTACGCCCCGGAACATCTCGCCGGCCAGCACGCGCGGATCGTCCGGGGCAAGGTCATACCCGATATTGAAGGTCTGTTTGGTGTCCACCTCGGGGCGGGTCTCGTCGAGGCTTTCATCGCCGGGCTTGCCCCAACCCCGGTAGTGGGGCGTGTTGAGGATGGAGATTTTCTGTTTCTCGGCTTCGGGGAGCGAGAAGAACGTATCCGCATGGGCGAACACGCGGGCGCGCAGGGCGGCGGGCACGCTCGGGTTTTCCAGCACGAAGAAGCCCGTGTCGCGCACGGCGCGGCCAAGATCCGCCACCAGCGCGGCGCGGTCTGTCTTGGCACGGGTCCAGTCGAGCACGGGAATTGTCGCGGAGGTCATGCAGTGAGCCTCTCCATTTGCGCCGCGACCTTTTGCAGATGCGCCTTGCGGCTCGCCTCGGTGGAGCTGTCCATCAGGTAATGGGCGGCGAAGTATGTCTTGCAGCGCTTGGCGCAAATCGCCCGCACGCCGCGGGTCAGCGTGCGTTTGCCCGGCGCGCCGATCAGCGTCGTGAGCCAGAAGGACGCGCCGCAGGTGGTGAAGACGCCGAGCTTGCGGATGTTGGTGAGGCCGGGGCCGATATTCTCGCCCTCGGATTTCGGCATCACGAAGGCGACGCCCGGCACCAGCACCCGGTCGAGCCAGCCTTTCAGCATCGCGGGCAGCCCGTACCACCATGTGGGATAGACGAATATCAGCGTGTCGGCCCATTGCACATCGGCCACCTCCTGCGCGACCGGCGCGGTGTTGGTGGCCTCTTCGAGATAGCCGTCGAATTCCTGCGCGGTCAGCACCGGCGCGAAGTTGGAACGGTAGAGATCCTGCACCCGGACCTGCCACCCGGCCGCGTTCAGCCGCTCAGTCACGGTGCCCAGAACGGCGGCGGAAAAGCTGTCTTCCTTGGGGTGGCAGAACAGGACCAGCGCACGCATCAAAAGCTCCCCAGTTTGGTGCCCACATGGGTCAGGAACCGCGTCCGGTGGGCCTCGGTGGCGCGGTTCATGTCGTAAAGCGCGAGATATTCCATACTGCGGGGGCGGCAGACATGCCAGACCGCGCGGGTGACGCATTTGCGCGGCGGATCGCCCACCAGAAGCGCGCGCATGCGGGTGCCGCCATAGGTCGTGACGGCGGCGAGGCGGCGGATTTTCGTCAGGTTCGGTTTGACCTTGCCGTCTTCGAGGCGGAAGGACACGCCCGGCAGGAAGACGCGGTCGAGAAAGCCCTTGAGCATCGCCGGGTAGCCGAAATTCCAGACCGGGAAGACCATGACCAGAGCATCGGCGGCGCGGAGGCGTGCCACATAGTCTTTGACGGGTTCGATGTTGCTCGGCTCCTCGTGATAATTGCGCCGCTCGGCCTCGCTCAGCACGGGGTTGAAGCCTTCGGCGTAGAGGTCGCAATCATCTACGTCCCAGCCGCGCGCGGTGAGGGTTTCGACGGTTTTGGCATGCAGCGCTTGGTTGAAGCTGTCGGGCATGGGGTGGGCGGCGAGGACGAAGGCGCGGGTGGTGTCAGGCATGGCGGGTCATGACCGATTTGGCCCGGTCATGAGATGAACCGAGCCGCGCGCTTGTTCCATACCGGGGCCTCCGGCGGGAGCTTATCCAGCTAAGTGAAAGGGATAGTCGTAGCGCACAGTCAGCGCCGTTCCGCTCCGCCCGTCTTCCTGTTTCACTTAGCCCGTAAACTCCGGGGGAGTCGGCAAAGCCGACGGGGGCAGCGCCCCCTCCCACGCCTGCAAAATCGCGAAAGCCGGGGACCAAACGGGTAAAGGTGGCCACCACGGGCGTCATTCCGCCGCCCGTATTTTGGGGTAGCTATACATCTGCGCATAATCCCAGTCGGGATCGTCCCACGAGATCATCTTGCCGGGGTTCAGCAGGCCCTTGGGGTCGGCCTCCTTTTTGAACGCCAACTGCCGGTCATCGACCGCTTGGCGCCCGCCCTCTTCGAGCGTGTAACGGTGCGGGTTGAAGATCATCGCGCCCGCCTCCTCGTGCATCTTCACGATCTCGTCGAGGCGCTCTTCGGTGGTGAATTTGACCAAAGACAGCCCGGCGAACATGACCTTGCCGTTCTCTTTGAGGACTTCGAGGTGCTGGAGCACTTCTGGCGAGAGCGCGTCGCGCATCTTTTCAACCAGCTCCAGATGCTGTGGGAAGCCGTAGCGGACCTGCAGGTAGGTGATGGACGGATCCACCTTGAGGGCGCGCAGGGTGGTGTGGTTCCAGCCATATTCGAACACCGCGCCGGGGCCGCGCTCCCATGTGGAGGCGTCGCTGCGGTAGATCAGGTCGATGCCCTCGCAGCGCCCGAGGAAGGTCTCGAAGCCGGGCATGGAGTGGGGCGCGACCATCAGACCGATCAGCGTATCGCCTTCGGTAACGTGCGGGGCGACGCGTTGGAAATAGTCCTTGGCGATGGGGGCCTCGAAGACCGTGGCCAACTTGATCAGGATGCCGTCTTGGTTCGCCAGTTCCTCGGCGAAGCGGGTGGCCTCCATGAAGTCCTCCGCCTTGAGGAACATCTCGGTCCAGTCATAGGCCGGGGCGAGGGGCATTTCGATCTCGGTGATGATGCCGTTGGTCCCGTAGGCGTGGCTCACGCGCGCGAGTTCCTCGCCGGTGAAGTCGAGGATGCGGGGCTCTTCCTCCATCGTCACGACGCGCAGGCGGATGATGTTGCCCAGATCGCGCAAAGAGCCCCATGTGCAGGAGCCGACGCCGCCCGAGCCGCCCGCGATGAAGCCGCCGATGGTGGCGGTGGCCCATGTGGAGGAGAACATGCGAATCTCTTGGCCGGAGTGTTCCTTGCAGGCCGCGTCGAGGTCTTTCAGGAGGCAGCCCGGCTCCACGATCACGCGGCCGGGGTGGATTTCCTTCACGTCCGCCATGTGGCGCAGGTGCATGACGCAACCGCCTGCGAGGGGCATGGCTTGGCCGTAGTTGCCGGTGCCTGCGCCGCGTGTCGTCACCGGCACGTCATGGGCGTAGCAGGTCTTGAGGATTTCGATCACTTCGGCCTCGTTGCGGGGGCGCACGACGAAATCGGCGACGACGTGGTCGAGGCGGGCCTTGAGGACGGGCGAGTACCAGAAGAAATCGCGGGAGGAGGCTTTGATGTCGCTCTCCGAGGAGGCGATGTCGAGATGGGCGAGGGCGGCTTTGCAGGCGTCGAGGTTCATGAGGTCTCCCACAGATGGTCTAGGGTGGAATAGGCGGGCAGGGTGCGGTCGATGGCTTGGCCGTCCCGGAGCACGATGCGGTCGGATTGCGGGCGGGCGTAAAGCTCGGTCCATTCACGCGCGCCCATGATCACCAGATCGGCGGCGCTGCCGGGCGTGAGACCCGCCGTGCCAAAGCCGCAGGTCGCGGCAGGCTGGGTGGTGAAGGCGGTGGGCCAGTCGTCGCGGGAATGGTCGAGATGGGCGATGCGGGTGGCCATGCGCATCACTTCGACCATGTCGAGATCGCCGTAGGCGTAGAACGGATCGCGCGTGTTGTCAGAGGCAAAGCTGACGGGGATGCCTCGGGCGCGCATCTCGTGGACCAGCGTCACGCCGCGCCCGCGCGGGGTGCGGGCATTGCCTTGGGGCGTGCGGTCCTGCAGGTAGAGGTTGCACATGGGCAGGCTGACGACGTGGAGGCCCGCCTTGGCCACAAGGTCCAGTGTGTCCATCGCGCGGGCCTCGTCTTGGGTCGAGAGCGAGCAGCAATGGCCGACGACAACGCGGCCCGGATAGCCGGTCTCGATCACCGTTTCGGCGATCAGGCGCAGGGTCTCGCTACTGGGGTCCATGGTCTCGTCGACATGGAAATCGGCATCCAGCCCGCGCGTCTCGGCCATCTTGAAGAAGGCGCGGAGGCGGTGATCGAGGTCCGGCACCGGGTAGGTGACCATGCCCAGCACGCCTTTGTGCTCCGCGACAAGATCGGCGGTAACGCGGAAATCGCTGTCTTCGGAAAAGGCGTCGCAGCCGATCAGGCAGACTGCTTGAAGGTCGATCTTGCCCGCCCATGCCGCACGCAACTCGGAAAAGACCGGCCACGTGATCTGCGGCTGCGGCGGGATGCTGTCGAGATGGGTGCGGATCGCGCTTGTGCCGTGGGCATAGGCGGATTTGAGGCCGAACTCCATGCGGGCGCGAAGGTCGTCCGCGCTCCAATGGGCGCGGTCTTCGCCCACCGTGGTCAGCGCGCCCATGAACGAGCCATCGGGGTTCGCGGCGCGGGGCCAGATATGGCCCTTGTCGAGATGGGTGTGCATGTCCGTGAAGCACGGGAGCACCATGGCGCGGGCCATGTCCACGCGCTGGCCGGGCGTGTCGGTGATCTTGCCCTCGGCGATATGCAGATCGGTGACGACGAGATCGCCCTCCTGCCCCAGAAGGCAGGCCGGGATGGTGACATTGGCAAGGGTGAGCGGGCCGCTGGGCAGGGCGCGGAAGTCCATCAAGTCTCCCGCTTCAGCGCGCTTTCATGCCACTTGCGCAAGAGCAGGTGCGAGAGCAGCGAGAGCGCGGCGAAGATGAACACGCCCATGGCGGCGACGATCGACAGGGCCGCGAACATGCGGGCGATGTTGAGCCGGTAGCCCGCTTCCTGGATGCGGAAGGCAAGGCCGGTGCCGACGCCGCCGGTGCCCGCCACGAGTTCGGCGACCACCGCGCCGATCAGCGAGAGGCCCCCGGCGATCTTCAGCCCGCCAAGGAAGTAAGGCAGCGCGGAGGGCAGTTGCAGCATATAGAGGCGTTGCCAGCGTGAGGCGCCGTAGATGCGGAAGAGATCGCGTAGGTTGTGGTCCACCGAGTTCAGCCCGAGCGTGGTGGAACTGAGCACCGGGAAGAAGGCCACGATCCACGCGCAGAGCAGCATGCCGACGGTTTTGCTCTCCACATAGATGAAGATCAGCGGGGCGATGGAGACCACCGGGGTGACTTGCAGGATCACCGCGTAGGGGTAGAGCGACATCTCTACCATCTTGGATTGGTTGAACAAAATCGCCAGCCCCGCGCCGCCGACCACGGCGATCAGCAAGGCGAGAAGCGTGATGCGCCCGGTTAGGAAGGCGGCATCCATGAGCAGCCCCCAATCATTGGTCAGGCTGTCCCAAACCCGGTCCGGCCCCGGCAGGATGTAATGCGGGATATCGTTCCAGACGACGATGCGGCCCCAGAGCCAGATCGCCAGAACCATGACAGCGAAGGGCAACACATAGCGCGCGGCAGTCTCAAACTTGCGGCGGCGGGCGCGGGCGGCCTCTTCGGCGTCGATCTTGGGCACGCTCGGGGCAGGTGTTTGCGTTTCGATAATGCTCATGCGGCGGCCTCCATGGCATGTTCGAGCGCGCGGGAGGCGGCGCGGCAATGGGCGGCGTAGTCTGCGGAGGTGCGGAAGTCTTCGTCGCGCGGGTAGGGGGCGTCGACGCGGACCTCTTCGATGACGCGGCCCGGGCGGGCGGCCATCACGACGATGCGGTCGCTGAGGAATACGCTTTCAAAGACCGAGTGCGTGACGAAAATCACGGTGCAGCCGATACGGGCCTGCATCTCCAGAAGGTCGTTGTTGAGCTTGAAACGGGTGATCTCGTCCAGCGCGGCGAAGGGCTCGTCCATCAGGATCAGCTTGGGCTGTGTGACCATGGCGCGGGCGATGGAGACGCGCATTTTCATGCCGCCGGAGAGCTCGCGCGGGTAGCTGTTCTGGAATTTCTCCAGCCCCACCAGTTTCAGCACGTCGAGAATGTCGTCCTTGACCGCGTTGTAGCTTTTGCCCTCCAGCCGGAAGGGGAGGAACACGTTCTGGGCAACCGTGGCCCATGGCATCAGGGTCGGCTCCTGAAAGACCACGCCGAGGTCGCCGTCCTTGCGCCCCCCGGCCCATGACATGCGGCCCGCCGTTGGTTCGCTCAGCCCCGCGATCAGGCGCAGCGCGGTGGATTTGCCGCAGCCCGAGGGGCCGAGCAGGGAGATGAAATCGCCAGCGCGCACCGTCAGGGACAGATCGCGCAGGGCCTGCACGTTGCCGGGAAAGACCTTGTCGACGGCCTCGACGCGCATCAACTCGGCGCGGGCCTCAAACGGGGGGACTTTGGACATATCAGGCTCCGGGTGCGGGGCGCGCGTGGGTCGGCACGCCCCGGCACTTTGGGGTATCTTACTTCTTGATGTCCATGCCGACTTTCTTGTTGGTGAACTCCAGCGTGTAGGACGCTTTCCAGTCGATCTCTTCGGTGATCACGCCGGAGGCGACCATCTTCTCGTAAAAGCCGCCGATCACCTCGTCGGTCATCGCACCAATGCCAAGCTCCAGCGCGTCACCGCTGTCCACGATGCCCTCTTCGCGCATCATGTTCTTGGCGAAGTCGATCTTGTCCTGCGTCATGTCCGCGTTGGCCTCCAGGATCATCGCGTCGGCCGCGCTGCTGTCGCCGTAGAGGTAGTTGTACCAGCCGGTCAGCGAGCCATCGACAAAGCACTCGACCACCTCGGGACGCTCGTCGATTGTCGACTGCATGGCTTCGATCGTGGTGGCGTAGGACGAGAAGCCCGCATCCGCGATCAGGAACACGTTGGGCTTGAACCCGCCAGTCTTTTCAACGAGATACGGCTCGGAGCTCAGGTAGCCCTGCATCGCGAGGCCGGTATCGGCGAGGAACGGGGCGGGGTTGAACGTGTAGGGCTGGCGCTGCTCGGCGGTGAAGCCATGCTCGGAGATCATCCACTGGTAGTAGCTGGTGAATCCATTGTCGCCGATCAGCAGGGTGCGGTCCTTGAGACCCTCCCAGCTTGTTACGTCGGGGTGCGCGACCAGAACCTGCGGGTGCTTCTGGAAGATCGCGGCAACGGCGACCACGGGAATATCCTCGGCCACGGCGTTGAAGGCTTGAAGCATGTCGCCGCCCATGTGGAACTGGATGCGGTCGGCGAGCAGCAGGGCGCGGTTGTTCACCTGCGGGCCGCCCGAGACGATGGTGACGTCGAGGCCGCACTCGGCATAGGTGCCGTCGGCGACGGATTGGTAAAACCCGCCATGCTCGGCCTGTGCGAGCCAGTTGGTGCCGAAGGTGACGGGCGTGAGGTCTTGCGCGAACGCAGCGGCGGGCAGCGCGGCGAACGTCGCGGAGAGGGCGAGATGTTTCATGGGGCAGACTCCCTGTCTGGATGTTGATTGGCGACAGGATGACGTGTGCGCGGCCAAAGAAAAGCGGCAGGCGTTGAATATCCCGGTTGCTCCACAAGTTTTTGCGCCTTTTCGCGGCGTCTGCCTGCTTTTTGGGCAGGCGCTGCGGGGCGCACAGCAACCGGCTGGAACAGATGCTGGAGGAAACACTCCGTTTCGCCAATTTGCCCAATGCCAGCCCGATTGCGGCCACAAACCCATGGCACCAAGGCGTCGGTGGATAGGAGTGGGCCATGTACCTGTCAGTTGTCGTGCCATGCATGAACGAAGAGGAATCGCTGCCGGATCTGGTGGCGCGGCTGGCCGCTGTCACCACGCCCTATGGCGAGCGGGCCGAGATCATCCTCGTCGATGACGGCTCCACCGATGGCACATGGGCCGCGATCCGGGCCGCGCAGGCCAGTTGTGCGCAGCTTCGGGGCATCCGCATGTCCGCGAACCGGGGCCATCAGGTGGCCCTGACCGCCGGGCTCGAGGCCGCCAAGGGCGCGCGGATTTTCATGCTGGATGCCGATTTGCAGGACCCGCCGGAGCTTCTGCCGGACATGATGTCGATGATGGATCGGGGCTATGACGTGGTCTATGGCCGCCGCGCCGAACGGCAGGGCGAGACCCTGTTCAAGCGCGCCACGGCGCATCTGTTCTACCGGGTTCTCAACGCGCTGTCTGACGTGCCCATCCCCAAAGACAGCGGCGATTTCCGCCTTGTCAGCCGAAAGGCGCTCGACGCGGTGCTCGCCATGCCCGAGAAAGCGCGCTTCATCCGGGGGATGTTCGCATGGGTCGGCTATAACCAGATCGGGATCGAATATGTGCGTGCGCCGCGCGAGAAGGGCGAGACCAAGTATCCCTTCCGCAAGATGGTGCGCTTCGCCACCGACGCGATGACCGCCTTTTCCACCAAGCCTTTGAAACTCGCCACGCGGCTGTCCTTTGTTTCGCTGGGCGTGGCCGGACTGATGATGATCTACGTTGTCCATTCGCTGATCGTCTACCAGACCGCGCCGGGCTGGGCCTCGGTCACGCTGGCGATTGCGGCCTTCTCGGGCGTGCAACTGCTGACGCTTGGCATCCTCGGGGAGTATATCGGGCGGCTCTATGTCGAGGCGAAAGGGCGTCCGCTCTATTTCGTCGCCGAGGACACCGCCGCCGCGACGCCGATGCTCGTGCAGAAACGGGCGCTCGATGCCTGATCTGGCCCGCCTCTTTCGGTTCGCAGTGGTCGGCGCGTCGGTCGCGCTGATCTATATCGCGCTCTATCTGGCCTTCCTCGCGATGGGCTGGGCGCAGGTGCTGGCAAATGGCGCAGCCTTCCTGCTCGCGGTGGTGGTGCAATATGTGGCGCAAGCGGGCTTTACCTTCCGGGCGCGGCTTGGCGATGGCCGGCAAATCCTGCGTTTTGTCTGGATGATCGGCTGCGGGCTCGTGACCTCGGCGCTGATCACCGGGCTTGCCGCGCCCAAGCTGGGCCTCACGCCGGGCATGGCCGCGCTGATCGTCGCGCTGGTTCTGCCTGTTCAAAACTATCTTCTCATGGCGCGCTGGGTGTTCGGCCCGCGGCGCACAGCACGGGATGTCACCCCATGACGCATATCTATTCCGACACGTTCTTCGACTATATCGACGCGGGTGCGCGGGCCTCTGCGGAAGCGATGACAGGGCTTCTGGGCGGCTGGCTGCGGCCCGGCTCGGTGCTCGATCTGGGCTGCGGACGCGGGGTGTGGCTCGATGTCTGGCAGCGGCAGGGCGCAGCGCGGGTGCTCGGTGTGGATGGCGACTACGTCAATCGCGACACGCTGGCGATCCCGGCGGCGAGCTTCCAGCCTGCCGATCTGACCGAGCCCCTGCATTTCCGGAGCCGCTTCGATCTGGCGCAAAGCCTCGAAGTGGGCGAGCACCTGCCGACCGCCGCGTCGGACACGCTGGTGCAGAGCCTGTGCGACGCCTCGGACCGGGTGCTCTTCTCGGCGGCGGTCGTGGGGCAGGGCGGAGAGTGTCACATCAACGAGCAACCCCTGTCGTTCTGGCAGGAGAAATTCGCGGCGCGGGGCTATGTCGCCCATGACTGCCTGCGACCCTATGTGAAGGACAACCCGGCGATTGAGCCGTGGTATCGGTATAATGCGATCCTTTACGTGAAGGCGGAGACGGCGGAGACCCTGCCTGCGGCCATTCGTGCCACATGGTTGGCCGAAAGCGAGATCGTGCGCGAGACAGGTGATTTTGCGTGGCAGATGCGGCGGCGCCTTGTGGCGCAACTGCCGCAAGCGGCGGTCACGCGCCTCGCGCAACTTCGCGCGGGTTATCTGGCGCGCCGCGCCCGTCTGGCCGCGGTGGCGTGACGGCACTGACGGACACTCCGGCGCGGACCGCGCGCCAGATCGCGATTGCGCCCGTCTGGCAGGTCTGGGCGGCGGCGCTCGCGGCACTGGCGCTGATATCCCTGCCGAACCTCGCCGATCCGATGATCCGCTATGATGACTTCCCGGCGCTTCTGGCCGACCCGTCCGGCTTCTGGGCCAAGACGCTGCATGAGGGGCGGTGGGTCAATTACCTGTGGCATTTGCGGGGGCTTGTCACGCCAAGCTGGCTGAATTTCGCGCTGTATCAGGCGCTTTGGGCGCTGCTGGCAGCGGGTCTTGCGGTGGCGGCGACCGGGCGCGCGGGGCCTGCCGCGCTGCTGGCCGCGCTGTTCCTTCTCATCGCGCCGCCCGCCACGCTGATCTCGCTGTGGTTCAACACGTTGATCCCCGGGCTTGCTCTGGTCGCCCTCTATGCGTGGCTCGGCACATGGGTGCGGGACAGGGTGCTGCTGTGGCTGATGCCGGGCTTCGTAATCGCGTCCTTCATGGCCTATACGACCTATCCGCTGCTGATCCTCGCGATCTGCCTGTTGCGGGCCGAGCGGCATAGCCTGCGCGATCTCTGCGGGCGCGTCGCGCTGTTTAAAGTGAGTTTCGCCGCCGCCGTGCTTTGCGTCTACGCGCTGAACTACGCGGTGCATGGGGTGTTTGGCGTGCCGTTGGCCGAGTGGCGCGATGCGGTGCCTGCCAGTGATCTGGCGGGGGTCATGGCCAATCTGCCGCTGGTCTGGCAGTCGCTGGCCGATCTGGGCGACAAGGCCAGTTTCGGCTTCGCGCCGATGGTCTGGTTTCATCTCGTGCTTCTGGCTGCCGCGAGCGCGGTGTTGCTCCGCCATGACCGATGGGCGGCGCTCTATCTGCTTGCCGGGCTCGCTGTGGGGCTGGGGCTGGCCTGCGTGCAAATCCTCAAGATGGGGGCGCTGGTGCCGCCGCGCGGGTTCATTTTTGCGTGGGTGTTCTATGCGCTGATCGTGGGCCGGGCAGTGCAGGCGCTCTCCGCCGCGCCGGGTCTGCCGCTACGGCTGATGCGCAACGCGGCACTGCTGGTGATCGGCAGCTACGCGCTTCAGACCTTTTTGCAATACGGCACCTATCGCGCATGGCAGCAGGAAAGCCGGGCGGTCGTTGCGGCGCTGCCGGCGGGGGCGGGCGCGGTCCGGGTGGCGGAAGATGTGACGGAGGCGACCAGCGCCCGCGCCGCCTTCGTGCAGGATGCGCGCGCCCTGAGCTACCGTGTCACCCAGATCACCGGGCGGAGCGCCTTGGTCTGCGCCGCGCCGGACTGCGCGCCGGATATCGCGCTCGGGCCGGGCGGGCGCTTGTCGGTAACCGCCCGCTAGGTGCGCTCGGAGATCGCGCGGTCCTCTTCAGGCACGTTCAGCGTCGCCCATGTTTCGTCCTCTGTGGGCGCGGGGGGCGTGTCGCAGGTGCGGCGGTGGATCGCGACCTTGGCGATGAAGTTGGCCGAGATCGGCGCGGTTACGAAGAGAAACACCATGATCAGCACCGAATGGATCGCGCTGCCGCCGATCACTTCGGCATTGATCGCCGAGGCCAGCAAAAGCGCGCCGATGCCCATCGTGCCCACCTTCGTAGGGGCGTGCATCCGCGTCATGGGATCGTTGAATTTAAGCAGGCCGATGGAGCCCACCAGCGCGAAGATCGCGCCGATCAGGAGGCAGATGCCAGCGGCGTAGAGGGCGATATCGGTTCCGGTCATTCGATGATGTCTCCGCGCAGGATGAAGCGGCACAGGGCCACGGTGGAGATGAAGCCCAGCATCGCGATGATCAGCCCGACCTCGAAGAACACCTGACTGCCCTGACTAATGCCCAGAAGGACGATGAGGCCGATGGCGTTGATGACCATCGTATCGAGTGCGAGGATCCGGTCGCCCGCCGAGGGGCCCATGACGAGCCGGGCCATTGCCATGACCTGCGCGATGGACACCGCGACAAAGGCCACGATCACCATGATGTCGACGAAACTCTGCGCGGCGCTCATGCGAAAATCTCCTTCAGGCGGGCCTCGTAGCGGGTCTTGATCTCATCGCGCACCGCGTCCGGGTTGTCGGTGTCGAGCACATGCACCAGCAGGCTGTGGCCTTCGTCGGAGAGGTCCGAGGAGACCGTGCCCGGCGTCAGCGTGATCGTGCCCGCGAGGATCGTGATCGCTTCGGGGTGTTTGAGGTCAAGCGGCACGACGATCCACGCCGGGCGCAGTTTGGAATTCGGCCGGGTCAGCACGATCCACGCCACCTCGATATTGGCGACGACGATATCCCACATCACCAGCAGCGCATAGAGCAGCATCTTGCCCATGCGGAAGGTCTGGGGGCGGTCGGGCCACCACGCGGCGGTCATCAGGGGGATGATGATCCCGAGGATCAGGCCGAACACGAACATGCCCGCGCTGATCTCGTTTTGCAGCAGGATCCACACCACGGCGAGGATCACCGTCAGGAGCGGATGTGGCAGGACGCGTTGGATCATGTCAGTACCCTCCCTCTTTGGCATCCGAGAGCTTGCCCGGTGTCTCGAGCACGGTGGAGATATAGTCACTGGGCGCGAAGAGTTGCCCGGCGATCTCGGCGGTGTAGCCCGTGACATAGCCCGCGAAGGCTGTGTGCAGAGCCAGCAGGGTAAGCAATCCGCCTACCGCCACATAGGACAGGGCCGAGGGGGCGTCGGCTGGCGGCATCTGCTCGTCAGGCTCCGTGGCATGGGCCTTCCAGAACACCACCGAGCCCGCGCGGGCAAAGCCCACCACGTTGACCAGCGAGGAGATCAGCACGATGGCGAAGACCCATGCCATCAGCGGCGAGGTGTAGGCGGCGTCGAGCACCAGCAGCTTGCCCAGAAAGCCCGAGAGCGGCGGCAGGCCGGTCATGGCAATCGCGCCCGCCATGAACATCCCCGCTGTCAGGGCCGCGCCCGCGATGGGCGCGCGGGGGCTGAGCGCGAGCCCGTCGCGGCCTGCGCGGACCATGTCCGTGAGCAAGAACAGGGTCGCAGCGGCCAGCGTCGAATGGACGATGTAGTAGATCGCCGCCGTGATCGAGGTCTCTGTGAAGAGCGCGATGGCGGTCATCACCATGCCCATGGAGCCGACCACCGCGAAAGCCACCAGCCTGTCGAGCTTACGCGCGCCCAGCACGCCGATGGCGCCAATCGCCATGGACAGGAGCGCGAAGGGCAGGAGCCAGTCGCCATGCAGGCCCGCCGTCACGCCCAAGTCCGCAGGGAACACCATCGTGTAGACCCGGATCACCGCATAGGCGCCGACCTTGGTCATGATCGCGAAGAGCGCGGCCACCGGGGCCGGGGCCTCGGCATAGGAGGAGGGCAGCCAAACATGCAGCGGCACCAGCGCGGCCTTGAGGGCAAAGACCAGCAGCAGCAGGACAGCGGCGACGCGGATGCCCACGGTTTCGGCGTCGCTCATCGCCGCGACGCGCTGCGCCACATCGGCCATGTTGAGCGTGCCGGTCTCGGCATAGAGCGCGCCGAGGGCAAAGAGGAACAGGGTCGAGCCAAGCAGGTTGAACGCGACGTATTGGGTGCCTGCGCGGAGGCGGTCCTGTCCGCCGGAATGGATCATCAGGCCGTAGGAGGCGATGAGCAGGATCTCGAAAAACACGAAAAGGTTGAACAGGTCCCCGGTCAGGAACGCGCCGAGGATGCCCATCAGTTGGAACTGGTAGAGCGCGTGGAAATGGCGTCCGCGCTCGTCCCAGCCCGAGCCGATGGCGTAGAGCAGGACAAACAATGCGAGGACCGAGGTCAGCAGCACCATCAGCGTGGAAAGGCGGTCGCCGACAAGGATGATGCCGAAGGGCGCGGCCCAGTCGCCAAGCTGGTAGATCGACACGGTGCCGTCCGAGGCCTGCCAGGCGAGGCCAAGCGCCAACGCGATCAGGCCCAGCACCCCGGCGACCGAGATCACCCGCTGGATGCCGATATGGTAGCGCGCGGCGAGGATGATGAAGGGGGCGAGGAAGGCCGGCAAGAGCACCGGCATGATGAGCCAATGGGTCATGTGCGGTCCTCCTGCGCGGGTTCGGACGGGTCGTTCACCGCGTCATCGTCCGAGGTCAGGAAGGAGCCGAGCGCGATCATCACCACCACGGCGGTCATGCCGAAGGAGATTACGATTGCAGTGAGCACCAGCGCCTGCGGCAGCGGGTCCGCGTAGTTGGTGGCGTCCGTCAGCACCGGGGGCGCGCCGACCTTGAGGCGGCCCGAGGCGAAGAGGTACACGTTGACTGCGTAGGTGAGCATCGCGATCCCGAGGATCACAGGGAAGGTGCGCAGGCGCAGGGTGAGGTAGATCCCGCCGGCTGTCATGATACCGATGGCGGAGGCGACAAGCAGTTCCATGGATCAGGCCTCCGCTTTGGTTGCGTTGGGGTCTGTGCGCGACGGGTCGATATCCATCGGGTAATCGCTTTCGGGCATGTCCTGCCGCCGCGCGAGCCGTGAGAAGCTTTCGAGCGACAGCAGCACCGCGCCGACGACCGTCAGGAACACGCCCACATCGAAGATCGCCGCCGTGGCGAGTTCGAATTCGTTGAAGGGCGGGATGCGCACATAGGTGAAGTCCGAGGTCAGGAACGGCTTGGTGACGAACCACGAGCCGATCCCGCAGAGCCCTGCGATCAGCACGCCGGTGCCGATCACCCCGTGATAAGGGTAGCGCAGGCGCGCAGTGGTCCAGCCATAGCCCGAGGCCATGTATTGCATCACGAAGCCGATGGAGACCACCAGACCGGCGATGAACCCGCCGCCCGGCTCATTGTGGCCGCGCAGGAAGATATAGAAGCCGACCAGCATCACCACCGGCATCATCACGCGGGTCAGGACCACCATCATCATCGGGTGCATGTCGCCCGAGCGCGCCTGATCTGGGCTGCGGTTCAGCAGCTTGGCGCGGATCGGCCCGCCCAGCAGGGTTTCGGTCAGCGCGTAGATCAACAGCGCGGCGATGCCGAGCACGATGATCTCGCCATAGGTGTCGAAGCCCCGGAAATCCACCAAAATCACGTTCACCACATTGGTGCCGCCGCCGCCCTTGTAGGAATTGGCGAGGTGGAATTCGGAGATCGGCGCGGCAACCGCGTCGCGCAGCAGGTAGTGCCAGGACAGCGCCATCGCCGCGAGCCCGCCCGCCACCGCGAGCGCCCCATCGCGCAGACGCAGGAGCGGGGTGCTTTCGATGGGCGTGCGGTTGGGCAGAAAATTCAGCGCCAGCAGGAGCAGGATCAGTGTGACCACCTCGACGGTGAGCTGCGTCATCGCAAGGTCAGGGGCGCTGAGAAAGACGAACCCCACGGAGACCATCAGGCCGATGATGCTCACGAGGATCAGGGCCGTCAGGCGGTGGCGGTGATAGAAGACAAGCCCCACGCTCGCGGCGGCAAGCATCGCCCAGCCCGCGATGGGCACAATGCCCACGGGCTGCATCTCGCGGGTGGTCACGCCGAGCGCGCCGGTGCTCCACGCGAAGGTGCTCACGCCCAGCACAGTGGCGATCATCACGAAGGCATAGCGCGAGAAGGCGCCGGAATGCAGGCCGTGGCTGATCCCCTTCGCGGTCTGGGCGATGCCCTCGACGAGGGCCTCGAAGATCGTCTTGGCCTCGGGGCTGGGGGCGGCGTCCCATGCGCGCAGGAGCGGATTGAACAGCGCCAGCAAGAACAGACCGCCGACGACCGCCGCGATGGACATGAAAAGGGCCGGGACGAGGCCGTGCCAGATCTTGATGTATTTGACCTCCAGCGGGGCCACGCCGCCGATGACGGACTTGGCAATGAGGAACACGAAATCCTGCACGAGGAAGGGGGCGATGCCGATGCCGATCACAGGGATCATCAGCAGGGCCGGGGGCAGCCACAGGCCCGGGCCGGGATCATGGGGATGCGCGGGGTAGTTATCGCGGACCGGGCCGAGGAAGGTATGGCCGATCAGGCGGAAGCAATAGGCGGCGGAGAAGATCGAGCCGAAGGTTGCCAGCGCCGGGACCAGCCACCATGTTCCGAAGAGGACGGTTTTGGTCGCTTCTTCGAGCATCATCTCCTTGGAGAGAAACCCGTTGAAGAAGGGGATACCGGCCATCGACAGAGAGCCCAGCGTCGCGATCACGAAGGTGATCGGCATGAGTTTGCGCAGGCCGCCGAGGCGGCGGATGTCGCGGGTGTGGGTTTCGTGATCGACGATCCCGGCGGACATGAAGAGCGCGGCCTTGAAGCTCGCGTGGTTGAGGATGTGGAACACGGCGGCCATCGCGCCGAAGGCGGTGCCGGTGCCGAGCAGCATCGTGATCAGGCCCAGATGCGAGACCGTGGAGAAGGCGAGCAGCGCTTTGAGGTCATGCTTGAAGAGGGCGATGACGGCGCCGAGGACCATGGTGATCAGACCCGCCGTGGTGACGAGGATGAACCATTCCGGCGTGCCTGAGAGCACCGGCCAGAGGCGGGCCAGCAGGAAAATGCCCGCCTTCACCATCGTCGCGGAGTGCAGATAGGCCGAGACCGGTGTGGGGGCGGCCATGGCGTGCGGGAGCCAGAAGTGGAACGGGAACTGCGCGGATTTGGTGAAACAGCCCAGCAGGATCAGGATCAGCGCGGGCAGGTAGAGCGGGTCGGCTTGGATCGCGTCGCGGTTTTGCAGGATCACCGAGAGGTCATAGCTGCCCGCGATCTGGCCGAGGATCAGCATCCCCCCAATCATCGCGAGCCCGCCCATGCCGGTGACGGTGAGCGCCATGCGCGCGCCCTGACGGCCCTCGGGCAGGTGCTTCCAATAGCCGATCAGCAGGAAGGACGACAGCGAGGTCAGCTCCCAGAACACCAGCAAAAGCAGGATGTTGTCGGAAAGAACGATCCCCACCATCGCGCCTTGGAACAGCAGCAGGTAGGTGAAAAACTGGCCCATATTGTCGTTGCGGGACAGGTAGTGGCGGGCATAGGCGATGATCAGAAGGCCGATCCCGAGTATCAGCATCGCGAAGAAGAAGCCCAGCCCGTCGAGCATCAGGTTGAAGTTGAGGCCGAGCTGTGGGAGCCAGAGCACGCGGGCGGTCACGACCTCGCCGGCGAGCACGGAGGGCAGGTTGGTCAGGAGCCCGACGAATGCGGCAAGGGTAATGGTGAAGGTGACACCGGCACAGGCCGCACGGCCTGCCTGATTCATCAACCCGGGTAGCAGCGCGCCCAGAAATGGTAGCGCAACGATAAGGAATAGTGACACAGGCCCCCCAGTCGTCGGTTATTTATGATTGAGCGTTCAGTTATGGTGTTTTTGCCCGGCCTCAAGGGGCGCGCGGTCCGGTTCCTGACGATTTTCGTGCAAAATCGTGCAGAATGCACAATTTGGCATCAGTGAGGCGGGCGGGTCTTGCCTGTCATCTGAGCGCAGCGCCCTCTGGAATGGTGCGCGGGGCGGCGTTCAGGGCCTCTCGGGCAAACCCGGCGGCGGATTTGTAGGCCGTCATGTAGGCTGCGCGCTCCTCGGGCGGGACCACCGCGTCTATATCGTCGACCGCTTCCCCGCCGCTGCGCTCCTCCACTACGCCCAAGAGGCCGAACGGACCCGCGCCGCGATTGCGCAGCACCAGTTCTGAGACCGGCTTGCAGAGCTTGGCGTCATAGGCCGCGAGCGCCTCCGGGCCAAGGCCATGCTCCAGCAGGCACGCTCCGATCGTGCGCGCGTCGATGATGGCTTGGCTCGCGCCGTTGGAGCCGGTGGGATACATCGCGTGGGCGGCATCGCCCATCAGCGCCACAAGGCCTTGCACCCATGTGTCCACCGGGTCGCGGTCGATCATCGGGTTCTCATAGGCCATCTCCGCCCCGCCTATGAGCGCCGGCACATCGAGCCAGTCATAGACCCAATCGTCGAAATGGTGGACGAAATCGGAGATCGGCACTTGCCGGAACCACGCGCTGGCATCATGCGCGCCGGGGTCCTTGACGGTGATCTCGGCGATCCAGTTGATATCGGCCAGCCCGGTCTCGGGATCGGCGGCCGAGATCGGGTAGATCACCATGCGCTGCGCCATGGTGCCGAGGCCGATGAAGGAGGAGGCGGTGCGCATCGGCCGCGCTTTCGTGGTGCCCCGCCACATCAGTGCGCCGCCCCAATGGATAGGTGGCTGGCCCGGGTGCATCTGGGCGCGGATCGCCGAATGGATGCCATCGGCGCCGATCAGCAGCGCGCCGGTCATCGTTTCGGTGCTGCCGTCCGAATGGCCGATCTGCGCGGTGACGGTGCCGTCCGCGTTTTCGGTGTAGCCGGTCACGCGGCTGTCCAGCCGGATCGCCCCCGGCCCGGCGCGCTCCAGCAAGGTCCGGGCCAGCAGCATTTGCAGCTTGCCGCGGTGCATGGCGTATTGCGGCCAGTCATAGCCCGCGAAAGTGCCGCGCGGCTCAGCGTAGATGTCCTGCCCGTTCTGGCCCACCAGCGCCCATTCGCGCACGGGAATGCCGGCGCTGTCCAGATCGTCCGAGGTCAGACCCAGATCATAGAGCTCGCGCACCGCGTTGGGTTGCAGGTTGATGCCGACCCCGAGTGGCTTGAGCTCCCGCACCGCCTCACACACCACGAAGGGCACGCCGATCTGGTGCAGCGTGAGCCCGAGCGCAAGGCCCGCGACGCCGCCCCCCGCGATCAAAACCGGAGCCTCGGTCATCTTGCATCCTCCCCTGACTTCCGCCGTGACGTGCAGGATGAGGACCGGGCCGGGGGAGGTCAAGGGCGGCTTTGTTTTTCGGGTTGATCCCGCCATGCCTTATCGCTAGTCAGACGCAAATTTTCGGGCCGTCCCGCGAGGCGGCCCTCTACTCATGTCAGGAGCACACATGCAGGTCACCGAGACGCTGAATGACGGTCTGAAACGCGGCTACGCGATCACCGTCACCGCCGCCGAGCTGGACGAGAAAGTCACCGAAAAGCTGAAAGAGGCGCAGCCGGACGTCGAGATGAAGGGCTTCCGCAAGGGCAAGGTGCCGATGGCGCTGCTGCGCAAGCAATTCGGCCAGCGTCTGCTCGGCGAGGTCATGCAGGAAAGCATCGACGGGGCCATGCAGGAGCATTTCGAGGCCAGCGGCGATCGTCCGGCCATGCAGCCCGAGGTCAAGATGACCAACGAGGACTGGAAAGAGGGCGACGACGTCAATGTCGAGATGTCTTATGAGGCGCTGCCGGAGATTCCCGAGGCTGACCTGAGCGATATCACTCTGGAGAAATTGGTCGTCGAGGCCAGCGAAGAGGACGTGACCGAAGCCTTGAACAACCTCGCCGAGACCGCGCAGGATTTCAAGGCGCGCAAGAAAGGCTCCAAGGCCAAGGACGGGGATCAGGTCGTGATGGATTTCGTCGGCAAGGTCGACGGCGAGCCCTTCGAGGGCGGGGCGGCGGAAGACTACCCGCTGACACTCGGCTCAGACAGTTTCATCCCGGGTTTCGAGGAGCAACTCGTAGGCGTGAAAGCGGGCGAAGAGAAGGACGTGACCGTCAACTTCCCCGAGGACTACCAAGCCGAGCATCTGGCGGGCAAAGAGGCGGTGTTCTCCTGCACGATCAAGGAGGTCAAGGAACCGGTGGCCGCTGAGATCGACGACGAGCTGGCGAAGAAATTCGGTGCCGAGGATCTGGACGCGCTCAAGGGGCAGATCTCGGAGCGCCTGGAAGCCGAATATGCCGGCGCGGCCCGCGCGCTCATGAAGCGCGCGCTGCTCGATGCGCTAGACGAGAAAGTGAAATTCGAGCTGCCGCCCTCGCTCGTCGACGCCGAGGCCAAGCAGATCGCGCATCAGCTTTGGCACGAGGACAACCCGGACGTGGAAGGCCATGACCACCCGGAAATCGAGCCGACCGAGGAGCATACCACGCTCGCCGAGCGCCGCGTGCGCCTTGGCCTGCTTCTGGCGGAGATGGGTCAGAAGGGCGAGGTCGAAGTGACCGATGCCGAGATCAGCCAAGCCATCTTCCAGCAAGCCCGCCAGTATCCCGGTCAGGAGCGTCAGTTCTTCGAATTCGTGCAGCAGAACCAGCAGATGCAGCAACAGATCCGCGCACCTCTGTTCGAGGACAAGGTGGTGGATCAGGCCTTCGAGAAAGTCACTGTGACCGAGAAGACAGTGACCAAGGAAGACTTGCAAAAGGCTGTCGAGACGCTCGAAGACGAGTAAGACGTCCCTCTATGGCAATGAAGCAGGGCCGCCTGTTCGGGGCGGCCTTTTTCGTGCGCCCCTGCCGTCAGGCGTGGTGAGGCGCTGCCGTCACATGACACGTAGAGAGCGACTTGGGCGCGGGCGTGGCTACCATTGAAGCAGGTGGTCGCGAATACCTTCCTCCGGCATCACGCTTGGCTCTTGCGGGTCCAGCCCGTCACGGACACGCCCGGCCAGCGCGCGCCAGACGCGGTGCAGGCGGGGAATTTGGGCCTCTGAGAGAAGACCCGGCTCGGACTGGGTGCCGAGATAGACCGGGGGCAGGGTGACGCTCGATTGGGGCAGGGGCGCCGCCGTGCCGGGTGTGGAGGTTGCCGGGTCCGAGGCGGCCAGCGGCAAGGCAGTGAGCAGGCACATGACAGAAGCGAGAAGGGCAGCGCGCATGGTGCAGGTCCTCAGCAGGGTTCGCGGGAATCATCTCCGTCCAGACACAGTGCCCCATAATCCTCTAAAACACAGTTAATTTCGTGTGCGCCTCAAGAAAAAGGCCGCCCCGGATCGGAGCGGCCCACATTCAAAGCGATGTCGGTTCGGCTCAGGTGGCCGGTTGTTCGTCATCCGTGCCGTCGCTCTCGGGCGTTTCAACACCCGCGGCCTCGGCCAGGTCCTCATCCTCGGAGGCAGCCGCGCCGATATCTTCGAACAGTTCCTGGATTTCGAAATCTGCTGCGGCTTCTTCCTCCGCAGCCAGTTCCTGAATCGACTTGCCGGAGGCTTGCAACTCGGCCTCTTCAGGCGAGCGCGCGACGTTGAGCTTGATCACCACTTCCACCTCGGGGTGTAGGGTGACATTCACGTCGTGCAGGCCAAGCTCCTTGATCGGGCGCTCGATGATGACTTGCTTGCGGTCGATCGAGAAGCCCGCTTCGGTGGCCGCATCGGAGGCGTCGCGCGTGGTGACGGAGCCATAGAGATTGCCGCCATCGGAGGCGGAGCGAATCACGATGAATTGCTGGCCGTCGAGGCGGTCGCCCAGAGCCTGCGCTTCTTTCATTGTCTCAAGGTTGCGGGCTTCGAGCTGCGCCTTTTGCGCCTCGAAGGCCGCGATGTTTTCCTTGCTTGCCGTCAGAGCCTTTTTCTGAAGCAGCAGGTAGTTGCGTGCATAGCCCGGCTTAACGTCGACGACGTCGCCCATCTGGCCCAGCTTGGCAACACGTTCGAGAAGGATCACTTGCATGTCAGTTGCTCCTTACTTCACGGCATAGGGCAGAAGCGCGAGGAAGCGGGCGCGTTTGATGGCACGGGCCAACTCGCGTTGCTTCTTGGCGGATACTGCGGTGATCCGGGACGGTACGATCTTGCCGCGCTCGGAGATGTAGCGTTGCAGCAGGCGGGTGTCCTTGTAGTCGATCTTCGGCGCGTTGTCGCCGGAGAAGGGGCACACCTTGCGGCGTCGGAAAAATGGTTTTGCAGCCATGGTTTAAGATCCTTCTCGCTTAGCGGCGTTCGCGGCGGTCGCCACGTTCTTCGCGTTTCTGCATCTGCACGGAGGGCAGGGGGGCGTGCTCGTCGACCTTGATGGTCAGAACGCGCATCACGTCATCATGCAGGCGCATCAGGCGCTCCATTTCCTGAACAGCCGGTGCCGGGGCATCCGAACGCAGGAAGGCATAGTGGCCCTTGCGGTTCTTGTTGATCTTGTAAGCCATGGTTTTGACACCCCAGTACTCGCTGTCCACGAGGCTGCCGCCATTGTCGGTCAGCACGGTGCCGAAATGTTCGATGAGCGCTTCGGCCTGTGTGTTGGACAGGTCCTGACGCGCGATCATCACATGCTCATAGAGAGCCATGTCGCTGTTCCACTTCTATCAAGGCGCATTTCAAAGACGGGGCCATCAGGTCCGGAGCGGCCCGATCACGAGAGACTGCGCGGTTCATACACGGTGCTCCGGATGGGGCCTTATAGCCATGCGGGCGATATGTGCAACCCTCGTTGCCGCACGGGGCAGGGCCGGGCCGGGCCGGGCGCGCGGGGCGGGCACGGATGCGCGTCGCGCCTTGCTATCTCCCTGCGATCTCCCCGCCCCCGGCGCGGTTCCGCCGCAATGCTGCCAGATTGAAACAGTTAGATTCAACTTGAAGGCGATGCGAGCCGGCCGCTGAAAATCTGGAATTTAAACCCCAGTTTTTCGCCGCGCTCCGGGGGCCGCCGCAACGGGGAACGAGACAAGCGGCCTGCGCCGCCACGGAACGAGGGATAGGAAAAATGAGTCTGGCAGAAGACAGTCTTTGGGCACCGGTTGCCGATTTCGACACCAAGGGCCCGGTGATGCTCCGCACACGGGGCGGGCGGCGTTACTGGATGCGCGCGGTGCAACGCTTTCTCGGGGTCAGCCTCTCGGTCGCCGCGCTCGGCCTCTGGCTTGTGCCGGTCGGCGCGGGGGGCAGTGCTGAAGTGCTCAGCAAGCTCATGGTCACCGTGCTGCTCGGATTTGTCGGCGCCGCGCTCTGGCAGTCCGGCGCGCCGCACCCGGTCCCGGAGATCGAGATCGACCTTGTACGCCGCGAAGTCCGACTGGTGCGCTTTTACGGCGAGACCCGGTCGCTCGTGACGCGTCGCCGGTTCTCCGATCTGACCGGCGCGGCCTTCCAGGGGCGCAATGTGCAACTCTGGGACGAGGCGGGCGATCTGCTGGCGGAACTCACGCTGCCCGACGATACGCTGACCGCCGCGCTGCGCCGGGCGTTGCAGGACGCGCAGGTCGCGGCGCGCGCTCGGGTGGCCTGACATCACGGCCCCGACAGGGGCGCGCCGCCGGGGGTGCCCCGGCGCGCGTGCCCGTGCTGTTCAATGGCGCGCACAACTTGTTGAACCGTGCAGGATTGTCGCAGGCCGCTGAGGGTCCATGTTTGGCTCACATTCTCTAACGATGGAGCCACCTGATGAAATCCCTTCTCTTCGCCGCCGCTTTGGCCCTTCCCGCAACCGGCGCTCTGGCCGCCGATAAATACGTGCTCGATGCGAGCCATAGCCAGGTGATCTTCTCCTGGGACCACCTGGGCTACTCGACCACATTCGGCATGTTCTCCGGCTTCGAGGGCGAGATCATGTTCGATCAGGACGAACCGGCGAATTCCACCGTGAGCGTGTCGATGCCCGTGATGTCCATGTTCACAGGGTGGGAACAGCGCGAGTCGCATTTCATGTCCGATGATTTCTTCGGCGCAACGGACGAGGACATGGTGACCTTCACCTCCACCTCAATCGAAGTGACCGGTGAGAACACGGCGCTGATCACCGGCGATCTGACGATGAACGACGTGACCAAATCGGTGGTTCTCGATGCCACGCTCAACAAGACCGGCACGCATCCGATGGCGAACAAGGACTGGGCGGGCTTTGACGCCACCACGACCCTCATGCGCTCCGATTTCGGCCTCGGCGCGTTCGCCCCGGCCGTGAGCGACGCGGTCGAGGTGGTCATCTCCGTCGAGGCGATGAAGGCCGACTGAGCCGCGCGTCAGATCAATAAAGAAACCCCGCCAAGATCTTGTCTTGGCGGGGATTTTTTGTTCCGGCAGCCAACCCGCCCGTCGTCACTCACGTGCTGCGCGGGTCGCGGTCAGGTCTATCTCCACATCTACGGCGAAGGCCAGCGACGACTCGTCAGCCATGTTTGCGCCGATGCCGAAATCGAGGCGGTTGAGCGTGGTCTCGGTCTCCAGCGTGGCGGTGTCGCCCTCGACCACGAGGTTGAGCGGCAAGGTCACGGGCACCGATTGGTCCTTGATCGTCAGGGTGCCGCGCGCCTCGTAGCCATCGGGAACGGTCACGATCACCGCCTCGTAAACAGCGGTCGGGAAGGCCCCCGCGTCGAAAAAGTCTGGGCCGAGCGCCTGCGCGGTCACCGAGCCAAGGCTCAGTGAACCGATTGAAATCGTTGCGGTTACGGTGCCCGCCTCGCCTTGCGGCACCTCCGAGTCGAAGGAAATCGCCGCCGTCCAGTCCGCGAAACTGCCGGTCACTTCGGAGCCGAACTGCGTGACCGAGATCGCCAGCGTGCCATCCTGCACCTGCCAATCCGAGGCCACCTCTTCGAGCGTTTCGGCGGGCGCGATGGCGGCGTGGCTGTCATAGACGCCGAGCATGCCGCCAAGGCCCACGGCGACGGCCCAGACCGTCACAGCCGTGACCACAGGCAGGCTGGCGCGTTGGGTGTCGCGGGCGGGCGCGGATGCGGGCTTGAGTGCGCTGAACCACATCCTGCGGAGGGTGTTGTCTTTGTCCACAAGATGATGCTTGAGCGCCCCCGTGATATGCAGCAGCAGCGTCACTACGAGCACGCGCTCGAAGACGATATGCAGCCCCTTGAACACCGCCGCGACGCTCTCGTCCTTGGGCACGAAGGGCAGGGACTGGCCGAACGGCCACCAGATGGGCGCGAACCCGGTGGTGGCGGCGTGGTGAATCCAGCCCGAGAGCGGCACGAGCAAGAGCGAGCCGTAGAGCAGCCAATGGGCGGTCTCCGCCGCCCAGTGTTCGAGCCTGCGCTCGGGATGCAAGGGGCGGGGCTTGGGGTTGGCGATGGCCCAACCGATGCGCAGCAGAGCCACGAAAAACACAGTCAAACCAAGGGTTTTGTGGAGCGAGAAGAGCCAAGCAGTCTGCGCCACAAGGGCGTCGCTCGGGCTGGCAGACGCCCGGATTTCATAGGCGAGAGTGTTCGCGTAGATGCCCAGCGGGATCAGCGTCAGGATCAGCAGCGCGGTCAGCCAATGGAAGGTCTTGGCGATGGTTCCGTAACGCTCGGCGGTGTTGGCAGCGGGCATGGGGGGGCTCCGTTGGTCGGTGTGCTGTCTAACCTAAGCGGGCTGGGCGCAGGACCAAGGGCGGTGGGTGCACAGTTTTGGTGCGTGTGCGCGCGAGACGGTTAACGCAGCGAACGCAGGCGGGCGGCGCGAGAGGCGCAAAATCCCCGAAACGCGGGTTAAGGCCCTAAAAACAAGGGCCATACGGCGTATGGCAGCGCGTATGGCTCGGCGTATGGCACTTGTATGGCTCGTTTTTGATTCGTTCGCGGGTTAACGGGGCGTTCGGTGGTCCGGCGTTAATCCTTTGGGCAGGCTGGGCGGTGGTCCTCCCGGCAGATCCCGGCCCACGGGGGGCCACGCCGATCTGCCGGGCCCGGAAGGCGCGTTCGGAACCAATATTGCGCCTTCGGGGCAGACGCGCTAGGCGCAGGGGAACAGTTTCCAACAAAGGACAGCCGCGCATGACAACCGCATTTCTGTTTCCCGGGCAGGGGGCGCAAACCATCGGGATGGGCAAGGCGCTGAGCGATGCCTATCCGGCCTCGGCGGCCGTCTTCGAGGAGGTCAATGACGCGCTGGGCGAGGATCTGTCGGCGCTGATCTGGGAGGGCGAAATCGACGCGCTCACGCTCACGCAGAACGCGCAGCCGGCGCTGATGGCCACCTCGATCGCGGCGCTGAGGGCGCTGGAGGCCGAAGGGGCCGGGATCGCCAAGGCGTCCTTCGTGGCAGGCCATTCGCTCGGCGAATATTCGGCGCTCTGCGCGGCGGGCGCGCTCAGCGTGGCCGACACCGCGCGGCTCTTGCGCACGCGCGGCCAAGCGATGCAAAGCGCGGTTCCTGTGGGCATCGGCGCCATGGCGGCGCTGCTCGGACTGGATTACGCGGCCGCAACCGAGGTCGCAGCGGAGGCGGCGGGCGATGAGGTTTGCCAAGCCGCCAATGACAACGATCCCGGGCAGGTCGTGGTCTCGGGCCATGTGGCCGCCGTGGAGCGCGCGGTCGAACTGGCCAAGGCCAAGGGCGCGAAACGCGCGGTAATGCTGCCCGTGTCCGCGCCGTTCCATTGCGCGCTGATGGCCCCGGCGGCGGAGGTGATGAAAGAGGCGCTGGCAGGCGTCGAGATCACCGCCCCGGCGGTGCCGGTGGTGGCCAATGTGCGTGCTGAAGGCGTCACGGACCCCGGTGAGATCCGGGCGCTGCTGATTGAACAGGTCACCGGCGCGGTGCGCTGGCGTGAGAGCGTGGCGTGGATGGCCGGGAAAGGCGTGACCGAGATGTGGGAAATCGGCGCTGGCAAGGCGCTGTCGGGCATGGTGCGCCGTATCGAGCGCAGCATAGCCTGCGCTGCCGTGGGCACGCCGGAGGACGTTCAGAAAGTGGTCGCGGGTTAAACCGTTACCTGAAGAAAGGGACTTAGATGTTTGATTTGACGGGAAAATGTGCTTTGGTCACTGGCGCATCGGGCGGCATTGGTGCCGATATCGCGCGGGCCTTGCACAGCGCGGGCGCGACGGTGGGCCTGTCGGGCACCCGCACCGAGCCGCTGGAGGCGTTTGCTGCCGAGCTTGGCGACCGGGGGCATGTTCTGCCCTGCAATCTCAGCGATCCGGAGGCCGTCGCGGCGCTGCCCAAGCAAGCCGCCGAGGCCATGGGGGCCGTGGATATTCTGGTCAACAATGCCGGGATCACGCGGGACAACCTCTTCATGCGGATGTCGGACGACGAGTGGCAATCGGTGATCGACGTGAACCTCACGGCGACCTTCAAGCTCTGCAAGGGCGTGCTCCGGGGCATGATGAAGGCGCGCTGGGGGCGGATCATCAACATCTCTTCGGTGGTGGGGGCCACGGGCAATCCGGGGCAGGGCAACTATGCCGCCTCCAAGGCCGGGATGGTGGGCATGTCCAAATCGCTCGCCTATGAGGTCGCCTCGCGCGGGATCACCGTCAATGCCGTCGCGCCGGGGTTCATCGAGACCGCGATGACAGACAAGCTGACAGACGATCAGAAAGCGGGTATTCTGGGGCAAATCCCCACGGGCCGCATGGGCACGCCCGAAGAGATCGCGAGCGCCGTGCTCTATCTCGCCAGTCCCGAGGCCGGCTATGTCACCGGGACCACGCTGCACGTGAATGGCGGGATGGCGATGCTCTGAGCCTGCCTGCGCAGGGTGCTGCGATGCGGCACATTCCCGCGCTTGCCAAGCGTCGGCACTGCCGCTATAGCGGCGCAGAAATCGGACCGGGCGTGCACTTTTGTGCGCGTTGCGTGTTTTGGGGGAACCTGAAGCCTAACCGCCCCAAGGGGCATTCCAAAGCCAACCCTGTGTGGGGGCGATCAAGCCGGCCAAGCCGGCGCAAGCAAGAACGAGGACTGAAAAGCATGAGCGACGTCGCAGATCGAGTGAAAAAAATCGTTGTGGACCACCTGGGCGTGGAAGAGGACAAGGTCTCCGAGAACGCCTCTTTCATCGACGATCTGGGCGCGGACAGCCTCGACACGGTCGAGCTGGTCATGGCCTTCGAAGAAGAGTTCGGCATCGAGATCCCGGACGACGCCGCCGAGACCATCCAGACCTTCGGCGATGCGGTGAAGTTCATCTCCGACGCGGCCTGAACCGGCCCACCTCCGACCTTTTGAGAACGGCGTCTTTCTGTGCAGAAAGGCGCCGTTTTTGCGATTCGCGCCGAGGTTGTTGCTGACAAGCCCGCCGCGCTGCGGCAAGCTTGGGAAAAACACACCGCAACGCGAGGCAAGAGCAAAATGCGGGCGATTCCCCCGATCCGAACGGCGCGGCTGACGCTGCGCGCCATGTTGCCACAGGATTTCGAGCGCTATGCGCGCATCTGGGCCTGTCCCGAGACCGTCGCCTATATCGGCGGGCAGCCTTGGGACCGGGCGCGGGCCTGGGGCTCGTTTCTGCGCAATGCCGGGCACTGGTCCATGGTCGGCTATGGGCAATGGGCCATCCAGCCCCACGGCGCCCGTGAGATGATGGGGCAAGCCGGGTTCTTTCTGGGCCGGGCCGGGCTCGGAGAGGAGTTCGACGCCTATCCGGAAGCCGGGTGGATGCTGCACCCGGACGCGCAAGGCCAAGGGCTAGGCGAGGACGCGGCGCGCGCCGCCCATGACTGGTTCGACCGGGTCATCACCGGGCCGTTGGTGTGCAAGATCGCCGCCGGGCACACGCGTTCGCTGGCGATTGCCGAGGCGCTCGGTTATGTGCCGCTGCGGGAGGCCGAGGTCGAGGGCGACCCGGTGCGTCTGCTGATCCGGCGCGCCCCGCCGGGCAGTCCGCGCAACCTCATGGCCTCGGTGGACGCGCAACGCAGCTAGTGCGCCATGGCGCAACCGGGCCTTTTTTGGTCTTTGGCAGACGCGCGCGAGACCGGCATCTTCGCGACTGTGGTATCGTTGCACGGCGACTCGCCGGTGGGATGTGGGGTCTGGCCACACGCCAGCCAATCAGGGAGACCAGAATGATCTTGTACCCAACCATGGAATTGCAGCGCGGGCGCTGCGTGTCACTGGAGGGCGGCCGTCTCGACAGCCCCGCCATCTGGCATGTGGACCCCATCGCCACCGCGCGGGACTGGGCCGCCGCCGGTGCGTCATGGATGCATGTCACCGATCTCGACGCGGCCAGCGGCGCGGGCGAGAACCGGGATTTGATCGAATCCCTCATCCGCGCGGCGGGCATCCCGGTGCAGGTCGCCGGCGGCTGCCGCACCGAGGCCAGCGTGGCGCGCTGGATCGACGCCGGGGCGGGGCGCGTGGTGCTCTCCACCCTCGCGGTGCGGGACCCCGACACCGTGCGGGGGCTCGGCAAGCGCTATCCCGACCAGATCGTGCTCTCGGTCGATGTTTTCGAGGGCCGGGTAATGACCGATGGCTGGCGCCAGCCGAGCGCCTATACCGCAGAGGACCTCATCGCAGCCTTCAATTCCAGCCCGCTCGCCGGGGTGGTGGTGACCGATATCGACAGCGACATGCGCGATCACGACGCGCAGCTCGGCCTGATCTCGGGGCTCGCGGCCAGTGCCCGTGCGCCGGTGATCGCCAGCGGGGTCGTGCATTCGGTCGACGATGTGGCGCGGCTGAAATACGTGCCGAACATCGCCGGCGCGCTGGTGGGCCGGGCCTTGTTCCGCAAGGCAATCGATCTGGAGGAGGCGCTGGGCGTGGCGCAGCCCGAGCCGGAGCAGGTGGCGGATTTCATCTAGCACGATGCGGTGGGGCCGGGCGCGCCCGCCGCTGCACGTCAGGCTTGGATATTTGGGGCCAAAGGAGAACAGGACCGGCGGAGCGACCGAAACCGCTCCGCCAAGAGCACGTTGCGTTTGATGTGAATCGCAACCCGCTGCCTCTCGCCTTCGGCTCGAACGCGGAACGCGATACGGCTGCCTCAAACAAAACGCAAAGTGCTTCAAGAAGACAAATGTCTTCCGCCGGCACGGTCATCAGCGTTCCCGCCTCTAGCGCGTCCTGATGAAAAGCAAGGTCTGCTTGTCCGGGCGTAAACCAGTCCATGCTTCTGCCAGTAGGGGGCAAGCGCCTCTCCCCGCTTCCTTTGGCTCCAAATATCCCCGAGAGCGCGAGAGTGGAACTCTCGCTCGCGTGCAGCGCGACCCGGCGACCCGCTGCCGCTGAGCGCGCCTTCGCCCTCTTGCCCCGCCCGCCCATAGCGCGCTAAGAGCGGCTGACGCGCGCGGGCTGCAAAACAGACCGCGGAAGAAGGGACGAGGGCAAGACCATGCGCAGAGTTGTTGTGACCGGATTGGGGCTCGTGACCCCGCTTGGCGACGGGGTCGAGACCAGTTGGAGCCGCCTTCTGGACGGTCAGTCCGGGGCCGGGCCGATCACCGGGTTCGATCCCGAGGGGCTCGCCACCACCTATGCCTGCGAAGTGCCTATGGGCGACGGCACGGACGGCACGTTCAACGCCGACGCCTATATGCCTCCCAAAGAGCAACGCAAGGTCGACACCTTCATCCTCTTCGGCCTCGCCGCCGCGCAACAAGCCGTGGAAGACAGCGGCTGGGCGCCCGAGGACACCGAAAGCCTCGAACGCACCGGCGTTCTGATCGGCTCGGGGATCGGCGGGCTCAACTCCATCGCCAACACCGCCGTCATGATGGAAGAAAAAGGCCCGCGCCGGGTCTCGCCCTTCTTCGTGCCGGGCGCGCTGATCAACCTGATCTCCGGGCAGGTCTCGATCAAATACGGCTTCAAGGGGCCGAACCATTCGGTCGTCACCGCCTGCTCCACCGGCGCGCACGCCATCGGGGATGCGGCACGGCTGATCATGTTCGGCGATGCCGATGTGATGGTCGCGGGCGGCGCGGAGGCGGCGATCTGCAAGATCGGGATTGCCGGGTTCAACGCCTGCAAGGCGCTCTCCACCAAGCGCGCGGACGATCCCAAGGCCGCGTCCCGGCCCTATGACGCGGACCGCGACGGATTCGTGATGGGCGAGGGCGCGGGGATCGTCGTGCTGGAGGAATACGAGCACGCCAAGGCGCGCGGCGCGAAAATCTATGCCGAGGTCAAGGGCTATGGGCTCTCGGGCGATGCCTATCACATCACCGCGCCGTCGGAGGATGGCGAGGGCGGTGAGCGCTCGATGCGCGCGGCGCTGCGCAATGCCGGGCTGGAGGCCTCCGATATCGACTATATCAACGCCCATGGCACCTCCACGATGGCGGATGTGATCGAACTTGCCGCCGTGGAGCGCCTGCTGGGCGATCACGCGGGCAATGTCACCATGTCCTCGACGAAATCCGCCACCGGGCATCTGCTGGGCGCGGCGGGGGCGATTGAGGCGATCTTCTCGATCCTCGCGATCCGCGATCAGGTCTGCCCGCCGACGATCAATCTCGACACGCCAGCGGTCGACACGCCGGTCGATCTCGCGCCCAACGCCAAGCGGGAGCGGGCGGTGACCTATGCGCTGTCGAACTCCTTCGGGTTCGGCGGCACCAATGCGAGCGTGATCTTCGGGAAGGTCTGAGCCATGTGGCGGCATATTGCCTCGAACGCGCTCACGTTCCTGATCGTCGCGCTGTTTCTGCTCGGCGGGGTGATCCTCTGGGGGCGCGGGGAGTACACCTCTGCGGGGCCGCTTGAGGCGCCGATCTGTCTGCAGGTGGACCGGGGGAGCAATTTCACCCGTGTCTCCCGTGACCTCGAAGCGCAAGGCGCGATTTCCAGCGGATGGATCTTCCGGTCCGGGGCGGATTATCAGGACAAGAGCGCGCTGCTGAAGGCCGGATCCTTCCTGATCGAGCCCGGCGCGTCGATGGAAGAGATCGTTGACGAGATCACCAAGGGCGGGGCGTCGACCTGCGGCACGGAGGTCGTCTACCGGATCGGCGTGAACCGTCTGCGCGTACAGGTGCGTGAGCTTGACCCCGTGACGAACCGCTTTGTCGAGAAGGCCGAGTTTGACTGGGGCGAGGAGGAGATCGACCCGCTCTATATGGAGGTCAAGCAAGAGGGCGACACCCGCTACCGGATCGCGCTGGCCGAGGGGGTGACCTCGTGGCAGGTGGTCAACTCGCTGCAAAACATGGATATTCTTGAGGGCGAGCCAGATGGCGTGCCCCCTGAGGGCGCGCTTGCGCCGGACAGCTACGAGGTCCGGCCCGGCGACAGCCGCGTGGCGCTGCTGGAGCGGATGCAGGAGGCGCAGCTTCTGCGCGTCAGTTCGGTCTGGGCCAGCCGCGATCCGGGCATCCCGCTCCAGAGCCCGGAGGAATTGCTCACGCTCGCGTCGATCATCGAGAAGGAAACCGGGGTCGCAGAGGAGCGCGGCACGGTGGCCTCGGTCTTCGTGAACCGTCTCAATCAGGGGATGCGGCTGCAGACCGACCCGACGGTGATCTACGGCATCACGCGCGGGGAGGGTGTGCTGGGCCGGGGGCTGCGGCGGTCCGAACTCAGGGCCGAGACCCCGTGGAACACCTATGTGATCGACGGGTTGCCGCCCACCCCGATCGCCAATCCGGGGCTGGCCTCGCTGCAAGCCGCGGCGAACCCGCCCGACTCGCCTTATATTTTCTTTGTGGCCGATGGCACGGGTGGCCATGCCTTCGCGGTCACATTGGCAGAGCATAACGAGAATGTGGCGCGCTGGCGGCAGATCGAAGCGGAGCGCGACGCGTCGAACAATTGAGACATGCGGAGGGGTGCCCCGCCGCCCTCGTCCCTGTTGTCCTTTTGACAAAAATATTCCGAGGGAATCGGCGGAATGGGTGGGGGCAGCGCCCCCCTTTTTGGGGGAATCAGGTCGCGGGCCTGCCGCCTGATGCAGGGGGTGGGATGCAGAATTCCCGGGACATGCGCAAAACCGCCGAGGACCGTACGGTGGGTTGGGGCTGCCGTGAAGCCCCTTGTTCTTAACGCAAAAAGCGGTTTTGTTAATATTTATGAACGGCTTATTAGGCGGTCTTAACCAAAGATGAATTGATTTTTGGCGCCCCTTCCGGCACCTTTCATCGCAGCTAGACGGCCTGACAGGCACCGCCCCACACCGGGCAACATACAGGCCGTTCGAACGGGGAAAACCTTGGAAAACCAATGAGGTACCCCAATGACCATGATAACGCTTGAGCAACGTATCGCACTGCAAAAACACACGCTGGACGCCCTCTACAGGGAGGTCGCCGAACTGCGCGAAGACGTCAAAACCTACCGTGAGCGCATCCGGGGAGCGTACGGCGAGGACACCAACTGTAAAGTCCCCGATGTTACCTGCTTGACCAAGCTGGTGAGATCCTGCCTCGACGTGGAGAAAAGCCTTGCAAGATGCCAAACTGAACAAGCCGGGATCAGCCCCTGCGGCTACGCCCTCGACCTCGACGCCGCCCGGACTTCTATCGGGCGCAAGCTTGATCGCCTCCGCGGGTGAGGAGGTGCAGGCCGACTTCCTGAACGGTCTGGACGAGGGAGAGCTTCTGGCTCTCCCTTACCTGTTCGAGTTCTGGGCCCATCCGCACCAGCTTCCGCCCGCGGGCGACTGGCGCGCCTGGGTCATTCTGGGCGGGCGCGGGGCGGGCAAGACTCGGGCCGGGGCCGAATGGGTGCGCGCACAAGTCGAAGGCGCGCTGCCCCGCGATCCGGGCAAGTGCCGCCGGGTGGCGCTGGTGGGCGAGACCATTGATCAGGTGCGCGACGTGATGATCTTCGGCGATAGCGGGATCATGGAATGCTCGCCCGAGGATCGCCGGCCCGCGTGGGAGCCCGGCAAGAAACGTCTGGTCTGGCCCAACGGGGCCATCGCCACAGTTCATTCCGCCTTCAATCCCGAGGGCCTGCGCGGGCCGCAATTCGACGCCGCCTGGGTGGATGAGCTGGCCAAGTGGCCGAACGCGCAGGAGACGTTCGACCAGCTTCAATTCGCGCTGCGCCTCGGGGACGACCCGCGCGTCTGCGTGACCACCACGCCGCGCAATGTCTCTGTGCTGAAATCTCTGCTCGCAGCCCCCTCGACCGTGACAACCCATGCCCCGACCGAGGTCAACCGGGCCAATCTCGCCTCTGGTTTCCTCGCCGAGGTGCGCGCGCGGTTCAAGGACACGCGGCTCGCGCGGCAGGAACTCGATGGCGAGCTTCTGAGCGATGTGGAGGGCGCGCTGTGGCGCCTTGCGTCGATAGATGCCTGCCGGGTGCCCAAGCTGCCGGAGCTCGACCGGATCGTGGTCGCGCTCGACCCGTCTGTGACCTCCGGGACCGCCTCCGATGCCTGCGGGATCGTGGTGGCCGGTGCGGTGATGCAGGGGCCGAAATCCGACTGGCGCGCCTATGTGATCGACGATTGTACCGTGACCGGGGCCTCGCCGCTGACATGGGCCAAGGCCGCAGTGGAGGCGATGCATGTCTACGAGGCCGACCGGTTGGTGGCGGAGGTCAATCAGGGCGGCGATCTGGTCGAACAGGTGGTGCGGCAGGTCGATCCCAACGTCTCCTTTACCAAGGTGCACGCGTCGCGCGGCAAATCGGCCCGCGCGGAGCCCGTGGCGGCGCTCTACGAGCAGGGCCGGGTGCATCACTTGGGGAGCTTTAGGGCGCTGGAGGACCAGATGGCGGAGATGACCACCAGCGGGTTTGTGGGAGCGGGCAGTCCCGACCGGGTGGATGCGCTGGTCTGGGCGATCACGGCGCTGATTCTCGATGCGCCGGAGCCGGGGGGGCGCGCGGCGCGGGTGCGCACGCTGGTCTGACTGGGCCGACTTGAGACCATCAGAAGGCGCTCCGTTTGGGGCGCCTTTTTGGGTTTGACGGGGGTGGTGGGCAAATTGCCCACCCTACGGGTCCCACGCCGATCTTCCGGGTGCCCCGCCCCTGTTTTCCTTTTGACAAAAATATCCCCGCAGAGCGCGAGAGAGGATCTCTCGCACGCGCCACAGGCGCGTTCCTCCCACGCGGTGCCTTCGTTTTGGCGCAAAGAAAACAAGGGCTTTGCGCTGCCCCGCCTGTCCTCCTTTACCTTTCCTTAACCACCGAACTGTGGGTGAGGCGGGTTTTAATCAATTTGAAAGATAACGGTTTCCGACAGCGCAGGGTTCCCGCCAAGGGGTCCGCTGCGCCGCTGCAATGCAAAGGAGCAACCGCGACATGGCCTTCGACTTTCTTCGCCGTCCCGCCCCGGAAACCGCCGCGCAGGCCGAAGCCCCTGCGGCCAAGGCCAGCGCTGCGGGCCGCGTGATCGCGTGGCAAACCGGGGGGCGTGTGGCATGGAGCCCGCGCGATGCGGTCTCGCTCACCCGCACCGGCTTCACCGGCAACCCGGTCGGCTTCCGCTCGGTCAAGCTCATCGCCGAAGCCGCCGCCGCGCTGCCGCTGGTATTGCAGGACGCCGCGCAGCGCTTCGAGACCCATCCGATCCTTGGGCTTCTGGCCGCGCCCAATGCCGTGCAAGGACGTGCCGAACTGATGGAAGCGCTCTATGGCCAGCTTCTGCTCTCCGGCAACGCCTATATCGAGGCCGTGGGCGGCGAGGCGATGCTTCCGGTGGAACTGCATGTGCTGCGCTCGGACCGGATGCGCGTGGTGCCCGGCCCCGATGGCTGGCCGGTGGCGTTCGACTACGAGGTCGGCGGGCGCAAGCACCGGTTCGATGCCACCGGAACCCCGTCCGGCGTGCTGCATATCCGCAATTTCCACCCGCAAGACGACCATTACGGCTTCTCGCCCATGCAAGCCGCCGCGCAAGCGCTCGATGTGCACAACGCCGCCTCGCGCTGGTCCAAGGCGCTTCTGGACAACGCCGCGCGGCCCTCGGGGGCGATTGTCTACAAGGGCGCGGATGGGGCCGGGAGCCTCAGCCCCGACCAGTATGAGCGGTTGCGCGACGAGGTTGAGAGCAACCATCAGGGCGCGCGCAATGCGGGCCGCCCGATGCTGCTTGAAGGCGGGCTGGACTGGAAACCGATGGGGTTCTCGCCCTCGGACATGGAGTTCCAGAAGACCAAGGACGCGGCCGCGCGGGAGATCGCGCTGGCCTTCGGGGTGCCGCCGATGCTGCTCGGGATTCAGGGCGATGCCACTTACGCCAATTATCAGGAGGCCAACCGGGCCTTCTACCGGCTGACCGTCCTGCCGCTCGCGGCGCGGGTGGCCGCCAAGCTCGGCGGGTGGCTGTCAGAGTTCACCGGGGAGACCGTGGAGCTCAAGCCCGATCTCGATCAGGTGCCCGCGCTCGCCGCAGAGCGGGATGCGCAATGGGCGCGGGTGGCCGGGGCCGACTTCCTGACGCGGCGCGAAAAGCGCGCGCTGCTGGGGCTTCCGGCGGAAGAGGAAGGGGCGGGCGATGCCACTTCCTGACAAGTTCGAATGCGCGCCGGGGCTGCGCCTGCAAGCCCATGAAAAGCTGGCCGATGTGCATAACCGCAATTTCGACCGCCGGATCGAGAAGCTCGAAGGGCAGATGGAACGGCTCGAAAAGCGCCTGTGGTTCACGGTTTACGGCGTGGTTGCCGTGATCCTCAGCCAAGGCGTGTTGGGCCTTCTGGCGGTGGCACCATGATTGAAGGAGAGACGCATATGGAATGGGATCTGGAGCGCAAATTCGCCCGGTTTGGCGATGCGCTGGATGTGAAGGACGGCACAGAGATCAGTGGCTACGCCTCGCATTTCGGGCAGGGCGATCAGGGCGGCGATGTGGTCGTGAAGGGCGCCTATGCGCGCTCGCTGAAGGCCGCCTCGGACGGGGGTCGCAAGGTCAAGATGCTCTGGCAGCACGATCCCACGCAGCCCATCGGGGTCTGGGACGAGGTCCGCGAAGACGAGACCGGGCTCTGGGTCAAGGGGCGTCTTCTGGATAGCACCCAAAAGGGCCGCGAGGCCGCTGCGCTCATCGCAGCCGGGGCGCTCGACGGGCTCTCCATCGGCTACCGCACGCTGCGGTCGGCCAAGAATGACAAGGGGCAACGGCTCCTCACCGAACTGGAGCTTTGGGAAGTCTCGCTCGTGACCTTCCCGATGCTTCCCTCCGCACGGGTTGCGGCCAAGGCGGATGACACCGCCGCGGCGGACGCTCTGCGGGATCTGGCGGCGGCCTTTAACGGTGCGCGCGCTCAACTGGCGCGGACCTGAGGACCGCGCTCCCACCCCTGCTGCAAAGGACCTCACCGATGAGCAGACAAGAGGCGAAAGCCTGCACCGGGGCAGCATTGTCCCCGGCTGAGGAAGCGCGCGAAGCCGTGACAGGGTTCCTGTCCGATTTCAAAGGCTTCCAGGCCGATATTCACACCAAACTTCAACAGCAAGAAGAGCGACTGACCATGCTGGACCGTAAGACTGCAACTCCTGCCCGCACGCCCCTCGGCGCGGCGGCTGACTTTGACGCCCCGCACCAGAAGGCCTTCAACGCCTATCTGCGCTGCGGCGATGATGACGGCCTGCGCGGTCTCGACTTCGAAGCCAAGGGACTGTCCTCTCAGGTCAATTCGGACGGCGGCTATCTTGTGGACCCGCAGACCTCGGACACGATCAAATCCGTGCTCTCCTCAGCCGCCTCGATCCGTGCCATCGCCTCGGTGGTGAATGTCGACGCGACCTCCTATGACGTGCTCGTCGATCACACCGACATGGCCGCAGGCTGGGCGACCGAGACCGGCTCCACCGCCGAGACCGACACGCCGCAGATCGACCGGATCACCATCCCGCTGCACGAGCTGTCGGCCCTGCCGAAAGCCTCGCAGCGCCTGCTCGACGACAGCGCCTTCGACATCGAAGGCTGGCTCGCGGGCCGCATCGCGGACAAGTTCGCCCGTGCCGAGGCTGCGGCCTTCGTCAATGGCGACGGCGTGGACAAGCCCACCGGCTTCATGACCCACACCAAGGTCGCCAATGACAGCTGGTCCTGGGGCAATATCGGCACCGTGACCTCCGGGGCCGACGGCGTCGTCACAGCCGAGAGCATCATCGACATGGTCTATGCGCTGGGCGCGTCCTACCGCGCGGGGGCAACCTTCGTGATGAACTCCAAGACCGTGAACCAGGTGCGCAAGCTCAAGGATGGCGATGGCCGCTTCCTGTGGTCCGATGGTCTGGCGGCGGGCGAGCCCGCGCAGCTGATGGGCTACCCGGTGCTGATCTCCGAGGACATGCCCGATCCGGCCTCCGGCGCCCATGCCGTCGCCTTTGGCAACTTCGAGGCTGGTTACACCATCGCCGAGCGTCCGGACCTGCGCGTGCTGCGCGACCCGTTCAGCGCCAAGCCGCATGTGCTGTTCTATGCGACCAAGCGTGTGGGCGGCGACGTGTCTGATTTTGCCGCGATCAAGCTGCTTGAGCTGAGCGTCTAAGCCCAGCTTTCCCGAGGTGGTGAGGGGGGTCTTTGGAAGAAGGCCTGCCGATCCGGGGGCGCGCGGTACTTGCGTGTTGTCTAGCTGCTCCCTCCGTTCGAGCAATGCGGAGGGCCCGCGCGCCCCATCTGATGACGAAGTCTGCGCCTCAAGAGGCGGCTGCCGGAGAGAAGAGAGATGATGTTGATCGAAGAAACAGCCCTGCCGGACAGCGCCTTGCCGGTCGACGCGTTCCGGGCGCATCTGCGACTGGGCACGGGGTTCGGCCCCGACAGCCTGCAAGACCCGGTTCTGACCAGTTTTCTGCGCGCGGCGCTCGCCGCCATCGAGGCCCGCACCGGCAAGGTGCTTCTGGAGCGCGGCTTTTTGTGGACGCTGAGCCGCTGGCATGGGGTGGACAGCCAAGAGCTTCCGGTCGCCCCCGTGACCGCGCTCAACCGCATCACGCTGGTCTCGCGCAACGGCACTGAGGAGGATGTCGATCTGGCCTCGGTGCAGCTCGAGCCCAGCCTTCAGGCCCCGCGCCTGCGCGCGCTTGGCACCTGCCTTCCATCGGTGCCGCAGCATGGCTCCGTCGATATCCGCTTCACCGCCGGGTGGGGCCCTGTCTGGGGCGATCTGCCCAGCGATTTGCAACAAGCGGTGTTGCTGCTGGCCGCGCATTACTACGAGTTCCGCGCGGAAACCACGCTCCCGGCGGGCTGTATGCCCTTCGGCGTGACCGCGCTGATCGAACGCTACAAGGCCCGCCGGATCGGGTTCGGGGGGGCGGCATGAGCAAGCTTCCCAACCTGTCCCGGCGCCTGACGCTGGAAACTCCGGCCTCGATCCCCGATGGGGCGGGCGGCTTTGAGCCGATCTGGACTGTGCTCGGCGTGCATTGGGCCGAGGTGGCGACGCGCAAGGGCCGCGAGATCACCGGGCTGAGCGCGCCTGTGAGCCGCACGCCGGTGACGATCACGGTGCGCGCCGCGCCGCATGGCGATCTGGCGCGCCCGCGTCCCGAGCAACGCTTCCGCGACGGGCAGCGTCTCTTCACGATCCGTGCGGTGCGGGAAACCGATGCGCAGGGGCTCTATCTGGCCTGCGATGCGGACGAGGAGGTGATCGCATGAGCTACGTGATCTCCGCCGCGCTGCAAAAGGCGGTGTTTCAGCAACTCGACACGCTGAGCTACCCGGTCTTCGACGCGGTCCCCTCAGGCCCGCTCCCGGAGCTTTACATCTCGATAGGCCCCGAGGAGGTGCGCGATGTCTCCGACGCCACGGGCACGGGTGCGGTGCATTTTTTCACCGTCACGGTGTTCAGCGCCGCGCCGAGTTTTGCCAAGGCCAAAACCGTGGCCGCCGAGGTCTGCGATACGCTGACCGGGCCGATGCCATGGCTCGACCGGGGCCGCCTTGTCGGCCTGAGCTTCCAGCGCGCCCGCGCGCGCCGCGTGTCCCAAGGCGGCGGGCGGCAGATCGAACTGCGCTTCCGCGCGCGCGTGGAAGACAGCTAACCCTTTCAACCGTTTCACAAAACTGGAGACACCCCATGGTGGCACAAAGTGGCAAGGACCTTCTGATCAAGGTCGATATGGACGGCAGCGGCACGTTTCAGACCCTCGCGGGCCTGCGCGCCACGCGGATCAGCTTCAACGCCGAACAGGTCGATGTGACCTCGCTGGAAAGCGAAGGCGGCTGGCGTGAATTGCTCGCAGGGGCGGGCGTGCGCTCGGCGAATATCTCGGGCTCGGGCGTGTTCAAGGACGCCGCCACGGACGCCCGGGCGCGCGAGCTGTTTTTCAACGGCGAGACCCCGGCGTTTCAGGTGATCGTGCCCGATTTCGGCATCGTCGAGGGCGCCTTTCAGGTCGCCTCGCTCGAATATGCAGGCTCCCATGAGGGCGAGGCCAGCTACGAGGTTTCGATGGCCTCGGCGGGCGCGCTGAGCTTCACGGCGCTTTGATCATGGGCAATCCGTGGCGGGGGGAGGTTGCGCTGGTGGTGGATGGGCAGAGCTATGACCTGCGCCTGTCCCTCGGAGCACTCGCGGAGCTGGAGGCCGCACTGGAGGCGGGCTCGCTCGTCGATCTGGTGCAGCGCTTCGAGAACGGGGCCTATTCCAGCCGCGACGTGCTTGCCGTGCTGCGCGCGGGCTTCTGCGGGCAGGCGGTGCCGGATCTGGCCCATGGCGAGATCGAGGGCGGGCCGATGCGCGCCGCGCAGATCGCCGCGCAGCTTCTGGTCCGCGCCTTTGCGCTGCCGGACGCATGAGCGGCGGTGCTGCAAAATTCGACTGGCCCGCGCTGATGCGGGCCGGGATGGGCGGGCTGCGCCTGACGCCCGACCAGTTCTGGGCGCTGACCCCGGCGGAGCTTGCGCTGATGCTGGGGGTAGAGGGCGGCACAAGCCCGCTGCGCCGTGACGCCTTGGCCGCGTTGATGGACGCCTTTCCCGATACGAAGGGCTCTGGGCCCAAAGGAGATGAGACATGAGCGATTACAACGAGATAGACGGGCTGGACATCGCCGCCGAAGGGCTGTCCGACAGCCTCGGACAGGCGACCACCCTGACCGCAAGTTTCGACGCGGAACTGCGCCGGATGCAGGGATCGCTCAGCGCCACGGGGCAGGATATCGCGACGCTGGAGCGGGGTCTCAGCCGGGGCCTGCGCCGCGCCTTCGACGGGGTGGTATTCGACGGCATGAAGCTCTCGGACGCGCTCGATACCGTGGCGCAGTCGATGATCAACACCGCCTATAACGCCGCGATCAAGCCCGTGACGAACCATTTCGGCGGGGTGCTGGCGCAGGGCGTGGGGGGCTTTGTCGAGAAGCTCTTTCCGTTTGCGGGTGGCGGCGCGTTCTCGGCAGGCCGGGTAACGCCCTTCGCCACGGGCGGGATCGTCTCGCAGCCCACCTACTTTCCGATGCGGGGCGGCACCGGGCTGATGGGGGAGGCGGGGCCAGAGGCGATCATGCCGCTCTCGCGCGGCCCCGATGGCAAGCTTGGTGTGCGCACGCAGGGCGCGCAGGCCGCGCCGACCATCGTGATGAACATCTCCACGCCCGACGCCCAGAGTTTCCAGCGCAGCCGCACGCAGATCGCCGCGCAGATGAGCCGGGCCTTGGGCCACGGCCAGCGCAACAGCTAACGCAAGGACAGCAAGATGAGTTTTCATGAGGTCAGATTTCCCGCAGCCCTCAGCTTCGGCTCCATCGGCGGGCCGGAGCGGCGCACCGATGTGGTCACGCTCGCCAACGGGTTCGAGGAGCGCAACTCGCCTTGGGTGCATTCGAAGCGCCGCTATGATGCGGGGTTCGGGATGCGCTCGCTCGAAGATGTCGAAGCGCTGATCGCGTTTTTCGAGGCGCGGCGCGGGCAGATGTACGGGTTCCGCTGGAAGGACTGGTCGGATTTCAAATCCGCCAGCGCCTCGGCTGCGCCCGCCATCACCGACCAGCGGATCGGCACCGGGGACGGCAGCCGCACCAGTTTCGATCTGGTCAAAAGCTACGCCTCCGGGCCGGTCTCCTATGAGCGTCCGATCCGCAAGCCCGTCGCCGGGTCTGTGGTGGTCGGGGTGAGCGGGGTGGCCCTGACCGAAGGCACGGAGTTCAGCGTGGACACGGCGACCGGGCAGGTCACGCTCGCCAGTGCGCCTGCCAGCGGCGCCGCCGTCACCGCTGGGTTTGAGTTCGACGTGCCGGTACGGTTCGACACCGACACGATCCAGACCTCGGTCGCGAGCTTCAAGGCCGGGCAAGTGCCGAATGTGCCGATCATCGAGGTGCGGGTCTGATGCCGGGGTTTTCACAGGAGTTTCAGGACCATCTGTCCAGCGGGGTGACAACGCTCTGCCGGGCCTGGGCGATCACGCGATGCGATGGGGTCACGTTCGGCTTCACCGATCACGACCTGCCGCTGGGGTTCGAGGGGGTGTCGTTCAAGCCCGAGACCGGGCTGACCGCCTCGGCGCTGGCGCAGAGCACGGGGTTGTCGGTGGACAATTCCGAGGCCATTGGCGCGCTGTCGGATGCCTCTGTCACGGAGGCCGATATCGAGGCCGGGCGCTTTGATGGCGCGGAGGTGCGCTACTGGCTGGTGAACTGGTCCGCGCCGGATCAGCGCTGGCTGCAATTCCGGGGCACGCTCGGCGAATTGCGCCGCTCTGGTGGGGCGTTTTGGGCCGAGTTGCGCGGGCTCACCGACGCGCTGAACCAGCCGCAGGGCCGGGTCTACCAGAAGCCCTGCACCGCCGTGCTCGGGGATGCGGCGTGCCGGGCCGATGTAACCGGGCCGGACATGCGCGTGGAGCTCGCGGTCGCCGCCGTGCAGGACGTGCGGCTGTTCACATGGGCGAGCCTTCCCGGCTACGCGCCCGAGTGGTTCGCCCGTGGGCGGCTCGACGTTCTGAACGGCCCCGGCGCGGGGCTGTGGGGGAGCATCAAGCGCGACGACACCCGCGAGGCGGGCCGGGTGATCGAGCTTTGGGAGCCGCTCCGCGCGGCCATCGCGCCGGGCAGCACCGTGCGGCTGACGGCAGGGTGCGACAAGCGCTTTGCCACCTGCCGGGACAAATTCGCCAACCTGATCAATTTTCAGGGCTTTCCGGACATTCCGGGCGAGGATTGGATGGTGTCGGTGCCGAAAAGCTCCGGGCCCAACAGCGGAGGATCGCTGCGGTGAGAGCAGATGTTGTGGAGGCCGCGCGGGGCTGGCTCGGCACGCCCTATGTGCATCAGCAATCGGTGCAAGGGGCGGGGTGTGATTGCCTTGGGCTGTTGCGCGGGGTGTGGCGGCAGGTGGCGGGCGCGGAGCCCGAACCGGTGCCGGCCTATAGCATGGATTGGTCCGAACCGCAGGGCGACGAGGTTCTGTGGCAGGCGGCTTTACGGCATCTGACGCCGAAACCGGTGGCCGAGGCCGCTCCGGGCGATGTGCTGCTCTTTCGGATGCGCGACGGCGCGGTCGCCAAGCATCTGGGTCTGCAATCGGCCACCGGGCCGGACGCGCGCTTTATTCACGCCTATTCCGGCCACGGGGTCGTGGAGAGCGCGCTCAGCGCGCCGTGGCAGCGCCGCATCGTGGCGCGGTTTGCATTTCCGAAAGGGGGCCAGTGATGGCGACGATACTTCTCTCAGCGGCAGGCGCGGCGGTCGGCGGCTCCATTGGCGGCACGGTCGCGGGGCTCTCGACCGCCGTGATCGGGCGCGCGGTGGGCGCGACGCTCGGCAAGGTCATCGACCAGCGGCTGATGGGCTCGGGGGCTGAGGCCGTCGAGCATGGCAAGATCGACCGCTTCCGGATCACCCAAGGCAGTGAAGGCGCGCCGATCCGGCAGATCTATGGCCGGATGCGTGTGGGGGGGCAGGTGATCTGGGCCTCCGACTTCGTCGAGAGCCGCACGGTCACCGGCGGCGGCGGCGGCAAGGGCGCGCCGCGCACCCCGCAGACCACGCAATACAGCTACTCGGTCTCGCTCGCCGTGGCGCTTTGCGAGGGTGTGATCACCGGGGTCAGCCGCGTCTGGGCCGATGGCGAGGAGGTCGCGATCCGCGATCTCAACATGGACGTCTATTACGGCACCCAAGACCAGCTTCCCGATCCGCAGATCGAGGCCATCGAGGGCGCGGGGCAGGTCCCGGCCTATCGCGGCACGGCCTATGTGGTGTTCAAGAACCTCCCGCTGGAGCAATTCGGCAACCGCGTGCCACAGTTCTCCTTCGAGGTCTCGCGCCCCGAGCAGCTCGGCACCGATCCCGCCGAGGACCTGACGCGCGCGATCAAGGCGGTGGCGTTGATGCCCGGCACGGGCGAGTACAGCCTTGCAACAACGCCCGTGCATTACACCAACGGGCCGGGCGGGCGCTGGTCGGCCAATATCCACACCCCCGCCGGACAGCCCGATCTCAATGTCGCGCTCGACGCGCTGACCCGCGATCTGCCGAGAAACGAGGCCGCTGCGCTGATCGTAAGCTGGTTCGGCAATGATCTGCGCTGCCAGCATTGCCGCATCCGCCCCAAGGTCGAAAAGCACGGGCAGGAGGGCGAGAACATGCCGTGGCGCGTGGCCGGGCTGACCCGCACCGATGCGCATCAGGTCCCGCATGTGAACGGCGATCCGATCTATGGCGGCACGCCCACCGACCAATCGGTGATCGAGGCGATCCGCGCGCTTCAGGGGCGCGGACAGGCGGTGATGTTCTACCCGTTCATCCTGATGGACCAGATGGTGGGCAATGGCTTGCCGGACCCCTATGGCGGGTCGGGGCAGGCCGAATTGCCGTGGCGCGGGCGGATCACGCTCAATCTGGCGCCGGGCCAGCCGGGTAGCACGGATGGCACCGCGGCGGCAGCGGCGGAAGTGGATGTGTTTTTCGGTCAGGCGCGGGCGAGCGATTTCATCGTCTCGGCCAGCGGCGTCACCTATATGGGCGATCCCAATGACTGGGGCTTTGCCCGCTTCATCCTGCATTACGCCGCGCTCTGTGCGCAGGCGGGCGGGGTCGACGCGTTCTGCATCGGCTCTGAAATGCGCGGCATGAGCCAGATCCGGGGCGCGGCGAACAGCTTCCCCTTCGTGCAAAAACTGGTGCAACTGGCCGGTGATGCGCGCGCGCTTCTGGGCCCTGCGGTCAAGATCGGCTATGCGGCGGACTGGTCGGAGTATTTCGGGTATATCCCGCAAGACGGCTCCGGCGACCGGTTCTTCCATCTCGACCCGCTCTGGGCGGACCCCGATATCGACTTTATCGGGATCGACAATTACATGCCGCTTTCCGATTGGCGCGACGGCGACGATCATGCCGATGCCGGGGCCGGGTCGATCTATGATCTGGACTATCTGCGCGGCAATGTGGCGGGCGGCGAGGGCTATGACTGGTACTACGCCACGCCCGAGCATCGCGACACGCAAGTGCGCAAGCCGATCACCGACGGGGCCTATGGCGAGCCATGGGTCTACCGCTACAAGGATTTGCGTGGCTGGTGGGAGAACGCTCACTACGAGCGCATCGGCGGCATTCGGCAGGCCAGCCCCACCGCGTGGGTGCCGGGCTCCAAGCCCTTTTGGTTCACCGAATATGGCTGCGCGGCGATCGACAAGGGCACGAACCAGCCCAACAAGTTCCTCGACGCCAAATCCTCCGAGAGCGCGCTGCCGCATTACTCCTCGGGCGCGCGGGATGACCTGATGCAGGTGCAATATCTGCGCGCGATGACGTCCTTCTATAATGACCCCGCACAGAACCCGGTCTCGCCGGTTTATGGCGCGCCCATGGTTGATATGTCCCGCGCCTTCGTCTGGGCGTGGGATGCGCGGCCCTACCCGCATTTTCCCAACAACCTCACGCAATGGAGCGATGGGGACAACTACGCGCGCGGGCATTGGATACCCGGACGCACCTCGGGGCGCACGCTGGCCTCGGTGGTCGAGGAGATCTGCGCGCGGGCGGGGGTGGGGGAGGTCGATACCTCCGTGCTCTGGGGGTTCGTGCGCGGCTATGAGGTCGACACTGTCAGCACCGGGCGCGCGGCGCTGCAACCGCTGATGCTGCGCTACGGGTTCGATGCGGTGGAGCGGGACGGGGTGCTGGGCTTCGTGATGCGCGGGGTGGCGGCCCCGGTGCCGCTCGATCTGGACTGGCTGGCGCGCGCGCCGGAGATGGACGGGCTGACCGAGCGGGAGCGCGACCCGGAGCTGGAGCTGTCGGGCCGGATGCGGCTGCAATTCGTCGAGGCCGATGGCGACTTTGCCGCCCGCGCGGAGGAGGCCGTCCTGCCCGATGAGGCGACGCATTCGGTCGCCACGTCGAGCCTGCCGCTGGCAATGACGCGCGGCGAGGGGCGGCAGGTGGTGGAGCGCTGGCTGTCGGAGGCGCGGGTCGCGCGCGACCGGCTGCGCTTTGCCCTGCCGCCCTCGAACCTGAGCCTTGGCGCGGGGGATGTGGTGGAGGTTCCCGGCGAGGCCGAGGCGGGCGCAGGGACCTACCGGATCGACCGGATCGAACAGGGCTCAGTGCTCAGCGTGGAGGCGGTGCGCATCGAGCCGTCGCTCTACAAGCCGGTCGCGATTGCCGAGGAGCGCCCGCCGGTGAAGGGCTTCGTGGCGCCCGTGCCGGTCTCGTCGGTGTTTCTCGACCTGCCCCTGATCTCTGGCGACGAGGTCCCCCACGCGCCGCATCTGGCCGCAAGCGCAAGCCCGTGGCCGGGGCAGGTGGCGGTCTATGCCGCGCCGACCGAGGCGGATTTTCGGCTCAACACGCTGGTCGAGGCCCAGGCCGCGATGGGCTTTCTGGAGGCCCCGCTGCCGCGCGCCCCGCATGGGGTCTGGGATCATGGCAACGCGCTGACGGTGCGGCTCTTTTCGGGCGCGTTGCAAGGCACATCGCCCGAGGCGGTGCTGGCCGGGGCCAATATCGCCGCTGTCGGCGATGGCACACCGGATAGATGGGAGATCGTGCAGTTCACCGGCGCGGCGCTGCAGCCAGATGGCAGCTACCGCCTGACGGGGCTCTTGCGCGGCCAGCAGGGCACGGACGCGCTGATGCCGCAGATATGGTCTCACGGGACGTGGTTCGTGCTGCTCGACGGCGCGCCGCGCCAGATCGAACTGGCCGCGAACCAGCGCGGGGTGGTGCAGCATTTCCGCATCGGCCCTGCGCGGCGCGGCTATGACGATCCCAGCTATGTGGCGGTGCAGGAGGCGTTTGTGGGTAACGGGCTGCGGCCCTATGCGCCCGCGCATTTGCAAGGGTTTGTGGACGCGGGCGATCTGCATCTCAGGTGGGTGCGGCGCACCCGGATCGACGGCGATCTGTGGGATGGCGAGGTGCCGCTTGGGGAGGATGCGGAGCTGTATCAGGTGGAGGTCGTGTCCGGGGGCACGGTTTTGCGGCGCGAGAGCGTGGCGGGCCCCGCTTGGGTCTATACCGCCGCGATGCAGGCGGCGGATGGCGCAAGCGGTCCGGTGGAGGTGCGCGTGGCGCAGGTCTCGGCGCGGTTCGGAGCGGGGCTTGCGGCCCGGCTTGCGCTCAGCTTCTAGCGTGGTGTGTAGAGGTCGCGGGGTGGGGGGGGACGCGCCTTTGGCGCGTGGGGGAGTTCCACTCCCCTCACCCCTGGGGAATATTTTTGTCAAAAGGAAAACAGGGGCGTTCCGGACCGGAGCATTGCCGTGGGACGCTTTGAGGCTGGGGCTCAGGGGGCGCTGGCGCAAGAGACGCAGCGCGTCGCTGTAAGGTCGATCTTCAGGCGGCCTTGCGGGATCTGCTCGCCGCAGTCCTCGCACCAGCCATAGTCGCCCGTGTCCAGACGCTCCAAGGCCGCTCTTAATCGGGCGGCCTCTTGCTGTCTGCGCCCGGCTTGTGCCTGCGCCATCGCCTGATTTTGCAGCGCGTCCATGCGGCTCAGACGGCCGACCATTTGCTGGTCGAGCGTGACCACCGCTTGGCCCTCCTTGCCGCGCGCCTCCTCCGCCGCGATCTCCTCCAGCCGGGCCTCCATCAGTGCCCGGAAGGCGGCTGCCTCGGTCTCATTCATTGCGGTCATGCCCCCCATCACAGTTTTGCGTTTGGAAAATCGTGCCTATCTGGAGTAAAGCAGGGCCAAAGCAGGAGTCTACCCATGGCGCATCTGAAGCAAAAACTCTCCGCGATCGACCCGGTCTGGGATCGCATCACCTCCGAGGCCCGGCAAGCGGTGGCCGATGAGCCGCTGATGGGCGGGCTGATCCACGCCTGTATCCTGCACCACAAGACCATCGAGCGGGCGCTGAGCTACCGCATCGCGGCCAAGCTTGCCTCCAACGAGATGTCGATGGTGGTGGTGCGCGAGATCGTCGAGCAGGCTTATGAGGACGCGCCTGAGCTGATCGAGGCGGCGCGCGCCGATCTCGCCGCTGTCTACGAGCGCGATCCGGCCTGCCACCGCCTGCTGCAGCCGATACTCTATTTCAAGGGCTATCAGGCGGTGCAGAGCTACCGTGTGGCGCATCACCTCTGGACGCATGGGCACCGCGATCTGGCCTATTTCTTCCAGATGCGCATTTCCGAGATCTACGGCGTCGACATCCATCCCGGTGCGACGATCGGCAAGGGGATCATGATCGACCACGCCCATTCCATCGTGATCGGCGAAACGGCTGTGGTGGGCGACAACGTGTCGATGCTGCACTCGGTGACGCTGGGCGGCACGGGCAAGGAAGAACAGGACCGCCACCCCAAGATCGGCGACGGGGTGCTGATCGGCGCGGGCGCGAAGGTGCTCGGCAATATCAAGATCGGCCATTGCAGCCGCATTGCCGCCGGGTCCGTGGTGCTCGAAGACGTGCCGCCGATGAAGACCGTGGCGGGCATCCCGGCGAAGATCGTCGGGGAGGCGGGCTGCGCGCAGCCGTCGATCTCGATGGACCACATGCTGGGCAAGGACTGGTAGCGCGGCCTTTGAGGAAGACCGTGCCCCGGACCTGCTCCGGGGCCTCGGCATCGGTCAGGCGCGCGCTCGGGACGGGGTGCGCGTTCACACCTCAGGGCAAGTCCGGCTCCGGACCATCCTCATATGCATAGGCCCAGATCGCCGACAGGAACCCATCCACCTCGGCCTGCGTATCCACCACCGCATTGGTCAGAAACTCGAAACGCTCGGGGGGCAGCGTCGCGCCGTCAATCGCGGCGCGCAGCGCCGCGCGCAAGGCCTGCGCCTCGGGAGCGTCGGGGCTTTCGGTCAGTTGCAAGGCGAACATCTGCGGCATGTAATTGTTGGCGTGCAGAAAGGTGCTGATCGCCTCTTCGAGTGCGGCATGGGCATCGGTCATGGGCAATACTCCTTAGCTTGTGATCCATTGACCCGTATCGGGGTCATAGGGGTGCCAGTTGTCGCCGCGGCGGGAGTCTTTCCTGAGCCATTGATCGGCCGCGCGGTCATAGCGCATATCCCGCTCCCGGTCGCGCGTGACCCCGTCGCCAATTTGCGGAAACATGGTCGAGAGCTCCCATGCGCCATCCACATACATGAAATCGATGCGCACCGTGCCGCCGCTGAGATCGGTGTTCGCCAGCCCGACAGCGCCGCCATCCCCGAGCAGGGCATCGGCGTCATCGGGCGCGCCGCCACGCATCGCGGCGGCGATCTTCTCGCGCTGACTGCCCGAGCCGATATAGGTCTGACCCTCGACGGCGTCCAAGTAATTGTCCCCGAAGATGTCCTTGAGCGGCATCTCGATCTTGAAATAGCGCTTGGACGGCGGGACGGTGGGATTGTCGGGGTCGCTCCGGTCGGTGCGGGCGGCGATCTCATCGGTATATGTCTGCGAATTGAGCCCGGCCTCATAGGCCTGCAGAAACGCCTCCGGCGAGGTGAACCGCGTGGCCCGCTTGGTTTTCTCGGTGCCGCCGCGTCCGCGCGGGTCCTTGCCGTAGAGCGCGCGCCGCCCCATCCCGTCCCGCGAGATCTTCAGATGGTTGTTCGGCCCGTGCGCGGGTTCGAGATCGAGCGCTTCGACGAGCGCGTCACTGACCTGCGCCTGCAGCGCTTCAAGCTCCGCCCGTGTCGCGGCGTCCAGATCGTCGGTCTTGAGCATGTCCGCGATCTTGCCGCGCAGCGCGGCCGTGTCCGCAATCGTGCCGCGCACGGTCTTCACATGCGCGTTCCACACCTGCGCATTCATCCCGCTTGAGGCCCGGTCGCGCCCGACATCGCGGATCGCATCGGCCCAATCGCGCACCTGACCGGTGATTGTCTTGAGGGTTGGCACATCGGCGGTGTCCGGATCGAAGGTGGTCGCGGCCTCGCTGACCTGCGTGGCGGATTTGGCGGTCTGCGGGGCATGGCTTTCGGGAATGGTCCAGCCCAGCACCTTGGTCATGAAGCGCCACTGAACCAGATCGAATGTCATCGCTGCTCGCTCCTGATGGCCGGCCCCGGTTGGTCAGACCGCGCGCCGCCAGAATGGCCGAGACAGGCGCGCCGATCAAGCCGCATGCGCGCCGGCTCGGGTCAGGCGCAGGCCGGGCAGATCCAGCGCGCGAGGATATCGGCAAACCCCCAGACCAAAGTGCCCAAGACGCTCGTGAGGGTGAGCGGCAAGCGCTGCTTGTCAGATATGTCGAGCAAGGCGCCAAGGGCATTGTGGCTGCGGGTGGCCAGATCGCTCTTCTCGTCATTATAGCTGGTCCGCGCGCTGTCGTGGTTCTGGAACAGAATGAAGAAGGACAGCGCCACCGCCACCGCACCGCCACGTCCGGCATCGGCGCTGTCGTGGGTCCACAGAACCGCCACCGCGACACCTGCGATGCAGGCCACCAACCCGATCCCAAAAGTTGCCCATGGCGTCATCTGTCCGGACCTTCCTGCTGTGTGAGCCTGTCCTGCCAGCGCGCGCCAAGGGCGGCAATCCGCGCGCGCAGATCATGGGGGGCCTTGGAAAAGATCATGCCGATGCTCGTCGCGCTCGGCGTGTCGACCAGAAACACGCCCCGGTAAGGGGCCATGTCCAGCGCCCGGTAGCGCCGGTGCGGCAGGCCCAGTCCGGTCACTCCGGTGCGCAGGCCCGGCAAATGCGAAAAGGTACCGCGTTCGACGCAAGAGGCGAGATGCTCGGTGAAGCTGTTGAGGGCCGCGCGCTCGGCATAAAGCGTTCCGAGAATGGCATCGGCATCGGTGCTGGTGGCGAGCGGGGTGTTCAGCGCCTTGGTCACGCGGGCGATTTCGGCCTCAAGCGGCGCGGTGAAATCGTGTTTGTCTTCCCGGTAGATCACGAAAGGGCCGGGCCTACGGAATGTGGCGGGCCCGGATATCCTCGGCGCTCATCGGCGCGGAGAGCTCCGCGCGCCCGGCGGCGATATCGGCTTCCTTGAGTGACAAAAGTCCGAGCGAGACCGGATCAAGCTCCTGCATGGGCTCCTCGCCGATCACGATTTCATAGCGCGTGTCGGAGAGTTTGCGCATATGCACATCGGGATCGTCATCCTCGACGAGGCTCGACAACACCACCAGCCCGTCGCCGCCCGGCAACGAAATGGAGGTGCCGAAGACCTTGGAGATATCCTGAAACGCGGCGATCTGGCCGGTCAGCACTTTCTTGAGCGTCGCGGTCAGCGAGCCGCCCTTGCGGTTGAGGGAGATTTCGGCGCTGTTTTGAACGTCGCCGAAAAAGGCGCGGTTCGGATCCTTCATCTGTCTGGCCTCCGGGTCGCGTGAGAAGAGGGGTCTGGACCCTGTACATAGCACAGGGTTCCAGAAAATTCCAGATCGAAGTTCCGATATGTTCCAGATGCTGACCGGCTCAGGCCAGCACCGGCTCAGGCCAGCATCGCGACCGGGTTTTCCAGATTGTCCTTGATCGCCTGAAGCAATTGCGCGCCGAGCGCCCCGTCGATCACCCGGTGATCCACCGAGAGCGTCACCGACATCACCGTTGCGACCTTCACCTGACCTTCGCGATCCACAACCGGTTTCTTCGCACCCGCGCCAACCGCGAGGATCGCGGCATGGGGCGGGTTGATGACCGCGTCGAAATTGTCGATGCCGAACATCCCGAGGTTGGAGATGGCAAAGGTACCGCCCTGATATTCCTGCGGGGCGAGTTTGCGCTCGCGGGCACGTGCGGCGAGGTCTTTCATCTCCGCCGAGAGCGCGGAGAGCGATTTCATCTCGGCATCTTTCAGCACCGGGGTGAAGAGCCCGCCTTCGATGGCCACAGCCACGGCCACATCGGAGGGCTTGAGTTGCAGCACCCGGTCGCCAGCCCAGACCGCGTTGCAGGCGGGGTGCTGTTGCAGAGCGAGCGCGCAGGCCTTGATGATGAAATCATTGACCGACAGCTTTACGCCCCGATCCGCCAGCTTGCCGTTGAGTTGGGCGCGGAAGGCCATCAACTCGTCAAGCTCGATCTCCCGGCGCAGATAGAAATGCGGGATGGTCTGCTTGGCCTCGGTGAGCCGCGCGGCGATGATCTTGCGCATCCCGTCGAGCTTGATTTCCTCGTATTCGCGCCCTTCGTACATCTTCGCCACGGCATCGGCGGAAGGCCCGGCGGGCGCGGCTGCGGCTTGCGCCGGTGCGGCGGCAGGGGCAGCGGCTTGAGGGGTCGGCGCGGCCGCAGGCGC
>CBFHJA010000027.1:0-59135 GCA_965656085.1 uncultured Aliishimia sp. | reverse complement strand
GGGCAGCGTGGATCATCTCGGCATGGGCCTCGATCCGCTGTGAACGCATGTCGCCGCCCTGCCGCTTCGGCGCGAAGGACCCGGTCTTCCGCCGCTCGTTGTCCCAGCGGATTGCCGTCGATGGCGCAATCCCGTATCTCGCCGCCGCTCCGCGTCGGCTCATGCCACCGTCGATCGCCTCTATCACCCGCTCCCTTAGGTCCATGGAGAGTGGTTTGCCCATCGCTGCCCCCATTGTTTGCCTCGCGAGCAATGAATCAGACCTTGGCCCGGATGGGAATCCCCAATCGATTCAGGTCGAAGGACAAACGCTCTAAGGCTTTGTTACCTGCCAACCACAACGTCAAAGACCTGACACGTGTCAGGGCAGTGTCGCACCATTCAGTTCGTCTGCCGGACAGCGGCAGAAATGCGGGGCATCCTCAAAGCAAGAGCGTTGGAATTGCCCGTCCTTGCCTTGTGCCTAGGTCCAGCGCCTGTGTGCGCCATGCTTGGATACTACTGAGTGGGGTCTCCGATGCAGCGCCGCTGCGCATTTTGGAGGTCGCATATGGTGCAACACCTCGAAAATGGATCACGAATTGTCACGATTTATCACGGATTGTCACGCTTTTCCCAAGATCCCGCGGCGCGTGGAATAGTCTCTCGAGCGGAACTACCCGGATGGTTTTCACCTAGTTTTTGCGCGGGACGTCCTCATATAGCCGAGTTTGGAGCGTTCACTTTTGCGCTTTATAGGCCGCCAGCATGTCGCGCAGAACGTCATTGAGCCGCCTGCCCTCCTTATCCCTGAGCGCATTCAACTCATCGCGCAGATCGGGGGCGACATAGATACGCCAATAGGTCATTTGCTCGTTAAGCGGCGGCCGGCCGCGGCGTGGCTGTGCGGGGGGCTTTTGAGGCTCTGGGTTGGGCTTTGAGACCTTCACCGAAGGGGTGCCGCTAGCGCGGGTGAAGCCATGCGCCTCCCCTGCCCTCGCAACCGCTTGCGGGTCCGCCCGGTCGCGTTTGGGCTTTTCCCGCTTCTTGAGGCCTGCGCCAATCTTCGCATCCAGCCCCGCTGTGCCGGGCGCGTCATCATCAAGATTGAGAAATTTTCCGACCATTATTCTGCCTCCAGGATGTCTGCCATTTCCTGCCCCAGCCGGGCTGTGTTGCTGATCGCGCCAGCGACGGACTTGCTGGCGGCCAGTTCAAACAGCGTTTTGCCCTCGGCCATCACCCGCTCGAAGGGGGCGCGGCGCAGAAGCTCGGTTTGCAGCCGCGCGACCCCTGCCTCGTCGAGCTCGGCCAGAAGCTCCTTGTGTGAGGTGGTCACGATCGCGGCATCGGTCTGGGTGATGAGGATGCGCGCAGGCACCTCGCGTCGCGCCGCCCGGCCCGCATCGCGGATCATCTTGAGCGCGGAGCCTGCCGCGTCGCCGTCGAGCGCGGAGGGGCGCATCGGTATGATGCACAGATCGGAAGCGGAGGCGGCATAGGAGGCCATGAGCCCCGCTACCCCTTCGAGATCGACGAAGATCAGATCATGCGCCGCCCCAGCCTCTTCCAGCGTGTCGAGGATGCTGTCGTCGGAGCTGTCGGAGATCACGGTGAAGGTCGGTTCGGGCAACTTCTCCTCTTGCCGCTTGCCATACCAGACCCGGGCGATGCTCTGGCGCGGGTCGGCGTCGACGATGGCGACCGACAGGTCAGGGTTGTTGGCGAAGACGGTGGCGAGGGTAAGCGCGGTGGTGGATTTCCCGCACCCGCCCTTGGGCGAAAGAATGCTGACGATCATCTGCTCTGCCTACGTGTTTTGTTCTCCATATATTATGACGTGAAATAAAGTATGTCACGTCATAATATATATCTGTTATTTTATACTGTATAAAAAGTTATGTGATATAAAAAATGCTATAATTTACAGCATAAATTATGTCAGTTAGGCGTGGCGCCGATCCGGATCCAGTGCCGCCACCGCAAGGATGCCTGCAAGATACCCCCCGAGATGCGTCTCCCAGGCAAGCCCGCCCTTCTCGAAGATGAACATCACTAGATTGAGCCCCGCCAGCAGGGCCGTCATGGTCAAAACAGCGCCCATATCACCCCGGTCGAGGTAGTCTAGGGCCACAAGCGCCCCCAAAAGCCCGAAAACGGCCCCTGAGGCGCCAACCATGGGGGCAGGAGTGGTCGACAGGAGGGCAAAGCACAACGCTCCTCCTGAGGCTGCTGCAAGCCATAGAAGGCAAAACCCCCTGAGGCCCAAGCGCGCCTGCAAAGCCGGTCCGAGCCAGATCAGGGCCAGCATGTTGCCCAGCAGATGCATCGGGCCGACATGCAGGAAGGCATAGGTGGCGAACATGAGCCAAGGCTGGGCGGCATAGTTCGGCTGCCAATCCCGCAACAGCCCGGCCCAGAATGCCCCGTTTTCTATCCAAAGCGTGCGCCAGCGGATTGTGCCGACGAGGCCAAGATCGGCGGCCGACAGGATCAACTCGATCAGCGTGCAGAGCACCATCAAGGCCAGGATCAGATGATCGCCCCGGGACAAGCTCAGCCAGCGAAAAGAGGGCAGGGTGGGCAAATTCATGCCTTATCAGTCCCTGAGCGAGTCCCTGTGTGCAAGTTAAATGTCAGCGAGTTTTCGGCTTCGCTCCGAAACTAGACTTCAGAACCGGACCGGTTCGTCTTTAGTCCGATCCGTCAGATGCCAACACTGAACACTTATTCGATGATCACATAGAGTGCGTCTGTTGGCAGGTTTACGACCATCACACCTTTGCTACGGGAGATGGGTACAGTGCTGCTCACCATACCGTTCGCATCTAGTGCCGTTGCCCGCGACAAGCCTGCGCGATTGCGTATTGTCAAACGGGCGCTGACGCGGTCGACCTGCCAAGGCGCTCCTCCGAACTCAACCACTTCACGCGCTTGCCCACTTTCGTGATTGATTGGCTGGTCGCGCCAACCTGTAGGGCGAGCGATACTGTTTACTTGAACCAGAAGACGTTGAGATTCGGAAATTTTTCTTTGGTCCAGTGGGACGATGACGACGCTCGCATATTCCGCGTCACTCTCCAGCATCACATCCCGAAGATCGAAATATGGGCGCGACGACAGCGCTCCCACCACGCCCTGCGCTTTTGGCGCATTCAGGACAACAACTCCGGCTCCCCAATCCCATTCCAACTGCCTGTTGATGCTGGTCACGACGCGCGCTTCTGAGTCGATGTACCCATCGAGTTCCGGATGAATGAAATTTGGTGCATCGCTGTCGAAGACAACATGAACTGGACCTGCCAGAAAGCTGTAAGGGCTTGCTCCCGGTGTGTCCGACGCGCTCCGTCTGAACAGAGATACCAAGCCTCCATCGTCGCGATTTGGATCATAACCCTGCCGTGGCACAACGATCGGTGCGGGCCTGTCCCAGAGCATATCCATAGGGCGATGCTCGATCACTACGGGTGGGGCTTCATCAATCAATCCCAACCGGAAAATCAGCGCAGCGGCAGGGAAAGCGCCCATCTGCTGAGGCGTCGACACAAACCACTTTCCAATGCTCGGAAGATATCCGTTGGCACTTTGCGGCGCGCGCCACTGCGTTTCGCGCGCCGCGAACCAATAGCTTATGTCTATGCCGGTCAACGCTTGGTACGCAGCCATCAGGATTGGGCCTTCAGACTGCTGCCACATAGGAGGTACCCAGAGGGTTTCGCTTATGATGTAGGGATATCCGCGCGGTTGGCGGAGCGTCACCGGCAGGTCGAGGGGGCGGGTGAGTATCCCCTCCTCGCGGAAAATATCCCCGGCAACAATAGCCCAGCCTCGGCGTTCGCCTTCATGAAGCGCTCCGACGTATCTATTCACGCCTATGATGTCACCGGCCGTGTATGCGTACCGCTCAAGATCATCCAAGACAAGATTATCGGCCGTTTTCCAATTTCCAGCGTTAAACAATTGAGGAGCGCCGATGTCTTCGCGCAGGAACCGTGCGATCTCGGCATGCCAGTCGTACATGGCCCGTGTCAGGAACTCAGTTTGATCGGAAAGACGGGCGGCTGCTCGGCCAGGGTTGGTGTCATCCGTCAGGTGCCAGATTCCCGACAGAGCGATCACACCGCCGCCCCAGTCATCGACCATGTCGTCGATCGGTCCCGATGCAGCAGCACTGCCCCATGCCTCGCGCGTAGCTGCCAAGGAGCCGTATTTCCCCTTGAGGAACCGTCCGAAATGCGTCCCTAGCAGGTGGGCCTCTCGCCCCTTTATTTGGTTGAAGGTCCAGAACAGCAGTGAATCTTCATTCTGCATCTGGATGATCGCGAGGGCGGGGTCTTCTCTAAGCGCGATGCCGGTATGGGGGTTCACCGGCTCCAGAATATCACGGAGCCAACCTTTGTAAGCTTCCTGTAAGACGGGGTCGAAATAAATCATACCGGTTAGACCCGGGCTGTCCTCGGGGACATTCCAGCGCTGAGCCGCTTCGGCTTTAACTGCATGTGGGTAATAGGGGCTTAAGGTAATATATATCCCCTCTTCCTTCATGGCGGCTACGAGCTGCCAGAGCCGGTCGCGTTCGACTTCATCAATTGCCTCAAGAGGCCCGCCTTCTTGTCCGGCTTGAGGGATCTGGCCATGGAAACGAACCATGTTGATGCCGCGTTTCGCGAGGAACCGGGCATGCTCTTTGAGCTCTTCCATCCCGTGCCTGGAAAAATAGCTGTTCACAGCCCAAAACCGGATTGGTGCGCCATCGCCGCGCACGAATGAAGCCCCATCAGCCGAGCGCTGAACGAAACCGGCCTGACCCGCGACCTCCTCATTGAGGTATGCGAGATCAAGCAGCGCTGCATCCGAAAATCGGTCCTGTCCGGGCTGAAACTCCCAAGTCTCCGGTGTGTCCGCGACTGCGAGTGTGGAGCAAAAGCTAGCGATTAGGGCAATGAATATTTGCCTCACATGGGTCTCTCCGCGTTTCGCTATGTTCGTGTCGCTTCAAAAACCTGAGATATTCTTTTGCCCCCTGTCTAGCTTTCAGAGGCTACTCTACTTAGCGTCGGGCGGAAAGTTCGCGGCGGACCGAGAGGGATAGGCGGTTGTCGCGGGTGGTGGTGCCAACCGAATTGGTACTCACCCGGCGGTTCACCCCCACATCCATGCGCCAGCCTTCTGCGAGAGTGTGTTGGTAGCCCAGACCGATGGTGCCAAGCGATGTGGTGCCAGCACCAATTAAGGTGGGGTTTGTTTCTTGGTAGCTCGCATTGAACGTCAGGTTGCTGACCGCGGTCAGGGGGCGGGCGTAGTTGAAGCGCACGGCGGTGTATTCCTGCTCGGTGTCCTCAATCCCTGAGCGGACCGAATGGGTGAGATTGACCGACATCGAGTAATTCTCGAACTCGCGGCGGTAATCGAGCGTGCCCGTGGGGAAGGTATCGCCGTTCACACTTTCGGTGATGCCAAGCGTGCCGGTGGCCTGCCAGAGCGGACCTTCAATTCCGCGCGAGACGCTCAGCGTGTAGCGCTCGCCCTCCTCGACGCTGGTGATATTGGCGTTCACCCCGAAGCTGCCACTTTGCAGCGCTTGGCTAAGCGTGCCGTCAAGGGAGGTTGTCTCGCGGGTGCCCGGCGTGCCATCCTCTTCGAAGGTCTCGTGGCGTGCGGTCAGCGAGGCTCGCAACACCTCGTTGATATCGAAGCGGAAGCGGGCGCCGATATTGGCGCGGTCCTGATCGCGCAAAGTGGCCGAGGTCGTGTCGGAATAGCGCAGCCCGGTATAGCCGGCGAGCAGGGTGACGCCGAAAGGCGCATCGCGGCGCAGTTCCAGTTCGGCATTGGCCCCGTAGCTGAGGCGGGTGGCGTCTTCGTTGACCAGCGTTAGATCAAGCCCGTCGAGCTCTTCGACCAGCGTGCTGGTTTCGGTCTCACGGGCGAAGGCCGACACGGTGAGCTGCGCGCCGCGCACTGCCCGGTTGTAGCGCAGGCGCAGGTTGGGGTCGGTGAACCCGTCCGGGATCTGGCCCTTTTCAGCCCCGTCGAGCCCGCGCAAGGTGATGTCGCCGTTTAGGCTGAGGCTTTGCAGGGGGTTCGAGAAGACAAGGCCGAAATCGAACCGGGTAAACAGCTCAGTCGTGTCGCCCTGGCTGGGATCATCCAGACCCCGGTTGTCGTTCCATGCGAGGCCCGTGGTGAGGCCAAAGCTTTGGTTGGGCGCTGGTTGCTGGGCCAGCGCGGCAAAGGGCAGGGCGAGCGCGCAGAGTAGCGTGCCGGTGCCCGCCAGTTTCATGTTCCGATGCGATGTCATATCTCAAAGCCCCCCGGCAGCGTCTTGGACGGGCTTATTCGAAGAGCCGCCGTGTTGGAACCACAATGACATCCCCGTCGCGCAACCTGATGGTCGCGTCCTGCACCTGGCCCTCGAGAATCGCGTCATAATTGATCGTGTGGACTTTCTCGCGGCGGGTTTTCGAGTCGGTGCGGCGCAGTTGCACGCGCTTGGTGGCTGCGAATGGAGAGAACCCGCCCATGGCGGCAAAGGCCTGAATAAGCGTGGTGCCGTGTTCAAGTTCGATCTGGCCAGAATTTGCGACCTCGCCAAGCACAAAGACGCTGATCGTTGTGGGCTCTTCCTCTGGCGCGATGCCCTCGACGGCGACATAAACATTGGGCGGGGCGTTGAAGCCGGCCGCCAGGCGACTCGTCAGAAGCTGGGCGATCGCCTCGACCGTGCGGCCCGCCGCGCGTAGTGAGCCGGCTTGCGGCACGGTGATGCGCCCATCGGGGGCCACGAGAACCGAGCGGTTCAGGGTTTCGTCCTCAACCACTTCAATGCGCAGCACATCTCCGGGCTGTACGCGGTAGCCCTGGGCGAGAAGAGCGGTGGGGCAGGTGGCCAGACCGGCCATCATCCCGACAAGGGCGCGTCTTGAATACATCATTTGCCTGCCTTTGGTCATGAATGCGTGTTTGCGCAATGTGATGCCAGCCTGCCGCGTGTCGGGCAAGACGGGACAGGCTGGAAATGCTGGTCTGCAGCGAATGCGCAACTATACTGGCGGTTACTGGCTTGCCAGCTGCTCCAACGTCTCGCGCGCAATGGCCATCTGGGGCAGGGTGCTGTCCGGCCCGGCCAGCTCAAGCGCCCGTTCCAGCTGGGTGCGGGCTTCATCGGGCCGTTCGACTGCTAGATAGGTCATGCCCAGATGGAATTGCACGAGCGGATTGTTCGGCAGGCCCTGCGCGGCGGGCTGGAGATATTCCAGCGCTTCGGCGTAGTTTTCCTGACGGTAAGCGATCCAGCCATAGGTGTCCTGAAAGGCCGGGACGTCCGTGCCGCGCAGGCGGCGGGCCACGGCGGCGGCGCGCTCCAGCGACTCGTCGGTAGTGCGGAAGGTGGAGATCAGGCTGGCGAGGTTGTTGGCCACGGTCACATTGCTGGAATTGCGCGCGTAGAGGTCCTCGTAGATCGCGATTGCACCCTCAATATCCCCCATCGCCTCAAGCTCCCCGGCTTGATATTGCAGCAGACGCGCGCCATTGGGGCTCACTGCAAGCCCTTCATTGAGCACCGCGCGGGCATCCTCCACCCGGCCCATGCGGCGCAATTGCACGTAGAGCTGGCCCACGGCAGTTTGCTGGGCGGGGTTCTCGGCGATTATCTCGCGCAGGATTTCCTCGGATCTCTCCAGATTACCCTCGGCCACATGCAGCGCGGCGTCGATCAGGCGCAGGTTTTCGTCTCCGGGGGATTCCTCCAGAATACCATCTAGATAGGTGCGCGCCTCGTCGATCCGTCCGCTGCGCAGCTGGGTCTGGATCACGGCAAAGACCGCCCCGGTGTTCTCGCCGCCGGTTCCGGCCTGTTGTTGCAGGAGCGTCAAGCCCTCATCGGCGCGGTCTTGTTGCAGAAGAAGGGCAGATTGCAGCGCCATGGCCACCTCGGCGGCGCGTGGGTCCTCGGGAATGCGTTCGAGATCGGCGATCACGCCGCGCACCAGGCCAAGGGCGTTCTCCGCAAGGGCTAGCCGGGCGACTTGCGAAAGCACGTCGACATTGCGCGGGCTCGCGTTGCGCGCATCGGCTAGAACCGAGCGGGCGGCATCGGTGCGGCCCTGCCGCAGCAAGAACTCGGCATAGAGAAGCGATTCGCGGGGGCCGGAGTTGGAGACGTCCACCGCGATCGCCAGACGCTCGCCTTGCAGCGCGGTGTTGCCATTGCGCTCATGAGCCGCGGCGAGCAGCAGCAGCGTTTCGACATCCCGTGGGCTCTGGTCGAGCGCACGGCGCAGGTCGTTGATTGCGTCCGCAGGTTTGTCGCCATCGATCAGAAGCTGAGCGCGTATTTTGAGGGCCACCACGTTGGAGGCATCCTCTTCGAGAATTTCCTCAGCCAGCGCCCGAGCACCCACCTGATTGCCGGTGCGCAGCAGCATATTGGCCAGCGTGCCCTTGATGCGGCGGGTCTGGTCGCTCGGTTCAAGCGTTTCGGCCAGAGCCTGCAGGTCGGCGACCGCGCTGTCCCGCTCGCCATCCTCGAATCGGAAGCTGGCCAGAAGCGCTTTGAAAAAGGCCGCATTGTCCGGATTGTCTGTATTGGCATCGATCAAGCTTTGGATTTCCGCCTTCGCTGCATCACGCCCCTGGGCGCGCTCAATGAGCTGAATAACCGGGATGAACCCTTGCGGTGCGCCGGTTTCTGGACCCGCCAGATCCCGTAAAAAGGCTTCGGCGCCTTCGAAATCCTGACGCTGTAGGTAGAAGCTGATCAGCGAGCGCTGTACATCCTCGTTCTCGGGGAATTGCGTGTACATGGACTGCAGATGCGCTTCGATCCCTTCGACATCCTCCAGAGCAGTCAGGGCGCGCAGCTTCAGCACGTAATAGCCGATCTCGTCAGGAAATTGCGCGATGGCTGGGTCGATCACTTCGAGCACTGCACCGGGGCGGTCTTGGGCAGCCGCATGGGCGAGCACGATGCGGCGGCTCAGGATGTCGGTGGGATCCGCGGCAAGCAGGGCAGCGGCCTCTTCGGCCAACGCGTCGAGCTTGGGGTTGTCCTCTTCGAGCGCGGCGGCGCGGTAATCGAGAGAAACGCGGATCGGCGGGTTGACTGCCGCATCCGGGGCCAGCTCCAGCGCTCGGCGGCCATGACGCTCGGCCTCTTCCCAATTTTGTCCCTGAAGCGCCATGGAGGCCAGTTTCTGACGTACCAGCGCATTGTCGGGATATTGCTCGGCTAGTCGCAGATACTCGCTATAGGCGGCTCGCTGGCTGCCCTGGGCATAGAGCGCGTCGGCGAGTTCCTTGCGGGCCTCGAAATGTTCGCCATCAAAACGGAAAACATTGCGGAAAGACACGATGGCCCGGTCGACATCCCCAGCTTCTAGAAGCTCCATGCCTGTCTGGTAAAATTCTTCCGCACGCTCTTCCGAGCTTTCGCACGCGGAGAGCGCGAGAGTAGCGGACAGGGTGAGGGCTGTGAGAAGGCGATGTTTCATGATCTGTGATTACACTGCAAGAGTGCCCGAAATAAAGGCAATATCATGGGAGAAATGTGCCTTTCCCGATGCCGGGGCAGCACTGTTGTGGTGAAATAACATGCCGGACCTTTCCAAGCCGTTAGGATAGGCACGGACGCCAAAGTGTCTGAGTACTAATGTCCTGTACCGCTCAGAACCACGCGGACGGTCCCGAGCAGGATTTTTACGTCGGTCTTCAGCGACAGGTTGGCATTATAGGCTGCGTCGTATTTCGCCCGGGCTGCGAAGGTCGTGTCGTTGCGGTCTGAAATCTGCCACATGCCGGTGATGCCGGGCCGCAGCTTGTAGTAATCTGTGCCCGGATACATCTCTTTTTGGTTCACCATCATCGGGCGCGGGCCAACAAGGCTCATCTCGCCGCGCAGCACGTTCCACAGTTGTGGCAACTCGTCGAACGAACATTTCCGCAGCAAAGAGCCGATCTTCGTGATTCGTGGATCGTCCAGAAGCTTCTGCTTGCTGTTCCATTCCGCGCGCAGGGCCGGGTCGTGGGAGAGATGCTCTTCAAGCACGGTGTCGGCATCTGGCACCATGGTGCGCAGTTTCCAGATCCGGTAGACCTTTCCGTTTCGGCCCAGCCGCTGCTGAGAATAGAAAGGTTTGCCGCCGCTTAGGGCCACGCAGAGGGCGAGAAAGCCGATTAGTGGCGCCACGATAGGAGCGCTCAGCAAGATCAACGTGACATCAAGCGCGCGTTTGGCACCGGTCCGGTAGAAACCATCTTTTCGCGGGTTTGGGGTGCTGGTCGGGATGGAAAGAGGCCGGGAAGGAGCCCTGTCGGACTCATTCGCCGTCTTCACCATATCGGTCAGCTGGATGTCATGGGCGCTCATCAAAATATCCGTCCGCTTCGCCGTATCCCCCTTGCTACGCGGCTTTGAACCGAGATGCACCCTGGGTTTGGGCTGAAGCTTAAATGGTAAATATGTCGTATTGTTGGCCACCGGCTAGTTCACTGTCCGTTGCACGCATCGCGAATGCCGCAAAATTTATGAAAGATGTAGTAAGCAGACACTTTTCATTCTAACAGCCTTGGCATCGATGCTCTATGCTGGATTTTACTAAATTCTCTTCGGTTGGTGCAAATTATAGAAAATTTGCGCATTTCCGCGACTCTTGGTTGAAAAACGCCCTTGTCGGAGGTCGAAATACACAGTTCAGCGTAGGGTAGGGTGCAAAACCTGTTGAAGAAAGAGGCAATCTCCCGTTTTACGCGTAAAGCCGCAGCATTTCATCTGCGCCATGATTCTGTCCCTGCCTTGCTGAAAGATGCCATGCAAGTTATCAGAGGACCGGTTAAGCTTTGAGTGTTTCTTGGTCGGTATAGTAAGGCCCCGTGAGCCGATCCCGACCTCTTATCTGGTGTATAATAATCATGTGTGGCGCAGTAACATAAAACAATGAATACACTGGATATCTACACCAAGCACTTCAACATGCGTGAGCGTCCCTTCACGCTTGTTCCGGACCCCGATTTCCTGTTCTGGAGTCCGATGCACAAGCGTGCCTATGCGATTCTCGAATACGGCATCGTCACGCGCGGACCGATCACGCTGGTCACCGGGGATGTCGGTGTCGGGAAAACCACGCTGGTGCACCATCTGCTCAGGGCCATCGACGAGGATGTACAGATCGGCTTGGTGTCCAACACGCAAGGGGGGCGGGGCGAGCTGCTGCGCTGGGTTCTGGCCGCGCTTGAGCAACCTGCTCCGAAAGACGCCAACTATGTCGATCTCTTCGAGCAGTTCCAGGAACATCTGATCGCGCAATATGCCGCCGGGCGGCGGGTTATCGTGATCATCGACGAGGCGCAGAACCTCAGCCGGGATAATCTCGAAGAGTTGCGCATGTTCACCAATATCAACTCAAACAAGGACGAGCTCTTCCAGCTCGTTCTCGTCGGCCAGCCGGAGCTGCGCGACGTCATCCTGCGCCCTGACCTGTCGCAATTCGCCCAGCGTGTCTCGGCGCATTTTCATCTCGGCCCGATGGATGCCGAAACCGTGGAGGCTTATATCGCCTACCGTCTGGAACAGGCAGGCGGGACCGCCGAGACCTTCACGGCGGCGGCCTGCAAGGTCATCCACGGCCAAGCCGGAGGTATTCCGCGGCTGGTCAATCAGCTTTGTGACTTGTGCATGGTCTATGCTTTTGCCAATGGACAAACCACCATCGATGCTGAAACTGTGCATCAGGTCCTCGAAGATGGTGTGTTCTTCGCAGGCGGTGTGAAGTCCGAATCCCTGCGTTTGGTCGATCCGGTGTCGGGAAGCTCGTAAATGCTCGATTTTCGCTTTTATCTCGCGCTGGTCCTGCGCCGACTGCCGTATCTCCTGATCCTGACGGTCGCGGGCGCGGCGGTCGGGCTTGGTCTCGCACTGACCTTGCCTCCCGAATACCGGGCTAATGCACGGCTTGTGGTGGAATCCGAGCAGATCCCCGGCGATCTGGCAGAATCCACCGTGACAGCGGCGGCGACCGAACAACTACAGATCATCGAACAACGAATCAAAGCGCGCGATACGCTTCTGGAGATGGCGAACCGGCTGGAAATTTATGCCGATGCAGATGGCCCCGTGCGCCCGGATGAAATCGTACAAGACTTGCGCGAGCGTATTGTGATCCGTGTGAGTGGTGGAACACAGCGGAGAGGTCGTAACAACGCCCTGCTTGTGGATGTGAGTTTCGTGGATTCCTCGCCAAATTTGGCAGCCGAAATCACCAACGAAGTCGTTACCCTGATGCAGCAGGAAAACCGGACCATGCGCACCGGGGTCTCGGGCCAGACCTTGGAGTTTTTCGAACAGGAAGTGCAGCGACTGAACGAGGAGTTGTCGCAGCGCGGCGACGAGATCATCCGCTTTCAAGAGGCTAATCGCGACGCGCTGCCTGAGAGCCTCACATTCCGGCGCAACCAACTGATCGCAGCACAGGAGGAATTGCTGCAAGTTACTCGCGACGAGATGGAACTTTCCGATCGCCGTGATGCGGCTCTTGCCTTGTTCGAGCAGACCGGCGGGCTCGAAGGCATTGACGGAACCACAGTTGCCAGCTCGAGCCCGGAAGAGCGCCAACTCCGCCAACTCCGTGAACGCTACACCACATCCGTTGCTGTTCTCTCGCTCGACAATCCACGTGTGCAAGTGATGAAAGCGCAGATCGAGGCGCTGGAAGAGTTGATCGAATCTCAAGCCGCCGAAGCAGGGGCAGGGGATGCGGCGGCAGCCTCGGCGGCTAGCAGCACCCGGAGCTCCATGTTCGATCTGCAGATCGCGGAGATGGAAAGTGAGCTCGAGTATCTGAAATCTCGCCGCGAGCAGCTCGAATCCGAGATGGCGACCCTTCAGGAAACGATCGAAGCGACCCCAGCCAATGCCATCGCGCTTGACACGCTCCAGCGCGATTATGCCGCCATCCGCGAGCAATATGACCGGGCTGTTGCCAACCGGGCCCGCGCCAAGACTGGGGACATCATCGAGGCCCTGTCCAAAGGTGAGCGGATCACGTTGGTTGATGCCGCCGTGCCCCCCGAAGAACCATTCAGCCCGGACCGTCCCCGCCTTGCAATCATGGGTACGGCGGGCGGTCTGGCGCTTGCCATTGGTTTCGTGGTGCTGCTGGAATTGATGAACACCTCGATTCGCCGCTCGCAGGATATCGTGCGCCAGCTTGACATCACCCCTTTCGGCACCTTGCCTTATATCCGCACCCGTCAGGAACGTGTCCGCCGCCGCCTCTTGCTGCTCTTCCTCCTCGTTGCCGTGGTGGGTGGTATCTTGGGTGGTCTGTGGGGCATTGATCAATTCGTCATGCCGCTTGATCAGGTTATGGAGAAGCTGATTGAACGCGTGCCCGGTCTCGATCAGTTGTTGAACCTCTAATAGGAAGGCCCTTGGCTGATGGAAAAGATCCAATCCGCGATTTCCAAAGCCCGCGCTGCACGGCAAGGCCAGACTGGCGGAGCTGGGCGTGTCGGCGCTGGCGCAGGGCTGATGCAGAGCAAGAGCCATGTCGAGACAGCCTGGGAAGCTCTGCCCCTGATGGAGCCGACCGCCGACCGTCTAAAAGCGCAACGGATCGTGACGGTCGACAAGATCCGCGAGGCGGCTTATTTTGACAAGTTGCGCACGCGCATGCTGCACCAGATGCAGTCCAACGGTTGGCGCCGTGTTGCGATCACCTCCCCTGGGGCAGCAAGCGGCAAGAGCACCACGGTTCTCAATCTCGGCTTCAGCCTCGCGCGGCAAATGACCAGCCGGGTGATGATCTGCGAGATGGACCTGCGCAAACCGTCCCTGCGCCGCATTCTGCAGCTCAAAACCGAACGAAATTTCACCGAAGTGGTGCGCGGCAATGGCACATTCGCCGAACATGGCGTCCGCTTGCGTGCCAACATGGCGATCGGCATGGCCCGCAATTTCGTCGACCACTCCGCCGAACTTTTGCAAAACCCCGATCTTGCGACCCGTCTCGACCAGATCGAGGCCCAGTATGACCCGACCATGATGATATTCGATATGCCGCCCTTCCAAGTGAGCGACGATGTGATGGCCTTCGCCGACAAGGTCGATTGCGTGCTGATCCTGGCGGCTGCCGAACGCACTAAGATGGCGGAACTCGACGTCTGCGAGCGCGAGATTTCTAATGTGACGAACGTGCTTGGCGTAGTGCTGAACAAATGCCGCTATGAGCCAGCGGAATCCAAGTACGAATACTACTACTACAACTGATATTCGCGTGGGTTCCTTACCCCCACCGTACGGATCCGCCACAAGACGTTAACCCTGCCCTTGTATCCCTTGCCTTGAATGTTCACGGGTCACGGAAAGGACTGGGCCATGAAAGATGATTTTGAAAACTATACCAGCGGCCTGACATCCCCTGCACGGGACGCGGAAGTGATTGTGCCCAATGACGCCATAGACCTCCCCTTCGTCACCCGCGGCATCTATGTAGGCAGCGTTGGCAGCCTCCAAGTGCAAATGGCCGGCGGCCAGATTGTGACCTTTGAAAACGTGCTCGCTGGTGTCGTCTATCCCCTACGTGCCGCACGCGTTATGGCCACAGGTACGACAGCCGCGGATCTGTTGGCGCTGCAATAGTTGCTTTTGATTGTGCTGCGGGGTCGGATCTACCCGCAGTACCTCTATATAGAAACGCCTTGCCCAGAAAGTGTCTGGTGCAAGAAAGCAAGTCGCGTTTGATGCATCGCATCATGTGAGCGTCCTCTCGCTGTCAGCAGCGCGGCCTGCGCCAAGCGGTCACGCAGTGCCGGATCATGGGCAAAGGTCAGAATTTGTTCTGCCAGTGCGGCGCTGTTATTAACGGGGTAGTGAAGCGCGGTTTGTTCGTGAACGGATATTTCAGTCACACCCATTGTGTCAGAAGAAATAACTGGCACACCCTGACTGAATGCGTCGAAGACGACACGGGGCTGTTCATGCTGTTTATTGGCGAGCAATACGGCGTGATAGTCACGCAGAAGGGTGAAAAACGCCTTACCATATTCGACCGTGTCCAGAAGCCGGACCGAGACAGGCCCTGTGTGACCTGTTACAAAGGCTTCGATCTCCGGCCTGAGGGGGCCGTCGCCAATGATGTCGATGTGTAATGCGGTATCGCAATTGATTAGTTCTGCGTCGCAACGCTCAATAGCTTGCAGAATTGTGTCACAGCCCTTGTCCGGTACAAGGCGTGCGGGAAAAAGCAACCTCGTCTCCGGACCTGATAGCCCTGCCAGCCGGATTTTCTGCTCTGTATCGGAGATCATCTGGTCCGCATCAATCCAAATCGCAGGATTGATCAGGCTGTTCTCTTCCGGAATTGAGAAAAACTGACGATACCCGTCGGTTGTGAAAATACGGGCTTTGGCGCGCCTCAAGCACCGCCCTAGCAGAGATTTATATACCGCATGCCTTAGCGTCTCACGCAGTGTCGGCGTGCGGTTCTCTGGTTTCATCCAGAAGGAGCTCTCGATCACCATGATCCACTCAAAGCGCATCAAAAAGCTTAGGGGGAGCAGATAAAATGCCAGAGGGAAGGCCCAGCCTGCTCCACCGGAATGTGCAATCGAGGTTTTACGTGCAGCCCGTGCAACTGACAGAAAATTAGGCACAATGTTTCGCAAAACCGACCTGTAGCCAAAGTCACGCTGGAGGCCGATTACGTCCTCGGAAGTCAATCCTTTGACGCGCACATAATGCGCAGGCGTTTGGCTTGCTGTCTCAACTGGGCAGCACAGTTTGAAATCTTCGATATACTCAAGATGTAGAGCGAGATCCTTTGCCCATAAAGGGTCTGTCAGAACATTTGGGCCATCAATGCAAACCGGTATGTGGATGAATAGGGTATACTGGCCGGTTATTTTCTTCATCAAAATATCTCAAGGGACCCAAAAAGTCTGCGCATAAGGAAGTTGCCTCACTCCGGGATAAACCGAGGGAGTACGTCGAGACTTTCGAGAAATACAGCCTTGAGACGTTCCTCCGCCTCCTCTTCGGTTTCCTCGCGCCCAACCGGAGTCAGAAGACGCACCATGGCGCCGTCCGTGCGGCCTTGGAAGATTCCATTCACCAGGAGCCAGAATTTGGCCTCCATGTCCCAAGCGATGTGGCGGCCTTGTTGTTCAAACCAGTAGTAACCGATCATCCGGACCTGGCCTTTCTGGATTACCGCGCGGTTAATTTCGAACGGCACAGAAAGACTAAGTTCGGGAGCAATATCGATACGTTCAAGCCAGGCGATTTCCCAGCCGGAACCGGGGAGGCATACCTCAGGGGAGTGCGTGCCGCCGTCGGATTGGTCATCATACCAGGCCGAGAAGAAATCGACCGTGATCGCGTGGTTTGGGCTGCGTAGTGTCGCCGAGTAGTAATCATCCGCACCAAGCACCGCTTCTACCGCTTGGCTGAGGGCAGCGTTCGGGGTGGCCTGCCATTCACCCAAGCTGCGGGGGAAGAGGGCGAAGGGGTCGCGGTCGACGGGGACTTGGTTGATCGGGGGTTTGGCCTGCCATGCGACGGCGCCGGCCACCATGATCAGGGCGGCGGCGATCAGGGTCCGTGAGGGTTGGACCAGCGACAGGCGGGCGATCTGGGTACCGAAGCCCGTGGTGTCGAGGTCGAGCGCCTCGGGCAGGGAGGTATGTTGGCGGTTGATCTGCAGCATGATCCACGCCAGCCCGAAGAGCAGCAGGATGCAGATCATGAAGATCACCCAGCCTTCGAAGAAATGGGTGAAACCTTCGAGATGCGACACGCCCCAATTGTTGGCGATCCAGCCCGCGACAGCGATGCGGACCGAGTTCATCACGACGGTGATCGGGGCGGCGGCGAGCAGCAGAACCGCCTTGTGCCACATCGGGCCGCGGTAGATCACCGCAAAGATGTAGGAGAAGGACAGGATCGGGAAGAGGTAGCGCAGGCCGGAGCAGGCCTCGGCGACGTGGAGTTTCAGAACCCCGAGATCAATAATGTTGCCTTCAAGGAACACCGGCACGTTGATCAGATGCAGGATCGACACGCCAAGCTCCGACGAGACCATCTGCAGCCAAGTGGACATCTTGAAATAGACCACGCCGGGTAGGGGGAGCATGTAGATCAGGTGCAGCACGGGAGGCCAGAAATGCTTGCCCGTCTTCCAGCCGAAGGAGATCAGCAACACCGCACCGACCCAAAGGATCAGCGCATAAGCGACGATGTCGTCGATCTTGGCGAGCTTGCCTGCGAGCCCCATGAGCATGGCGAAGAGCAGCAGGAGCAGGCCGGGGGTGCGGTCCGGGATCGGGCCGGGCCTGGGCGGGTATTCCTTGAGTTGCCGGATAAAGAGCAGGGCCGAGAGAACCGGGATCAGCGGGCCGTGGCTGTACTCGGGCAATTGCCAGGCCTTGAGCAGGGCTTCGATGCCTTCCCAAAAGAATATGGCGGAGGCCACGGTGGCCAGCGTGAGCCAGAACAAACCGGGGCTGAGGAAGTCCGTCAGGGTCGGTTTGGGAAACGAGGTCGCGGTCATGGGTCGTAGAGGCCCTTATGATACTGGGTCGCAGGCATGAAACTCTCTGCCTATTAGCGTATTTTCAGGGGCGAGGACAGAGAGACAGGGTCCGATCACATGAAATTTGGGCAATTGCATGTCAGAACCTGTGAAAGCTTGGACAGAAAGGCTGGAGGAGTGGTCATCTGAGGCGCTTTCTCTAAAATCTTAACCAAATTTTAAGCGGCGGGGGCTGATCTGGAGATGGAGAGGATCGCCCATGCGCGCACAGCAGACATCTTGCAACCCGTCCGCCCAGCGCGACACGAGCCTCGACACACTCCGGGCTATCGCCTGCATTGCGCTTGTGTCCTATCATGTAGTTGGAGGCTCTTCCGCCGCAGGCATGGAACTGCCATCCGAACACTGGCTGGTCCAGCTCAACGGCACCTTCATCGACATGCGCATGCCGCTCTTCAGCTTCCTGTCCGGATGCGTTTTCGTCTCGCTCGAAGCCCTCACGCGCGGCCCCGGCCAGATGGTGCGCGCCAAGATGCGCCGCCTGCTCCTGCCGATGCTCTCGGTCGGATTGCTCTACTGGCTGTTGGGCACGGCCATGGGACAGGCACAGCCGCCGCTCGCAAGCCTGCTTTACATGCCCTACGCGCATTTCTGGTTCCTGCAGGCGACCTTCGTGATCATGGCGAGTTTTCTGCTCCTGCACGCCGTACTACCCCTGCGGAGCACAACACTGGCCCTCGGTCTGACGGGGCTTGGCGCGCTGGTCTGGATCTCCGAACTGCGCGCGACCCCGAACCTCTTCTCAGTCAACCTTGTGGCCTACCTGATGCCGTTCTTCATGATTGGCTATCTCTGCGCTCATGGCGAGTTGCTGCTGCGTCTGAAGGCCTACGTGACTCCAGCTCTTGCAAGCGCGGGGCTGCTGGCCCTGATCGGGCTTGGCTATGGGCTTGCGGTGGGCCATGTGCAGATCCCGAGCGAGGCACTGCGCAACGCCCTGACAGTGGCCATCGGCGCCACATTCTGCCTGAGCCTGCTAATTCTTGCGCCACGCCATCCGGCAATGGCCCGGCTCGGCGGCTATTCCTACACGATCTACCTCTTCCATGTCTTCTTCACCGCAGGCAGTTTCGAAGCCCTGCACGCGCTTGCGCCGGAAACCCCGGATGCGCTGGTCTGGATCGCAGGCCTTGCGGTAGGGCTGGCTGGCCCGGTGTTTCTGCACCACCTGCTCCTGCGCGGCCGGGTGCTGTCCACGCTATTCATCGGGCTCCGCCTGCGCAACCCGGCCCCGCGTGCTGTTGCGCAAACGCCCGCAGCTCAGCGCGCTCAAGTCAGATAATCTCAACCCCGCTCAGGCACTTTCTTCAGGCCAATGCCCGAAAGGAGAGCCCATGCATATCGGACTTTACACCGGCGCGATTGCCTCGACGATGCACGTCCCGAGCGGGGGCGGATCGCAGGAGCCGCAGGGCCTGACTCCGATCCCGGGCATCCTGGACGCGCCAAATGTGGTCATTCTGGGTGCCTCGCTCATGGATGGCGCCTTTGGCAGCGCTCAAGCCCTGAACGCACCAATGGCTGACTATGCTGTGGCCGCCGGGTTCACAGGTACGCTGCATGCGCGCTCGCAATCTGGTGACAAAATTGCGGACACGATCATCAAACACGGCGCGGTGGCGACCGAACTTGCGCTTTCGTCCACCGCTGGCCAGAACCTCTACGTGGTACATACGGGCGGCAACGATGTGTCCTCCCAGCGGCCTTGGCCCGGCGGGCAGGCGACCTTTCAGAGCAATTACGACACGCTGATACAACAGATCACCGCTACCGATGCGGTCGTCCCGCTCCCGCTCACCAAACGGCTCTACACGACACCCCCGGAAGTAGTCGACGGCGATCTGGCGTCCGAAGAGAACGGCTCCAAGCCCTATAACGAGAACATCATCTACCCGGCGATCCAATCGGTGGCCCCAGACTGGCGCAATGCGCCCGGTACGCCCTTCGTGAACCCCTACGAACTGGCGGATCGCTACCCACAACTTCTCAGCAGCGACGGCGTGCACGGCTATGGCGCCTCCCTCGGCCGCTACATCCTCGCTCGCCTCGCAGGCCGGGCCTTGGGCAAATCACAGGGACAAAGCCGCGCGGGCAGTTCCGTGCTATACTCAATCACCAGCGGCGAGCCCAACGCAATGAGCATCGGTCCAATGAACGAATTCCGCTCCTACCCGTCAGGCTTTGTCAACAACCCCCTCCTATGCGGCGCGGTGGCGACAGATGGTGCGTTTGACCCGTTTATCGAGTTGCTTCGCGACGGGCTCTTCCAGAACGCGTCCTCGAATGCCGGCACCGGCACCTTCGCCCGCATCACCGACCCCCGTTTCCACATCCCGGATTTGGTTAATAACGGCATCTATCTGCAAGGCACGCAGGTCTTCACACTTGAGTTCGCGCAGCTCACTCCCGGAGATACAGTAACGCTCACCGCCGTCGGAGTCCGAAGTGCCTCCGGTACGAATCGCCGCGGCTTGCTAACCCTGAGCACCGGCCAGTCCCTCGAGCTCGACGCCTCTAACGACGCCCAGTCCAACCAGATCGTTTTCAATGCGGTCACCGTGCCGGAAAATGGCAGCATATCCCTCAGCCTCTCCGTCGCCCCGGGCTCGACCTATGGCTATTTGCACGGGGTGATACTGGACTTCAGCTAGGCCCTCTGCCGGTGGGCCATCAGCGCCAACACATGTAGCATGCAGAATGGCTATCGTCTGATGTGCTGGGCGGGAGGCTAAAGCGATTTCTGTACTTGAGCTCACTAGAAAGGCGCGGGGTGAGCATTTCCAAGACAAGCTCTAAACGCGGCAGAGTTCCACCTATTTGTTTGTATGCTGTGTGGCCTCCTTGACCACGTTGGTGCTCCTTGATTAGCTCGCTATATAAGTCGATAACACAACACTGAAATTTAGGTTTGACAAGCTTATGGGCATTACCAAGCGCGGGTTCCTTTTTGTTTTGTTCGGTGTTGCGGTAGCAGCAAATGGTGGAAGCGCCATTCTCTACGTTACGCGTAAGAAGAACCGACTCACGATTGACCCTGATGGTAGCGAACTGGTTTATCGTGATGGTTGGATCGAGGCCGTAAAATGAAGGTCGATGCTTCTTGGCTAGATGCCAATGCCATTCCCCCCGTAGTTATTGCGGGGTCCGGGCCCGCGGGCACTGCTTTAGCGATGCGCCTTTCCGCGGCCGGAATCGACTGCCTAGTGCTTGAAGCTGGGGGAGAAGTTTCTGATGAACGCAGCCAGGATTACTATAGAGGCGCTGTAATTGGTGACCCGTACTTCAAACTGCACGAAGCACGGTTGTGTGGTTATGGTGGCACTTCAGGACATTGGACGGGCCGTGGGCGCCCTATGGAAGAGTGGGATTTCGAAAAGCGCCCACACATGCCTTATAGCGGTTGGCCTTTTGGAAAGGATGTACTCGATCCATACGAAGAAGAGGCGTACCGGCTGCTTATGATACCGTCTAGTACGGACCGTTCGCTGGGTGACGAATTGTTTCTTGCTGGTCGTCCCGGTGGTGCAGCTCCGTGGTTTGGCTACGAGTATGACGAGTTCTTCGAGTTTGATGAGCGAGTGAAGATTTGTTTCGAAACCGCAATCGAGTGGCTGGAAGCCCGCGATGGCCGTGTCACCGCCATTCATTTGCGGGATCTTGATGGTAACCGTCGCGTGATGCGGCCTAAAGCCGTTGTAATTGCAGCTGGAGGACTGGAGACTAACCGTATTCTGCTTTGGTCTAACGCCCAATCTGAACAGAAAGTTGTTCCCTTCGATGACTTGCTAGGGCGTTGCTGGATGGAACATCCAACGATGTATGTTGGAACTATTGAGGCATCCGATGCCTTTTTTAGAAAATTGGATGACGGTACTGCTTTTCCCTTACCTGTTGCACCTACTCGTGAAGCGGTGATGCGTAATAAGATAGGCAACGGCACTTTGCATATATATCGCAAAGATACTGCGCCGGGAGATCTAAAGGCGCATCTCGCGGAGTATGCTTGTAAACTGCCTGTTCTTGGTGGACGGTTGACTCAATTGTTTGGGCGCTTTCCGACTTGTAGTGCCTCAGTTATTGCCGATATTGAGCAAGCACCGGACCCGTCGAATCGAGTGGTGCTTTCGGCAACAGCGCGCGATGCTTATGGACAGCCCCGTATTGAACTCCATTGGAAACGGACCGAACAGGACTACCGCACTGCCAGAGTACTATTTGAGCTTTTGGGACGCCATTTAGTTCGCTCGGGTGCCGGCCGTGCTCGAGCAACACCTCATACAATAGCGGGCAGAGATTTTCCAGAAGCAGCATTGGGTGCCGGCTGGCACCACATGGGGGGGTGCCGTATGTCGGCTTCACAGAATGAAGGTGTGGTTGATCCGAATTTGAAGGTTCATGGAATCGACAATGTCTGGATCACAGGTTCCGCCGTGTATCCGAATGCTGGCTATACAAACCCCACTCTGGCAATTGTTCAGCTTTCGCTCCGCCTTGGGGACCACCTCGCTAAGTTTGTTGCTAATAGATACTAGAGCGTTTCAGTTTGAACATGAATCGCGGGGATTATGACCACGCACAACGGAGGGTATCTTAGGTAATCCCTCCATTTATGGCTGCTGCATATCAAATGACTTGACTAAACTGTGTTCAATCGTCGTAAGGGGTATGTTTGCTGCCGTCTGGACACCAACTCATGCGTTTTATTAATACCTCTGAATTAGCTGGGCCGGAGTGGCGGTTTCTTGAACCCTTTTCGCAGCGGGCTAGCATGACATGGCAATGTATTCCAGGGAAGCCACAGAACCTTCTGGAGCGACGACTGCATCGACCAAATCTGGCACGCTGGCGGGCTGCGGCCCAAGCTGTATTGTTAGCGCGCAAGGCCCCAAAGCATAGCGTTTTGGTCTCACACTTACCACTTATGGCGGTTGCCACAGAAACCCTGCGAGCCCGCTTTTGTCCTAACGTTCCCCATATCGCTTTCGCCTTCAACTTTACTGATTTACCTAAGGGATGGCGCCACAGAGTGCAGAAGCAGGCGTTTGCTCAACTTGACGAGTTCGTCGTCTTTTCCAGGTTCGAGATTGATCTCTACGCTGACTATTTTGGCATACCAGAGGAGCGTCTGCGGTTTTTACCCTGGTCAATGGATACCCCTGAGCCTGGACCTGTCTCCCCCCTAAACACAGATAGACTTCCCAACGGCTACCTTTGTGCGATTGGTGGTGAGGGTCGAGACTACGCGCTTTTGGCTGAAGCAATGGCCAAGCGGCCAAGCATCGAGATGGTTGTGGTCGCCCGCCCCTATAGCATTGCCGGGATAAAGTTTCCGCCCAATGTTCGAGTTTTTACAAATTTGCCCATAGATCAGACATGGAGGATTGCCCAAGACAGCCATGGCCTCGTTATTCCGCTCAAATCTGAGACTACAGCTTGCGGCCATATTACGATCATCGGAGCGCAGCAGCTTAGCGTGCCATTAGTTATCACCCGCTCCCAAGGCGTCGCTGATTATGTGGAATCTGAGGTTACGGGACAAGTTGTACCGCCAGGTGATGCCGCTGCACTTGGTGCGGCAATTGATCGTCTGCAGACTGGTGATCCGGCAGTATCGACCATGGTGAACCGTGCACACGCTCAGTCCGTGGCTCGCAGTAGTTTGAAGGGTTGGTTGCAATACTTCGAAGATCTCGACGCCCGCTTCAGCCGAGCTTTCCCATAATGCGACGCCGGTGCTGGCGTAAGATCAGTGCTGCCGCCGTGCGGCCTACCGCCGTGCGGGCAAGAGCCAGTCGGTCTTTTGGATAAGCATTTGGGTCTGGCGGGTTATAGCCGAAGCGCTGGTAGTCCTCAGAATAGTACATGCTGATAAGCGCCACGTCGTCTGCATAGACTTGGATAGGAACGGATTCTGTCTTGAGAAGGTGCTGCATTTCCACTGGTGTCTCTGGGGCTCCGGCATGTGCGTCAACTTGCTTTATGGCCCTGTCCAGTCCGTCTTCTAGCCGAAACGCCTCTGCGTTTTCCGGTACCATCTGCGACTGTGGTCGGATGTGATTCTCATAGATCCGTGGATCTGTGCTAGCCGCAAAGATCATAGCACGGGCCCAAGTGGAAAAATCCAGCCTGCTGGCTGTCGAGATACCTCTTTGGAACCGATACTCGCTTTGCAGTCGCTTCAAAGGATCGCGTACCACCGCAAAGGAATAGACAAGGTTGGGTGGCAATAATGCTGCAAGATCACGCGCAGACAGATGTGCGATTGACTGAATGATGTCAGGCTTATTGTCACGGCGGTCATGATAGTCGGCTTCATCCAACCAAAGCTGACCGAAGCGCCTTGCGAGGTAATCTTCGACCGAAGAGCCCCCGGTCTTTGGAACATGTACGAAGAGCACCGGGCCTTTTGGTGTATTTGCAATCGGCATAGGCTGTCCCCCGTGGTGGAGGGCACCACTAAAACTGCTAGCCTTAGATGACCTTCCTGTTTGAAGTGCTTCAGTTGTAATACGGTACCAAAAGCTACAGCAAGATCGAGCAACAGCACCTCGCTTCCACTTTGGGTCAATTTCTTAATCTACTTACTCAGAATTTCAGCGATACCTCTGCCGGCGGGCTATCTGCACCAGCTCTGGCAGGGTCGCGATGCAGGACAGGTAGCGCCTGGCGAGCCGGGCCGGGTTGGAAAGCATGCGCCAGAGCCATTCGAGCGCTAGCTTTCGCACCCATTCCGGAGCGCGTTTTTGCTGGCCGGAGATGAAATCGAGCCCGGCGCCAATCGATGCAAACCCCACAGAGTGAGCCTGCTTGCGCCCGCGCGCCGCCAGAACTTCCTGTTTGGGCGCGCCCAGCGCAAGAAAACACAAGCCTGCGCCGGATCTTTCGATCTCAACTAAAGCGGCAGCGGCGGCCTCGCCCTCGGGATCGAACCCATAGGGAGGGGCGATGGCTGCAGCAATTTGCAGGCTAGGAAACTCCGCCTGCAACGCCTTTCCGGCAGCGTCCAGGGTCTCTTTTGTGGACCCCAAAAAGGCAATTGGAGTGCCGAGCCCGGCCGCGATCTGGGCCAGCGGACAGATCATGTCCGACCCGGGGAGCAACTCGACATCCCGTCCAGCCATCTTCGACAGCCACACGATCGGATTTCCGTCCGCCACCACGTGAGTTTGCTCCAGATAGGCCGCGTGAAATACTGGGTCGTGCTTGAGCTTCACCACATGATCGAGGTTCAGCGTTGCCAGCGCGAATCCTCGCTTCTCGGTGAGATGCGCTTCAATGTCCCCGAGCAGATCCGCCCGCGTGGCGTGGGTCAGAGACACGACGCCCTCCTGCGGTGCTGAAAACGCAACGAGATCAGTCATGGGCGGCTCTTTCCTCACACGGATATGCTGCGTCGCAGCTAACACTATACAGCCCAGCGTAAAAGCAGGTAGAGACCCTTTGGTGTACCCAAGTGTGATCCCTCTGCTCTATGTCCTTGCCTTTCTGCATCATCATTCCAGCAAATAACGAAGGTCAGTATATAGATGCGTGCCTGAAGGCGCTTCTCAAGCAGGAGGCCGAGGGTCCGGTTCTGGTAATCGTCGCGGCAAATGGATGTACCGACGATACTGTAGTCCGGGCCGAGACGCATACCGACGCTTTCGCTGCGAGGGGCTGGGCATTGCACTGTCTCGATCTGCCCGAAAGCGGTAAAATTGGCGCACTGACCGCTGCTGAGGCAACTTTGCCGAACGCCGCCGTCCCGCGCGGCTATCTCGATGCCGACGTGATCTGCGACCCCGCACTGATTGGGCAGATCCGCGCCGCACTCGACGTGGCCGAGCCTCGTTACGCCACCGGCACGATTGCCGTGATGCGGGCCAAGACCTGGATCACACGCGCTTATGCCAAGATTTGGCAGAAAGTGCCCTTCGTCAAAGGCGGCGCTGTCGGCGCAGGGTTCTTCGCCATGAACGGGGCAGGGCGTGCCCGTTGGGGGGATTGGCCGCAGATCATCTCCGATGACACCTTCGCTCGGCTGAACTTCACCCCGAGCGAACGGATTGAAACCCCTGCGCGCTATCACTGGCCCATGGTTGAGGGCCTGCCCGCTCTAATCCGCGTGCGCAGACGGCAAAACGCCGGGGTGGACGAGATTGCGGCACAGTGGCCTAACCTGATGCAAAACGAAGCCAAGGGTGGCTGGGACCTACCCTATTTCCTGCACGTGACCGCCGCAGCGCCTTTGGCGATGACAGTCTATCTCGTTATACATATCGCTGTGCGTCTGCGCGGCCCCGAGGCTAATTGGAGCAGAGGCAGATGACACACATACCCGGCCCGATTGCCTACCTGACCGGCGAATATCCCAAAGTTTCACATACCTTCATCCAGCGCGAGGTACTGGCCCTTCGGAACCATGGCTATGACATCCGCACCTGCTCGGTCCGGCGTGCGCCGGACCAGGATATCAATCATGATCAACTTGAGGAGTTGGCAAACACCTTCTTCGTCCTATCCGCGGCGAGATCCCCTGTGCACCTGCTGCGCTGCCTCACCTCTCAGATCGCACGTGCGCCCAGTGCAACTTTGCGCGCTCTGACGCTCGCCTGGCGCACCCGCGCACCCGGCTCCAAGGCTGCACTTTGGCAGATGTTCTATTTTCTTGAAGCCGTGGTGCTGGCCCGCCATCTACGCAAGATCGACGCTAAACACCTTCATAACCATTTTGTTGATTCCAGCTGCACTGTGGCAATGCTGACCTCCGAAATGACGGGCATTCCTTTCAGCTTCACACTGCACGGGCCGACCGAGTTGTTCGAGCCCGCGATCTGGCGGATTGATGAGAAGATCGCGCGGGCCGCTTTCTCTGTCTATATCAGCCATTTCGCCCGCTCGCAGGGCATGTTGTTTTCTGGTCCTGAACATTGGGACCGGATGCGCATCGTGCATTGTGGGATCGCGCCTGCTCTCTATGGGACGCAGCGAGCCCGCAAAGCGCCCGGCAAAACCCTACTCTTTGTAGGCCGTTTGGCGGCAGTGAAAGGTGTCGCAATCCTGCTGCAGGCCTTAGCTCAGGTGCGCGAAAGACATCCCGATGTGGTGGTGCGCCTTGTTGGGGACGGCCCTGAGCGCACCGGGCTGGAGCAGCAGGCACAATCCTTGGGTCTTGAGGACTCGGTACGTTTTCTGGGATATCTAGGGCAGGCAGATGTGGCCAAAGAGCTCAATGCGGCGGATATGCTGGTACTTCCAAGCTTTGCCGAAGGTGTGCCGGTGGTTCTGATGGAAGCCATGGCGTCCCGCATCCCAGTCGTCGCCTCTCGCGTAGCGGGTGTGCAAGAACTCGTTGAAGACGGCGTGAGCGGCCATGCCTTGCCTCCCGGCGACATCGACACGCTAGTCGCGACCTTGGATATGCTCCTGTCCGACCCGGAGCGCCGCGCCGCGATGGGAGAGGCTGGCCGCGCCAAGGTCAACGCGGAGTTCGATATTGCCCAGGAAGCCAACTGGCTCGGGAAACTCTTTTCGGGGAGCCTCTCAGGAGCCTTACCAGAGGGACTACGCCCGCGCCTGGGAGGAAACCGGCCATGACACATACAGCCTCTGCAGAGCTTCCCACAGATAGAGGGGCACAGATTGCCTCCGTCGCCGTGATCATCGTCAATTACGGTACGCCCGATCTGACCATTGCAGGTATCCAAAGCGTATTGGAACGCACGCATGGCAGCCGGCAGATTGAAGTCCATGTCGTCGACAACGCCTCTCCCGATGATAGCGCGGAACGGCTTGCCGCAGCCCATGCTGAACAGGGTTGGGGGGGCCGCGTGACACTCTACCTCGAGACTGAAAATCACGGTTTTGGGCGCGGGAACAATGTTGTGCTGCAAGCGCTGCAGGCCCGTGAAGAATCCCCCGATGCGGTCTTCTTGCTCAACCCCGATGCAAGACTGGAAAACGAGGCCATCGATCTCTTGGCACAGGCCCTGGAAGCGAACCCAAGTGCAGGCTTCGCTGGGGCCGGTATTTCCAAGCCAGATGGCACCGATGTTACGGCCGCGTTCCGCTTTCCCTCGGTTCTGAGCGAGTTCTCTAGCGCTCTGAGTTTTGGCCCTGTCGCGCGCCTGTTGGACCGCTGGACCGTGGCGCTGCCCCCCAACCATCCCGAGGGCCCGGTTGGCTGGGTAGCTGGCGCAGCCGTGTTGATGCGGCAGGATACTTTGCAAGCCATTCAGAATTTTGATCCAGGCTTTTTCCTCTACTATGAGGAGGTGGATCTGATGCGGCGCGGCCGTGATGCTGGCTGGACCTGTCTCTACGTTCCGCGCGCCCGGGTCGTTCATATAGAAGGTGAGGCGACTGGCGTGAAATCGGGACGGACCGTTGCTGCACGCCTGCCGGACTACCGCTATGACAGTTGGCAATATTATTTCCGAAAGGCCCATGGCAGGGCTGGTGCGCTGCTAGCCGCAGCCGCGCTGCTCCTTGGGTCAGCTGGAAATTGTGTGATTTCAGTTCTTCGCCGTCGTCCACGGGCTGTGCCAGAGGCCTTTTTTGGCGATTTCCTGCGACATGGCCTGCGTCCACTGCTTGCACCGCCACACATGCGAGCGGTCAGCATGTCGCAAAACCCCGACGATCCTTTTGCTGAGAACGACGGCACCAAAAATCGCAATCCAAGCGATATCAGCCTGGGCGCACTGATCGCTGAAGACTTCCGGACCCATGATCGCGATCTATTTGCGCAGGGGTTCTGGGTGCTTTTCTGGCATCGTTTCGGCAATTGGCGCATGGGCATCCGCACCTGGGTGCTGCGTTTGCCAGCCTCAATACTCTACAAGGTCATGGCCAAACTCTGCGAATGGGTTTGCGGGATTTACCTGCCCTATACAGTCCATGTGGGGCGACGAGTCAGGCTGGAGCATTTCGGTGGCATGATCCTTGTGGCGCACACGATCGGGGACGATGTCATCATCCGGCAAAACACCACATTCGGAATTTCCGGCCTCGATGACCTCACAGGACGCCCCATTATTGGAAACAAAGTGGAGATTGGAGCCGGAGCCGTCATCATCGGTCGGATCCATGTTGGATACCGCGCCATTGTAGGCGCAAATGCAGTGGTCGTACGCGACGTACCCCCCAGCGCTGTTGTTGGCGGAATCCCAGCACGCCTTCTCAAACCCATACCGGAGAGCTAATGAGCCAGATCGCCTCGATCATCATTGGCCGCAATGAAGGAGACCGGCTCAAGGCCTGTCTAGCCTCGATTCCCGAAGGGCACGGGGCGGTGGTTTATGTCGATAGTGGCTCAACAGATGGCTCGGTTGTCTATGCCAAGGCTGCAGGCGCCCATGTGGTGGAACTTGACACATCGATCCCGTTCACAGCCGCCCGGGCTCGCAATGCCGGGGTGGCCGCGATTTCCGGTGAACATGAATATCTGCAATTTGTGGATGGCGATTGCATCCTCGCCCCGGGCTGGATGCAAGCCGCTTCAAACTTCTTGGACAGCCATCACCGAGCAGGGGTTGTCTGTGGGCGGCGGCGTGAGAAGTTTCCCGAAGCCTCGGTTTATAATCGGCTGTGCGATCACGAATGGAACACGCCGGTAGGGCAAACAAAGGCATGCGGTGGCGATGCGATGATGCGTACAAAGGCCTTCGCCGAGGTGGATGGCTTCAACCCCGACCTGATCGCAGGTGAAGAGCCCGACATCTGTGTTCGCCTGCGCGCAGCTGGGTGGACAATCTGGCGGCTAGATGCGGAGATGACACTGCACGATGCCGCGATGTACCGGTTCTCGCAATTCTGGAAACGCAGCAAACGCAGTGGATATGCCTTTGCGGAAGGTGCTGCGCGTCACGGCGCACCACCGGAGCGACATTGGGTCACCGAAACCCGCCGTGCGCTGGTCTGGGGCGGCGGTCTGCCTCTTGTCATCTTCGCGGCAAGTCTCATGGTCTGGCCATGGGGGCTGGGCCTCGCTCTGATCTATCCGACCCAAGTTCTCCGCCTCGCACTACGAGAAGGCGGCAGCAAGTTTGCATGGCAAAAAAGCGTGTTGCTTTTGGTTGGAAAAACCCCTGAAGCACTTGGAGTGCTGAGTTACTGGATGGGTCACTTAAGTGCCAAACGACGTGGAATTATAGAGTACAAATGAAGACTGCATTAGGTTTCTACATCTATCATTCTGGGCTCATACGGTGTGACATAAATCAGGCACGTCTCAGACCAAGGCTTCACCAATTCGACTTAGTCGGAAAGAAACGATGATGAGTATCAGGTACGGGCTTCATTGGCGTTCAAAGCTACAGCTGTTCTGGAAGCGGAACTACGTCAGAAGGCTCACCCAGCATATTGCAGGCCCGAGACGCTTTGAGCTCAAACCAACAGAAGTAGCACTCATTTTTCTGGGCCGGGATGTGCGCTACTTCCTGCCCGTATTCTTCGAGCACTACAGAGCTTTGGGCGTTGATCGGTTTGTGTACCTAGACAACGGCTCAAAAGATGGTTCGGCCGAGTTTGTGGCCGATCAGCCAGGGACAATCGTAGTTCAGTGCGATCTAAATTTTCGCAGTTTTCAGAACGAGTTTCGGTATCTTTTGGCAAATGACTGCGTATCTGGCGGCTGGCGCCTCGTCGTTGATGCGGACGAGCTTTTGGATTATCCCGAGGCACATCGCGTGTCGGTACCCGACCTTGCGGCACGCCTTGCAGCGCGGGGACATACCGGGCTGGTAGCGCAGATGCTGGAGATGGTTCCCAAAAGCTCTCTGCGCTCCGTGTCCAACTTGGATTTTGCTGGTTCCGTAAAGGCCTTCAACCGGTACAGCACAGACAATGTGACAGCCTTAGACTATCACAGCGGGGAGCCTCCACTCGGGTTTTGCCTTAAGTTCAATACTGTGGCCGACCCGGGGGTAAAGATCATGACAGGCGGCCTGCGCAGAACGCTCTTTGGCGAAGACTGCATGCTCACAAAGCATGTGCTGTTCCGGGACAGCCCAACTGTCCTGCCCTTAGCGCATCCTCATGTCAGCAGTGGCCTTCACTGTACCGACTTTACAGCCGTACTAAGACACTACAAGTTTGCTGGCGACTACTTGGAGCGGGAGCTTAGACGCAAGACCGAGAAAAGGCTGGCTCATGCAGAGGGTGAAACACGCTTAAAAGTATTGGAGGCGCAAGGCGACATTGACTTTTCCAGAATGGATTTGTGTCAGGACCCAACCCCGGAGAAGCTTGTAGAACAGGGCTTCTTGTTCGCAACAGATGACGCACGTCAGATGTTGTTAAAGTAAACTTCACGCGCCGCGCTGCTCTATACATATCGGACGTTTCCTTCATGAAAACTGAACCCCACGAAAACAGCATAGTGCTCGACAGTGGTCGGCCGCGGGTGGCAGTGTGCTTTTTTGGAATCCCTCGATCACTACGTTTTACGCAACCATCAATAATCAGAAATATTTTGGAGCCAATCAATAGATTTGCTGAAGTTCGGGTATTTGTTCATTTCTTTGATCAGAAGGAAGTAAATAATCCTCGAACGGGTGAGCGAGGAGAGATGTGCCAGGAAAGTATAATTCAACCCAATCAGACTCTAGTTATGGAGAAACCAGATTTATGTCTAAATAAGTGGAGCTATGAAGATCTGAAATTGTATGGAGACTATTGGAGTGATGAATTTAAGTCTCTTAGAAACTTGATCCATCAACTTCACTCAATTCGTGAAGTTACACTACTTTCACAAGCATTCAACGCTGATTGTACAGTGTTCGTTCGACCAGATCTTTGGTATTATGATGATCTTTCTCCAACTGTCCTTCAAGCGCTATCCAAAGGACATGATACTGTTTATCTGCCTTATTGGCAAAAGTATGGTGGCGAAAATGATAGATTTGCAGTAGTAGGAAAAAACTGTGTAAAGGCTTATGGATACAGAATCCAGAGTGCATTGAATTTTTGCAAATTATATGGCTCATCGTTACACTCAGAATCCCTCCTAAAATTTTCCCTTTCTGATACTAAAGTTACACATATTCCTTGTAGGGCAGCCAGAGTTCGTATTAACGGAGAAACTGCAAATGAAACCTTTGGCCTTGATTGGATTGAACAGGCCCACCAAAGAGTTATTTTGTCAGGTACGCCGCACCCCGTGTCATCAGCACTTCACTCCACGTTCAAGCTATTTCAACGAATAAAGGATTACATGGACAACCGTAAGCCAGTCCCTAAATCTCCATCTGGGCAGCTTTCGCTAGCCTTCCCAGAAACGAGCGTCAAATCTAAGTTCGACCATCTTAGAAATCCCTAAATATAGAAAATTTCCGCAAATAATTCTGTTGCGTAACAGGCATTAAGTACTTTATATAGGAATGGAAAATTTCTAAAACTTGCATGGTGAGCTAGTGTTTCTGCCACTTGCAGTCTGATAATTTGGAGCTTGAAGGATGAAATTCACTGGTGAGTTTTTTGTTCCAGGAGCATCAGGTGAGCGGATTGAGCAGGATCACTTAGCTCGATATAAATTCGCAGCAAAATTCGTTCGCGGCAAGTCTGTTTTGGATATTGCTTGTGGAACCGGTTACGGGGGGCCGTTATTGCAAAATGCAGGTGCCCGAAGTTACTGTGGCGTCGACATACAGGATAGTCTGGTAAGCCAGGCCTCTGAAAAATATGGAAATGACTGTATTTCATATGTGCTTGGGGATGTAACAAGTCTAGACATGTCCGAGACTTATGATGTTGTAATTTCCTTCGAAACCATTGAGCATGTCTCTGACTATAGGAATGCACTGCGCTGTTTAAGGTCAGCTATAAGGCCGGGCGGCAAGCTGTTAATTAGCTCCCCAAACCGCCCAATAACAACCCCCGGCGCGACATCGTTGAAATCAACCCCTCTGAATAAGTATCACACTCAAGAGTTCACCATTGATGAGTTAGTTCAGCTCCTCCAAGAAACTGGCCTTCATGTTTCGGAGAAAGATATTTTTGGGCAACGACTTCGGCCCAGTTACCTATTTGGAAATTCGCTTTTTAATCGGATAGCTCGAAGAATTGATAAACTGAATTATGATCTCCGTGGAAGCGGTGTGGTTGAACCAGTAAGGAAAAAAACTCCAAGATATTTTTTGCTAATTGCATCCGTACCAGATTAGAGGCGATTTAAGATTTTGATATAACTTCTTTGATTTGGCTTCCGAAAAACTGGATCTTTTAGAGATCTAGAGTTTATTTATGAAATAAAACTCATTTCCACAAAAAGAAATATTAGTGGAACTGTTGTTAGAGAAAATGCATACCATATCCACTCGAACATCAACTGATCCTGCCTAATGAATGGCCCAACCTGATGCAAAACGTAGGGTAATATTATCGCATTGGCAAGAATAGCCCCAGTTATTGCTCCAGCAGGCCCAGCAGTATAATAGCCTATCGGTGTGAATGTGCAGACTGCGACGGAACGCGCTAGAGAAATCAAAGCGATCGCTTGGCTGTTCCCTGTTGCCATAATGACATCCATATGCCCCTTAAAGCGAAACAGAAGGATCGTCGGTGCCATCAACTGTAAATATTGCCCAGCATTGTCAAAGCTTGCAGGATAGAGAAAGGATATAAACGGTTGTGCGAGAATCACGCAACACGTTGCTCCAAACAGGGTAATGATCGTCATAACCCGCATGTAGCGGCCAAAGACACGGGATAAATCTCCGGGGCGTTTGTTCAAGGTCTCAGAGAACGCAGCATATCCAACTTGTGAGCTAAACTTTTGCAGGACCGTCAGGCCGCCCTGTATCCACACATTCGCAACCGAATAAACACCGAAAGTCGCCGCGCCCAATAATCCACCCAAAATCAGCTTATCTGCATTGCCGGCAACATAGTTCAACGCAGAGGATGCCATGATCCACTTTCCAAATACCCAAAGCCGGCCGCTAACTTCACGGTCATAGACAAAGCGCATGCGTGGACCCGGCAGAACCATATGGCTCAGGCCAAAGCGGCAAAATGTGCTCAGCAAAGCGCCTGCGAGAAGCACCCAGACCGTCGGGCTGAACTGGACCGCAACGACCATGAAGAGAAAGGCCGCGAACTGACTGCCGAGTTGAATCATTGAAATCCGGCCATAGGCAAGCTGCCTCTGCATCAGGAATATCTTGGTCGAGGCCGCGCCATGCAAGATCGCTGCAATGGATAGAAACGCCAAGATGACGGGTGCTTCCGCACGCCCATATACCGAGCCCGGCGCACCGATATGTGGGCCGATGAAGTAAATCCCTACGGCAATGAGGAGCATCCCTGTTGCCACACACAGGGACCGGATCATCTGAACGGTCCAGGCAACGCGCAGGAAGCGCGGTGTGTCCCCATCACGCTCCCGCACAATACTTTGTCCAATCCCGATATCGGTCAGTTGCTCCACAGCCATCTGCGCCAGCAACGCAAAGGCCATAAGGCCGAAAGCGTCGGGCGGCAGAAAGCGCACCATAAAGAGGTTGGTGGCGAGGCGAAGTGCGACGGATACACCACTGGATCCGAATACCCAACCCGCACCTTTGATGACACGCGGCGCCAATCCCCCTTTTGACAATGTCATTTATGAAGAGCCTTCCAAAAGAGAGTGGTCCGCAAACGCACAAGACAGGCACAATCGTTCCTCACTCCCAAAACCGCGGGGGACTGTGCACAACTACTTGAGCCTTTGCCATGATAGTCCTGCTGAGCCAAGGCCCCGATAGGTTTACAATCTCTTCACCCGGTATAGCCTAGTGGAATTAACGGCCTTCCCGTTATAATCAGATCCCCAACCTCGGACCAGCACACCCAGTTCCCACGCCGCACAGGCAAGGTAGCGCGTTCATCTCGCGTAACATGGACCTCCGGGCCTATCAGCGCGGCGTTACACTCGACGTCTGCCGCCCCCTGGCGAACCGACGGACCACGCCTTCATTGAGGCTTTCAACGACATGTTCAGAGCGGAATACCTAAAAAAACCCACTGGTTCTTGACGCTTGCAGGTACCACCGAAAAGTTGGAGAGTTGTCGTAAAGACTACAATGAAGAAAGACCGCACAGTGCCATTGGGAACAACGTCCCAGCAGCGCTGATGAAATTGTCAGACGCATCCAGCCCGTCTGTGTGATAAAGGGGCGAAAAACCTAGCCCTAAGCGGAGACACTTCCGGTAGCACAGCAGAAGCCGGAAAACCCTGCTTCAGGTGGTCCAAGGTTGAGTATCGGACCAAATGCGTGGGAGATATGCGCAGAAGTTGGTGACGCTTGATCAGGCGGCGGCTTGAAGTTGGCGGATCCCGTCGCGGAACTCAATCCCCTGGATGATCTCGGGCAGTCGATTTTGACCGTCGAGCTTGCGCCATTTCTTTTGGGCGGACATCATCAGCTTGAAGACCATGGCCAGTCCGGTTTTGCGGCTCAGGCATCCTTTGGTGCGTTTCGTTCGATGCCGGACGGTGGCGAAAGTGCTTTCGATCGGGTTTGACGTCCGGATGTGTTTCCAATGTTCCGCCGGATAATCGTAGAAGGTCAGCAACGCGTCGCGGTCCTTGACCAGCTTGGCCACCGCCTTTTCCCATTTCACGCCGTAGGTTTCGATGAAGAAGTCAAATGCGGCATTCGCCATGGCTTTTGTCTCAGCCTGCCAGATGTCGTGCAGATGCGCCTTCGCCTTGGGCTGCACCGATTTCGGCATCGCGTTGAGCACGTTCATGGTTTTGTGGACCCAGCAACGCTGTTCCTGCGTCGTAGCGAACACCTCGCGCAGCGCGGTCCAGAACCCCAGTGCACCGTCACCGATGGCCAGCTTGGGGTCCTGCTTCAGGCCGCGGCGCTTGAGATCGAGCAGCACCTCCCGCCAACTCTGCGTGCTTTCGCGGAAGCCATCGGTCATCGCCAGCAGCTCCTTGCGGCCATATTCATCCGCTCCGACGATCACCAGAACGCATTGTTTTTCCTCAGCCATCCGAGGTTTGAAGTAGACGCCATCGGCCCAGATGTAGAGAAACCGCCGATTGCTGAGGTCGCGTTTCTGCCAAGCCTCGTAGTCTTTCCACCAGTCGGCCTTCAGCCGGGTGACGGTCTTGGCGGACAAGCCCTTGGCATTCGGGCCCAGCAGTGCCTCCAGTGCCTCAGAGAAATCGCCCGTGGACACGCCCTTGAGGTAAAGCCACGGCAGCAGGTCCTCGACCGATTTCGCCTTGCGCAAATACCGCGGCAGGATGCTGGGCGTGAACGTGACCTTGTCTTCGCCAGCACCCCGATCCCGCACGCGTGGCACCTTCACGGGCACCGGACCAATGCCGGTCATCACCTCGCGTTCGGGCAAATGGCCATGGCGCACCAGGCGTGCCCGCCCGTCCTCGAGCTTGTCCCCGGAAAAGGCGTTCATGAGCGCGGCCAGCTCGGCGTGGATCGCCTGTTCGATCAGCTTGCGCGCGCCATCGCGTAGAACGTCCGTGAATGGGTCGGATGAAAAACCCGATGGATCGGGCAACTGGGTGATGGTAGTCTCTGACATGTGGCATATCCCTTTCTCAGCAGAGAATTGACGGCGACTCAACACCGCCATGATATGCCGCCCCTCAGGGCATCACCAAATTTCGCGCGTTTCTCAATGCGTGGTTCAATGTTTGTATTAAGGATGATCTGCTGTGGCTACTCTTGCACTCTTGTCATGGCCTATCTTAGGGCTTTATCTCTTTGCGCGTTTGTCGCCTGTATCAGGAATCATATGGGTAACGCTACTACCTTATCTCTATTTGCCAGAAGCGTTTAAGATCGATCTTTCTGGCCTACCAGATATCGATAAAGAACTCGTTATTTCTGCTACGTTGGCTCTCTGTCTGATCGTGCATAAAAGGAAAATACACGCGGAGCTTGGTCCAGCTGCTCCGCAAGTGGCGACACCTTTAGTGAGAACCGGTCTCCGGATTTGCGCACTCGTCTTTTTTGCAGGGCTGATCATCACAGTTCTGAATAATCGCGACACACTAGTGTACGGTCCCACAGTGGTTCCCGGCGCCCGCCCATGGGATGCTCTAAGCCAAACGGTTTCTTGGGCAGCCCGGCTTTTTCCGTTTATTGTTGCCTTGCAATACTTACGGAAGCCCGAAGCACATCGGGCTTTGCTTCATGCTACTTGCATAGCCGCTCTGGCCTACTCCCTACTCATGGTCGTCGAAATCCGGCTTAGCCCACAAATGCATGTCTGGGTTTATGGGTTTCGTCAACATTCGTTCCTCCAGCACATGCGGAATGACGGCTTCAGACCTATGGTCTTCCTCTCTCATGGGCTGTCCGTCGGCTTCTTCATTTTTATGGCGCTAATGGCCGCTGCCGCTCTGTGGAAATCAACCAAAGATTCAAAGTGGCTTTGGTGCACGCTGTGGATGCTTCTCATATTATTCATGAGCAAGAATTTGGGTGCCTTCTTGATAAGCCTCTTGCTGCTTGGAGTGCTCTTTACCTTTGGTCAAACACTACAGCGATGGTTTCTCCTATTCACTGCATTATTCGTTTTGATGTTTCCCGTGTTGCGGCAGGCAGAGATTATTAGCACAGAGCCAGTAGTTGAAATGGCTAAAAGCCTATCGGAGGACCGGGCACAGTCACTACAATTCCGGATGATAAACGAGGATGCTCTGCTAGACCGTGCTTGGGAAAGAAAGTGGACTGGCTGGGGCGGGTGGGGCCGCAACCAAGTCTACAATGAGTTTGGTCAATATGAAGCCACCTTTGACGGACTTTGGATCATTCGACTGGGCGTAAGCGGGTGGATTGGATACCTGAGCCTATTTGGACTTCTAATCATACCTGTTGTGGCTCTCGCCCTCATGCGCCGTGTAAGGGTCCTCCCGCCTGAAACCTTAGGCCTAGCATTCATAGCCGCCGGGAACCTGCTTTACCTCATCCCGAACTCGACCTTGAGTCCAATCGGCTTGCTGGTTTTCGGCGCAGTAGCTGGCTTTGCTGTCTACAATGCGCAGCCTTTGAGTGAGACTAAAACGATGCCAAAGGAGCGAAACCGAGCACTCCGCTACACCCGGTTTACTTCTCAGCGTCCGCGCAGAAATACCTGAGACACCATACAGGCCGGCTTTGTTTTTTGTTTCAAGATTTCTGAGGCCCGTTTTGAGAAGCTTCTGCATTGCCACGGGACAGCGTCAGACTTTGGAGTGCAGCGCCAGCCAGTAGAGCAATCAATGGTATAGCTGGCATGTGGTAGCGGTCACCAACCACGATCACGGCATGTACACCGGTAAAGTAGAGCCAAAGCCAAACAGTCGGCGAGAAGATCACATGCCAGCTTTGTCCAGACCGCCAAAGCGCTACAATACCGGCGAAGGCAAGCGCAAGCACGACGTACCAGAATCCTGTGGATACCGCCTTGGCGAGCATAACCCCGGCTGGACCAGCAAAAGAGTTTAGCGCACCTTCATTCCAAACAACTCCAATCGTTTCGCGATCGTGGAGGCGAAAGGCTTTCCAAAGGACGCCCCCAACAAACTCGGCGGGCGCGGCCTGAATATCCTCTAGAACAAGCGCCTTCACATAGTCAGACCGCTCGATTTCGGACATGCCGTTAGTTTTTGGAGGGAGTGGCACATAGGTACCAGGGCTGCCAGCATGATTCCCCATCCAGAAATTTGGCCAGAAATTGGTCGACATGAACACGGGTTCTCCGAAGATCTGCTCATTGCGGGCGCTCCAAGGACTGACAAGGGCGAAGATCATCACTGTGACAAGCCCAGCCTTGAGCCAGTCCTGCCACGCGTGCCTGAACCGCAGCACGAGCGCGGCAAGCGCCAACGCGGTCGGCACAAGTAGCGCGGTTGGGCGCACATAAGTAGCGCCAGCGAAACACAAGCCTGCTGTAATAAGGAAGAGAGCTCCACGCCAGCTCACACCACTCCGCGTCCAAGCTGCGAGGGCAAGCACGATGAGTGCCATGAAATGCAACTCGCTCGCCAAAACGGTGGTGAACTGGATCGTCAGGGGCCAGATCGCAAAGAGCAGAGCAGCCCAACGTCCGGTCTCAGTATTAAACCAGCGGGCCCCGAGATCGCAAAGGCCCCAAATCACGAGTGCAGAAGAAATCAGGTTCAGCAGTACGACAGACAGATCGGAGCCGATGCCGAATATCAGATAGCCAAACGCGTAGATTGCTGCGGGACCAACAGCCCAATAGGCTCCCGGCTGGTCGGGTGTGAAACCGTAAACTCCATGCTCTACGATGTTGGTTGCAAATATCTGGTAGGCGGCAGCGTCCGAAATGGGCTCCACAGGGATAATCAGCGCCCAGATCACGCGCAGGGCCAGTCCCACAGCTACAATCAGCCATACCGGCAAACGTGCCACATCAGGAAACCACATGGCTGTCTCTCCATTTTCGACTGGCCTGCGCCTCTGCGATCGGAAAGATGATCATGCCGACGAAAACTGCAAACCAGAGCGTTGTGATCCGGATGATCAGCATGGCCAGAACAGCGCTTTCGAAAGGTACCGATTGCAGAACGAGCAGAGCAATGCCCGTTGCCTCGGTGCCGCCCAATCCTCCCGGAAGTCCCGACAGGGCCCCGGCAAGAATGGCCACCATAAAGATCGCTGTAGCCGTTGCGAAAGGTAGAGGAATATCGAGCCAGCCCAGCAGGACCCAGAAGGCTATTCCTTCGAACGCCCAGCCTGCAGCGCCAATGACAAGGATTGGCAGCATCCGCCAGGGCGTCATCATCCGGCCCAACTGGCGCACCATGCCGCGCAGTTTGGCAAACGCACGGGCCTTGCGCCGGCTCAACACCTGCCAGGTCAAAACAAGCACCTGTTCCAGAAGCCGCGGCTGGCACACGATCGCAATCACACCCGTCGCCGTGATAATAAGGACCCAGACTGAGACCGTTCCCAAGTTTGTAAAGACAAGCGTTCCAAAGATCAGCAGCAGCATCGACGCCAGCTCAATCGCGCGATCCGCGAAAGCGATCGGGGCCAGCTTCAGGAAAGAGACTCCGGTTTCACGGTGCAGCCAGCGCAAGCGGATCAACTCGCCCAAGCGCCCGGGTGTGGCCGTCATTGCGAACCCGCCGAGCAGATGCAGAAAATTGCGTGCAAAGCCTATCGCAACGCCACCGCTGACGACAAGCACGTGCCACCGAAGAGCCCGCACCGCATAATGCAAGGACGCGAGACAAAAGAGTAGGGCAATTTTACTCGCCGATAGCTGCGCCAATGCTCGTTTGGCATCGTTCCATCCAGATAGTATCAGCGCCGCCCCCATCACGAACACGAACCCGAATACGATCCATCCGGTACGCCCCAGAGACGGTGGTTTGGGGACGTCCAGACTCACAGCAAAGTGCCGCCCAATCCGAACACTAAGATCAGTATCCCGCAAACCTGGCTGATCCGATCCTTAACCGCATAAATGACCGGATCATCGTTCATATGTCCCCGATGGGTGAGCATGACCGTCCGTGAGAGCCAGTAGAGCAGCACACAGCACACCCCCCAAAGCGCAACGGGCTGCGAATAAAGCTCAAGGACTGCGGGTGAGTTCACATACAATGTCATGACCATCACCGATACGTAGCCCGAGGCGATCGCCATCATCGAGATGATCGGTAGATCATCAACATGGTATCCCCGCCCAGTCGCACTGAGCTTTTTTCGCTTCTGGTTGTCGATCAATTCGGCCTGCCGCTTGACAGCCGCCAGAGAGAAAAAGAAGAAAATCGAGAAAGCCAGCAACCATACCGAGAGTTCGATCCCTGTCGCAGCTCCTCCAGCCACAATCCGGATCGTGTAGAGGCCGGCAAGCGTGCAGATATCGATAATCGTTCGGCGTTTGAGGCTCAGGGAATACGCTGATGTAAGCGCATAATAGATCACCATGACGAGCAGGAATTTCAGACCCAGGCTCGCCGCAACCAACGTCCCCAGGGCCATGAGCCCAAGTGCCATCCAACTGCCATGCGCGATTGGGATCTGCCCTGCCGCGAAGGGGCGTTTGCGCTTACGGGGGTGCATGCGATCCGCGGCAAGATCCAAGAGGTCGTTAACCACATAGACGCTCGATGCGATCAGACTGAAGGAAACAAACGCCAGAAGTGCTTGCAGGAGGGTTGCCCCAGAAAACTGATGCGCCGCCAGAACTGGAAGAAAAACCAACAGGTTTTTCATCCACTGATGTACGCGGATCGCTTTGACATAGGGCTTGAGAGATGGCCCCGAGTGGCCCAGATGCTCTACTGGAACACCGCCCTGCTCGGTGGCGGCGCGGACACCGCCGGAGGCGTTGACAGTGACGGCTTTCGCGGCGCGTCGCCAGACAGGCAGGTCCGCGTCACTGTCTCCAGCATATGCGAATCCGGCTTCGCCATAGCGCTCCACAAGAAAATCCGCTTTGCGTGGGCCCTTCAGATTTTTGAACCCATCGGACCCATGCACGTCGTCGAACACGCCCAGATGCGCGGCAATCCGGTTGGCCAGCGCCTGATCGGTCGCAGTAACGAGGGCGGTCTGCCCCCCTGCGCTCCGCCAGCGCGCGATGTATTCGATAACGTCAGAATTATAGGGCAAGAGGCTGACGTCCACATCCGAGACGTCCGCCAGATATCGCTTCAGCTGCGCACGCCCTGCAGATAGGCGCGCCGCACTTCGAAAGACGACGCTCCAATCCTGTGAGAAGGCGGACCAAAAACTCTCATACAGCATGTCACTCCGGAGAAGGGTGCCATCGAGATCAACAACGAGAACATGGGTTTTGGGAAGTGAAGAAGCCATTTCAATCTCTCGTCCCATGCGCACCCGCGAGCAGCCTTGTTCAATCCACTCCGACAGTTAGTCCATTCCGGAACAGGGGTCTATTGCAATGATCCGCACACATAGGCTGCGTTCATATCGTTGTTTTGACACCACGAAATCGATGTCAGCAAGCCTTGTTGACAAAAAGCGTTACCAAACCTGTCTGGTACGCCGGTTGATACTCCTGCAATTCCCGCTTGAGCAACGTCCGTAAGGTACCTGCGTCCTCATCAACACCGACCATGTCGGCGTTGCTCACCATGACAAAACGCGGACATGCAGCTTGAAGCCGTGTAGAGGCAAGCTCCAGCCATCCTGGGACGAGATGTGCCCCGCCACGCAAGGGCACGTTGATGAAAGGCCAAGCGGAGGGCAGGCCCGCCAACATGCCAATGTGATAGTGCCGCCCCCAAATGATGAGCGTGCTTTCACTGTCCTTCTGCGATGCTATGATATCCAAAATTTGCTGTTGTTCCTCGGAAGGCAAACCGAAAGTAACTGATGCGGGATCTGACGTAGCTATCTTTTTCCCTAGCGTCGACACGACTAGTAGAAGGCAGATCAAAACAGTTCCCAATCCTAAAGGCCGCCAACGCCTATCCTCTTGCATCAATTGACAAGCCGCACCAATCAAGAAGGCCGTTCCGAATGAGAACAACAGAATGATGCCACCAAGATGATACCCGAAGCCCTTGTTCTGATAAACGTAAGAGACGGCAATCGTGCAGAGCAGAACACCGAACAGGAGCAGCTCCCTCCTCAGGTCCTTGTGTAAACTCATTACTATGAAACCTACCCCTCCCAAGACAGCAATGACGATCAACGACCGCAGCAAGATCAGAACCGTTCCTGGCAAACTCTGTGGAGGTCCTTCGGCACCATAGACCTGAACATTGAACACAAAGGCCTGTTGCCAGAACCCGACCAGTTGTCCAGTCACTAGCCCAAATGCAATAAATGAAATTAGGAGAAGAGCGAAGCCACAGGCGAAAAGGGCGGAAACCCGCACAGATTGGCGCAGTTTATCCTCCCAAGTTCCTATAAGAAACAGGATTAGCACTGCGCCCACAGGAAAGCCCAGCATTGTGGGCTTTGTCAGGAAAGATAGTGCTGAGAGCGCTCCTGCACAGATCGGTAGAAACATCCCCGCTCGCAAGCGTTGCGAAAGAGACAAACAGATCAACGAGACAAAAAGAAATGCATGCGCTGTATGGTCGATCTGTCCGGCCATCCATGCGCCGGCTGTGACGTAGGACAGAAGATAGGCCGGGACAAAAACAAACGCGGCAACGGGAAAACCAAGCTGGCGTAGGAATGCGTACCCCGCAGAAGCGATCAATACATTCATCAGATAATCAAGCGTGCGAAAGCTCCAAATCTCTGGGCCAAACAGCTTCATCGCTAGCATGTGGATGGCAGGCTTGATCGGAAAGTTTATTTCGAACACATCCAGATAAAGCGTGTACCCGTTAACGAGGTGCCAACCAACATAATCAAACAGCTGTTGATCAGGTGAGGGTAGGATTTGAACATAATGTACATACCCAAGAACAACGGAGATTACGAGGAGCGTATATGCCGACGCTTTGGCAAAATTACCTTTCATATATCTACTCGCAGACGACTATAGAAGTTTCTGTACTCTAGCTCAAAAAATGTGCCCACAATCCATCATGAAGGCATTTCTCAAATAAGCTTATTCTGTGGTACTGCTCATGTCTCAATCGCGGCAAAGCTAGTGCACTGGAAGGCCGTTCTCCGTCGCCGCAGGATAATCGCGATCCGGGCTTCAGTGAACCGTGTCTTTTTCATCCAAATCTCCTCATTCATCTTGTCGAGAAAATTATACTGCCGCATCACCTTAAAATCGGGAGGACGATCCCTAGTAAAGTACTCAATACGCGTCTGCCAGTCCCAGATATACCAATAGAGAGAAACTAGAGCCACGATCTAACACTATACCGGACGAACTGGCTTTTGAATAAGCCCCTGTCCTGTCGGCAGCGTCAGGATTGAAAAACCGAGCTCCTTGGATAGTTCATTGTAAGCATAATGCTGCTCTTCGTAACCCGAATAAGCATAATCATCCAAAACAACCCACCCCCCCGGCACAACCTTGGGCCAGAAGTGCCGCATCGCGGCCATTTCCGGAATTGTTGAATTCATATCAAGCGAAAGATAACACACGTCTCCAATATCACGTTTGGTCAGCGTATCGGGCACAGGGCCAACCACAAACTCCACACGCTCAAACTCAGAAAAGTTCTCTTGCACCCGCTCCAGCTGGAGTTGGCTATACCGGTCCAGACGCCCATCCTTGGCTTCCTCTTCTGACACGTAATCGGCAACGAGCCCAGTAAACGTATCAAACAGGTAGCAGGTTTTACCCAGTGTATTCCAATCGTGCATCTGCATAATGCCAGACATCAAAAAGCCAGTGGATACGCCACATTCGACTACATCACCGCCCAACCGCAAAGCTTGTTCTGACGCCCAAAAAGCAACGTGCGCCCGCCACCGTATCTTATGATCCACCCCATCATTGGCTTCACAAGCGCGGGCATACGCGGTTTGGAACCGCGGATCATCGATAAAGCTTTGATTATGATAGGTGGACAGCAAATCTTCGCTGAAAACCATCGAATGGTTTCGATTATACACTTCATAGCCAAGATTATCGGCTATCCTGCGGAACACTTTCTTCAGCACTTGTTCTTGGCTCCTCTGATCGCCTGTTTAGGATGCCTCACCCTCATACATAATTTTTACAAACCATATGACCTTCATCACCAGATTCGCTCATTCGTAACAGGAGTCCGCAGGCCTAGCTTTCATATTCTCCGGGGTTCGTTCGGGACAAGCATACCAGGCGAGGAATCCTTGTTTAGTTTAACAATGCGGCAGACCAACTCCCTACAAAATACCTCTCAATAAGGTCAAAATAGGCATAAGAATAAGTATGATTCAAAAAGCAAACACCCACAGCCTATTTTAACTGTGGGTGTTCGAAAACCTTGAAAGGCTATATACTTACGACGAAGCCTTGCGGCGTCCCCAAGCGGCTATGCCGCCAACGGCACCGAGCAAGAGCAGACCGCTAGCCGGGAGGGGGATGGGAGCGGCTTCGTAAACTTCTACAGTGGCCGAGGACAGTTCAAACTGGTCATCTGTGCCACCGCTCCGCTCACGGAAGCGAAGCGTTAGCGTATCGCGCCACACGGTGTTTATGAAGGCCCTGTTATCGATCCCATCAGTGCGATCGGATCCATTCTCACCAACATCGTTTGCTGCACTCAGCTCGAATATAAATGGTTCGAGAGGCGACTGATCAGGAGCAAGCCGTGCCCAAAAAGCAGAATTTGACCCCAGGTTATTACCGTCTGAGTCTTTACCGCCACCGGCGACTTCAGCGAACCAATTTTCGGTAGGGACGCCATCAGAGTTGGTTTCCGCGTCGCGGTCGAGGGCCTCACCACCAATTGTACCGGGACCTGTATACTCAGTATAACGGTCTCCGTCGACGTTAGGTTCAACCTCGGGGCCCACGCCGGACACGTTCAGAGTGATCACAAACCGGTCGATATTGAGCGATGACAGATCGTTCGTGAAGGTGAAATTCTGGAAAAAGCCGCCACCGCCACCACCGCTAATGATCTGACCGCCTGAGGCCCCGGCGCCGGAAAAGGTTACCGTCTGCGTCTCAAGCAGAGTGGAGGCTGTGGCTGCGACAGGCACAAAAACACAGAGTGCCGCGGCGGTGCAAAGAGATTTAAAACGGATCATAAAACACATCCTTACTGCTCGTGGCCCCTTAAGGCGCCACTTTGGTTTAGACTCAATGTACATTTTATAAAGGTCAAGAGAAAGCAAATTCGTGGCAGTTTGAGGGCATTTCGGCTAAGAACTGAGGGTTTTGGCAAAATTTCCGCGATGGAACGGGCGATATCTCCCGTTTTAGTGGAACCCCCTCATAGCGCCCCGCCATCCTGCATGCGTTTCTTGCAGAAGCCCAGAAAAGCGGCGTCGGCATTTTTGGGCGCTTCCTCCGCCCAGGAACGCCATTGCTGCTCAAGCAAGTGCACATCCCAACCGGGTGCAATACGGCGGGCATGGACATAAGTCTCCGGCAGCAGAGGCGGGATCGCGACTTGCGCCCCGTCCGGCACCGCAACCACTGTGCCGCGGCCCTTGAAGATCACCATATCGCGGCGCTCGTCATAAAAAACCTGGTAGTCCGGCAGGTGATTATGGGTCGCGATCTCGCGGATCGTATGCCGGAAACGTTTGAGCTCGGTGCGGGCCCCCGTCCGTTTGAGCAGCTTCTCCAGACCGATTTCGAATTTCGGGCGCGCGCCACACATCTTGCGGGCAATCTCGTAGACCCGGCGTTCGATCGGCTTGCGCAGACGGAAGTAGTCGCGGTGCAGGGTCAGCACCGATTTGCGGCGGATCGAGTTGAAGATCCATTCGCTGATCTGGATCTCTGCAGACATGATTCGCCCACCCGCTGCGCCGTTCTTGCGGTGGACATGGGCACTTTCAATCAGGTGGAACCAGCCAAGCTGCTCCTCATCGCCCATCGGCACATAATCGGGATCCATAACCATACCTTCGGTGGCGGTGGTAATGTTGGTCTTGATCACGGTGCCCATGAGACGATCAAGCCCTTCGCAGAACGCCTCATAATCCTTTCCGCCAGTGCCCCGGTTCACGAAAATTAGCAGATCACGCGGATTGAAGCGGATGCGGCGGCTGACCTGCTCGCCACGGTTGAGCCGGTGCATGATCTGACTGACCACGTAGATCAGGATGTCTTTGTCATAGATCGTCGCCTGTCCCTTGGCCGAGGGAATCACTTCGAGCCATTTATCAGCATGCTGATAGCGGCGGATCGCCATCTCGGGCTTTTTCGACAGCACATAGAAGGGATGCTCCATCTGCGGGATGAGGTCCTTGAGAACCGCGTCGGCCACGTCACAAATAAAGAAATCCGCCTGCGGATGGCGGTCGGGGAGGAGCTGATCAAGCAGATTCGGGGTATCAGGAACCATGCTGTCATATTCGGGGGATCAGGAACCACAAGTCAAGTTGGATTCGGGGTTTCAGGAACCACCCGGTTGGACATCCTCTAAAAGGTTCCCGAATCGATTCGATTTTTCAGGCACCCGATTCGCCCTGAGTCGCAGATACTGGAATCACGGAGAACAAGAACCGAATCGCGGGGTATCAGGAACCAAAATTCGGGGGATCAGGAACCGGCACATATAGATAACACATCTAGATCAGATGGTTATCCGCAGTTTCAGCATCTTAAACACTGATTCAACACTCATAAACACTCCCAAGATTTTCAGGTCCTGATTCCACTCCGAGTCGCAACACAATTCCCGACAGATCAGAGTCCTGAATTGCAGACAGAATCGCCCAATTCAAAGGCAGGAATTGCATAGAAAAGAGAATATGTTTGAAGACAGTTCCCAAACTGCCTTAACTGGTACCCATGTTTAGGAAGCGATCTTGGCCGCCAAGGGTCTTCGCAACACCCAATCCTTGTGGCTGGATGAGGAAAGTGCTGAGACCTTTCGCGTCTTCGCCGATACTGGCCGCGTCACGGCAGGACGCTTGAGGAATGCCGGATTGGGTCGCAAGTTCGATCTCGGGCGAGACGCTAGAAAATACGACTACGAAAACGCTTCGGTCGGGGGCGGTCAGATCGGCAGCCTGCACTGGTCCACGATGCCAGGTGCCGGTCTTCCTATTCGCTGACTCTAAGCGACGTGCGCATCACCACTCCCACTGTGCCGCCCGTCCCGCTTTCGATCTCATCAAGACCTTGTTTGCCGATCTGCGTACAGGAGACCTTTTTTGGGACCACAGCCTCGTTGACAAAAGCAGTGGTCGATGTTTTCGAGGTCACCCTTTACGATGGCAGCCTCCAGAAAACCTCACTGCTCGATTTGTCAATCAACACGCGGGCTGATCCGAGGTTTTTTCAGTTTGCCGATGAGACAGCAGGGGTGCTGATCGAGTGCTCTGCCCCCTGAAAACTGTATCGTTTGACGGAGATTACGGCACCAGCTGTACCGCTACCAGCCACCGGTGCATTGCTCATCGTAGGTCTTGGCGGTCTAAGTGTTTTGCGGCGCAAGAGTTAACATTTTCAATATTCTACGCAAAAATCACCCAATCAGGGCAGGGGTGGAAAGCCTCCTCATTGAATAATTACGATTCTGTAGTTACATTACTTGCATGACATCTCTGTTCTTCACTTGGGACGAGGACAAGAGCTTGTCCAACCAGCGCAAGCACGGCCTCAGTTTTGAGATCGCGGCTCGCGTTTTCCTCGACCCGCTACACCTGTCCGTGCAGGACCGGATCGAGGATGGGGAGCAACGCTGGCAGACGGTCGGCCAGATCGACGGCCTGGCGGTCCTCTTGGTAGCCCATACGTTCACAGAGGAAGGGCCATTGGATGAGCCGGTCGAAGTGATCCGCATCATCTCGGCCCGTCCCGCAACACGGAAAGAAAAGAAGCGATATGAAGAAGGTTGAACATACACTCGAAACGCTCCCGCCTTTGACAGAAGCACAGAAGGCTGATCTCAAGCGTCTCGCTGAGATACATGACGCTGAGATCGACACAAGGGACATCCCCGAGTTGACCGACGCGCAGCTTGCCGAGATGAAACGGCCCGAACATTTCCGGCCGGTCAAGAAGCAGATCACCGCGCGTCTGGATGCCGATGTGCTCGCCTGGCTCAAGGCTGGCGGCAAAGGCTACCAGTCCCGCATGAACGCGATTCTACGTCAGGCGATGCTGAACGGAAAGTAACGGCAGTGCTTAGCTAGCTTCTTCAGCTCATCGTGAATCTTGAGCTCCGGTGTTCTCAAACACAGTGTTGAGGATCACTCGGACGCAAGCCGCTCAAGATATTTACCATAATCCGTCTTCTTGAACAGTTCTGCACGGACCAGTAAGCCCGCCTTGTCGATGAAACCCATTTCAAAAGCGCACTCATCGGGCGAACCGACTTGCTGACCTTGACGCATCGTCAGGGTGCGCACGAAGTTACTCGCATCGAGCAAGCTGGCATGGGTGCCAGTGTCGAGCCAGGCATAGCCACGGCCCATGGTTTCAACGCTCAGTGTCCCTTCGTCAAGATAGATCGAGAGCAGATCAGCAATCTCGAGCTCACCGCGCGGTGATGGTTTGACCTGCTTGGCCAATTTCGGCGCGCGGCCATCGAGGAAGTAGAGCCCGGTCACCGCATAATTGGACGGCGGCACCTCCGGCTTTTCGATGATCTGCTGCACGGTGCCATCGTTATCGAAGGCCACCACGCCATAGCGCTCGGGATCAGAGACCCGGTAGCCGAATACCGTGCCGCCGGTCTCCTGTGCGCCTGCTGTTGCAAGCTGCTTGGGCAGACCCTGTCCGAAGAAGATGTTGTCACCCAGAACCAGCGTCGACGGCGCGCCCGCGAGGAAATCTTCCGCAAGCAGGTAAGCTTGCGCGAGCCCGTCCGGCGAGGGCTGCACGATATACTCAAAGCTGAGCCCCCATTGCGCGCCGTCCCCGAGCAGCCGCTGGAACTGGTCCTGATCCTGCGGCGTGGTGATGATCGCGATCTCGCGGATCCCCGACAGGATCAGGACCGAAAGCGGGTAGTAGATCATTGGTTTGTCATAGACCGGGATGAGCTGCTTGGAGATGCCCATGGTGATAGGATAGAGCCGCGTGCCGGACCCGCCCGCGAGAATGATGCCTTTGCGTGTCATGATCTCAGCTCCTTTAGTACGTCGTGCAACCCTGCGCGCCAGTCGGGACGCTTTATGCCAAAGACAGTGTCGATCTTATGGCAGTCCAGCCGGGAGTTTGCGGGGCGCTGTGCCGGGGTTGGATAGTCGGCGGTCGGAATATCCACCACCTCTGGAGAGAGCCCAGCCTCATTGAAGATTGCGCGGGCGAAATCGGCCCAAGAGACAGCCGGGCCACCGCTGAAATGATAAATGCCCGAGGTTTCCGATGTCAGGTCTCGCGCCAGTGTCAGGCAGGCATCCGCAATCGCCGCAGCCGGCGTTGGCCCACCGATCTGGTCCGCGACAATGGTCAGCCGATCCCGCTCAGCGCCGAGCCGCAGCATCGTCTTGACGAAATTCGCGCCATGGACGGAGAACACCCAAGAGGTGCGCAGAATGGCATAGGTGCCCCCTGCCCCTTGCACGCCCTCTTCCCCGGCCCGTTTCGAACTTCCATAGACGCCAAGCGGGGCGACCGGATCGTCCTCCCGCCACGGTGTGTCTCCGGACCCGTCGAAGACGTAATCGGTCGAGATATGCACGAAGCGCGCGCCTACATCGCGGGCGGCTTCGGCCATTGCCGTAGGTGCCGCCCCATTGATCACGGTCGCCAGCGCGTCTTCATCTTCAGCCTTGTCGACCGCTGTATAGGCTGCGGCATTGATGACCACATCAGGCTCTAAACGATGGATTAGAGCCGTACAGGCTGCTGGATCGAAGAGATCTGCCTCCTCGCGCCCGGCAAACGTCGCTTCCGGCACCAGACGCGCAAGCTCCCGCGCTACTTGCCCGGTCTTGCCGAACACCAGAAGGCTCATGCCTTAGTTCCCAGCCGGGCGCCCACGCCCTGACGGTTCAGAAGCGGGCGCCACCAGTCTTCATTTTCGAGATACCAGCGCACCGTCTTCGCGAGTCCCTCTTCCAGCGTCACTGACGGCCGCCAGCCCAGCTCTGTGCGGATGCGCGTGGGGTCGATCGCATAGCGGCGATCATGGCCGGGGCGGTCCGTCACGAAGGTTATCAGATCCGAATAGGGTCTATCCTCCGGCTTTTCAGTGTCTAACTGGGCACAGATCATCCGCACCAGATCGATATTCGTCGCCTCGTTCTCACCGCCGATATTGTAGGTCCGCCCGACTTCGCCCTTCGCGAGCACCGTCAGCAGGGCATCTGCATGATCTTCGACATAGAGCCAGTCACGGATGTTGAGCCCGTCGCCATAAACTGGGATCGGCTCCCCGGCGAGCGCTTTGAGGATCACCACCGGGATCAACTTTTCGGGGAAGTGGAAGGGGCCATAATTGTTCGAGCAGTTCGTCACGAGGATCGGCAGCCCATAGGTTTCCCCCCAAGCCCGCACGAGATGGTCCGAGGAGGCTTTCGACGCCGAATAAGGTGAGCGCGGATCATAGGGCGTGTCCTCGGTGAACAGGCCCGTCTCTCCGAGTGAGCCGTAAACCTCATCGGTAGAGATGTGATGGAAGCGGAATCCCTCGGGGCGCCCCTGCCCGTCCCAATAGCTGCGCGCCGCCTCCAGCATGTTGAACGTGCCGGTCACATTGGTCTCGATAAAATCTGCAGGCCCATCGATGGACCGATCCACATGGCTCTCGGCCGCGAGATGCATCACGGCGTCCGGCTGATGGGCGCTGAAAACAATGTCTAATGCGGGACGGTCCCGAATATCGACCTGCTCAAACGCATAGGAGGGGTTGCCTGTAACGGAGGCTACATTCTCCAGACAGGCTGCATAGGTCAGCGCATCGAGGTTCACCACCTCATGCCCCTGCCCCACAGCCTGCCGCACAACCGCCGAGCCAATAAACCCGGCTCCGCCGGTGATCAGAAGTTTCATCATATCTTTCGTTTTTTGATTAGACGCGCAGGGACGCCTACGACAACTTGTTCTTCCAGCACATCCTTCAGAACGACAGCATTTGCGCCGATGACAGCTTGATGGCCGATGTGAACGAGGCCCAGAACGCACGCGCCAGGGCTTATAGTTACTCCAGCTCCGATTTTGGGGGCTTTCCCCACCTCGCCGTTTACTCCTAGCGTTACGTGTTGAAAGATGATGCAGTTGGGACCGATTTCCGCCCTAGGGTGAATGACAATGCCATTTGGGTGCGGCAGCATAAGCCCTCCACCTATTTTAACGTTCAACGGTATATCTGCGCCAGTTACGACAGACCAGAAGTGATGGCGTAGATTTGCAAATTTCCGTCTAAAGCCTGTTGAACTTTGATAATCGCGGATCGACTTGAGAAGTTTTCGCGAGGGATCCCAGAATTTTTGAGGAACCTCGCGAGACCAATCAGGTTCAAAGGTAGAGATGCTCATTGTGAACTCGAGAACGTAAAGGGCGACTGCCAATCACCGAGAGTTGGTGCGTTGCAGTCCTTGTCTGACAGTACAGGATCACAGGTCAGTCCCCAGTCGATACCAAGACTGTCCCACCGCACCCCACCATCGGCCTCGGGCGCGTAATAGTCAGTGCATTTATACTGTACTTCTGCCCCTTCTGTTCGGGTCACGAACCCGTGCAGGAACCCCTTGGGCACAAAAAGTTGCTTCCCGTTCTCGGCGCTGAGTTCGTACCCGACCCATTGACCATAGGTGGGCGAGCCAATCTGCGCATCAACAGCCACATCAAAGATCACGCCCCGCGTGCAACGCACGAGCTTGTCTTGCGCATGGGGTGGTGCCTGATAGTGCAGCCCCCGCAGCGTGCCGGTGGGGCCGGACATGGAATGATTGTCCTGTACGAAGTCGGCCTCAATCCCGGCTTCGGCCAGAGTGCGCTTGTTCCACGTTTCCGAAAACCACCCCCGGTCGTCCCCAAAACGGCGCGGTGTGAGTAGAAGAACGCCCGGAAGCTCTGTTTGAGTTATGTTCATCGTTTCTTGACAGTTGTTCAGGCATCTCTGTGCCACATACAGGACCGATTTCTAAGGGGTTATAGGTGAAGAGTGTAAGAATTGTGGCCTTTTGTCACCGACTGCGCGTGTTCTTGGCTTTCCCTGCGTTGACAGAAACTGTGTAGTCTCGCATTGGCACATACGGACCCTACAAGAGGATAGCCAATGAAAATCGCGATGATCGGCACCGGCTATGTAGGATTGGTGTCCGGCGTTTGCTTCTCGGATTTTGGCCACGAGGTCGTCTGCGTCGACACGGACCCCGCGAAGATCGAGATGCTGGAGCACGGGGAGGTTCCGATCTATGAGCCAGGGCTCGATGTTCTTTTGGGCAAGAATGTCGAGCAGGGGCGACTCTCCTTTACTGGCGATCTGAAAGAGGCCGTTGAAGGGGCTGCGGCGGTCTTCATCGCTGTTGGCACCCCCACCCGGCGGGGCGACGGGCATGCGGATCTCACCTATGTCATGGCTGCGGCCGAAGAGATCGCTCAAGCGCTCACCGGTTACGCGGTCGTGGTGACCAAATCTACCGTTCCGCTGGGGACCAACCGGCAGGTCAAACAGGTGATCGCCAAGGCCAATCCGGCAGCGGAGTTTGACGTGGCCTCCAACCCCGAGTTCCTGCGTGAAGGCGCTGCGATCGACGATTTCATGCGGCCCGACCGTGTGGTGGTCGGTGTGCAGAACGACCGGGCCGCCAAGGTCATGGAGGACATCTACCGCCCGCTCTATCTACGGGACTTCCCGATCATGGTGACCGATCTGGAAAGCGCCGAGATGATCAAATACGCAGCCAATGCGTTTCTGGCAACCAAGATTACCTTCATCAACGAGATTGCCGCCCTTTGCGAGCGCACTGGGGCGGATGTGAAGATGGTCTCCAAGGGCATGGGACTCGACGGGCGGATCGGCAACAAGTTCCTCCATGCGGGTCCCGGCTATGGCGGGTCGTGCTTTCCCAAGGACACGCAGGCCCTTGCCCGGATCGGGCAGGATCACGCCATGCCGATGCAACTCACCGAGACCGTGATCAAGGTCAACGAAGAGGTGAAGCGCCGGATGATCGGTAAGGTGGTCGATCTGTGCGGCGGTTCGGTGAACGGCAAGACCATCGTCGTGCTGGGGGTGACCTTCAAGCCGAACACAGATGATATGCGCGAGGCCCCTGCCCTGACCATTGTGCCTGCGCTTGTTGGAAGCGGTGCGAAGGTCCGCGTGGTTGACCCACAGGGACGCCGCGAAGGCGAGGCGCTGCTGCCGGGCGTGGGGTGGTTCGAGGATGCCTATAAGGCGGCCCAGAATGCCGACGCGCTGGTGATCCTGACCGAATGGAATGAGTTCCGCGCGCTGGACCTGAAGCGGCTGGCGAAGCGCATGGCGACACCGCTGATGGCTGATTTGCGCAATATCTACAGTCCCAAGGATGCCAAGCGGGCGGGGTTCGAAGGATATGTTTCGATTGGACGTGCAGGGTTTCAATAGGCTCTAAAGCAATGATTAGAGATTGATATGAAGGGAGGCGAAGGCCTCCTCGGCTTGTCGGAGCCGTTTTTCGGCGCAGTGTGGCGCTGGCTAGTCTCAATCATTTGTTAATCCTCTTTGCAGACGGTGCAGACAAGTTTAACGACCTTGGCTGTGTGCAATGGCGTCTCTACCTCCTTCTGAAACGTTCGGCCCAGCGGCTTCGCCTGCCGTCTTGATCTTGGGCCGCCTCGGAAAGCGGCTACCCTTACCTGGGTCTTTGAGCCAGCGGGCCTCTTCTGCGGTCGGGTGGAACCTGCTCCAGCTCTTGGGGCAGAATCTTTTGAAGCTCGGCAGCAGTCTGATCGTGACGCGGCTTCTGGTACCCGATGCCTTCGCGCTCGTGTCGCTGGTGTTCATCCTGATTACGGCCATCACGCTCGCAACAGATATCGGCATCCGGCAAAGCATTGTGCGCGAGGAGGATGGCGAGACGACCGCGTTCCTGCGTACCGCTTGGGTGCTGAAGGTCGTCAGAGGTTCGGGGCTTGGGCTCCTGTTGCTCTGCGCTGCGCTCTGTGTGTGGTTCACCGCGCCGTTTTGGGCGCCGGAGGGCACGGTCTATGCCGATCCGCGTCTACCGGTGCTCATTGCGCTTGGGGCCGCAGCGCCGTTCCTCATCGGCCTTCACTCGGCGAACCGGGAATTGGCTGAGCGTCGACTCTGTTACCGTCCCCTCGCGCTTCTCGAGGTTGCGGGGCAGATCGCCAGCATCCTGAGCATGCTACTCTTCGCCCTGCTCTCCCCCACTGTCTGGGCCTTGATGGCGGGCGCGCTCATGGCGCCCTTGGTCACGACGATTGGCTCACATGTCGCCCTGCCCGGCCCGCGGATGCGCTGGCAACTTGACACGGCGATCGCCTGGCGCATCTGGCATTTCGGCAAGTGGCTGATCGGCTCGTCCATTTTCACCTTCGTGGGCCGCAATGCGGACAAGCTCATCTTCGGCGCCTTGTTGAGCATCACCACGATGGGGCTGCTGACGATTGCTTATACGTGGATCATGGCCGGGCAGACGGTCATCCAGCAGCTTCTGACCAAGGTCGCCTACCCGGTTCTGAGCGAGATCAAGCGGGGCAGCGCGCAGGATCTGGGGCGCTCACTGGGCCGGATTCAGCGATGGGTGGATCTGCTCTGTGTTTCGGGCTTCCTGATGGCTGCCTGCCTTGGTCCGGTGCTGGTCAAAACGCTTTACACCGAGAGTTACCATCTTGCTGGCCAATTCATGGCCCTGCTTGGCCTTGGATTCCTGTGCCTGCGCTTCGAGGTTCTAAGCAACCTGCTGCTCACGCTGGGAGATAGCCGGGGTATGATGTGGCTTTGGGCTCAGCGCGCCGCATTTCTGGTGGTGGCGCTGCCGCTTGTCTACGATGCCTGGGGATTGGCCCCGGCCCTGTCCCTGACCGCCCTGCATTCCCTGATCTCCGTGCCCTACGTGCTGTTCCGGCTCCGTGGACATGTGGGGCGACGCGTGCAGGTGGAAAGCGTCCTGTGGATCTGTGCCATTCTGCTCTGCGGATATGGGGGCGCGGCGATGCACCCAGTTATGTGAGACGGCCAGCACAACTTTTTGCATGCACCGTAATCGTCAAAATTAAATAGGAAGTCGCACTCAGAGGCGCTGAACATGTTCGCTCGCATTGGACTGGGCGAAAGGGATGAAACGCGGCTCACAGTCCTGAGGTCTTCTTTCCTTGGAACGGCTCCTCGACAGGGCCGCAGGTCAAACTCCGTCAATCAGGATATCCAAGGCGCGCTTCAACGCGTCGCGCTGGTCCGCCAGAGACCCTACTCGGTCTCGCAGTTCTGTACCTGGAACTGCGGCGAGTTCCTGAACTCTGACAATCCAATTCGCCCCTTCATGTTCAACAGCAGGCGTGAGACCAGGAAAGGCTGTATATCGACCTGCATCGCGCAAGGGGGCCACGATGCGCGTTGCGTCGATTCCTAAAAGATCGGTTTGAAGGTCAACGACGAGCTGCCCGCCCTGCAGGCGAAAAAGATCGAACTGTGCCATCCTCAGAAGCTGCGGAAGCCCGCGAGGGGCAAGCCTTCTTTGGCAATCTCCTGAGCGTAAGCGTCGATTGCAGATTGGTTTGCCTCCCGCCAACGACGATTGCGTTCGACCTTGGCAGCCTCGATGATTGCCGCTTCGGCAAGGCGCGACATGTTGAGACCAAGCGCCTTTGCTGTTGCTGCGACATCAGAATCTAGTGTCAGATTGACTTTCCAACGAGCCATATCGACCTCCCAGTACATACGTTTAAGTTAGGAGGATAGATAAAGAGTATCTTTGGAACAAGATCAGACCGAAGCTATCAACTTCCCCTCCCATGTCGCCGGATCTGGCACGCTTGTGCGCCGGTGCCCGATGAAGGGAGCCGAGCCCTTTCACGCATCTCTAGAGATGATCTGGCTCTACTCCGAGGATTTAGTGTTCGGACCAAGGCAGCATCCCCTTCGCGGTCGGTATCCCGGCCTCTTTCGGTCTCGACAATCGACTGCCGTCTCACGGGCCTCTAGCTGCAGGCCTCAGGCGGCCCACTGCTTGGTGTTCTCTCCAAACTTGAACTGGGACAGCTTCTTCATCGTTTGTTGGGCTGACGCTACCAGTGCTGTCGAGGTCGCAGAACTGTTCTGAGCCAGTTTCAGATTGCCTTCGGCGCCGCTGAAGACGGAGGACGCATCGCGTTCGATGCCTTTGCAAAGGGACAGCTGTTCGGCACTGGCTGTCGACAGGCTGTTTGCGCAGCTTGTGCTTTCCGAGATCGCGTCATTGATTTGCGTCAGCGCTTCGTTGGTCTTTTCCACGAGCTCGACACCCGCAGAGACAGACGCCCGGACCCGGGTGGTCAGATCCCGGATATTGTTGGCTGCATCGGAAGACTTGTTGGCGAGCGATCGGATTTCCTGTGAGACCACCTTGAAGCCTTCGGTACTGTTCGACCCGGAGCCGCCACCACGCACGGCTTCGACCGACGCGTTGAGGCTGAGCAGGTTGGTCTGCATCGAAATGTCCTCGATCAACTCCAGGGCCGCGACGATCTCATCTGTGGATTTGTTGATATCTGCAATCTGCTCAGACAGTTGACTGGCCAGACGCTGGCCGTTCGATGTGTTCTCATTTGCCGAAGTGCACAGTTTGCTTGAATACTCAGCCTGCTCGGCCGAGGATTTGGCGGTCTCCAGCAGATTGTTGATCGACTTGGTCACGGCCTGGAGCGCGTCCACCTGACGTTTTGACAGATCAACAACTTTTTCGCCGTCACCGGCGATGCTTTGCCCGTTGGTGACCACGTCGAGCGCGCTTTCCTGAACCGAAGCCAGAAGCCCGCTGATGCCGCTCGACATGCGTTCGACTGCCGCGCTGATTTCAGCAAACCGGCCCTTGTATTGATCCGACATGGAAGCGGTCAGATCTCCATCGCCGAAACGGGTCAGCGTTTCCAGCAACTCGCAAAGACCGCGCTCCGAGATATCGCACAGCCCGTTCACATTGAGACAGAGGTCACGAAAGAAACCTTGCTTCCCCTCGGTGTCGACATGCATCTGGAAATTGCCCGCCCCGGCGGCGGATACAGATTGCTGCACGTCGCCAACAATTTCGGAGAGGCGGCCCAGGGTCCGGTTCAGTGCGTTCTGGATGTCCGACAACTGACCACCGTACTCGCCATCCATCTTCTGGCCGAGGTCTCCGACCGACACGGCGTTCAGGCTTCCTTCGATGGACTTCATGGCCCCTTCGGTCGTGTCGCACAGCGCGTTGATGCCCCTGCAGAGCTCCAGGAGGAAATCCTTTCGCCCTTCCGTCTTGAGACGCTTGCTGAAATCTCCATTGGCGCAGGCGCGCACGACCTCCGCAACTTCGCCCTCCACTTCCAGCCGCTTGGCCTTGTCCGTTTGATACTTTTCCTCTTCGCTAGCCCGATCAGCGGCGATGTTGTCGATGATCCGGTTATAGAGAACACTGGTTTCATAGGCCTCGTCGCCATAGTCGATTTCGATCTTTTCGAGGCTGCCGCCGTGATTCAGGGCCACCTGCGCCATGGCTTCCAGAAGAATGCCAGTCCCCATAGGCGCGTCATGCTCGTGCACATTCAGGCCTTCGCGTTCGTAAAGATCAGAAACACGCAGGCCGCCTCCGCCCCCGGGCGACGATTTGAGAAGTGTGTTGGCCACTTTGAAAACCGCATAGGCCACACCGAACGACCAGACGAAGAACAGGGCCACACCGCCGAGTTGAACACAGAACTGGCTCAGGCGCGACCCGGCCTCCAACGTCTCTAAGGGCGCAAAGAGCGCCACGGCCAATGTGCCAAAGGCCCCGGCGAAGCCATGGACTGGAATGGCCCCCAGCGGGTCGTCAAGTTTTAGAATGTTTTCCAGGAAATAGGTCGAGACATGCACGACGATCCCGCCCAGAGCGCCGATCAAGAAGGAGGCTTGCGGTGTCATGACATCTGCGCTGGCCGTGATGGCAACCAATCCGCCAAGCAATCCGTTGATCGTGGCTTCCGGTTTGAAGAGACCGGAATTGATGCGTCCGACAATCATCAAGGCCGAGCCACCCGCCGCGCCAGCCACCATGGTATTGACGATCACGGACGCAAAGTCGCGTGTCCCGGACAAGAGCGAGCCGCCATTGAAGCCAAGCCAGCCGACCCAGAGTATAATCGCGCCAAGCGTTGCCAGAACAGGGGAATGCCCATGCAATCTGCGCGGGTTTCCGTTCTCATCGAATTTGCCTATGCGCGGGCCGATGATGATGATCGCGGCCAGTGCAACCCATGCGCCGACCGAATGCACGACCGAGGATCCTGCGAAATCCATGAAGCCATACTTGGCCAGCAAGGGCTCATCGCTGCCGTTCAGCAGCCCGCCCCAGGCCCAGTGGCCCGCCACGGGATAGATCAGCGTCGCGATCAGCAACGCGCCGAAAATATATCCGTTGATCGTCATGCGTTCCGCGACCGCGCCGGACATGACCGTCGCGGCCGTCCCGCAGAACATCAGTTGAAAGACGAAAAAGGTATGGCTCCAGTCTCCTGCTGAGCCAAAGAACAGAAGCTCCGGTTGCCATCCGATCCAGCCGCCCACGGAGGTGCCGAACATCAGCATGTATCCCACGGCGCCAAAGCACACGGTCGACATCACGAAATCCATAAGATTCTTCTGGGCGACGTTGACCGAGTTTTTCGAGCGCACGGATCCTGCCTCCAGCAACAGGAAGCCGGCCTGCATGAAGAAGACCAGAGCCGCTGCGGTGGCGGTCCAGACGTGATTCACGTCACCTTGAAGCGCGAAGATTTCTGGGATGTTGTCCGTGGCATTTGCTGCGGCCACAGGCGCTCCCATCAGGGCTACAAGAGCAAAGACAAGACTAAAAACGGTCAAAAATATACGCATACTGCTCGATTCCTCTGGTCGCTGCCGCGTGAGGTAACCGAAGGAGCCTAGAGCATTTTCCGATCAATCTGGATCGTATCCGCAGGCGGCGAAGTAGTTTTCGCACTCCTGCGGCGTGAAGCAGT
>CBFHJA010000026.1:0-59247 GCA_965656085.1 uncultured Aliishimia sp. | reverse complement strand
ATATCTGCCATGCGGACAAGGAATCACAGATCAAGCTTCGTGGGAAGCCTGAATCGGAAAGGGCGCAACACGCTCTAGCTCTCGCACAACCGTACTTGCCGCGACTTTAGTCAACCGCTGGTCCCGCCACTTCGATAGCTGAGCCACTGTCAATTCGTTTAGCTTTGAACGTGTGAGCCAACCGTTACGGCGCAAGATGGCGTTGATACTTGCCGTCTCATTGGGCGCGCTTCGATGCGTTGGAACGACCTCATCGCGCCACTGAACTAGCACGTCCACCAACGTTCGATTGTCTATTTGATCTGGTTGCGGTTGGTGCAGTTCGCCTAGTTCTGCGCGCAATTCGGCCTCGCGCGCCCATCTCACCGCGTCGGCGCGCTTTGTGAATGTCTTGCTCGCAGACTTTCCACTGCGCCGCATTATTGCCTGCCATTTCCCGCTTGGTCGCTTGTTGATCGTTGCCATCTCGCATCATTTCCTTCGTGCGATGAAAGCGATCTGCGTGTCGTGTTGCGGCAGTCAGTACAGCGGAGGTGCAGCGCAAGTAAATGTGATCAATGCCACGTCGCTTGTGTATTGCTTGCAAGTGCATGATGGGGCAAAGAAGTTTCTGGTGCTGCAGGGGAGGATTGAACTCCCGACCTCTCCCTTACCAAGGGAGTGCTCTACCACTGAGCTACTGCAGCTTGCGTGCGCGGGTCATTAGACGCAATCGACCCCTCGTGCAAGGCCAATCTGGACGGTTTTTCCGCGATGCTGTAACACGAAGAGCATGGCAAAAGACCCACCCTCGAAACAGACCGGACAGGCCGCGCAGAAAGCCGCGCAAAGCCGCGAAGAGCGTTTGAAAACCGCGCTCAAGGCGAATATGGCCAAGCGCAAGGCACAAGCCCGTGCGCGCAAACCGGCGGGCAGTAAAGAGCAATAAGGGGCAGACACGCATGGATTCGATCATCGTCACCGGCAATGGGCCCCTGTCGGGGACCATCCCCATCGCGGGCGCGAAGAACGCCTGTCTGACCCTGATGCCCGCGACGCTGCTCAGCGAAGAGCCACTCACTCTCATCAACGCCCCGCGTCTGAGCGACATCCGCACCATGACGCTCCTGCTGCAATCGCTCGGGGCGGAGGTCACCTCGCTTCACGACGGCAAGGTCATCGCGCTGTCGAGCCATGGGCCGATCACCACGCGGGCCGACTACGACATCGTGCGCAAGATGCGGGCCTCCAACCTTGTGCTCGGCCCGCTTCTGGCCCGCGAGGGGCATGCCGAGGTCTCGCTGCCCGGCGGCTGCGCCATTGGTGCGCGCCCGATGGACATCCACACCGACGGTCTGGAGAAAATGGGCGCCGAGATCGAGCTGCGCGACGGCTATCTGCACGCGCGCGCAGCCGGTGGGCGCCTGAAGGGCGCGGTGATCGACTTTCCCTTCGCCTCTGTGGGCGCGACCGAGAACATCCTGATGGCCGCCACCCTCGCCAAGGGCACGACGGTCATCAACAACGCTGCGCGCGAGCCCGAGATCGGCGATCTGGCGAGGTGTCTGCGCAGCATGGGGGCTGAGATCGAAGGCGACGGGACCGCCACGATCACCGTGCAGGGCGTCGACCGGCTCGGCGCGGCGACGCACCGGGTCGTGACCGACCGGATCGAGCTTGGCACCTATATGCTGGCCCCGGCGATCTGCGGCGGCGAGGTGGAGCTTCTTGGTGGGCGAATCGACCTTGTGGGGTCGTTCGTGGAGAAACTCGACGCGGCCGGGGTGTCGGTGGCCGAGACCGCGCGCGGGCTTACCGTGGCGCGCAAGAACGGCCGCATCCGGGCGGTGGATGTGACCACCGAGCCCTTCCCGGGCTTTCCCACTGATTTGCAGGCGCAGATGATGGCGCTGCTATGCACGGCTGAGGGCACCTCGGTGCTGGAAGAAAAGATTTTCGAGAACCGTTTCATGCACGCGCCGGAACTGGTGCGCATGGGGGCACAGATCGACGTGCAGGGCGGTGTCGCGACCGTGACGGGGGTAGACCGGCTGAAGGGCGCGCCGGTGATGGCGACCGATTTGCGCGCCTCGGTGTCGCTGATCCTTGCCGGGCTGGCCGCCGAGGGCGAGACACGGGTGGCGCGGGTCTATCATCTGGATCGAGGCTATGAGCATGTGGTGACCAAACTGTCGGGCGTTGGTGCGCAGATCGAACGGGTGAAAGACACATGACCGGGGATGCAAAGTTCGAGGATGGGCGCGAGGCGCCACTGAACCTTGCGGCGCTGGAGCCCGAGGAGGTGCCGGTGCTCTCGGCGCTATGCCAGGATGCGGTATTTCCGATCACCGAGATGAGCTTTGGGCGCAAGACACGTCGCTTCGCGCTTTTGCTGAACCGGTTTCGCTGGGAAGAGGGCGCGCGCGCGACGAACGCGCCGGAGCGGGTGCAATCGGTGCTCGTGGTGCAGAACGTGTTGCAGGTGGCAAGCCAGGGGATCGACCGGTCGGACAAGGATGTCGTGCTGTCGCTGCTGTCGGTGGCGTTCGAGCCCGGCAAGGAGGGCGCGGGCCATGTGCTGTTGACGCTGGCCGGGGACGGGGCGATCCGCTTGACTGTGGAGGCGCTGGAGATGTCCTTGCGCGATGTCACGCGGCCCTACCGGGCGCCGTCGCGCAAGGCGCCGCGGCATCCGGACTGAAAGGCCGCGCGGCGCGGTTTCCGCACGTAGATCCAGCGTATTTGAACCAAATCGCACAGAACCGGTCCGGCCGCTGGCGGTCGGATATCCACCTTTTGGTAGGATTCATCCTGTACACAGTGCTCAGGCAGTTACTGCAAGGAGAGGATCATGGCCCTTATCGCCGCTGTTATCGGCAGTTTTCTGGGTGCCGTTCTGGGGGTGCTCAGCATGGTATTTCTCGACGCGTCCATCCTGATGGCGTTCGTCCTCTACATGACGGTGTCGATTCTCTCGGTTGCGTTCTGCGCGCTGCTGATGCTGCGCCGGTCCGGGCAGGCCCATGGGCAGGCCGATCCAAATATGCTGGCGGCCTACAGGCGCTATGAAGACGAAATCGACGCGCATTGGCAGGCCGAGGAGGCGCGGGCCGGGGCAGACCATGCGCATCCGGACTGGCAGGGACCGATAACGCCGACCGAAGCGGATGATCGCCGGGCCGGGCGCGATCGCCGCCGGGGTGACAGGCGCAATTCGGCCTGATATGCGGCGGGTGCTCACGCATCTGTGATTGCGCAGCAGGGCGCGCGTGCTTTATCCCTTTGTCGTGGCAAGACAGGACCGGATGGCTCGTATGGAACGCAGAACCTTTGTGTCGACCTTGGCAGCGGCGCTGAGCGCGCCGATGATCGTGCGCGCGGACACCTCGCGGGTGATCTTCGACCCGACGCCGCAGGATGTGCGTATCAAAAGCCAGTTTCAGCCGGGCGAGATACTCGTGCTGCCGCGCAGCTTTTACCTCTATTGGGTCACCGAACCCGGCGCGGCGCGGCGCTACGGTGTCGGCGTCGGCAAAGCCGGGCTGGAATTCACGGGCGTGGCCACCATCGACCGCAAGCGCGAATGGCCCGGCTGGCGCCCGACGGATGAGATGATCGCGCGCGAGCCACATAAATACACCAAGTTCATCGACAATGACTACGTGCAACCCGGCGGGCCCAGCAACCCGCTCGGGGCCCGCGCGCTGTACCTGTTCCAGAATGGCCGGGACACCTATTTCCGAATTCACGGCACGACCCAGCCGCGCTCCATCGGGCAGTCGGTCTCGAATGGCTGCATTCGGATGCTCAACGAACATGTGACCGACCTCTACCAACGCATCCCGCTGGGCACCAAGGTAACGGTTCTTTAGAGCATTTCGCCGAAAAGTTGACCGTGCTTGTCAGCGTTTCGGCATGCGTTCTCAGATGATCAGAGCGTATCGTGCAAATGCCGATGACCGCGGCACGTTCTCGGCGGTATGTGGGCCATTGAGCGGGCGACGCTGTTGAGCGAGCACGGTAGGATCTGCGGGGGTTTAAGCCTTGCTGACATCAACTACGCTGATCGCTGCGGTCGCGCGCTGTGCGTGGTCTTGGGCAATCTGGTCGACGTGGCCTCTGGCGGCTCACGGGACAACGCCCCTGCGTGGCGCTTCTGTGCAACGCATCTGTCACGTGTGTGGGAAAGTTACCGCGCACTGCGTGTTGTACGCCGATTGTCCAGTTGTTGCGCAGCGGGGGAGCGCGGCGGATTGCGCGCCGCGTAGCGGAGTTAGGTTCAAATCACCTGTCAGGCCGGGCGCCTGACGCTGTGGTATCTGACGGGCGCCGCCAAGACAGGCGCCGTGGGACCTCGGGCAGAACCGCCGTTCAGAGCACGTAAACCCAGAACATCAGGACGGGTGCGAAGAAAGCGAACCCGATGCAGAACAATTCTGCGGCTTTCGCCGCGCGCGCGACCACACCGGTTTTCGTCTGGCCGCCGAATTCATCCCATCCGAACATAAGCGCCAGACCGGCCCCCTCTTCGTCGAGGTGTTGGCGATGCAGGCTGGCCATTGCCGCGTCATACACGCGTTGCTGACGCTCTTTTTCCGCCAGTTGCGCGTTGAGGCTTTCCATATTCGTCATGTCGCATCGAGCTCCCTAATGTCATCAGTCTCCAACATGGTGCGCCCGGCCGGGCTGTCCAACAAAAATTTCCATCCATACTCCGCAGCGGGCGGAACGGGATCAAGCAGCGCTGAAACAGCCGATCGCCGAGCCATGGATACCGATATCCAGAAGCCCGGATTCGCTGACCGCACAGAGAGAAAAGTAACCCGAACGGGGCAGGAAGACCACACGATACGCGCCGGCGCGGCGGGTGATCGCCCAACACGTCTGCCGGGTGCCGCTCGTGAAGGTGACGGTGACATGCACAGGCTCGCAAAACGCGGCGCGAAACGCGTCGAGGGTGGCAAGCCGGTGCTCGGTATCCACATGATATTCGTCGATTTCCCGGCGGATCATGTCCTTGATCCGCTCAGGAATGCTCAAATCCGGATTGAACATGCGATTCATTCTTCGTCCTCTTTCGCGCCGAACCCTGCGCGACCTCGGCGCGGGATGCAATTTGAAAACCCGGTGGCGCTATAAAGCGCCCGGCCTGTCTGGTGCATAGCCCCAATTGGTGCAAGAAATGTGACCATGACCCGGCCAAACGACGCAAATCCTGTGAAAAAGCAGACCCGGATCCAGAGGCGCAACCGGATGCGCATTCTCGATGCGGCGCTCGAGGTGTTCTCGCGCGAGGGCTACCGGGGTGCCACTCTGGACCAGATCGCCGAGGCGGCCGGGCTGTCGAAGCCCAACATTCTCTACTACTTCGCTGGCAAGGAAGAGATCCATGTCACGCTGCTCAACCAACTGATGGAGACATGGCTCGATCCGCTGATCGAGATGGACCCGGACGGCGAGCCGCTGGACGAGCTGCTCTCCTATGTCACCCGCAAGCTCGATATGTCCCGCGATCTGCCCCGCGAAAGCCGATTGTTCGCGAATGAGATATTGCAGGGCGCACCGCGCATGGGGCCGCATCTGGACAGCGGTCTTAAGCCGCTTTTCGAGGAGAAATGCGCGCTCATTCAAAGCTGGATCGATGCGGGCAAACTCGCGCCGGTCGATCCTGCGCATCTCATCTTCTCGATCTGGGCGACGACCCAGCACTATGCCGATTTCGAGGCCCAAGTGACGACGCTGCTGGGCGGGCCGGACCATGCGGCGGCCGAGGCGCATCTGACCGCTCTCTTCCGCAACCTGCTCACCCCGCCGCCGCGTTAAGACCTGACTAACCAAATCCGCCAAAAAGGCTGGCAGGGCGGCCCCGGACCGTGGCATTCTGTTTGAACAGTTTGGGTGAGGGCGCTTTTTGGACACAGATCCAGGGGGACACGCCCATGTTTGCCATCTCAGACATTGCCACGGGGACGCAGCAATCGTCATCCGCGCAACTCCAGATGCAACTCGTAGCCTCCACCGCCCAGTCGCAGCGCATTGCTGCGCTCGGGGCCGGTGAGAAATCGGCCGATGCCAATGCGCGCGGCTCCGAGGGCCGTCCGGACAGCTCAAAATATCTGCGCGACGCGGCGCAGAAATCTGGGCTGGCGCGGGCGAAACAGGCCGCCGAGCCGGTCAAAACGGAGACCGTGACCGCGGAAGCCTCGACGCGCAGCGTGATCGAGGCACAGGAGGAGTCGCGAACCGAAACTGCGCTGACAGCGGCCTTTCAGGCGCGCTACGCGATCACCGATCTGCTCTCAGTGATCCGGGACCCGGAGGACAAGATGCTGCCGAAAGCGCCGATCGGTGACGCGGCCTGATCAGTTCTCCGCCGCACCGGCCTCAGCCGCCGCGATCAGATCGAGCACTGCAGGACCGAGCGCCTCCACGATCCGCCGCACGCCTTCCGCGTTGGGGTGAATGTTGTCCGGCTGCAGAAATGGCGCCAGCGCGCCCGGATCATTGCTCGGCAGGCCAGCGAAGAAACTCGGCTCCAGCAAGGCGCCATACGCCTTAGCAAGATCGGGATAGATCGCTTCGAACTGCGCCTTGTACTCCGGCCCATAGTTGCCCGGCGCCTCGATCCCCACCAGCAGGACCTCCACCTCTGCCGCTTCGGCGGCCTGCATGATGCCGTCGAGATTGGCTCGGGCGGTCTCCGGCGCAATCCCCCGCAGCACGTCATTGCCGCCAAGCGCTACGATCACCGCATCGACCTGCGGGGTGAGTGTCCAGTCCACCCGCGCCAATCCACCAGCGGTCGTGTCACCGGACACACCTGCGTTGATCAGCCGCACATCGGCACCCTGCGCGGTAAGCCACGCCTGCAATTGCGGCACGAATCCCTGCTCGGCGACCAGCCCGTAGCCCTGCGTGAGGCTGTCCCCGAGCGCCGCGATCGTCACCTCGGAGGCCTGCAGGGCTCCGGCCCAGCCCCCCACGGCAAGTGCAAATGCGCAAACTGTCTTGTGCATGGTGATCCTGTCTCCATATCGGCTCGTATAGGATATAAAGGCCTAAGTTGATGACCCAAACCGTTCTCTCCCTCCAAGATGCGCAGCTTTCCCTCGATGGCAATGCCGGGCGCGTGGATATTCTGCATGGCATCACGCTCGATGTGCGGGATGGCGAAACGCTTGCGTTGGTCGGCCCGTCGGGGTCGGGCAAGTCTTCGCTGCTCATGCTGATGGGCGGTCTGGAGCGCGTGACGGGGGGCGCCGTGATGGCGCTGGGGCAGGACCTGACGGCGCTTGGCGAGGATGCGCTGGCGCGGTTCCGGCGCGACAACATGGGCGTGGTGTTCCAGAGCTTTCACCTGATCCCGACCATGACCGCGCTGGAAAATGTCGCGACACCGCTGGAGCTTGCCGGGCACCGCGACGCCTTTGCGCGCGCGGAGGCGGAACTGGAGGCGGTTGGGCTGTCGCACCGCGCGGGGCATTACCCGTCGCAGATGTCGGGCGGCGAGCAGCAGCGTGTGGCGCTTGCCCGTGCCGCCGCGCCGCGCCCGCGCCTGCTGCTGGCCGACGAGCCGACCGGCAATCTTGACGAGACCAATGGCGCGGCAATCATGGACCTGCTCTTTGGCCTGCGCGACCGGCATGGCGCGACGCTGGTGCTCGTGACCCATGCCACCGACCTTGCCAAACGCTGCGATCGGGTGATCCGCCTGCGCGACGGGCGGATCGACCACACGGCAATGGCCGAGGCCGCCGAATGAGCCTTGCTCTTTCCGCCCGGCTGGCGGCCCGCGAATTGCGCGGCGGGCTTGCCGGCTTCCGTGTCTTTCTTGCCTGTCTCGCCCTCGGCGTTGCCGCCATCGCCGCCGTTGGCACGGTGCGCGCTTCCATCGAGGCAGGGCTCGCCCGCGAAGGCGCGGCGATCCTTGGCGGCGATGCGGAGATGGATTTCACCTACCGCTTCGCCACCGACGAGGAGCGCGCATGGATGGAGCGCGTCGCCTCGCGTGTCTCCGAGATCGCCGATTTCCGCTCCATGGCGGTGGTGGACGGCCCCGAGGGCAGCGAACGCGGCCTGACGCAGGTCAAGGCGGTGGACGATGCCTACCCGCTGGTCGGCACCGTCACGCTCGACCCGCCGGTGCCTTTCGAAGAGGCCGTGGCGGGGCAGGGCGCTGTGATGGCCCGCGCGCTGGTGGACCGGCTCGGGCTCGACATTGGCGACAGGTTGCAACTGGGGCAGCAGAGCTTTGAGTTGCGCGCAGTGCTGGAGCGCGAACCCGATGGCGCAGCGGGCCAGTTCGCGCTCGGGCCGCGCACCATTGTCCGCAAGGCCGCGCTCGACGGCTCCGGCCTGCTCGCTCCCGGCACGCTCTATAACAGCAAATACCGCCTCGATCTGCCCGACGGCACCGATCTGGCACAGATCGCCCGCGACGCCGAGGACCGCTTTTCCAATGCCGGGATGCGCTGGACCGATGCCCGCAACGGCGCACCCGGCGTGCGCGAATTCGTCGAACGGCTCGGCGCGTTCCTGATCCTCGTGGGCCTGTCGGGCCTTGCCGTCGGCGGCGTCGGGGTCTCGGCGGCGGTGCGCGCCTATATCGCGGGCAAGACCTCGGTGATCGCGACGCTGCGCACGCTCGGGGCCGACCGGGCGACGGTATTTCAGACCTATTTCATCCAGATCGGCGTTCTGTCCCTCGTCGGTGTCGCGCTCGGGCTGGTGCTCGGCGCGCTGGCCCCGCTCGCGCTCGCGCCGCTCATCGAGGCGCGCCTGCCGATCCCGGCGGCCTTCGCGTTCTACCCGGCCCCCTTGCTGGAGGCCGCTCTCTATGGCGTGCTGACCGCCTTTCTCTTCACGCTCTGGCCGCTCGCCCGCACCGAGGAGGTGCGCGCCGCAACGCTGTTCCGCGACGCGCTCTCGACGGCCAAGCTCCTGCCCGCCCCGCGCTACCTGCTGGCCTCCGCGCTGGCGCTGGCGGCGCTGGTCGGCGCGGCGAGCTGGTTCTCGGGCACGGTCTGGCTCACGCTCTGGACTGCGGGCGGCATTGCCGGGGCGCTCCTTCTGCTGGTGTTGGCCGCCACGGGCATCCGCGCCGCGTCCCGCCGCCTCGCGCCGCGTCTCAAGGGCCACCCGGTCTGGCGTTGGGCGCTCGCGGCCATTGCCGGGCCTCGCGAGGGCGCGGCCTCCGTGGTGCTTTCGCTCGGGCTGGGGCTGTCGGTGCTGGCGGCTGTGGGTCAGATCGACGGCAATTTGCGCAACGCGATCTCCGGCAATCTGCCCGAGGTCGCCCCGTCCTATTTCTTCGTCGACATCCAGAAGGACCAGATGCCGGGCTATCTCGACCGGCTCGAAAATGACCCGGCGGTGAGCCGCATCGACGCGGCACCGATGCTGCGTGGGCTGATCACGCAGATCAACGGACGCCCCGCCGCCGAGGTCGCGCCCGGCCATTGGGTGCTCGAAGGCGACCGAGGCGTGACCTATTCCGAGGCTGTGCCGGACAACACGCGGCTGGTACGCGGGGAGTGGTGGGAGCCGGGCTATGATGGCCCGCCGCTGATCTCCTTTGCCGCCGAGGAGGCCGAGGAGATGGGCCTCAAGCTGGGCGACACGATGACGATCAACATCCTTGGCCGCGACATCACCGGCACGCTGGCCTCCTTCCGTGAGGTGGATTTCTCGACCGCCGGCATCGGTTTCATCCTGTCGATGAACCCCGCCGCGCTGGCAGGCGCGCCGCATACCTTCATCTCCACCGTCTATGCCGAACCCGAAGCCGAGGCGGCGATCTTGCGCGATCTCGCGGGCCAGTACCCCAACATCACCGCGATCCGCGTCAAGGATGCCATCGACCGGGTGGCCGATGTGCTGTCGGGGCTAGCGGCGGCCACTTCATATGGCGCGGCGGCGACCTTGCTGACGGGCTTTCTGGTGCTGATCGGCGCGGCGGCGGCGGGCACGGGCGCGCGCACTTACGAGGCGGCGGTCCTGAAGACCCTTGGCGCCACGCGCCAGCGCATCCTCGCGAGCTTCGCCCTGCGCGCCGCGCTCCTTGGCGCTTGCGCCGGGGCTGTGGCGCTGATGGCCGGGATCGGCGGCGGCTGGGCGGTGAGCCGCTACATTCTCGACACCGATTTCACGGTGATCTGGCCCAACGCGCTGGCCATCGTGCTGGGCGGCGTGCTGGCGACCTTGCTGGCCGGGTTGGCCTTTGCGTGGGGTCCGCTGGCGGCCCGGCCCGCCCGTGTGCTAAGGGCGCGCGAGTAAAACCCCGGCGGACTGATTTTCATGCCTGACCTGACCCCGATGCGCCCGGCGCAGACCGCGCTGCTCGTGAACCTGATCCGGCGCGCGGCGGCGGCGGAAATCCTGCCGCGCTTCCGTGCTCTTGAAGCGGCGCAGATCACCGCGAAATCCGGCCCGCAGGACCTTGTCACTGAAGCCGACCACGAAGCCGAGGCGATGATCACCCGCGCGCTGGCGGCGGCCTTCCCGGATGCGGTGATCATTGGCGAGGAGGCCGCCGAGACCGACACCGGTTACCGCGCGCGCCTTGTCGCCGCGCCGCTGGCCTTCGTGATCGACCCGGTGGACGGGACGTGGAACTTCGCCCATGGTTTGCCGCTCTTTGGCGCGATGATCGCCGTGTGCCGCTTCGGCGTGCCGGTGCTCGGCCTGATCCTTGACGCGATCACCGGCGATATCGCCGTGGCGGGCATCGATGCCCCGGCCCAGAGCTGCCCCCGCAGAGGGGTGCCGCACCCGCTGCGCACCGCAGCGCCGAAACCGCTCGCGGGGCTGATCGGCTACATGGAGCAGGCCTTCCTGCCCGAGGGTCTGCGCCAGACACTGGCGCTGCGGGCCTGCGCGCTCGGCCATGTGACAACGCTGCGCTGCTCGGCGCATCAATACCGGATGCTTGCGCAGGGGGCGGTGGATTTCAATCTCGCGGTGAAGCTCTCGCCATGGGACCATCTGGCGGGCAGCCTGCTGGTGGCCCAAGCGGGCGGGCATGTGGCCATGCTGGACGGGCGGCCCTATGATGCGTCCTGCGACAGCGGCTATTTGCTGGCCGCGTCCGGCAAAGAGGTCTGGGCGCGGTTGCGCGACCATCTGGCGGAGGATTTGTTGTGAGACCCGATCCGTGCTTTTTCGGCTATGGCAGCCTTGTGAACCGCGCCACCCATGCCTTCCCGCGCGCGACCACCGCCACGGCGCGGGGTTGGGCCCGGGCGTGGCGGCATACGGACACGCGCAAATACGCCTACCTGACAGCGGTGCCGGAGCCGGGCGCGGAGATACACGGGCTGATCGCGGCGGTGCCGGGGGCCGATTGGCAGGCGCTGGATGCGCGCGAACATGCCTATGAGCGCCGCGTGGACACCCGCAACATCCACCATGCGCGCCCCGATACGGCGGAGATCGCGATCTACGCCATCGCGCCGGAGCGGATGACGACCCCGACCGAGAAACACCCGATCCTGCTGAGCTATCTCGACGTCGTGGTGCAGGGCTATCTGCGGGAATTCGGCGCGCGCGGCCCGGATCATTTCTTCGACACGACGCTTGGTTGGGACGCCCCGGTGCTCGACGACCGCGCCGCCCCGATCTACCCCCGACACCAGCGGCTGACGGAAGAGGAGCGGGCGCTGGTCGATGATGCGCTTGCGCGCCTCAAGGTCAGCCGTCTGGCGTACTGAAACCCCATGATTTGCAACGGAGGGCCGCGCCCGACCTCGGGATGGCGCTGCTTCTGTTGAGCGAATGCGCTTTATGGCCGCCAAGCACATCCCACCGAATTTCTGCGCGTGACCGTCGCAGGGCGCCCTCCCGGGGGAGGGCGGGCGCGGCCCGGCGGTCTCTTCGAGACCTTGAATCCGGGCCAGGACTCGAAATATACGTTTGTGCTACCGCGCCTTCACCACCTGCAAGAGCGGCATCAGCGCGCCCATGTCGGGGCCGTGGCTCATCCCCGTCAACGCCTTGCGCAGCGGCATGAAGAGCCCGCGCCCCTTGCGCCCGGTTGCCTCCTTCACCGCCCCGGTCCACGTGCTCCACGTGGCCTCATCGAACGGCCCCTTGGGCAGCAGCGCCATGGCCTCGGCTACGAACTCCGCGTCCTCCGGGTCGATCACCGGATCGGCCCCGTCGCGGCACAGAGCCCACCACGCGCCGAGATCGTTCAGCGTCTCGATATTCTCGCGCATCACGGTCCAGAAGGCCTCGGCCTGCGCGTCCGGCACCCCGAGCGCGCGCACCTCGTCGGCCACTGCCGGCAGCGGAAGCGTTTGCAAGTAGCGCCCGGTGAGCGGGTAGAGGTCCTGCACGTCGAATTTCGTCGGCGCGGAGCCGAACTTGTCCAGATCGAACCCGTCGATAAGCTCTTGCATATCTGTGCGCAGCTCCACCGGATCGGACGAGCCGATCCGCGCCATCAACGATAGCAGCGCCATCGGCTGCACACCCGCCGCGCGCAGATCGCGCAGTGCCAGCGTGCCGAGCCGCTTCGAGAGCGCCTCGCCTTGCGGCCCGGTGAGCAGCGAGTGGTGCGCGAAGTTGGGCACGGTACCGCCCAAGGCCTCGATGATCTGGATTTGCGTTGCGGTGTTGGTGACATGGTCGGAGCCGCGCACCACATGGGTGACGCCCATCTCGGTGTCGTCGACTACCGAGGCGATGGTGTAGAGCACTTGCCCGTCGGCGCGGATCAGCACCGGGTCAGACACGCTGGCAGCGTCGATGCTGATCGGCCCGAGGATACCGTCGGTCCACTCGATCCGCGAGTGGTCGAGCTTGAACCGCCAGACCCCGTCGCCGCGCTCGGCGCGCAGGGCGGCTTTTTCGTCGTCGCTCAGCGCCAGAGCCGCGCGGTCATAGACCGGAGGTTTGCCCATGTTGAGCTGCTTCTTGCGCTTCAGATCGAGCTCGGTCGGGGTCTCGAAGGCCTCGTAGAACCGCCCCATCTCGCGCAGCTTGTCCGCGGCCTCGGCATATCGGTCCAGCCGCTCCGATTGCCGCTCCACCCGGTCCCATGTCAGGCCGAGCCACTCCAGATCCGCCTTGATCGCGTCGACATATTCTTCCTTCGAGCGCTCCGGGTCGGTGTCGTCGATGCGCAGGATAAAAGTGCCGCCTGCCTTGCGGGCGATGAGGTAATTCATCAGCGCGGTGCGCAGGTTGCCGACATGGATATAGCCCGTGGGCGAGGGGGCGAAACGGGTGGTGGTCATGACTGTCTCCGGTGAACCGGGCTCCTGTCTCACAGGGGCGGGGAATTGTCCAGATGGCGTGCCGGGCCCCGACCCAGACCGCGACATGACCCACGCCGCCCCCCGTGTCGGGAAGACGGCGTGGTGACGATGCGCTCTCGGTCCGTCAACGCGAGCGCATCGTGGGCCTGAAAACCCATCATGCCGCGCACCTGAATATCGTGGTCTGTGCTGTCGCCGCGCTCCTTGCCGAGCGTTCGGGGGCTCGGGCGCGGCGCCGAAGCGGTGCACCTTGAAAGGTGAGCCTATACAGCGGCACCGGAAAAATCCAGCCCTTTCAGATCTGTGCGGCGGCCTTGGGCCGTGCTGAGCGGCGCGCGGGGCAGATCGCGCGAAATTGAACAGCCAATGCGCATCTGTGAACGTGTGTTCTGCGGCTCTTGCGCTAATTCCTTCGCAGTACACCCGACAGGAGGACGTCACATGCAAAACCCCGCTTCCCTTTCCCGCCGCGCCGCGCTGGCCGGTGCCGCCGCGCTTCCGCTGGCGGCAGCCACACCCCGCACCGCCAACGCGTCCGCGCCGATGATGGGCCCGTCCGCACCGCCCTTCATGCGCGTCAAGCTTGGAGGTTTCGAGGTGACGAACATGCTCGTCGGCACCCGCACCGTGCCGCAGCCGCAGAATATCTTCGGCATGAACGTGGATGCCGAAACCTTTGCCGCCGCCTCTGAAGCCGCGCATCTGTCCACGGACGCGGCGCAGTTCTTCTTCACCCCGCCGGTGGTCAACACCGGCTCCGAGTTGGTGCTGTTCGACACCGGCCTTGCCCCCGAGGGCACGCTGGCCGCGCTGGAAGCGGCAGGCTACAGCGCCGATCAGGTCGACAAGGTGGTGATCACCCATATGCATGGCGACCATGTCGGCGGCCTGAGCACAGACGGCACCCCGACCTTTGGCAATGCCGAGCACATCACGGGCCGCGCCGAGTTCGACGCATGGGCGGCGCAGAACAATGACACGTTCGAAGCCAAGGTCCGCCCTCTGGCCGACCGGTTCACCTTCGTCGAGGATGGCGCGTCGGTGGCCTCCGGCATCACCGCGATGGCGGCGTTCGGCCACACGCCGGGCCACATGATGTATATGCTGGAGAGCGATGGCGCGCAGATGCTGCTGGGCGCGGATTTCGCCAACCACTATGTCTGGTCGCTGGCGCATCCGGATTGGGAAGTGCGCTTCGACATGGACAAGGCGGCTGCTGCGGCAACCCGCAAGACCGTGCTCGACATGCTGTCCGCCGACAAGATCCCGTTCTCGTCCTATCACATGCCGTTCCCGGCGTTTGGGTATGTCGACACGCATGGCGACGGGTATCACTACGTGCCGCATACCTATCAGCTTCTGATGCAGATGGAGGGGTAGACAGGGGCGCTGCCCCCTTCGGTTGCGCCGAGTTCCCCGGCATATTTGTGTCATAAGGAAAACACCAAAGAGCGCTTGCATCTGCGGGCGCTCTTTTTCTATGCGGGCGCATGGATGCGTCACTGGAGGATATCGAGGCGATTGCGCGGAACGCGCTGAACGGGCTGCCGCAGGCGTTCCGGCCGGGCGCGGCGGGCGTGGTGGTGCAGGTCGTGGACTGGCCGACCGCCGAGATGCTGGCGGAGTTCGACATGGACGACCCGCTTGAGTTGACCGGCCTCTATGACGGCATCCCGCTCACCGAGAAATCGGTGATGGACCCAGCGCCTTACCCGGACGTGATCTGGCTCTTCCGGGAGCCGATCCTCGCCGAGTGGGAGGATCGCGGCACTGTTTCGCTCGAAGAGCTTGTCGAGCATGTGCTGATCCACGAGTTGGCGCATCATTTCGGCTGGAGCGACGCGGATATCGCGCAGATCGACCGCTGGTGGGAGTGACCGGGCAGCGCGGTCTCAGCCGGTCTGCACGCAGAAAAACGATGGCGGGGACTGGCTGCAATCGCGCCTCTCAAGCCCCAGCCCGGCGCGTAGGACGGGCGCTTCCTTGACCCGCAGGATGCGCCGCGCGGCGGGTACGGCGGGCATCTCCGGCATGGGCCCGCCGAACAGGGCCTCGAATTCGGCCCGCGCCGCCGGGCCGATGGTTTCGGGCAGGTAATCACCGAGCAGCAGGCTTTCGCACCACACCCCGTTGGCCCGGATGATCTCGTGATGCTCGAACAGCAGGTGATGATAGTGCATCAACCCCTCGGTCCGCCGGACGATGCGCCGCCCGTCCACCAGCGCCTTGATCGGCACGAGCACCTCATCGGCGCCGAAGGCGAGCGCGGCGGTCGGGCTGCACACCAGAACCCGGTGCTGGGCGCTTAGCGTCAGGGCCTCTTCGGAGGTGAAGACACCGGGCGCGATGGCAACAGGCGCGGCGCGGCCCATTCCGGGGACGACGGAGCTTGTGTGCCAGAGCACGGGCTGCGCCCCGTGATCCCGGGTCAGTACTGGATCGCCTTGCCGCAGGCGCTCCACCGGGACCGGGCCGCCCGGCGTGTCGATGCGTGTGCCCTGCGTGAAACAGGCGAATTGATAATCGCCCGCGACTTGGTCGGTGGTGTAGAACCCCGGAGACTGGCCTTGGTCGAAATTGTCGAAATACCATGCTTCGAGATCGAAATTTGGGCTCCAGACGACCTGCACAAGCTCGCCATTCACGTCTGTGCCTTCGAATACGACCGCCCCTTCATTACCGGACAGCACGTCCGACCGGATCACCGTCGCATCGTTGATCGTGGTGCCGCCTTGCCCCGAGAAGCTCAGCGAATAGGTCTCGCCGACCTCAAAGAGGCGCGGGTCGGTGTCCGATCCGTCCGAGGTGATCGTCAGCCCATTGGTCGAAGTGGGCGGATAGTCGAAAGTGGACGTGCCGGCGCCGGAATTGACATTGCTGCCGGTCGCGGCTGCAAATTCATTGTCCTCCGCGTAGAATGTATAGGCCATGCCGGGCTCCCGCTGCGCAGACCCCGACCTACACGGAGCGGCCTTGTCAAAGGGTTAGCCCGGCTGGAAAAATACCGACAATTCGCGTCAAATCACGAGGGATCGCGCCAGCGGTTCACGATCGGGTAGCGCCGGTCGAGCCAGAACGCGCGCTTGGTCAGCCGCGCGCCCGGCGCGGATTGGAAGCGCTTGTATTCGCTGATATAGATCAGCTTCTCGATCTTTTGCGCGACCTCCCTGTCAAAGCCCTCCGCCACGCAATCGGCAATCGCGCCATCGCGGTCGATCAGGATTTCGAGGATCCGGTCAAGCACCGGATAGTCGGGAAGGCTGTCGCTGTCCTTCTGATCCTCCCGAAGCTCCGCCGAGGGCGGCTTGGTGATGATCCGCTCCGGGATCACCTCGCCCGCATTGCCCAGCATCCAGTCGCGGTGGTGCGCATTGCGCCAGTTGCAGGTCTCGAACACCCGCGTTTTGTAGAGATCCTTGATCGGGTTGTAGCCCCCCGCCATGTCGCCATAGATCGTCGCATAGCCCACCGCGACCTCGGACTTGTTGCCGGTGGTCAGCAGCATCTCGCCGAACTTGTTGCTCAGCGCCATGAGCAGCAGTCCGCGCAGCCGCGATTGCAGGTTCTCCTCGGTCAGATCCTCATTCCGCCCTTCGAAGAGCGGCGCGAGCGTGCCCGTGATCGCCGCGCGTCCTTCTGCAATCGGCACGTAGTCATAGTGGCACCCGAGCGCCTTCGCGCAGGCCTCGGCATCCTCAAGGCTCTCGGGCGAGGTGTATTCCGACGGCAGCATCACGCAGCGCACATTCTCCGGCCCCAATGCATCGGCGGCAATCGTCGCCACCAGCGCCGAGTCGACCCCGCCGGACATGCCCAAGAGCACCTTGCCGAACCCGGCTTTGCGGCAATAGTCGCGCAGCGCGGTGACCATCACGTGGTAATCCTGCTCCCACTCATCGCCGAACGGCGCTTCTTCGCCCGGCAGAATGCGCCAGCCGTCCGGGCCGCGTTCGAGGTCCACATGGGCGATTTCCTCGTTGAAAAGCTGGAGCCGGAAGGCCAATTCGCCATGCTCGTTGAGCCCGAAGGAGCCGCCATCGAAGACCTGATCGTCCTGCCCGCCGACCATGTTGAGATAGATCAGCGGCAGCCCGGTCTCGACCACCCGCGCGACCATGTGGTTGAGCCGCGTTTCGAACTTGCCCCGGTAATAGGGCGAGCCGTTCGGCACGAGCAGAAACTCCGCCCCGGTTTCTTCAAGAGTTTCAGAGACTTCCGGGTGCCAGGCGTCCTCGCAGATCGGCGAGCCGATGCGCGTGTTGCCGATGGCATAGGGCCCGCCCAATGGCCCGGCATCGAAGATGCGGACCTCGTCGAAGACGGTCTCGTTGGGCAGGTTGTGCTTGAGAACCCGGCTGGCGATCTTGCCCCCCCGGCAGATCAGATAGGCATTGTAGAGCGCGCCATCCTCGAACAGCGGGCTGCCGATGGCGAGGGCCGGGCCGTCCGCGCAATCGCGGGCGAGCTGCTCTACGGCGTCCAGACAGGCCCTGTGGAACGCGGGCTTCATCACCAGATCCTGCGCGTTGTAGCCGGCGATGAACATCTCCGGCAGCGCCACGAGATCCGCGCCGGCCTCCTTGCCAGCGGCCCACGCGGCACGGGCCTTGGCGGCATTGCCGTCGATATCCCCCACGGTGGGGTTGAGTTGGCCAAGGGTAATCCGGAACCGGTCGGACATGCGCGCGCTCTCCTGCTGCTGGAGCCCCATGTAGCAGACTGGCCGGGGGAGGAAAGAGAGTGTGGGCGCGGGGCCCGGGAGGGCGCCCAAAGGTTAACGCAGCGCGCGTTGCGTCGCGGCTTGCTTGCCAAAAACGTGATCAGAGCCGTTAACGCCAGTAAAACAAGGTACATACGGCGTATGGCTCAGCGTATGGCTCCGCGTATGGCACCTGTACATACGATTTCCGATTCGTTCCCGGTTTAACGCACCGTTCGGTGCCCCCGCCGTTAACCTTTCGCCATGGTGGCCAGTATCGCCCCCACCCCCCCCAGAGCCCCAAAACCGTTGCGAGCCCCGCGCCCATCGCCTACCTTGAGACCCAATCGCGGCCCCAGACCGCCCCAGCCGACCGACAGGATACCCCGATGCGCCTCACCGCCTTGCTGCTTTGCTCGACCCTGATCGCCGCGCCGCTCGCGGCCTCCGCGCAAGATGTGCAGGTCAAGCAGTATGACGAGGGCGGCATCTATGAGGGCACGTTCAAGAACGGCCTGCAGCATGGCACGGGCACCTACAAGCTGCCCAATGGCTATGAATATACCGGCGAATGGGTCGAGGGCGCGATTCAAGGGCAGGGCGTGGCGCGCTTTCCCGATGGCTCGGTCTACGAGGGCAGCTTCGAGCGCGGCAAGCCGCATGGCTTCGGCAAGCTGACCTTCGCGGATGGCGGCACCTATGAAGGCGAGATGGAACAGGGCGAGATCTCCGGGCGCGGCCAGTTCCTCTTTGCCAATGGCACCCGCTACGAGGGCGAGGTGCGCGCGGGCAAACAGCACGGGCAGGGCGTGATGCAGAGCCCCTCGGGCTATGAGTATCGCGGCGCGTGGGTCAATGGCGTGCAGCAGGGCCGGGGCGTGATCACCTATTCCGATGGCGCGACCTATGAAGGCGCGCTTCAGGCGGGTCTGCGCTGGGGCGAGGGCCGCCTGCAGACCGCCGACGGGCTGCGCTACGAGGGCGAATGGGAGGACGACCAGTTCCACGGGCAGGGCGTGCTGACGTACCCCAATGGCGATGTCTACGAGGGCGCCTTCGAGGCGGGCCGCAGGCAGGGGCAGGGCACGCTGACCTATGCCAGCGGCGATGTGTTCACGGGCAATTTCGAGAATGACGCGATCAACGGCCCCGGCGTGCTGCGCTGGACCGATGGCTCGGTCAACGAGGGCACATGGGTCGAGGCCCGCCTCGAAGGCATGGGCGTGATCACCTATGCCGATGGCGCGGTCCATGAGGGCATGTTCCGGGGCGGCCTGCCGGATGGTCCGGGCAAGATCACCTATGCCGATGGCTCTGTCTATGAGGGCGACTGGTCGGATGGCGTGCCCGAAGGGCAGGGCACCGCGACCTATCCGAACGGGCAGGTCTACACGGGCGGATTTGTCGACGCGCGGATGCACGGGCAGGGCGTGATGACGGGCCCCGATGGCTACCGCTACGAGGGCGCGTGGGTGGCGGGCAAGCGCGAGGGCATGGGCACCGCGACCTATCCTGATGGCATGGTCTATAAGGGCGCATGGCAGAATGACCGCTTCCACGGCACCGGGCGGATCACCTTGCCCGACGGGTTCTCCTACGAGGGCGACTGGGCCGAGGGCCAGATCAACGGGCGCGGCGTGGCGACGTATCCCAATGGCGATGTCTACGAGGGCATGTTCGTCGATGGCAAGCGCTCCGGGGAGGGTACGATGCGCTATGCCACGGGGCAGGAAGACAGCGGCACGTGGCAGAACGGCGCCTTCCAGAACGAGGGCTGACGGCCCGCATCGCCGCCGCCCGGGCCTGACACGGCGGCCTCCACGTTGCGCGCTCTGCGGAATGCTGCGCATGCGAGAGATCCTCTCTCGCGCTCTGTGAGGTATTTTCACCCAAAGAAGCAAGCAGGGGTTGCTTGGCACGCTGGGGGTGGCGATGCCAGAATGCGGGAAGGCGGACGTCTCTTGACCGCGCTCTGGACAGCCCCCGGCCAGACAAAGCCAGCCGGTTGCGGGTCACACCGACCGCAGGGCGCTTTAATTGGTCGCGCCGAGGCTTTCCCAGTTCTTGTCCGCCTTGGCGATATTCTCTTCAAGGTCGGAGTTCATATGTTTGGTGGCCCCTTTGGAGCCGCTCAGGAACAGCTTGCCATCCACGATCATCCATTCGTTGGGATCGATTTCCGAGCGATGGCCCAAGGACACACCCGCCGAGCAGAAGCCGCCATAGCGCGGGGCGTATTTGACGGGGTTGGCTTCGAACAGCGCCTTGTGATCCGCAGAGGAGAATTGCCACGTGGCATCCTGCCACTCGGTCTGGAAGTCCGGCACACCGGGCACGGCGGCGTCTTTGGTGAAATAGGCGACCGGGTCATAGCCTTCGATGGCGATGTTGTCGCTGTTGGTGTTGACGCGGTCGGCCAGTGCGGCGGACGCGAACACGACTGCGGCGCAGGCGGTTGCCGCGAAAAACGTCTTGGACACAAAGGTCATATCGTCAAACCTCCCAAAGGGCACATATTGATCTGACAGAGTTATAGCGCATTTTGCCGATGCGGTGATACGTTTTTTCTGTCTTTATCGGCGAGATGACACGAAAGCGTGATCCGCTTCGCAACAAGGTGCGTGCAATGGAGGACGATATGTCCACTCCTTCCGAGCCGAATGACACGTCAGCCCGCAGGCTGGCGGCGGTTCTGCACGCCGATGTCGTAGGCTTCTCGCGGCTCATGGCGCAGGACGAAAGCGGCACCCATGCGCGGCTGGTGGCGCATCGCGATCTTCTCTATGACGCCCTGCGCGCGCGGGGCGGGCGGGTCGTCGGCACTGCCGGGGACGCGGTGTTGGCGGTGTTCGACAGCGCGGTCGATGCGCTCGCCGCCGCTTTGGCCGCTCAGGAGGCGCTTGGCCGGGCCAATGCCGCGCTGCCCGCCGAGGCCCGTCTGGAGTTCCGCATCGGCCTCAATATCGGCGATATCATCCTCGACGGGGATGACATTTTCGGCAACGGCGTCAATGTCGCGGCGCGCACCGAGGCGCTGGCCGATCCGGGCGGCATCGCGGTCTCTGCGGCGTTCAAGGAGCAGGTCGGCAACCGCCTGCCCGTGAGTTTCGAGGATCGCGGCCTGCACAGCGTCAAGAATATCGACGCTCCTTTGCATGTCTTCGCCGTCCTGAACGGCGCAGCGGCCCAAACGGCCCCCAAAGCGCCCGCCCCGAAGCCGCGTCGCGGCCTCCTCATCGCCGCTGGCCTTGGGCTGGCGGCCTGCGCCCTCGCGGCGGCGGCGGTCTTCTCGGGGCTTCTTGCGCCCGGCTCCGACCGAGCGGCCCCCCAGAGCGCGCCAGCCGCCGAAGCCCCCGAGGCCGTTGCAGAGGTGCAAAAGCCGACCGTTGTGGTGCTGCCCTTCGGCAGTCGCGGCCCCGCCGAGGACAGCTATTTTGGCGATGGCGTCACCGAAGAGGTGATCGGCGCGTTGGGCCGGTTCTCGGATTTGCTGGTGATGTCGTGGAGCGCGGTCGCGCCCTACAAGTCCCAGACCGTAGAGGTCACGCAATTGTCCACCGATCTCGGCGCGGATTACGTGGTCACCGGGTCGATCCAGCGCGCCGAGGACACGATCCGCATCAGCGTTCAACTCAGCGAGGCATCGAGCGGCGTTCTGATCTGGTCCGAGCGCTATGACGCGCAGATGACGGACCTGTTCGAAGTGCAGGACCGCCTCGTGCGCCAAGTCGTCGCCGCGCTTGCCCTGCGCGTCACCTTGCAAGAGGTCACCCGCGTTGCCACCACGCCCACGGACAGCCTCACCGCCTATGAATTGGTCCTCAAGGGCCGCGAATTGCTCCGCGAGGTCGTGCGCGAGGCCAATCTGGAAGCGCGCGCGTTGTTCGAGCAGGCGCTTGCCGAGGACCCGAATTACGCCGATGCGATGGTGGGTTTGGGCAAGACCCATGTGAACGATCTCGCCTATGGCTGGACCTTCCGCCCCGACGCGTCGCTGGAGACGGCCACGGAGCTTGCCGAGCAGGCGGTGGCGCGTGATCCGTTCAACGCGGGGGCCTTTGAGTTGTTGGCCACTACGCAGAAATATACCGGCGATCTCGCGGCCGCCGAGCGTGCCATAGATCAGGCGCTCAGCCTCAACCCGAACAGCGCCGAGAGCCATGCCGAGCGGTGCAGTTTGCTGATGTTCGCGGGCCGTCCCGCCGAAGCGCTGGAGGCATCCGACATGGCGCTGCGCATCGACCCCTATCCGCGCGGCGATCAGCTCAATTGCCCGCTGATGTCGAACCTGATGCTGGAGCAATACGCGGCGGTCCTCGATATCTTCGAGCGCTTCCCCGAGCGTGCGAGCGAGGAGATTGGCAGCGTCGTGGCCCGTGCGGCGGCCCATGCAATGCTGGACCAGCCGGAGGCGGCGGCGCGCTATCGCGGCGAGGCGCTGTCGCGCTTCCCGTTCTTCGACGCGCAGCGGATGTCGCAGATCGTGCGCGGCGAAACCTACCAACAGACCCTGCTGACCGCGTTCCGAAAAGCGGGCTTCGAATAGCCCCGCCGCGCGTGTCTAAACGATGTCCCCGGCCTCCAACCGTCCCAGCCATGCCTCCGCATCCGCGAGCACCGTGTCGCGCCGCTCGGCATCCATCCGGTCCCATGTGCGGTACATGTTGCCCATCCGCGCATTGCTCTTGAACCGCTCCCGGTGCCGCACCAGAAAATGCCAGTAGAGCAAGTTGAACGGGCACGCCCCGTCGCCGGTCTTCTGCGACACGGAATAGGCGCAGCCCTTACAATAATCCGACATCCGGTTGATATACGCCCCCGAGGACACGTAGGGCTTGGAGGCGATGATCCCGCCATCGGCGAACTGGCTCATCCCGATCGTGTTCGGGGCCTCCACCCATTCGAACGCATCCACATAGACCGACAGATACCACTCATGCACCTGCCCCGGATCGACCCCGGCGAGCAGCGCGAAATTCCCGGTCACCATCAGCCGCTGGATGTGATGCGCATAGGCCTCCTCGCGGGTCTGCGCCACCGCATTGGAGACACAGGCCATCTTGGTCTCCGCGCCCCAGTAGAACCCCGGCAGATCGCGGCTGTGCCCCAGCGCGTTGCGCTGCGTGTAGCCGCGCCCTTCGAGATAGTAGATCCCCCGGATATACTCTCGCCACCCGATCACCTGCCGGATGAACCCCTCGGCGGCATTGATCGGCACATCGCCGTCCTTCCACGCCTGCTCGACCGCCTCGCAGACCTCCATCGGCGAGAGCAGCCCGACATGGATATAGGGCGAGATCACCGCGTGATTGAGAAACCTGTGCCCCTCCAGCATGGCGTCCTGATAATCGCCGAACTCCGCCAGCGCGTAGCGCACGAAATGGCTCAAGGCGCGCTTGGCCTGCGTGCGGTCGGTGGCAAACCAGAATGGCCGCAGATCGCCGAAATGGTCCCCGAATTCGGCCTCCACCAGATCAAGCACCGCCTCGACCTCGGCATCGGGCGTGAACTGCATCGGTCCGCTATGGGCGATGGCGTCCTTGGCGGGCTTGCGGTTGTCGTGATCGTAGTTCCACTTGTCCCCGGCGGGCTGATCGCCCTCCATCATCAGCCCGGTCTTGCGCCGCATCTCGCGGTAGAAATACTCCATCCTGAGCGCCTTGCGCCCCTCGGCCCAGTCCTCGAAGGCGCGGTGCGAGGCGAGAAACCGGTCGTCCTCCAGCATCTCCACCTTGAGCGGCATCTCGCTCAGCGCATCAATCAGCCGCCACTCCCCCGGCTCGGTCGCGATCACCTCCGATGCCCCGCGTTGCGCGGCCCGCCGGAGCAGCTCCCCGCAGATCGACCCGCTGGTCTCGGTGTCGTCCAACTCGGTGTAGTCCACCGTCCACCCGTCTTCGCGCAGCGCGGCGGCGAATTTGCGCATCGCGGCAAGGATGAACGCGATTTTCTTGGGGTGATGCTTCACATAGGTGCCTTCCGCCCGCACCTCCGCCATCACCACCACATCGCGCGCCTTGTCGGCGGCCTTCAATGCGGCGATGTCCTCGCTGAGCTGATCGCCCAGCACCAGAATGAGCTTGCTCACCACGGCACCTCTGTCCCGGCCCAATCCCAGAACCCGCCGCTCTGCGATGGCGTCAGCCCGTCCAGCACATCGAGAATGTTCCTTGCGGCGTCGGGCGGCGTCACCGCCGGGTGTCGCCCGACATAGTCCTCGGTCAACTCGCTCTGCACCGTGCCGGGATGGATCGCCGCGACCACTGCGTGCCGGTGCGAGCGCTTCAATTCGATGGCCCCAGTGTGCAGGATCTGGTTCAGCGCGGCCTTCGAGGCGCGGTAGGAAATCCACCCGCCCAGCCGGTTGTCGCCAATCGAGCCGACACGCGCCGACAGCGCGGCGAACACCGCACGCTTGTCCCGGCGCAGCAGCTTCGGCGCGTGCTTGAGCACCAGCGCCGGGCCGATGGCGTTGAGCGCGAATTGCGCCGCCATGGCCTCGGCTGAGATCGCCTTGACGGTCTTTTCGGGGCCATGCGCGCCAATCTCCAGCGCGCCGGAGGCGACCAGCACCCCGGCATAGCCCTTGCGGTCCGCCAGATGCTGTTCAACCGAGGCTTCGTCAGTGATGTCGAACCCGTCCGCGCTCCGCGACAGGCCCTCAACACCAAACCCGCGCGTGCCAAGCTCCGCCGCCAGCGCCCCTCCGATCGCGCCCGACGCGCCAATGACCAAGACTGTATCCATGACGGCCCACCTAGACGCCGCGCCCGCTTTGCCAACCCCGCGTTCCAAGTGGCGGACAACCAACTGCGCCCCTGTCTTCCTTTGGCCCCAAATATCCCAGAGAGCGCGAGAGAGGATCTCTCGCTTCGGCCGCAGGCCGAACCCGCCCCCTCGTGATCGTCAAAAATGAATAGCTTGTGTCGGGTGACGACCCCAAAAAACCGCGCATTACCCTCTTCACAATCGGGTCTGTCCTTGTATAACTGCCTTCATGACACAAGCCGCACATATCCTGTTCGCCCCGCTTCACGCGGCGCTGCGCGGCCTGCTTCTCCTAATCCGCCTCTGAGCGTGCCATTCGGCGCGTCCGCTCAGAGGTAGGCTATCGCGCCCTAACGGATTAGGATCAAAGGAAAAACCCAAATGACGACCAATACGACAGACCGCGTTCTGATCTTCGACACCACGCTGCGCGATGGCGAGCAAAGCCCCGGCGCGACGATGACCCATGAGGAAAAGCTCGAAATCGCGAGCCTGCTCGACGAGATGGGTGTCGACATCATCGAAGCCGGCTTTCCCATCGCCTCGGAAGGCGATTTTCAGGCTGTCTCGCAGATCGCCCAGCAAACGAAAACCGCCACGATCTGCGGGCTGGCGCGGGCGCAACTTGGGGATATCGACCGCTGCTGGGAGGCGGTGAAGCACGCAAATTCCCCGCGCATTCATACCTTTATCGGCACCTCGCCGCTGCACCGCGCGATCCCGAACCTGACCATGGATGAGATGGCCGAGCGCATTGAGCAGACCGTCACCCATGCCCGGAACCTGTGCGACAACGTGCAATGGTCGCCCATGGACGCGACCCGCACCGAGTATGAGTATCTCTGCCGGGTGATCGAAATCGCGATCAAATCCGGGGCAACCACGATCAACATCCCCGATACCGTGGGCTACACCGCGCCGCGCGAAAGCGCCGATCTGATCGCCCGCCTGATCGCCGATGTGCCCGGCGCCGAGGATGTGGTCTTCGCGACCCATTGCCACAACGATCTGGGCATGGCGACCGCCAACTCACTCGCCGCCGTCGAGGCGGGCGCACGTCAAATCGAATGTACGATCAATGGCCTCGGGGAGCGCGCGGGCAATACCGCGCTGGAAGAAGTGGTGATGGCGCTCAAGGTGCGGAGCGATATCATGCCCTTCACCACCGGCATCGACAGCCGCAAGATCATGCACATCTCGCGCCGCGTCTCCACCGTGTCGGGCTTCGCGGTGCAGTTCAACAAGGCCATCGTCGGCAAGAACGCCTTTGCTCATGAGAGCGGCATCCACCAAGACGGGATGCTGAAGAATTCCGAGACCTTCGAGATCATGCGCCCCGAAGATATCGGCCTTGCGGGCACTTCGCTGCCCTTGGGCAAGCATTCAGGCCGCGCGGCGCTGCGGGCCAAGCTGAAGGACCTCGGCTTCGAGGTCGGCGACAACCAGCTCAAGGACATTTTCGTGCGCTTCAAGGACCTCGCGGACCGCAAGAAGGAAGTCTATGACGACGACCTGATCGCGCTGTTCCGCGATGCCGCCGCCGACGATCAGGCGGACCATCTGAAGATCAAGTCCCTGCGCGTCGTCTGCGGTACGGACGGCCCGCAAACCGCTGATCTCACGATGGAAATCGACGGTGTGGAGCACAGCACCACGGCCACGGGCGACGGTCCGGTCGATGCCACTTTCAACGCCGTGAAAGCGCTGTTCCCGCATGCCGCGCGGCTGCAACTCTATCAGGTGCACGCCGTGACCGAGGGCACCGACGCGCAGGCCACGGTGTCGGTGCGGATGGAAGAGGATGGCAAAATCTCCACCGGCCAATCGGCCGATACCGACACCGTGGTGGCAAGTGCCAAGGCCTATGTGAACGCCCTCAACCGCCTGATCGTGCGGCGCGGGACCAGCGCAGCGGGGCACGACACCAAGACCGTCAGCTACAAGGATGCAGGCTGAGGCGGGTAGCGCCTGTCTGCATGCCGTTTCGAGGGGCCGGGGCTGCGGCTCTGGCCCCTCCCGAACCCCAGTCGAACCTCTTGCAAACCCCTTTCGAAAATTTGGTTTGACGGCCCGGCAGACCCCTTTTTTCTTTGGGCCAAACGCTCCCCCACCGCAAGCCCACAGAATTCGTTCGACAATTTGGCAAGCCTCGGCAAAACCCGGCCGCGCGCCGCGAAAACCGGCCCGCCAACGGCGCCGATCCGCCCCCGCGTAACGCGTCACCCCCCTTTCGCCTGCGCGGTGCGCCCTCTATAAGATCGCACGCCTGCCAAGTCGCCGACTCGGCAGGCCAATGGGCTCAGGGGCAAGGAATCGCGGAGCATGGCACTTTTTGACAGTCTCGGGGGGTTGTTCACCTCCGATATGGCGATCGACCTCGGCACGGCCAACACGCTCGTCTATGTCAAAGGGCGGGGCGTTATTCTGTCCGAGCCCTCGGTCGTTGCCTATCACGTCAAGGACGGTGTGAAGAAAGTGCTCGCGGTGGGCGAGGACGCCAAGCTGATGCTGGGCCGCACGCCCGGCTCCATCGAGGCCATCCGGCCCATGCGCGAGGGCGTCATCGCCGATTTCGACGTGGCCGAGGAGATGATCAAGCACTTCATCCGCAAGGTTCACAAGCGCTCGACCTTCTCCAAGCCGAAGATCATCGTCTGCGTGCCGCATGGCGCGACCCCCGTTGAAAAGCGCGCGATCCGCCAGTCGGTTCTGAGCGCGGGTGCGCGGCGGGCGGGGCTCATCGCGGAGCCCATCGCCGCGGCCATCGGCGCCGGGATGCCGATCACCGATCCCACCGGCAACATGGTCGTCGATATCGGCGGTGGGACCACGGAAGTGGCCGTGCTGTCGCTCGGCGACATCGTCTATGCGCGCTCCGTGCGCGTCGGCGGCGACCGGATGGACGAGGCGATCATCTCCTACCTGCGCCGCCAGCAGAACCTTCTGGTGGGCGAGACCACAGCCGAGCGGATCAAGACCTCCATCGGCACCGCGCGGATGCCTGACGATGGGCGCGGCGCGTCGATGCAGATCCGGGGCCGCGACTTGCTCAATGGCGTGCCCAAGGAGATCGAAGTGACCGCGGCCCAGATCGCCGAAGCGCTCGCAGAGCCGGTGCAGCAGATTTGCGAGGCGGTGATGACCGCGCTGGAGACCACCCCGCCGGATCTGGCGGCGGATATCGTCGACCGGGGCGTGATGCTGACCGGGGGCGGCGCGCTGCTCGGCGATCTCGATCTTGCCCTGCGCGAGCAGACCGGCCTCGCGGTGTCCATCGCCGACGAGTCGCTCAACTGTGTGGCGCTCGGCACCGGCAAGGCGCTGGAATACGAAAAGCAACTCCGCCATGCGATAGACTACGACAGCTGATGACTGACGCGGAGGTTGCCCGGGTTCTGCACGAGGTGCTGCGCGCGCATAACGCGGCGCATGGCGATCACAGCTTGCCGCCATGGGAAGAGGCCCATGACTGGCAGCATGAGGCCAGTCTCGAGGCGGTGGCGTTTCACAGGGCCAACCCCGACGCGTCCCCTGCGGCCACCCACGAGGCATGGGTGGCGCAAAAGCGGTCGTCGGGCTGGCGCTACGGGCCGGTCAAGGATGCCGAGGCGCGCACCCATCCGATGATGGTCGCCTACGCGGACCTGCCGCCTCACGAGCAGGCCAAGGATCACATTGCCGCGGCCTTGGTGCGTGCGTTGTCGACCTGACGCGGCAAACAGTTTAGGCTTCACAGCACGCGTGCAGCCCCTATCTGAGGTCAAAACACGGGAACCGAATGGCAAGGGACCGCTCCAACAGCTCGGACTACACCGCCCCGGTGCGCAACCTCCTGCTGGGGGTTCTGGTGGTGTGCCTGCTCGGCCTGTTCGTGTTCTGGCGCATCGACAGCCCCCGCGTGGAGGCGATGCGCGCGCAGATCACCGACGCGCTGGTGCCGAACATGGAGTGGGCGATGGCCCCGGTCACGGGCACGATCAACCTGTTCCGCGATTTCCAGAGCTACCGCCGCCTTGCCGAACAGAACCGCGAATTGCGCAGCGAGTTGCGACAGATGCGGGCGTGGAAAGAGGCGGCCTTGCAGCTTGAACAGGAAAATGCGCGCTTGCTCGACCTGAACAACGTGCAGCTTGACCCGCGCCTGACCTATATCACCGGCGTTGTGCTCGCGGATAGCGGCTCGCCGTTCCGCCAATCGGTCCTGCTGAACATCGGCAGCCGCGACGGGATCGTCGATGGCTGGGCGACGATGGACGGCATCGGGCTGGTGGGCCGCATTTCGGGCGTGGCCGAGAACACCGCCCGCGTGCTGCTCCTGACCGATGCCAACAGCCGCGTGCCCGCGATCATCCAGCCCTCCGGCCAGCGCGCGCTGGTTGCCGGAGACAACACCGCCCGCCCGATGCTCGACTTCATCGAGAACCGCGATCTGGTGCGCCCCGGCGACCGGGTGATCAGTTCCGGCGATGGCGGCGTCTTTCCCGCCGGGCTGTTGATCGGCGCGGTGGAGGGCGATCCCGGCGGGCGCCTGCGCGTGGGGCTTGCCGCCGACTATGAGCGGCTCGAATTTCTGCGTGTGATGCGCCATCACGGCACGGCGAAAGTCGAGGATTCCGGCGATGTGATCGGCGCCGCGTCCGCGCCGCAACTGGCAGAGGAGGCGAGCAATGACTAATGCCAGCGGTCTGCGCCTGTTTCTGATCCAGTTCGGCTTCGTGCTGCTCTGCGTTGCTCTGCTTCTGGCCAATCTCTTGCCGCTGAGCACCCTGCCGCGCAACTGGGCCGGGCCCGATCTGCTCTTTTGCTTCGCGTTGGCGTGGTCGGTGCGCCGCCCGGATTTCGTCCCGCTCACCTCGCTTGCGCTTGTCTTCCTGCTCGCCGATTTCCTGCTCCAGCGCCCGCCGGGGCTCGCGGCGGCGCTGATGTTGCTGGCGGCTGCCGACATGCAGGCCCGCAGCCGGACCCTGCGCGATGCGGGCTTTGCCGCCGAATGGGCGCGCGCGGCCCTGCTCATCGTGGCGGTGGCGATTGCCGGGCAAGTGGTGCAACTTCTGTTCCTCGCGCGCCCGCCGGGCTTTTCGCTTCTGGTGTCGCAAACCGTGCTCACCGCGCTGGCCTATCCGCTCTGCGTGGCGATTTCCGCAGGTCTGATGGGCGTGCGCATGGCCGCGCCCGGCGAGGAGGCAGGCGCGTGAGACGTCCCCGCGCCGATACCGAAGCGGCCCACCGCAAGCTCACCCGCCGCGCGGCGATTCTGGGCGGGGTGCAGGCCACGTTCATCGGCACGCTCGCGGCCCGGATGCATTATTTGCAGGTCGATCAGGCCGAAGAATACCGCCTGCTCGCCGAAGAGAACCGGGTCAATATCCGCCTGATCCCGCCCGAGCGCGGCGAGGTCTTCGACCGCAACGGCGTGCATCTGGCCCGCAACGTGCCCTCCTACCGGATCGTGATCGTGCGCGAGAACGCAGGCGATGTGGACGAGACCATCGCCCGGCTGCAAAGCCTCGTGCCGCTCGATCCCGATGAGCTGGAGACCGCGCTGGAGGAGATGCGCCGCTCCGCGCCCTTCCTGCCTGTGACCATCGCCGACAATGTCGGTTGGGACACCGTGTCCAAGGTCTCGGTCAACGCCCCCGCGCTGCCGGGCATCACACCCGAGGTCGGGCTGACGCGCTACTACCCGCTGGGCTCGGATTTTGCGCATGTGCTGGGCTATGTGGGCCCGGTCTCCGACTACGATCTATCGAAGATCGAAAACCCCGACCAGCTTCTGCGCATCCCCCGCTTCCAGCTCGGCAAGGTCGGGGCCGAGGCGAAATACGAGGACGTCTTGCGCGGCTCCGCCGGTGCCAAGCGCGTCGAGGTCAACGCCACGGGCCGGGTGATGCGCGAGCTGTCGCGCCGCGAGGGGCAGGCGGGCTCCGATCTGCAACTCACCGTGGACAGCAAGCTGCAGCGTTACGTGCAGGCCCGGCTGGAGATGGTCGAAAGCGCCTCGGCTGTGGTGATGGATGTGGAGACCGGCGATCTGGTCGCGATTGCCTCCTCGCCGACCTTCGATCCCAACCTCTTCGTGCAGGGCATTTCGGTGGCCGACTACAAGGCGCTCACCGACAACAAATACCGCCCGCTGGCCTCCAACGCGGTGCAGGGGCTCTACCCGCCCGGCTCGACCTTCAAGATGATGACCGCCATGGCCGCGCTGGAAGACGGGATCATGGGGCCGGACGAGACCGTCTACTGCCCCGGCCATCTGGAGGTTGCGGGGCGCCGGTTCCACTGCTGGAAACGCGGGGGGCATGGCTGGGTCGACCTTGCCACCTCGCTCAAGCGAAGCTGCGACGTCTATTACTACGATCTCGCGCTGAAGGTCGGGATCGAGAAGATCAGCGCGATGGCCAAAAAGTTCGGCCTCGGCGTGCGGCATGACATCCCGATGTCGGCGGTCAAGAGCGGGATTACCCCGACCAAGGCCTATAAACGCGAACGCTTCGGGCAAGAATGGGTGATCGGCGACACGGTCAACGCCTCCATCGGGCAGGGGCTGGTGCTGACCTCGCCCTTGCAACTTGCGGTGATGAGCGCGCGGCTGGCAACCGGCAGGCAGGTCTCGCCGCGGCTGGTCAAGTCGATCGACGGCGTCGAAGTGCCCGCGCCGCCCGCGCCCGATCTTGGCCTCAACCTCAACAACATCCGCAAGATGCAGCGCGCCATGTATGCCGTGGTCAATGACCGGCGCGGCACCGCCTATGGCAGCCGGATCATCGGCGAGGGCGTGCGCATGGCGGGCAAGACCGGCACGAGCCAGGTCCGCAACATCACCGCCGAGGAGCGCGCGCGCGGCGTGATCCGCAACGACCAGTTGCCCTGGGAGCGCCGCGACCACGCATTGTTCGTGAACTACGCGCCCTTCGACAATCCCAAATACGCCGTGTCGGTCATCGTCGTGCATGGCGGCGGCGGCTCTGCGGCGGCCGCGCCCATCGCGCGCGACATCACCTTGCAGGCGCTCTATGGCGGCGAGCCCCCGCTCGATGCCTATCCGCGCAAGGACCGGGGCCGGATCGGCGCGCAGCAGGAGAAACTGCGCGACGAGCAGCCCATGGCGCGCGGCGTGGGCTCCCTGAACGGGGAGCGCGCATGAGCTATCTCGAATATACGGTCAAGCATGTCCCCGCCGGCCCGCGCAAACTGTTCTTCCTGAACTGGCCGCTCGCCATCGTGCTGGCGGCGGCGGCGGGGGTCGGGGTTCTGATGCTCTATTCGGTGGCGGGCGGGTCGTGGTCGCCATGGGCCGAGCCGCAGGCCAAGCGCTTCGCGGCCGGGTTCGTGCTGATGATCCTCGTCGCCATGGTCCCGATCTGGTTCTGGCGCTCCATGGCGGGCCTTGGCTTTGCAGTCTCGCTGCTGCTGCTTGTCGCGGTGGAGTTCTTCGGAACCGTGGGCATGGGCGCGCAGCGCTGGATCGACCTTGGCTTCATGCGTTTGCAGCCCTCGGAGCTGACCAAGATCACGATGGTGATGGCGCTGGCGGCCTATTACGACTGGCTCCCGCAGCACAAGGTCTCCCGCCCGCTCTGGGTGCTGCTCCCGGTGCTGCTGATCCTCGTGCCGACCGCACTGGTCTTCGTGCAGCCCGATCTCGGCACCTCGATCCTGCTGCTGGCGGCGGGCGGCGGGCTGATGTTCATCGCCGGGGTGCACTGGGCGTATTTCGCCGCCGTGATCGCCTCCGGCATCGCCCTCGTGACGACGGTCCTGCAATCGCGCGGCACCGACTGGCAGCTTCTGGCGGACTACCAATACCGCCGCATCGACACCTTCCTCGATCCCTCGCAAAGCCCGCTCGATGCCGGCTATCACATCACCCAAGCCAAGATCGCGCTCGGGTCGGGCGGCTGGACCGGGCGCGGCTTCATGCAAGGCACCCAATCGCGGCTCAACTTCCTGCCCGAAAAGCACACAGATTTCATCTTCAACACGCTCGCCGAGGAGTTCGGCTTCATCGGCAGTGTCTCGCTGCTGCTGCTCTACACGCTGGTGATCGTCTTCTGTGTTGCCTCCGCCGTGGTCAACAAGGACCGCTTCTCCAGCCTGCTGATCCTCGGGATCGCGCTCAACTTCTTCCTTTTCTTCGCGGTGAACATGGCGATGGTGATGGGTCTCGCGCCCGTTGTCGGTGTGCCCCTTCCACTGGTCAGCTATGGCGGCTCGGCGATGCTCGTGCTGCTTCTGGCCTTCGGTCTTGTTCAATCCGCCCATGTCCACAGGCCCCGATAAATGACGTGCAATATCCTCTTCGCTGCCCGCGCCGAGCGCTGGGACGCCTATCAAACGCCGCTTCATGACGCGCTCCGAGAGGCTGGCGTCACTGACTACCAGTTGGCGATCGACCTGCCGCCCGCTGAGGTGGATTACATCGTCTACGCCCCCAATTCCGAGCTTCAGGACTTCACGCCCTACACTCGCGCCAAAGCGGTGCTGAACCTCTGGGCCGGGGTCGAGGCGATCATCGGCAACCCGACCCTGCATCTGCCGCTCGCGCGCATGGTGGACCCGTCGATGACCCAAGGCATGCTCGAATGGGTCACGGGCCATTGCCTGCGCCACCATCTCGGCATGGACGCCCATATCACCGCCGCGCCCGGCACATGGGAGCCCGATGCGCCGCCGGTGTCCTGGGACCGCACGATCACGATGCTGGGGCTTGGGGAGCTTGGCGGGGCCTGTGCGCAGGCGCTCGCGGGGCTGGGCTTCGACATGCGCGGCTGGTCGCGCAGCGCCAAGCAGATCGAGGGCGTGACCTGCTATCACGGCGACGACGGCCTGCGCGCGGCCCTGACCGGGGCGCAGGGCGTCGTGCTGCTGCTGCCCAAGACGCCCGCCACCGAGAACACGCTCAACGCCGAAACGCTGGCCTTGCTGGCCCCCGGCGCCTTCGTGCTGAACCCCGGACGCGGCCCGCTGATCGACGACGCGGCGCTGCTGGCGGCGCTGGATGCCGGGCAGGTCGGCCATGCCACGCTCGATGTGTTCCGCACCGAACCCCTGCCGCAGGATGATCCCTACTGGCATCACCCCCGCGTCACCGTCACGCCCCACATCGCGTCTGAGACCCGCCCCGCCTACGCCGCGAAGACGATCGCGGAGAACGTGCGGCGCGGCGAGGCCGGGGAGCCATTCCTGCATCTCGCCGATCCCGACCGCGGGTACTGAGCGACATGCTGGCACCGCGCCCCTTGGCCCGTCCGGGGCAGGTCATCGGTCTGCTTGGCGGCTCCTTCGATCCGGCCCATGCGGGCCATGTGCATATCACCCGTGAGGCGCTGAAACGCTTCGGGCTGACCCATGTGTGGTGGCTGGTCTCGCCGGGCAACCCGCTCAAGGCGCGCGGCCCCGCGACGCTGCCGCAGCGCATGGCGCGCGCCGAGGCGCTGATGCAGCACCCGCGCGTCGTGGTGACCGATATCGAGGCCCGGCTCGGGACGCGCTACACCGCCGAGACCCTCCGCCTGCTGATGGCGCAACATCCCGGCGTGCGCTTCGTGTGGCTGATGGGGGCGGACAATCTCGCGCAACTGCACCGCTGGCAGGACTGGCACAGCATCGCCCGGCGCGTGCCGCTTGGCGTGCTCGCGCGCCCCGGCGACCGGATCAGCGCCCGGATGAGCCGCGCGGCGAAACTCTACGCGCGCTATCGCATCCCGGGGCAGATGTCGCATCTTCTGGCGGGGGCCGAGGCCCCGGCATGGTGTTTCGTGAATGTGCCGATGGTCGCGCAGTCCTCCACCGAGATCCGCAGGTCCGGCGCGTGGCCCTCCGCGCCCAAAGGTTAACGCCGGGGCACCGCACGCTGCCTTAACCCCGGAACGAATCAATAACGAGCCATACAGGTGCCATACGCTTTGCCATACGCCGGGCCATACGCGGTATGGCCCTTGTTTTTAGGGCGTTAACCGCTCTGCGGGCCCGTTTCGGGGATTTCGTCCGTTGCCTGCGCGCGCTGCGTTAACCTTTCGGCCGGTAGAGCGTCGCCGCAATTCCCGCCCCAAGGATCAACGCCATCCCCGCCCATGTCAGCGGCTCCGGCCAATCGCCGAAGACCAGCCAGCCCAGACACACCGCCGCGAAGAGCTGAAAATACACCAGCGGCGCCAGCACCGTCGCAGGCGCGATGCGGTAGGCATAGAGCAAGATCAGGTTCCCGAGCATCGAGCAGGCCGCCGAGGCAAAAGTCAGCCCCGCGACCTCCAGCGAGGGCGCCGGCAGGTGCAGCACGCCGAACGGCAGGAGCAGAACCGCGCCCACCAGCAGTTGCGTGAAGGTCAGCGCGCCGGGGCTGCCAATACCCGACAGCCAGCGCGACGTGGTCAGGAAGCTGCCGTAAAACGTGCCCGCCAGCAGGGCAAAACCAAGGCCCGGATCCCAGTCGAATCCGGGCCGCACCACCAGCAGCACGCCCGCGAAGCCAAGCGCGACATAGGCCAACCGGGCGCGGGTCATCGGCTCGCGCAAGAGCACCCCTGCGAGGACGTAAGACACTATGGGGCCTATGAAAAACGCCGCAAACACGTCGCCGAGCGGGGCGGTCTTCAGGGCGGTCTGGATCGAGGTGATCCCGCCAGCGAGCAGCGCGCCCCGCAGCCAGATGCGCGGATCGCGCAGCAGCGGCAGGCCCGCCCGGGCAAAGAACGGCGCGACCAGAGCCGCACCGATCACGAAGCGCGAGGCGGCCACGAAGAGCGGGCTCACCCCCGCACCGGTCAGCAGTTTGCCCGCCGCATCCCCGGCGGGGATGAACGACATGGCGACGAACATGATGAGGGCGGCACGCAGGGTCATGCGGCGCTGCCTAGCAGGTTCGGGGGGCGGCGCACACGCATGAAAATGCCCTGTTGCCTCAGCCGTCTGGTTGAGTAACGTCAGGGCATGACCAGCTATCTGTCACGCCGTTTCTTTCTGACCGCTTTGAGCGGTGGGGTCCTCGCGGGTCCGCTTGCCGCCGCCGCGCCGGGGCAATCTCTGCGCCCTGTCCCGCGCACCAAGATCCCCGGACCGGAGCGCATCGTCGCGCAAGCCGGGCTCGGCGGGCAGGTGGCGTTCACAGTCGTCCACGCCGGCACCGGCCGGGTCCTCGAAAGCCAGAACGGAGCAACGGCGATCCCCCCCGCAAGCGTGACGAAATCCGTCACCGCGCTCTATGCCCTCAACGTGCTCGGACCCGCGCACCGCTTCCGCACGAAAGTGATCGCCACGGGCGGGCTGTCGAACGGCGTCGTGCAAGGCGATCTGGTGCTGGCCGGGGGGGGCGATCCGACCCTCGACAGCAATCACCTCGCCACCCTCGCGGCCCAGCTCAAGGCTGCCGGGGTGCGCGAAGTGCGCGGCCGTTTCCTTGTCTATGACGGCGCGCTTCCCAAGATCGACCGGATCGATTCCGGGCAGCCCGATCATGTCGGCTATAACCCGTCGATTGCCGGAATTGCGTTGAATTTCAACCGGGTACATTTCGAATGGCGGCGGGGTAGCAACGGCTACGGGATCACGATGGATGCCCGCAGCGACAAGTACCGCCCCGACGTTGCGATGGCCCGGATGCGGATCGCCGAGCGTGACCTGCCTGTCTATACCTTCACCGCAACGCCGGAGCGCGACGAATGGACCGTGGCGCGCCGCGCGCTCGGCAATCGTGGCGCACGCTGGTTGCCGGTGCGTCTGCCGGGGCTCTACGCCGGGGATGTGTTCCGGACGATGGCACGCGCCAACGGAATCGCGCTGCCCGCCGCCCGGACCACCAGCCGCGCGCCCGGCGGGACTGTGCTTGCCGAACATGCCAGCGCCCCGCTCACCGACATCCTGCGCGACATGCTGCGCTTTTCGAACAATCTGACCGCCGAGATGGTCGGGCTGGCCGCAACGCAGGCCCGCCGGGGCAGTGTCGGTGGACTGCGGGCCTCGGCCTCGGAAATGAACCGCTGGGCCAGTGCGGCGCTCGGCATGGGGCGGGTGCGTCTCGTGGATCATTCCGGGCTCGGGGACGCCTCGCGGATGACCGCTGACGACATGTGTGTGGCCCTTGTGAAGGTCCGGCAGGCCGGATTCCGGTCCCTGCTGAAGAAATTCCCGATGCGCGATGCGCAGCGGCGGGTCATCAAGAACCACCCGGTGCAAGTCCATGCCAAGACCGGAACGCTGAATTTCGTCTCCGCACTTGCAGGCTACATGACCAACCCGGACGGCTCCGAGTTCGCCTTCGCGATCTTTGCCGCTGACCTTCAGACCCGCAAGCGCATCAAGAAGGCGAACCGCGAGGCCCCGCAGGGCGCGCGGCCGTGGAACCGGCGCGCCAAGGCCATGCAGCAACGTCTGATCGAGCGCTGGAGCAGGCTTTACGGTTGAGGTGCGGGAGCGCGCGTCTGACCATTTGACCCCTGCGCGGCAACGGCGGCCTGCACGCCGTCTGAAAGCCTTGGCGCTTGCTAGAGTATGTCGCTGAAAAGTGGTCTGCAGTTTTCAGCTTTTCGACACGCGAAATCAATAAGTTAGAGGGGGTTGCGTGACTGCGAATGAACCCGGTGCGCTCTAAAGAGCGGGAAGGTTCTCCGGCAGGTAAATGTTGATCCCGCAGCAGAGCGGCTGGCCGGTGATCGACGCCATGTCGGGCGTTTCGGTGCGGGCGATGGCCTCCTCGAAGGCGACGCGCGCGACATGGGCGATGTCGTGGCTGACCAAGGCCTGAAAGGTTCCGTCTTCCAGAGCAGCCCGGCTCACGGCGGTCAACTCATGGGCGATGACGACATGGTCAGGTGCGCGGTGCTTGGCAAGCGCCTTGATCAGATGCGGCTGCCCGCCGCCCGACAGATAGACCCCGCTCAGGTCCGGCTCGGCCTCGAAGACGTCCTCGACGATGCACGCAGTGCTCTTGTCCGACCCGCCATAGGGCCGGGTGTAGATCAGCGACAGGTCCGGCCGCATGCGTTCGAGCGTTTCCACAAAGCCGAACCGGCGGTCGGTCAGGTGCTGGAAATCCGCATGTCCTACCAGAAGCGCGACCTTTCCAGGGCCTTTCGGCGCCATGTTCGCCATCAGGCGCCCGGCGACCTTCCCGGCGGCGAAATTGTCCTGCCCGACATGGGCTTCCCGGCGGCTGCCGGGCACATCCGAGATCACGGTGATGACCGGGACGCCACGCGCCTGAAGCGCGTCGATCGCGTCGGTGATCTCCGGGGTGCGTGCGCCAACTGCGACCACCGCTGCCGTCATGTTGTCTGGCTGGCGCAGGAGGCGCGCGAGCATCTCTGGCCGGTACGGATCGAAACTGATCGCCTTGCTGCGAATGCCGAGCGGTTGCAAGGCGCTCATGGCATGCAGGAACCCTTCACGGATTTCATTGAAAAAAGGATTGGTTCCGTCGAGCAGAAAAACGCGGATGTCGTGAACCTTCCGGTTCTTGAGGGCCGAGAGCGCGTCCGGGGCGTATCCGAGATCTTTCAGAGCGCGGATGACTTGCTGTCTGGTCTGCTCTCGAACACCGGATCGATTGTTCAACACACGGTCGACGGTTGCCCGAGAAACCCCACTCACTCTTACCACGTCGGAAATACGCACTTTTGGCCGCATTCTGCCATCCCCCTTACTCACTCGTTATGCCACGCCCGCCACCCCGTGCAGGGCAATCGAACACGCGCGCAACGGAACCCACTCACGGCTACGTATAGGGCTTAGCTACGGTTTGAGCAAAATGTTTGACACAAAATCGGTCAGGTGGACGAAAGATTTGGTGTGAAAAACGGCGGTCTAGGACATCAATCGGCAAAAAAAAGGGCCGAAGCTGTGTCGCCTCGGCCCTGCAAAATTAGGATGATCCGCGATCAGCCGATCTTTGCGGCGCGGACATCGTCATCGATATAGGGCAGGTACTGCTCGAAATTATTCGCAAACATTTCAACCAGTTTGGCCGCCTGCGCGTCATAGCCTGCCACGTCGCCCCAAGTGCGGCGCGGGTCGAGCAGAATGTCGGCGACGTCCGGCACGGAGACCGGCACTTCGAAGCCGAAATTCGGATCCTTGCGGAACGTGCCCTTTGCCAACGTGCCATCGAGCGCCGCGGTCAGCAGGGTGCGCGTTGCCTTGATCGGCATCCGGGAGCCGGTGCCGTAAGCGCCGCCTGTCCAGCCGGTGTTCACCAGCCAGCAGGTCGCGCCGTGCTGGGCGATCCTTTCGCGCAGAAGGTTGCCATAGACTTCCGGGCGGCGCGGCATGAAGGGCGCGCCGAAGCAGGTGGAGAAGGTCGGCTCGGGCTCGGTCACGCCGCGCTCGGTGCCTGCCACCTTGGAGGTGAAGCCGGACAGGAAGTGATACATCGCCTGCGCCGGTGTGAGCCGGGCGATGGGAGGCAGCACGCCGAACGCATCGCAGGTCAGCATGATGACGTTCTTGGGATGGCCGCCAAGCGCGGTGTCCGAGGCGTTCGAGATGTAGTTCAGCGGGTAGGCGCAGCGCATGTTGGCTGTGAGGCTGTCATCCTCGAAATCCAGCTCGAAGGTCTCCGGATCGAAGATCATGTTCTCGATCACGGTCCCGAATTTCTCGGTCGTGGCGAAGATTTCCGGCTCGGCCTCGGGATTGAGGTTAATCGTCTTGGCGTAGCAGCCGCCCTCGAAATTGAACGTGCCGCGATCCGACCAGCCATGCTCGTCATCGCCGATCAGCGTGCGCTGCGGGTCTGCCGACAGCGTGGTCTTGCCGGTGCCCGACAGGCCGAAAAACACCGCCGTGTCGACCGGGTTGCCGGTGGCGTGGTTGGCCGAGCAATGCATAGGCATGATGCCTTTTTCGGGCAGCAGGTAGTTGAGCAACGTGAACACCGATTTCTTGTTCTCGCCCGCATATTCCGTGCCGCCGATCAGGATCAGCTTGCGGTCGAAATTCATCGCGATCACGGTCTCGGAGCGGCAATTGTGCTTATCCGGGCTCGCCCGAAAGCTTGGGCAGTTAATGACGGTGAAATCGGCGGTGAATTCGTCCAGCTCGTCACGGTCCGGGCGGCGCAGCAAGTGCCGGATGAAGAGGTTGTGCCAGGCAAGCTCGGTGACCATCCGCACGTTGATCGCATGGGCGCGGTCCGCGCCAGCCACAAGGTCCTGCACGAAGTAGTCCTTGCCGCCCATATGCGCGACCATGTCCTCATAGAGGGCATCGAAGCCCTCTTCAGACATCGCGGCATTGTTCTCCCACCAGATGTTATCAGTAACAGAGGCGGTCTTCACCACATGCTTGTCCTTCGGTGAACGGCCCGTGAACTTGCCTGTGGTCACGAGGAACGTGCCACCCTTGCCCAGCGAGCCTTCGCCGCGCTTGATGGCGGTTTCGATGATGGCCGGTTCCATCAGGTTGTAGTGGACACTCCCGAGCCCGGTAATACCTTGATCTTCAAGCCGGAAATTGGGGTTCACCCGTCCAATAGTCATCGAAGTGTCTCCTGTGCGCCCGCTTTCGGGGTTTGACTGCCGCATTGCCGTCCGCCGCGTCTGCGGGGATGGCGCCGTGTAACACAGGGATTTTACATATGAACAGAACGGTTTCGCGCAGTTAGCGCCATCACGGCGGAGTTTAGCGCAACCACGGTTAACCGCGGGGAGGGCTTAACCACAATTGTGCGACAATTTAGCCATTCCTAACGAATTTCAGCGCTAATGCACATGGATCAAGGGGTTGATTCGCACTTGTGAGTTGATTCGATACGGGAAATGCAGATTATGGCATGAAAAACCAATAACAACTGAGAGCAGTAGAAGGAAACAGGCAATGTCCAAGATTGCACTGGTGGATGACGACAGGAATATCCTGACGTCGGTCTCCATGACTCTCGAAGCCGAGGGGTTCGAAGTCGAAACGTATAACGACGGTCAGGCTGCCCTTGATGCCTTCAACAAGGGGCTGCCCGATATGGCGGTGCTCGATATAAAGATGCCGCGCATGGATGGCATGGATTTGCTCCAGCGCCTGCGCCAGAAAACCACCATGCCGGTGATCTTCCTGACCTCCAAGGATGACGAGATCGACGAGGTGCTCGGGCTTCGGATGGGCGCGGATGACTATGTCAAAAAGCCTTTCTCGCAGCGTCTTCTGGTGGAACGGATTCGGGCGCTGCTGCGGCGGCAGGAGGCACAGGCGGGTGATATCGTGGCCGATGGCGAGGAGTCGAAGGTCATGGTGCGCGGGGATCTGACCATGGACCCGTTGCGCCACGCGGTGACGTGGAAGGGCAGGGACGTGTCACTGACCGTGACCGAGTTCCTTCTTCTGCAAGCGCTTGCGCAGCGGCCGGGCTTCGTTAAAAGCCGCGATCAGTTGATGGATGTCGCCTATGACGATCAGGTCTATGTCGACGACCGGACCATCGACAGTCACATCAAACGCCTGCGCAAGAAGATGCGGAGTGCCGATGACGGCTTTTCCGCGATTGAGACACTCTACGGGATCGGCTACCGCTACAACGAAGAGTGATCGCGGGAGATGTCGATTGTTGAGAGGAGCTTCGTGAAGGATCTCGATCCTCCGGCGCGCAGCGCAGACGTGATATTGGGCGATGACTGGGTCTCGCCAAAGACCGAAACCGCTGCCGAACTGACCGACGAGCGGACGCGCCGCGGGCTTCTGTCGCTGCGCTCCTCTCCACTTGCCCGCAAGATCGTCACCTTCAACCTGATCGCGCTGGCGGTTCTGGTGGCCGGCATTCTCTACCCGAATCCGGCGCAGAACTCGTTGGCAGTCCAGCGTGCCGCCGCGATCGTGACCGAGGCGGAGTTGATGTCCGACCTCATTGAGGCACGGTTGCCGCAGACGGGCCTTGCCAACAGCGATCTGCCCGCAGCGATGACGACGGCGCTCGACCCCATTCGGGTCCGCGCGGGCGCGCAGCTTTTCGTGTTTGGCCCGAATGGCGATCTGCTGGCCTCCAAGTCAGGCGGAACCCTGCCCGAGCAGAGCGGCAGCACCACGTATCTGACCGATGGGCTGAGCCGTCTGTGGTCGCTGGTCGCGTCCCCGCTTGCACGCCCGGCGGAAGAGCAAAGGCCGGTGGCCGAGCAACTCACCGGGCTGATGACCGAAGAGCGGTCCTTCAAGACGCAGCTTGTCACCGAGGGCGGGACGCTGTTCTCGGCCGGGCGTCCGGTGCGCAGCGGGGGCGCGGTTGTCGGAATGGTTGCTCTGACCAGCGCAGCTGGCGAGATCGACGATCTGGCCCGCGCCGAACGCGAGCGCGTGCTGCGCATGTTCCTGATCGCGACGGTGGTCTCGATCGTGCTCAGTCTGGTGCTGGCCTCCACCATCGCCAACCCGCTGGCCGATCTGTCGGCTGCGGCGGAGCTTGGCCGCGACAAGAATTCACGCAAGGTCAATCCGGGCCGCGTGCGCATCCCCGACCTCACCGCCCGTCCCGATGAGATCGGCCGCTTGTCGGGCGCGCTCCGATCCATGGTCGCGGCGCTCTACACGCGCATCGAGGGCAATGAACAATTCGCCGCCGATGTCGCCCATGAGATCAAGAACCCGCTGGCGTCGTTGCGCTCCGCCGTTGGCACTCTGCGGATGATCAAGCGCGAGGACCAGCGCGAAAAACTGCTCGATGTGATCGATCACGACGTGCGGCGGCTCGACCGGCTTGTCAGCGACATCTCCAACGCCTCCCGTCTTGATGCCGAACTGGTCAAAGAGGAAGAAGAGGCGTTTGACCTTCTGCAAATGCTGGGAAATCTCGGTCAGTATCTTGGCGAAGACGCGCGCGGCCGCGGGATCGATTTCATTCTCGACCTGCCCCGTGACCCGGTAGAAGTTCACGGTCTGGAGGCGCGCCTTGCGCAGGTCTTCGTGAATCTGATCACCAACGCGATTTCGTTCTGCGAGGATGGCGATGCGATCCGGGTCTGGGCGCGCAAGCGGGAGAACCGGGTGCTCGTGGTGGTCGAAGACACCGGCCCCGGCATTCCCGACCAGGCCCTGTCGAAGATCTTCAAACGCTTTTACTCGCAACGCCCCGAGGAGCATTTCGGCAATAATTCCGGGCTCGGTCTGGCGATCTCCAAGCAGATCGTCGAGGCGCATGGCGGCGTGATCTGGGCCGAAAACATTCGTCCCACCGATGCCGACATCACGTCCGAGCCGCTTGGTGCGCGGTTCGTCGTCGGCCTGCCTGTCTGAGGCGGGTGCCTGACGCGGCGCATAGCCCAATCGATTGGACCGTGCCCCTGCCGCGGGTGGTGCATGGCACTGCCGTGGCGCTCGCTGGCCGCGCTTTGCTGATCGTCGGACCTTCGGGTGCCGGCAAATCGAGCCTTGCGCTCCAGTTGATGGCGCTCGGTGCCGGCCTCGTCAGTGATGACCTGACGCATGTGTCGTGTGATGCCTCCGGGCGGCTTCAGGTGCGTTGCCCCGCCGCGCCATCTGCGCCCGTCGCGATTGAAGCGCGCGGCATCGGGCTGCTCGCGGCACGGTCCACCGGGCCTGCTACTCTCTACGCCCTTGTCGACCTGGCGCAGGCCGAGACAGAGCGATTGCCCGACCCTCGCGCCACCGAGATAGCCAGCCATCCGGTTCCGACGATCCGGCGCGTGGACACGCCGGCCTTTCCGGCGATGCTTCTGCAGGTTCTGCGGGCGGGGTTCTCCGCAGCAGGCCCACGCTGAGACCGCGCATGGGCCGGACGGAGGCCGCAGTGTTGCCGCCAGCGGGCTTGCGCACGGCGCTACGCGCTCCGAGAGGGAGGCAAATGGTCCAGTGCGGCCACTTTCTCGCCCGTTTCTCTTTTTTTGCGCAGGGAACGGAGTATGTCTGGCGAAACCCATCTTGAAGAGCCTGTGCCTATGTCCACTCCGCGCCGACAGGTTGTGCTGATCACCGGGCCCTCCGGGGCCGGCCTGTCCACAGCCAGTAATGCGCTGGAGGACGCCGGTTTCGAGGCGATCGACAATGTCCCCCTCGACATCGTCCCGCAAATCCTGCGCCACACGGTGGGTGACAGGCCGGTGGCGCTTTGCCTCGATATGCGCAATCGCGATTTCTCGGCACAGCGGTTCCTCGACCTCATGGAGACTCTGGCCGCGTCGGACGATATCGCGTTGCAGCTTCTCTTTATTGAGTGTGCGCCTCAGGAAATCCTGCGCCGGTATTCCAGCACCCGGCGGCGCCATCCGATCACGCAGGCGCCGAGCTTGCAGGACGCCATTCGATACGAAATCGATCTTCTGCGCCCGCTTGCCTCCCGCGCCGATGTGCTGATCGACACCACCGAACTCAACCCGCATGAACTCCGGGCGGAGGTGGAAACGTGGTTCGCACCGGATGGCCGGCACCGAACCGCCGTGCAGGTCCAATCCTTTTCTTACAAGCGCGGTCTGCCGCGCGGCGCCGATTTCGTCTTTGACTGCCGTTTCCTGCGCAACCCGCATTGGGTGCCCGACCTGCGCGCGCTCGACGGCACCGATGCCCCGGTGCAAGCCTATGTCTCGGGGGACCCGCGCTTCGAGACCTTCTTCGAGCATGTCCGGGGCCTGTGTCTGTTCGTGCTGCCCGCCGCGCAGGCCGAGGGCAAGAGCTACCTGACGCTCGCCCTTGGCTGCACCGGCGGGCGTCACCGCTCCGTGACACTCGCCGAAAGACTGTCGCGCACCCTTGCACAGGCCGGCTGGCAGGTGTCTGTTAGGCATCGCGAGTTGGATCGTGCCGGGGCGCAGGCGGTCAGCAAAGAGGATAACAGGTGATCGGGATTGTCATCGTGGCACATTGCGGTTTGGCGCGGGAATATCTCGCGGCGATCGAGCATGTGGTGGGAAAGCAGCCCGGGATCCGCGCGATCTCCATTGAAGCCAACCATGACCGCGAGGCCAAGCAGACCGAAATCTGCGCTGCCGCCGATGCGGTGGATGCCGGTGACGGTGTCGTGGTCGTGACGGACCTTTTCGGTGGCTCGCCGTCCAACCTCAGTCTGCAAGCCTGCCGGCCGGAGGGGCGGCGGATCATGTATGGTGCCAACCTGCCGATGCTGATCAAACTCGCGAAAAGCCGCAAGAGACCGGTCGCCGATGCGGTGCGGGCTGCCACGGAGGCGGGCCGGAAATACATCAACGCGAAGAACATGAGCGGCTCCGACGACCGTTCGGAGACAGACCCATGACCCACATCACCCTTGAGATCGTCAACGAAAAGGGCCTGCACGCCCGTGCCTCCGCAAAACTGGTGGAAGTGGTTGAGAGCTTCGATGCCTCCGCCGAGATCACCAAGGACGGTCTGAGCGCGTCCGGGGACAGCATCATGGGCCTGTTGATGCTTGCTGCGGCCAAGGGCAGCCATATCGACGTGTCGACCAGCGGACCAGATGCCGATGCGCTCGCCAAGGCGCTCGAAGCGCTGGTGGCGGACAAGTTCGGCGAGGGCGCCTGACCCTGTCTAACGGGTCGGCACGGGCGCATCGCCACGGTAATCGTAAAAACCCCGCCCGGACTTGCGGCCCAGCCAGCCGGCCTCCACGTATTTGGTCAGCAGCGGGCAGGGACGGTACTTGGTATCGGCCAGCCCATCATGCAGCACGTTCATGATCGCAAGACAGGTGTCGAGCCCGATGAAATCCGCGAGCTCCAGCGGTCCCATCGGGTGGTTTGCGCCGAGCTTCATCGACCTGTCGATGCTCTGCACGTTTCCGACGCCCTCATAGAGCGTGTAGACCGCCTCGTTGATCATCGGCACGAGGATGCGGTTGACGATGAAGGCCGGGAAATCCTCGGCGCTGGCGGCTGTCTTGCCAAGCCGGTCGACCACACCGAGGCAGGCCTCATAGGTGGGCTTGTCGGTGGCGATCCCGCGGATCAACTCCACGAGTTGCATCACCGGAACAGGGTTCATGAAATGGAACCCCATGAATTTCTCGGGCCGGTCCGTGCGGCTGGCAAGCCGGGTGATCGAAATCGACGATGTGTTCGAGGTGAGGATCGTGTGCGGCTGCAGATGCGGCAACAACTCGTCGAAGATTGCCTGTTTGACGGTCTCGCGTTCGGTCGCGGATTCGATCACGAGATCGACCGTGCCGAGATCGGCCAGTGTCGTCGTGCCGGTGATCCGCGCCAGCGCGGCGTCCTTGTCGGCCTCGCTGGTTTTTCCGCGGGAGACCTGCCGCGCCATGTTGCCGTCGATCTTCGTGAGCGCTGCATTTAGCGCGTCCTCCGAGATGTCGTTGATCAGCACATCATAGCCCGCCATCGCCATCACATGCGCGATCCCGTTGCCCATTTGTCCGGCCCCGATCACGCCGACGGTCTTGATGTCCATTGCCTGCATCCTTCGCATTTGACTGGGCGCAGCATAGGCGGCGGCCGGGCGGGCCTGCAAGCCCGCCTGTTACGCGCAGTTTGTGACGAATGCGCGCGTTAACAGACTGCTAACGCGCGCGGAGGTAACACGGCAACGGGTGAAAATTTTGAGGTGGGACTCATGACCATTGATTCGCTGGGCGATACCGCCCTTGACTATCTGCCGTGCCGCTATGGCAGCTCCCGGCTACTGTTCCGCGGCCCGCGCAGCGATCTGACGCTGCCCTATATCGCGTTTCTGGGCGGCACGGAGACCTATGGCAAATTCGTCGAAACACCGTTCGTCGCGCAACTCGACAAAATGCTCAGGCCGACCTGCGTGAATTTCGGCTGCATGAATGCCGGGGTGGATGTGTTTTTCCACGACCCGTTCCTGCCGGAGGCCGCGCATAAGGCCGAATTGACCGTTCTGCAGGCGCCCTCCGCGCAGAACATGTCCAACAGGCTCTATCAGGTGCATCCACGCCGCAATGACCGGTTTGTGTCCGCGACAAACATGCTGCGGTCGATCTTTCCGGACGTGGATTTCGCCCGGTTTCACTTCAACAAGCACATGCTTGCGCATCTGCGCGACGTGTCGCCGGAACGCTACCGGATCGTCGAACAGGAATTGCACGAGGCGTGGAAGGCGCGGATGGTCAGCCTCACGGACCGTATCGGAGGACGGATCGTCCTGATGTGGCTGTCCGAGCGCCGTCCCGATGACACTGTCCATGTCCGGCAGGAACCCATGCATGTGACAGCCGACATGCTGGAGCATGTGCGCGGGCACGTGACCGAATATGTCGAGATCATCCTGCCTCCGGAGGTGCGCGCTGCCGGGGGCGAGGGGATGGTGTTCAAGGAAATGGAAGCTCCGGCGGCGGCGGAGATCATGGGGCCATTGGGACATGATCTGGTCGCAGAGCGGCTCGCGCCGGTCCTTGGCGAGATGCTCTGAGCGCAAGAAAAGGCCCGCGCGGAGGGATCCGGCGGGCCTCGTTGGTCAGCTATGGACGGCGGTTCAGCCGAGTTTGTCGGTCAGTTCCGGCACCGCGTCGAAAAGGTCAGCGACGAGTCCGTAATCGGCGACTTGGAAGATCGGCGCTTCCTCGTCCTTGTTGATCGCCACGATGACCTTGCTGTCCTTCATGCCCGCAAGGTGCTGGATCGCGCCGGAGATGCCGACCGCGATGTAAAGCTCTGGCGCGACGACCTTGCCGGTCTGGCCGACCTGCCAGTCATTGGGCGCATAGCCACTGTCGACAGCGGCGCGGGAGGCCCCCACGGCGGCGCCGAGCTTGTCGGCCAGCGTTTCGATCATGGCGAAGTCCTCTTCGGAGCCGACACCGCGCCCGCCGGACACGACAACGCCTGCCGAGGTCAGTTCGGGACGATCGGAGGCCGCGACCTTGTCTTCAACCCAAGAGCTGAGGCCCGGATCGGCAGCGGCCGACACGGTTTCAACCGTTGCAGAGCCGCCTGTCGCGGCTGCGTCGAAGGTCGATGTGCGGAAGGTGATGACCTTCTTCGCGTCGCCGGACTTCACGGTCTGCATCGCGTTGCCCGCGTAGATCGGGCGCTCGAAGGTGGACCCGTCGATCACGGCGCTCGCGTCGGAGATGATCATCGCGTCGAGCAGGGCCGCCACGCGCGGCATGACGTTCTTCGCGTCGGTCGTTGCCGGGGCCACGATGTGCTCGTAATCGCCCGCAAGCGACACAATCAGCGCTGCGGTGGATTCCGCCAGACGGTGGCCCAGCGAGGCGTCCTCCGCCACCAGAACCTTGGACACGCCGGAGATCGTGGCGGCCGTTTCACCGGCTGCCGCTGCGGACCCGCCCGCGCAGAGCACGGTCACATCGCCCAGTTGCGTGGCTGCCGTCACCGCCTTCGCGGTCGCGTCCATCGCCAGTTCGCCATCGTTCACTTCTGCCAAAAGAAGGACTGCCATCACACTGCTCCCGCTTCCTTGAGTTTCGCCACCAGCTCATCCACGGAGCCGACCTTGATGCCTGCCGCGCGCGCGGCGGGTTCTTCCGTCTTCAAGACTTCCAGACGTGGGCTCACGTCAACGCCATAATCGGCGGCGGTTTTCTCGTCGAGCGGCTTCTTCTTCGCCTTCATGATGTTCGGCAGCGAGGCATAGCGCGGCTCGTTGAGGCGCAGGTCCACGGTGATGATGGTCGGCATCCCCACCTCGATGGTTTGCAGACCGCCATCGACTTCGCGTGTCACCTTGGCCTTGTCGCCCGCGATTTCCACGTCGGAGGCGAAGGTCCCCTGCGACCAGCCGAGCAGCGCCGAGAGCATCTGACCGGTGGCGTTCATGTCATTGTCGATCGCCTGCTTGCCGCAGAGCACGAGGCCGGGCTGCTCTTCTTCGACCACTTTCGCGAGGAGTTTGGCGACGGTGAGCGGCTCGACGTCATTGTGCACATCGTCGGCGGCGACGATCAGGATCGCGCGGTCGGCGCCCATGGCGAGCGCGGTGCGCAGGGTTTCCTGCGCCTGCTTGACGCCGATGGAGACGGCGATGACTTCCTCAGCCTGACCGGCTTCCTTGAGGCGGATCGCCTGCTCGACGGCAATCTCGTCGAAAGGGTTCATCGACATTTTGACATTGGCGAGATCGACGCCCGATCCGTCCGCTTTCACACGGACTTTCACGTTATAGTCGATCACGCGCTTGACCGGTACCAAGACCTTCATTGCGACATCTCCAAGAATAATGCGCGGGGTGATGTCCGCGCGGGTCTGCGTTAGCGCCTGCCTTACCGGATCACACAGACCGGTTACAGGCCAGAATCGACGCCACAGAGTATAGTGACGCCGCGTTGGTGAAAATCAAGACGATTTTTTCACGGACGGACTGCCCTGTCAGCGGTTTGCTCCGGGAATCCACAGCACATCATCCTTGCCGCCACTGTTGGCGACACGCGCGGCCACGAAGAACCAATCGCTTAGCCGGTTCAGATAGGTCACGGCATCATAATTCACCGATTCCATCGTCGCCAATTCCACGCAAAGCCGCTCCGCGCGCCGGGCCACCGTCCGGCAGACATGCAAATGCGCCGAAAGCTGCGACCCGCCGGGCAGGATGAAGCTTCTCAGCGGCTCCAGATCCCCGTTCATCGCGTCGATTTCCGCTTCGAGCCGGTCCACCTGCGCCTTGGCCATGCGCAGCGGCGGATATTCGGCTTCGGCATCCTTCTCCATCTCCGGGCGGCACAGATCGGCACCGAGGTCGAACAGATCGTTCTGGATGCGGCTCAGCGCGGCATCCATCTCTCCCTCGGCGACCAGCCGGGCCACGCCGACGAAGGAGTTCAACTCATCGGACGTGCCATAGGCCGTGACGCGCTGCGCGTGTTTCGCCACCCGCGCCCCGTTGCCCAGAGCGGTTTCGCCGGCATCGCCGGTCTTCGTGTAGATCTTGTTCAGAACAACCATTGCTTCCTAATTCCCCCCTGCACCGCGCAGCACGACGAAGAGCACGATCAGAGCGACCGCCGCGCCTTGCGCAATGATCCGGTACTGCATCATCTTATTGGACTTCTTGGAGCCCTCTTCGCCGCCGCGTGCGAAATTTCCGAGCCCCAGCGCGAGGATCACCACCACGGCAAGGCACAGCAGCAAGATGATGATGAAGAGCGGATCCTGGTCCATGTCGTCCTCGCGTCTTTTTGTGTTCGGCTCATGTAGCCGGGCGCGTGCAAAAAGCGAACCGGAATTTCCCGATCACACCGATCCCAGCACCCGCTCCAGCGCGCGCGTCGTCAGAACCCGGCTCAGCGCGCCCATCACATAGGTCGGCGCGGTCACGAAATAGCGCGGCTTGGGCCGGCGCGCCGTGAGCGCTGTCAGAAGTTTCGCGGTCACCGCCGCGGCGGGCAATTCGAACGTATCCGGCCCGCTGGACCTATAAAGGCGTTTGAGCAGGGTTCGTTCATATTGCGCCGCGCGCGGCGACGTTTTCCAATCAACCCAAGCCTCGAAATGCGGGATCGACTTTTGGCGGATCATCGACGTGACCGGCCCCGGTTCGATCTGCACCACGTGAATCGGCGTGTCCGCCATCTCGATCCGCAATGTCGCGGTCAGCCCGTTCAGGGCGTGCTTGGTGGCATTGTAGGCCCCGCGCCATGGCAGGGTGACAAAGCCCAGAACGCTGGAATTCTGCACGATCCGCCCGTGCCCCTGCGCGCGCATCACCGGGATCACCTGCCGCGTCAATTCGTGCCAGCCGAAGAAATTCGCCTCGAAGATCGCGCGCAACGCATCCGTCGGCAGGTCCTCCACCGCGCCGGGCAGGCCGTGGGCGCCGTTGTTGAAAAGCGCACCCAGCGTGCCGCCCGTGGCGTCCAGCACCTCTTGCAAGCCGCTTTCGATCGTGTCCGGCCGGGCGTAGTCGATCAGCGGGCTCTCGAAGCCCTCCTCTCTCAGTCGCGCGCAGTCTTCCGGTCTGCGGCAGGACGCAAACACGCGCCACCCCGCCGCGCGCAGCCCGTGGGCACAGTCATAGCCGATGCCGCTGGAGCAGCCGGTGATCAGGATGGTCTTCTCGCTCATGCGCGCTGCCTGCCGTGTTCGCCGCCCGGGCGCAACCGACAAACGCGCCCCGGCTTGCGCTGCCTGCGTGGAGGCTTACCCGTCCTCCAGCAGGAAGGTCGCGATCCAGCCTTCCGGGCCACCGTCCACCGGGCGCATCCGGACCCAGCCGATCCCGTCATCTTCGAGCACCTCGACCGCATCGCCCTGCACAAGCCCACTGACGACCTCGAAGCCGGTGCCCGGCCCGCCGCGCACATTCACCCGGCTGCCGCTGATGCGGCGGATGTCGGCGGGAGGCGCGAGCGCGGGGGCTGCCGTAGCGGGCGCCTCCCGGAGCGCGTCGAACCCCGTCGAGACCCGCAGCACGGCGGTTTCATCCGCGCTCTGCGCAAGGCTCGGCAAAATGGTCGGCGTTGCGACACTGTCCGCTGGCGGCGTTTCAGTGCGCGCGCCGCTGTCTGGCAACGCAGAGACGATCCGCGCGGGCTGCGTGGTGCCGCCGGTCAGAACGTCCTCGACGGTTGTCAGGTTGAGCGAGACCCGGGTGACGTTGCTGTCGAGTGGAAGCGTGGCGCGCGCAGCCTGCTCTGTATCCTCCGTCGCGGCGGTCTGCGCCTGCGGCGACGGCTCGGCCTGCTGCTCCGCCAGACGGGCCGAGCGCGGCTCGAAATCAGCCCCGCCACTCATCTCGTAGAAGGCCCAGCCCAGCAGGGCAAATGTCGCAATGATAAAACGGGCCATGGCAGTGGCTCCTTCAACTAAAACACCCATGAAACCGCCGCCGCGCGACGGTTTTTCAACTCCATCCAGATGGACACCTTACAGCGATTCTCCGCACAGACGAAAAAGGGATTTGCGACCGATTGAAAAGACGTGGCCGAATTGCGGCAGTGGCGGCGGCAGAGCGGTTGCGGGCGTGGCTGGCCCCGGCACAAAAATCGTCCGGGCCGCCGGTGAGCGGTTGAAGGGGCCGGGCGGCGCGGCTACACACGATCTATGTCAGATGCGACCGACGACCCCAAGATCAGCCAGCCTGATATGAGCGAGCCGCTCCGGCGCGCGCTTGGCGACCGCTATCTGACCTATGCGCTCTCGACGATCATGCACCGCGCGCTGCCCGATGCGCGCGACGGTCTGAAACCTGTCCACCGGCGCATTCTCTACGCGATGCACCGCCTGCGGCTTGCGTCCAATGGCAAATTCCTGAAATCGGCGAAGATTTCCGGCGACACCATGGGCGACTTCCACCCCCATGGCGACGCCGCGATCTATGACGCGATGGCCCGCCTCGCGCAGGATTTCAACGTCCGCTACCCGCTCGTGGACGGGCAGGGCAATTTCGGCAATATCGACGGCGACAACCCGGCCGCCTCGCGCTACACCGAAGCGCGCATGACCTTCGTCGCCGAGGCGCTTCTGCAAGGGCTCGACGAGAACGCGGTCGATTTTCGCGACAATTACGATGGCCGGCTGACCGAGCCTGCCGTTCTGCCCGCCGAGTTTCCGCATCTGCTCGCCAATGGCGCGTCCGGGATCGCGGTGGGCATGGCCACCAACATCCCGCCGCACAACATCCCCGAGTTGATCGACGCCTGCCTGCATCTGATCAAGACGCCCGACGCGCGCGACGACACGCTTCTGAACCACGTGCCGGGGCCGGACTTCCCGACCGGCGGGGTGATCGTCGAGCCGCGCGAGACCATCGCGCAGGCCTACCGGACCGGCAAGGGCGGCTTCCGGCTGCGCTGCCGCTACGAGGTGGAGGATCTGGGGCGCGGTCAGTGGCAGATCGTCGTGACCGAAATCCCGTACCAAGTGCAGAAATCCAAGCTGATCGAGAAGATCGCGGACCTGATCCAGACCAAGAAGGTGCCGATCCTCGGCGACGTGCGCGACGAGAGCGCCGATGACATCCGGCTGATCCTTGAGCCGCGCTCGAAAAACGTGGCCCCGGACGTGCTGATGGGGATGCTGTACCGCAACTCCGATCTCGAAACCCGGTTTTCGCTCAACATGAACGTGCTGATCGACGGGGTGACGCCCAAGGTCTGCTCGCTCAAGGAGGTGCTGCGCGCCTTCCTCGATTTCCGCCGCGAGGTGCTGATCCGTCGCTCCGAGCACCGGATGGAGAAGATCGACCACCGGCTCGAGGTGCTCGAAGGCTTCATCATCGCCTTCCTCAATCTCGACCGCGTGATCGACATCATTCGCTACGACGACGATCCCAAGGCCGCGTTGATGCGGGAGGAATGGGGCAAGGACCATCCCCGCGCGATGAGCGAAGAGGACTACGTGTCGCCGCCGCCGGGCGAGGGCGAGCTGAGCGAGGTGCAGACCGAGGCCATTCTCAACATGCGCCTGCGCTCGCTGCGGCGCCTTGAGGAGCTCGAACTTCTGCGCGAGCAGTCCACGCTCATGGAAGAGCGCGCCGGGCTCGAAGACCTGCTCGACAGTGAAGAGTTGCAATGGGCGCGCATCGGCGAGCAACTCAAGCAAACCAAAGTCAAGTTCGGCAAGGACTACGTGCATGGCGCCCGCCGCACGGCTTTTGCCGAGGCCGGCGAGGTGGAAGAGGTCCCGCTTGAGGCGATGATCGACCGTGAGCCGATCACCGTGGTGTGCTCGCAGATGGGCTGGGTGCGCGCGATGACCGGTCATATCGACCTGACCCGCGAGCTGAAGTTCAAGGACGGCGACGGGCCGCGCTTCATCTTCCACGCCGAAACCACTGACCGCCTCTTGGTGTTCGGCTCGAACGGGCGGTTCTACACCGTGTCAGCGGCCACGCTGCCGGGCGGGCGCGGCATGGGCGAGCCGCTGCGCCTGATGGTGGACTTGCCGAACGAGGCCGAGATCATCGACATTTTCACCCATGAGCCGGGCCGCAAGCTGCTGGTGGCCTCGACGGCGGGGGACGGTTTCGTGGTCCCCGAAAGTGACGTGGTCGCGCAGACGCGCACCGGCAAACAGGTGCTCAACGTGCGCGGCGACACCCGTGCGCTGCTGTGCAAACCCGTGACCGGTGACAGCGTTGCGGTGGTGGGCGAGAACCGCAAGGTGCTGGTCTTCGGCCTCGACGAGTTGCCCGAGATGGGCCGTGGCAAGGGTGTGCGGCTCCAGCGCTACAAGGATGGCGGCCTGAGTGACGCCACCACCTTCACCCGCGCCGAGGGGCTGAGCTGGCTCGATCCGGCGGGCCGGACCCGGACAGAGGTCAATCTGGCGGAATGGACCGGAAAGCGCGCCTCGGCAGGCCGCATGGCGCCGCGCGGGTTCCCACGGGACAACAAATTCACCTAAATTGCCACATATCAGCGACGCTCTACCTTCCCTGAGCGCGTGGCCCAAGATCAGGTGTTTTGAATGACCGAGACGTTTCACGGGGACTATCATGGCCGGGCCCGGCCGCTCTTCGGGCTGCACATGAAGACCGCCGCGCTGACCTTGCTGACCCTCGGGATCTACCGTTTCTGGGCCAAGACGCGCATCCGCAAGTATATCTGGTCTGCGACCTCCGCCGATGGCGACAGCTTTGAATATACCGGCACCGGGCTGGAGAAATTCCTCGGCTTTCTGATCGCCGTCGTGGTGCTGGCGATTTATCTGGGCCTGTTGCAACTGGTGCTGACCTTTTTCGGCCTCTCTTTGCTCACGGAGACGCAGAGCGAGTCGGACATGGCGTTTCAGGTCGCCGCGAGCAACCTGTCGATCCTCGCGGTTTTGCCGCTGATCTTCTTCGCGCAATACCGTGCGCGGCGCTACCGGATGGCTCGCACGCGCTGGCGGGGGCTGCGCTTCGGTATGGACAACGCGGCGGGCGGCTATGTCTGGCGCGCGCTCGGGCATATCTTTCTGACGCTGATCACGTTCGGTCTGCTGCTGCCGCGCCAGACCTTTTACCTTGAGAAATACATGGCCGACCGCACGTGGTACGGGGATGGAAAATTCGCGCAGGGCGGGCGCTGGCAGGCGCTCTATCCGGGCCTCAAACACATCTTCATCGGTCTTGCCGTCGCGCTGGTCTCGGGGGGTCTGGCTGCCGCGTTGACGGCACCGGGGCTGGGGGTCGTGGGATTTCTTGTCGGCTTTGTCTGGGTGATGATCGGATTTGTCTACTACCGGATTTACGCCTTCAACTACCTGACCTCGCACAAGGAATTCGACGCCGAGGTGTGCTTCGCCTCCGAGGCGGCGCTGGGTCAGGTGGTCCGAATCCTGATCGTCGGCGGGCTGGTGCTGATCGGTGTCGCGGCACTCGGCGGCGCTGTGATCAGCGGGCTTGCCGCCGTGCTGCTCGCGGGGACCTTCCAACTCGGCATGGACCCGGCCTCGCTCGATCCGGCGGCGTTTATCCTGCCGGGCCTGCTGACCTCGGGGCTCTATATCGCGCTGCTGCTGGTGCTCTCGGGCGTGTCGCTGGTGCTGATCCGGCAGAAAATCCTCGCCCATGTCGTCTGTCATGTCTCCATCCTCAACGCGAGCCATCTGCGCGATGTGCACCAGCGCGTCGCGGACAAGGGCGCGGATGCCGAAGGCTTTGCTGACGCGCTCGATGTCGGGAGCGCCTTTTGACCGAAGCCCGGCCCACGACACAGGGGCGCTACTTTGACGGCGCCTCCGGCGCGCGCGTCGATGTCGGGCTCGACCTGAACCCGGTTGCCGGGACACTGACCCTGATCCATCCCGACCTGCCGCCCTCTGCGGCCCGCTGGCGGCTCGAACAACTGCGCCGCTTGCAGGACGAGGCGCGGCGGGACCGGCTGACGCTGGCCCTGCGGGCGCATGATGCGGACGATTCGGCGCTGATCGACTTGCCGCGCCTGACAGTGACCGACCCGCACCTGATCGCGCAGATCGAACGCCACAGCCCGCATCTCGACCGGCGCGATACGGCGCCGGGGACCGGGCGACGCGTGGCGATCCGGCTCGGCTTGGCGGCCGGGGCGGTGCTGCTGATGCTCTTCGTGATCCTGCCCGGGCTGGCCGGGACCTTTGCCCAGATCATCCCGCCGGAGCGCGAAGCGCGCTGGGGCCGGGCCGTGGTGGCGCAGATCGAGCGGTTTCTTGGCGGCTCGGAGGTGGGTCAACTGGTGTGCACCGCGCCCGAAGGCACCGCCGCTCTGGATGCGATGGTGTCGCGTCTCACCTCGGGCACGGCGCTCGACTACGATCTGACGGTCACCGTGTTCGATCACCGGATGGTCAATGCCTTCGCCGCGCCGGGCGGGCAGATCGTGCTGATGCGCGGCTTGCTGGACGCGGCCACAGACCCCGATCAGGTCGCGGGCGTTCTGGCCCATGAGATCGGTCATGTGGAGGCGCGCGACGCGACCCGCAATGCCCTGCGCGCGGCGGGATCGGCAGGCCTGATCTCGCTGGTGCTGGGCGATTTCGCGGGCGGCACGCTGGCCGTGGTGCTGGCCGAGACCATGCTTTCGACCGCCTACACGCGCGCGGCGGAACGGGCCGCCGATACCTATGCGCTCGCGATGCTGGACAGCGCTGGCGTGAGCGCGGCCGGGCTGTCGGAGTTCTTTGGCTTGGTCGGCGAGATGCAGGGCGATGTCCAACTTCCCGAATATGTCTCCACCCATCCAGACACGCGCGCCCGCGGCGATCTGGCCACGTCCTTCGCGGACGCGCAAACCGGCACCACCCCTGTTCTGACACAGGCGGACTGGGCCGCGTTGCAGGCGATCTGCGAATAGAGCCGTCCAAGCCCGATCCGAAACGCCTCGGGCGTGCCGTCCAAGAGCGCGCCGGATCAATAGAGGCGCTAAAGCGGGGAAGACAAAAGTGCCCCCCGCCGATCCCCTGGCCGCACCGACCCTGTCTTCCTTTGGCCCAATATATCCCAGAGAGCGCGAGAGAGGATCTCTCGCTTGCGAAGCAACCCATGGGCGAGACACCAGAACAAAGGTTAACGCGGGACCACCGCACGCACCCTTAACCAGCGAACGAATCAAAAACGAGCCATACAGGTGCCATACGCTTAGCCATACGCCGCGCCATACGCCTGCCAGACCTTGTTTTTAGGGCGTTAACGCTCGAAATCACGTTTTTCGCGACTCAGGCGGCGCGCGGGCGTTCGCCCCGTTAACCTTTTGCCGCTGTGGAGCGGCCCAGACGAAAACATGACCGGCCTTAAACGGGCGTGGCCTCCAGCCAGACCCCGCCTTCGGGCCGCAGCGTGATGATCATCACCGGGTCCGGATCGCGGCCCTCGACGGGCGTGAACTCGAACCGGGTCAGCAGGGAGGCGAGAATGATCACCGCCTCCTGCAGCGCGAACGCCATCCCGATGCAAATGCGCGGCCCGTCGCCGAAGGGCAGGTACGCGTAGCGGTCGATCTGCTTGCGATCGTTGAAGCGGTCCGGGCGGAACGCGTCGGGATCGTCCCAGAGCAGATGCGAGCGGTGCAGGGCGTAGATCGGCACCATGACCGTATCGCCGGGCCGAATCTCCGTGCCGCAGAGCCGGTCGGGCGCCAGCGCGGTGCGCGAGATCATCCCTGCGGGCGGGTAGAGACGTAGCGCCTCGTCGATGATCCGCCGCGTGAGCGGGAGGCGTTCGACATCCGCGCCGGTCGCGACCCGATCTTGCAGCACAGCGCGTGCCTCGCCCCGCGCGGCCTCCTGAATTGCCGGATCGAAGGCGACGAGGTAGAGCGCCCAAGCCAGCGTGAGCGCGGTCGTTTCGTGCCCGGCCACGATGAAGGTGAGCAGGTTGTCGCGCAACTCGGCAGCGGTCATCTTGCGTCCGGTCTTGGGATCGGCCCCGGCGCCAAGAAGATCAAGCAAATCACGAGGTTCCTGCCCGCCTCGCGCCTGCCGGGCGGCGATGGCCCGGTCCGCTTCGGCCTTCATCGCTTCCAGCGCGCCGGCCGAGAAGGCCTGTGCCGGGCGCGGCACCCAGTCGGGCACGCCCAGCACATCGAGAAGCGAAATACGGCCCGCCTCCGCGATATAGGCGTCGATGGCCTTGTGCACGCCGCTGCGGTCGAAGCTGTCATCGCCCGAGAAGGTCACGTCGGCAATCACGTCGAAGGTGGTGGTGATCATCTCGTCGAGCAGGTTGATGGCGCGCCGCCCGGCCTGCGCGCCGATCCGGTCCACGCAACCCGCGGCAGCACCGCTCATCACGGGCGCAAGCGCCATCATGTTGCGGTGGGTGAAGACGGGCGCGGCAGTGCGGCGCTGCCAGCGCCAGTGATCGCCTTCGGCAATGAACAGCGACTCGCCGATGGCCGGCCGAAGCAGGTTTTTTGTGACCACGGATTTGGGGTAGTGATCGACTGCGTCGAGCAGCATGTGACGGATGGTGGGAGGGTCCATCACCATGTGCCAGCGCCGCCCGGTCTTGCCCGACACGATCCGCTGGCGTGTCGCGACCTCAGGAATGATTGACAGGATGTTCTCCCGTGAGGCCCGCCACGACTGCAGGAGTCCGAGCTTCTCGGTTTCCAGTTTCACCTTGACCGGGCAGCGGTCAAACCGTGCTTCATGGCGCATCTGTGCCTCCTCCCATGCTGGGACACATAGGGACCTATAGCGACAGTTCATTGCGCCCATGTGTCACCTGCGATATTCGGATCGAAAATCATGAGGCCTGATCGATGCTGCGTTTTCTTTTCCTGCTCCCTCTGCTGGCCGTGGTGATGGCGTGCAGCCCCTCCGGCGAAGATCTCGACGAGCCGCCGGTGCCGCTCGGGGACTTCAAGCTCGGTCATAATGTCGTGGTCTCGCCCAAAGCGGTGCGCGGCCCGCTGAGCCGCGGGGCAACCGAGGCTGAACTGAACGCGGCGTTGCAAAAAGCCATAGATGAGCGCTTCGGCCGCTACGAAGGTGACAGGCTCTATCATCTCGGTGTCAGCGTCGAAGGCTACGTCCTGGCGGCGCCCGGCGTGCCGCTGGTGGTCTCGCCCAAATCGATCATGATCATCCGCGTGACGGTCTGGGACGATGCCGCCAGCAAGAAGCTGAATGAAGAGCCCGAACAGATCATGGTTTTCGAAAGCTTGACCGGCGAGACTGCGATCGGGTCGGGCCTGACGCAATCCAAGGAACAGCAATTGCGCAACCTTGCGGTGAATGCGGTCAAGCAGATCGAGGTTTTCCTGCTGCGCAAAAAGGAAGAAGACGGCTGGTTCCAGAGCGCGCCACAGGACGGCGAAACCACCGGGACAGATGGTGAAACTGCGAGCCTGTCCCCCGCTGTCATCGTCGCGGAATAGGCGCACGAAAACCGCTTGCGTTTGACCGCGCAACCCCCTAAATCGCCCGCGATATCGCCGCCGGTCGCTGCCGGTGGTACGGCATAACTAGCGCCGCCGACAGACAGTAGAGGAGCCATACCATGGCAAAGGCAAAGTTTGAACGCAACAAACCGCATGTGAACATCGGCACGATCGGTCACGTTGACCACGGCAAGACGACGCTGACGGCGGCGATCACGAAGTATTTCGGCGACTTCCGCGCCTATGACCAGATCGATGGCGCGCCCGAAGAGAAAGCCCGCGGGATCACCATCTCCACCGCACACGTGGAATACGAGACCGAGAACCGTCACTACGCCCATGTCGACTGCCCCGGCCACGCCGACTACGTCAAGAACATGATCACCGGCGCGGCCCAGATGGAC
>CBFHJA010000025.1:0-61593 GCA_965656085.1 uncultured Aliishimia sp. | reverse complement strand
GGGCGGGGGCCTTGGGGGCTGCGGGAGTGCTGGGGCGGGGCGGCGGGGGCCGGTCCGTCCCAAGGGGTCTTGCGGGTGCCATGGAGCGAGATCAGCAGGTCGAAGGCGGTGTTGATCTCGGCGAGCATGCGGTCCGAGCGGGCGCGCTGGTGGCGCGGCACGAGATCGGGGTGATGGGCGCGCACGAGCTTGCGGCGGGCGCGGCGGATGCTTTGCGCGGTGCTGTGGGCAGAGAGGCCAAGGATGGCACGGGCGCGGTCGGGGGTCATGTCGGCCATTGGATGCTCCGGGTTTGAGCCCTGCACGGGCCAACTGGTCACTAAAACACTGTATAAAGTTTGCGAAACTTCGCTGTAAGCTAGATTGTTAAGCAAAGGTTAACAGTACAGAGGGTGGGTCAGAACGCCTTGCAGACATCTCCCACACCCCCGTTCGACTACGCCGCCCTCGCGCCGCATCTCGATTTCGCCACCCTCTCGCAGCCCGGCGCCTACACCCCGCTGCCCGGCGACTGGCAGGTCGGGGTCGCCGATATCCAAGGCTCCACGCAAGCCATCGCCGCCGGGCGCTACAAGACCGTCAACATGGTCGCCGCCGCAGTCATCTCGGCGCAAATCAACGCCCATAACGGCGCGCCCTTCCCCTTCATCTTCGGCGGCGACGGGGCCGGGTTCGCCGTGCCGCCGCTCTGGGCCGCGCGGGCCGCCGCCGCGCTCGCCGCTGTCCGGGTCTGGGCGCGCGAGGCCTACGATCTGGACTTGCGGGTCAATCTGCTGCCCGTCGCGGAGATACGCGCCGCCGGGACCGACGTCACCGTTGCCCGGTTTCAGGCCTCGCCCGGTGTCGATTACGCCATGTTTTCGGGCGGCGGGCTGTCATGGGCCGAGGCCCGGATGAAGGCCGGGGATGCGCGCCTGCCCGAGGCCGCGCCGGGCACCGAGCCCGACCTCACGGGCCTGTCCTGCCGCTGGAGCCACATGCCCAGCCGCCACGGGGTGATCCTGTCCCTCGTCGTGCTGCCCGCAGAGGCGCGCCCCGGCCCCGCCTATGACGCGCTGATCGGGCAGATCGCCGCGCTGGCCAGCGGTCTGGAGCGCGCCGGAACGCCGCTGCCCGCCATCGGGCCGGGCGTGTCCTGGCCGCCCGCAGGCGCCGATCTCGAAGCTGAGGCCCTGCCCTCGGCGCGCCCGCTGCGTGCGCGGCGGCGGCAAGTGCTGCTGGAGAGTTTCATCGCGTGGCTCTTGATCAAGACCGGGCTGCGCCTAGGCGGGTTCGACGCCCGGCGCTACCGCCGCGTCGTCGGGGCCAATGCCGATTTCCGCAAGATGGAGGACGGGCTCAAGATGACGCTCGATTGCGATCCCGAGACCGATGCGCGGCTCGTCGCGCTGCTGGAGCGCGGCGCGGCGGAGGGGCTGATCCGCTACGGGCTGCACCGGCAGGACGAGGCGATGATGACCTGCATCGTGCCCTCGGTGCAGACCGACGATCATGTGCATTTCGTCGACGGGGCGGCGGGGGGCTACACCGCTGCGGCGGCGCAGATCAAGGGATAGCGCGGCTTTCGGGGGCCGGAGACGCTCCCGGGCCCAAAGGGTGATGTTTGCCATGCCGGTCCTGACATATGCGCTTTTTGGGTCAGTGCATGAAAGGTGTGTGGTGGCGGGCTAGCTTCGGTCCGGATAGCGCGCCGCCACCTTGCGGGCGTTTTGGGCCAGCAGGAGGACGTCTGTTGCGACCGCCATGAACTGCGTGCCCGCCGCCAGCGCCTTGTCGATCAGGTCCGGGTCCGAGGTCAGAAGGCCGGGCGCTTTGCCAGCGGCTTTGATCTTGGTGAGGGTGTCGAGGATCGTCGCGATCACATCGGGGTGCATGGGGTTGCCGAGGTGGCCGAGATCGGCGGCGAGGTCGGCGGGGCCGATGAACACCGCGTCGACGCCATCCACCGCAAGGATATCATCGAGCGCGGCCAGTCCGGCGCGGCTTTCGACCTGCACGATCAGGCAAATCTGGGCGTCCGCCGTGGGGCCATAGTCGGAGATCGCGCCGAAGCGGGAGGCGCGGCCAAGCGCGTAGCCGACGCCGCGCGTGCCCTTGGGGGGGAAGCGGCAGGCCTTGACCATCGCTTCGGCCTGCGCGCCGCTTTCGACCATCGGCACGAGGATCGACTGCGCGCCCACGTCGAGCATCTGTTTGATCATCCATGTCTCGCCGATGGGCACGCGCACCACGCCATGGGTGCCCGCCGCACCCAGCGCGACAAGTTGGTCGCGGGTGGAGCGCAGATCGTTGGGGGAGTGTTCGTTGTCGAGCACGAGGAAGTCGAAGCCTGCCGTGGCCATGATCTCGGCGCTGTTTATATCGCCGAGGCTGGTCCATGCGCCGAAGGCGGTTTTGCCGTTTTTCAGGGCTGTCTTGAGCGGATTGGTGGGGGCGGGCATGGGCACTCTTTCCTTCTGTCTTTGGCGTCAGGATGCATGTTGCCGAGGCACTGGCAAGGGGGCTTTGCCCCCTCGCGCTGCGCGCTCACCCCCAGAATATTTCTGTCAAAAGGAAAACAGCAGGAATGACGCCGGGGGTGCCGTCAAAGCACCTTGATCACGTCCTTTTCGACCGACAGCATATAGCCGCGCCGGGCGATGTTCTTGACCAGAAGCTCGCTCACAAGCTGGTTGCCAAGGCCATCGCGCAGGCGTTTGATGCGGGTCGCGCCTGCCGCCTCTTCGCAATCGGAGGCATCACGCCCCGAGATCAGCGCTTCGAGTTCAGCCCCGTTCAGCACATCGTCATCCATCCGCGCCTCGGCCAGCACCGAGAGGGTCTCCATCGCCGCGCCGGTCAGTTTGAAGCCCATGTTGTTGAGGTAAACCGTGTTCTCCTCGCGGGAGATCAGCAGGGAGTTCACCTGTATCCCCGCCCGCTCGATCTGGGCCATGCGGCGGTTCAGGCCCACCAGCATCACGAGGAACACCAGCGCGGCGATGAGCATCGCGGTGGCGAAGACCAGCAGGACGAAGATCACCACGCGGTAGCTCACCAGCGTATCGGAGAACGCGGTGCCGGACTGGGCGAGGATTTCCAGCAGCTTGATCTCAGCGCCGGAGGTCAGATCGTCATTCTCGATGAACAGGCGCTCGACGCGGGCGTTGAAGGCGTTGGCGTCGGGCAGGGTGAGAAAGAGCATGACTGCGGTGCCGAGCAGGAGCGCGATGATCGCAGCAAGGCCCAGCGTGACGAGGCGGCCCCCTGTGCGGCTGCTGTGCGCGCGCGGCTCAGAAGCGGAGGTAGTAAGGTCCGGCACTGTCTTTCCTTTCCGCAAGGCCCTCCGGGCCGAAGACCGAGACCACGTTGAGCAGCGTCCAGCCTGCGCGGGCAAGACGCGGGGTCAGTTCCGCCTCGGCCGCGCGTGGGGCGCAGTCGCCGCTCAGCTCGGCCACGCCGTAATGCAGGCGCAGCGGGGCGTCCTGTTTGGCCTTGTAATCGGCATAGCACGCGTCGGCCCGGGCGGCGCCGGGCAGGGCGAGGGCGGCCAGAAGGCCGAGACAGGGAAGGGTGTGTTTCATGGCGCCACCATGCCGCGCGGGGCGGCGATAGACAATAACCGCAAGGGGGCGGGGGTGCTGATATCCGATAACAGGGGGGCGTTATTGCCTGTCTCGGCGGGGCCGGGGGAGGGTGCGGGCAGAGCGGCATTTCCCGCCAACAGCACAGAAACAAGGAGCCCTCCCATGGCCAAGACCACACATCGCAAAGTCATCGCCGCAATCGCCGCGCTGAGCATTCTCATCACCGGGTTCGGGGCCGCGCAGGCGCAGACGCAGGGGCGCGACTACAGCACAGAGCGGGCCCTCGCGGCGCTGATCGGGCTCGCGGTCATCGGCAGCATCATCGCGCGCAACAGCTCGGACGACCGCATCACCGACCCGGTCATCCGCAAGCCGCGGGCGATCGAGGCCCGGCCCTTGCCTCGCGATCTTGCGCCGCGTGGCCATAGCGCGCGCAGGGCCTTACCGGCGCGCTGTCTGCGCGAGGTGCGCACCCATCGCGGCCCGGCACGGTATTTCGGCGCGCGCTGCATGACCCGGAGCTATCCGCTGGTGAACCGTCTGCCGGCGCGTTGCGAGCAGCGGATACGCACCGACCGGGGCCTGCGTCAGGGCTGGAGCGCGAAATGCCTGCGGCGCGCGGGATACACGCTGGCCCGCCACTGAGCGGCGCTGGCCTTGGGTGCAGAGCCCCTTCCTGCACCCCACCTGAGGGGCGGTGTTCGGGCACCGCCCCTTTTTTCCTGCGCAGCCCAAGGCGGACGGGCGACAGAGCCGCAGCGCGCCCATGCAAGGGGCCGCCCGACCCCGCCCGTGTCAGTCCGTGGCCGCCCCGGGACGGTGCGCTTGAAATCGCGCTCAAGAGCCGTCAGGTTCGCCGCCACAGGCTGATATCCGAAAGGGGCTGTTTTGACAGGTTGGGACGCTTTGGCGGCTGAACTGGACTTGTGGGACACGCCGCCGACCTTCTGGTGGCGCGATGATGACGCGCAGGCCGTGACGCCCGCGCTGGAACGTCTGGTGGACCAGTCCGTACGCTATGGCGCGCCTTTGCATCTGGCGGTCATACCGGAGGGGCAAGCGCCGCAGCTCGGCCCTTGGCTCCAGCAGCACGACCATGTCTGGGTGTTGCAGCACGGTCTGCGCCACGCCAATCACGAACCGAAGGGCCTGAGGCCCTCCGAAGTGGGCGTCAGCCGCGCTCTTGCCGCGCAGGAGGCCGATCTGCGCGCCGGGTGGCGCTTGCTGGACGGGCTGCCGCGCAGGCTGCCGGTCTTTGTTCCGCCGTGGAACCGGATTGGCCCGGCGACCGAGCAGGCCCTGCCAGGCTGGGGCTTTCCCGCGCTGTCGGGGGACGGTCCGGCGGCGACGCTGGACGCGATTGCCGGGCTTGCCCGCGTGAACGTGCATTTCGATCCGATCCAGTGGAAAGGCGGTGCGCATTTCCGCGGTGTTGCGCGCACGTTGAAGTCAACGGTGGCGCATCTGCAGGCGCGCCGGTTGCATGGCTGGGACGAGCCAACCGGGATGGTGACGCATCATCTGGACAGTGATGAAGAGACATGGGCGTTTCAGGAGGAACTGCTGCGGCGCCTCGACGGGCGCGCGGCTTGGGTGAGCCTCGCAGGCAGGGTGGGCTGATGCTGGATGTCGGGTTTGCCACACCGGAGGAGCGTGAAGAGATCGCGCAATTCATGGTCACGGCCTTTCCGAGGGCCAAGTGGGACATCACCGGATGGCGCAAGCTGCTGGCGAACCGCTGGGGCGCGCCGGGCGATCCCTTTGCCGTGCGGGTCAAGGACAAGGGCCGCGTGGTGGGATGCCTTGGCCTTGTGACGGCGCGGCGTCCGACGGAGGCGGGCGATGTGGTGACCTGCGGCATGTCGAGCTGGTATATGCTGCACGACTATCGCGGCACCGGTGCGGGCAAGGAAATGCTGGCGCTGGCCACCGAGCAGCCCGGCGTTACGGTCGTCAACTTCGCCAGTTCGGTCAAGGCCGCGCCGGTTGTCGAGGCCGCCGGTCTGGTCGCCCTCGAAACCCATCGGCACCTGTGGCTGCCATCGGATGGGCCACAGGCCAATGTCTCGAATGCGCCGTCCGCCCTTGATCAGTTGAATGCGCGCGACAGGCGCGTTTTGCGCGATCACGAGGGCCTGAACCTGCTGCCATGGGCCGTGATGCCGCCGGGCGCGGAGCCGTTCCTGATCCTCATCTCGCCGATGAAAAAGCACCCGGACTACATCAACCACGAGCTGTTTTACTGCGGAAATCGCGCGCTGATGTCCAAATATGCGCGCCCGATTGCCAACGCCATCCTGCCCAAGGGGGCCGTTCTGGCGGTCGACACCCGGTTTGTGGAACCGGACGTCATACCGGACCGGACGGAGCCGCTGAGCCTGCCGCGCTATTACACGCCGGGGTACATGGCGCCGCACCATGTCGACCATATCTATTCGGAGAACATCCTGCTGGGCATCAAGATCCATTGATCCGCAGAGCGCGCCCGGGCGTTTGTCTCCTGCCGCGATTGCGGTGTCTGGGGCCGGCGTTTATCAAGCCAAGTGAAGCAGCACGGGGGCAAGATGCCGGATTTTTCGCGGGAGGCGGCGCTGGGCGGGCGTGTGGCGGGCGTCGATGAGGTCGGGCGCGGGCCGCTCGCCGGGCCGGTGATGGCCGCCGCCGTGGTGTTCGATCCCGCGCGCATCCCCGACGGGCTCAACGATTCCAAGCTCTTGAGTGCAAAGCGGCGCGAGGCACTCTATCCGCTCATTCTGGAGGTCGCCGAGGTGTCGGTGGGCATGGCTTCGGTCGAGGAGATCGACAGCGTCAACATTCTGCAAGCCTCGTTTCTGGCCATGCGGCGCGCTCTGGCCGGGCTTTCGGGCGTCGATCACGCGCTCATCGACGGGCGGATGATTCCCACGGATTTGCCCTGCGCAGGCACCGGGATCATCAAGGGCGACAGCAAATCTCTGTCCATCGCAGCCGCCTCGATTGTGGCCAAAATAAGGCGCGACCAACTCATGGTGGATTTGGCGCAACAGCATCCTGGCTATGGCTGGGAGACCAATATGGGATATGGATCGAAAAGCCACATCTCGGCGCTTCTAGAGCTTGGCCCAACCCCACACCATAGGCGTTCGTTCAAGCCCCTCCACAATATGTTGTGACAAGTGAAAATAGTAAGCGCCTGATTCAAAAAAGAAATTGACCGCGAATCGCCTCTGACTCAGATTGGGGTCAACCAACGAGCACGCAAAGTGCCGGGGACAAGAGGCAGACGAATGACGAAACATCTCAAGGGCGCCGAGGCGCTTCCTGTGAACCAGATCCTTGCGGGCGATTGCATCGACGTGATGAATGCGCTCCCGCCGGCGTCGGTCGATCTGATCTTCGCCGACCCGCCCTACAACCTGCAACTGCGGGGCGATCTGCACCGTCCCGACAATTCGCGTGTCGACGCGGTGGACGATCACTGGGATCAGTTCAATTCCTTCGCCGCCTACGATGCCTTCACCACCGCGTGGCTCAAGGCCGCCAAGCGGCTTTTGAAGCCCAACGGGGCGATCTGGGTCATCGGGTCCTATCACAACATCTTCCGGGTCGGGGCCAGCTTGCAGAACGAGGGGTTCTGGATCCTCAACGATGTGGTGTGGCGCAAGTCCAACCCAATGCCCAATTTCCGGGGCAAGCGGTTCACCAACGCGCATGAGACCATGATCTGGGCGTCGCGCGACGAGGCCGCGAAATACACCTTCAACTATGAGGCCCTGAAGGCGCTCAATGAGGGCATCCAGATGCGCTCGGACTGGGTGCTGCCGCTCTGCATCGGGCATGAACGGCTCAAGGACGACAAGGGCGAGAAAGCCCATCCGACGCAGAAACCCGAGGCGCTTTTGCACCGTGTGCTCGTGGGCACGACCAATCCGGGCGACGTGGTGCTCGATCCGTTCTTCGGGACTGGCACCACCGGGGCTGTCGCCAAGATGCTCGGGCGGGAGTTCATCGGGATCGAGCGCGAGGCCGCCTATCGCAAGGTGGCCGAGAAACGCATCGCCGCCGTGCGCAAGTTCGACAAGGCCGCGCTGACGGTTTCCGCCTCGAAACGCGCCGAGCCCCGCGTGCCCTTCGGCCAGCTCGTCGAGCGCGGGATGCTGCGCCCGGGCGAAGAGCTCTACTCGATGAACAAGCGCCACAAGGCCAAGGTGCGCGCCGATGGCACGCTCATTGGCGACGATATCAAGGGCTCCATCCATCAGGTCGGCGCGCATCTGGAAGGCGCGCCTTCCTGCAACGGCTGGACCTATTGGTGCTTCAAGCGCGATGGCAAGACCGTGCCCATCGACGTGCTGCGCCAGCAGATCCGCGCCGAGATGCACGACTAAGCCAACATCCGAACACCGCCGGTGCCTGCGGCCTCACGGGCCGACAACAACTTGTCAGGCACTCCACTTGCCCCGCCTTTCCGAAGGCGGGGCTTTTTTTTCGTCACAGCTTCACCTTGTCGGTGTAGCCCAATGCGCTCTTGCCCGTGACGTTCTTGACGTTGATCGGTTTGGTCACGGCGATCTGCACCACGCCAAGGCCCGGCTTGTATTTCTTGCGCGCCTCTTTCCAGGCGTCTTCGGTCATCTCGGTGCGGCAGATCCCGCCTATGGTGTTGGTGTAGCCCTTGAAATCGACATTGGAGAGGCTGAGCTGCGCGGTCTTGGCGACAAAGACCTTTGCCCCGTCCTTGAACGTGCCGCTCTTGAAGCCCAGCACATTTTCGAGCTGTTTCGGGGTCTTGCCCTTCGCAGCGGAGGCGAGCGTGAAATACCCCGCCTTGCCGTCACTGTCGGGCCGGTCGGCGGCGATCACGCGCACGATCTGGCGGCTTTTCTTCGCCCAAGCGTCGAGCGTGTCCTGTTGCAGGATCTGTATCATCTTCTTGGGGTCGTACATCGGCGGACGGGCGTCCTTTTCCTGCCAGACCAGCGGATCGTCGGGCTTTTTGCGCAGGTATCCGGGCTTGTGCTTTTCATCGGCCCGCAAGAGGCCGACAAGGGCCAGATTGGCGCTCTTGCCAAGCGGATAGAGCGGAACACCCTTCTTTTTCAGAGGCTTGCCGATGGCCTCCTTGTCGATCGGCAGCTTGACCGCGAAGACGAACAGGTCCTGCTCCGGTTTGAGATCGCCAAGCCCGGCCATCTTGGCGAGGTCCGCCCCGCTCTTGCCGCCGATCTTCTTGGCCTCCATGGCCAAAGGCGTGCCCGGCGGGCTCTTGGTTTTCGACACGACGAACACAGCCGGTTTCGCCTTGTTCCACGCGTTCGATACCGCGAGCCCGATGTCGATCTTCATGCAGCCGCCTCCATCACGGCGGGCAAGATATCACAACGCGGTTGTGCCTCAAAGACGGGATGACGCCAGACGGGGGGTCAATCTACCCCGAGCGCGGAAATGCGGTCCTGCATGTTCACGAGCTTGGCGTAGCAATCGTCGCGGCTGCCGTCACAGGGCACGAGGCGCTTGGTCGACTCGACCATGTAGATCACCCGGCCCTGCGCCTCTGCCTCGGCGCGGGTCAGGTCTGGCGGGTAGGTCGCGTAGACATTGGCCATCCGGCTGGCGTATTCGATCTGGTAGACCGGGTCTTTCGTGGTCTCGGCGCAGGCCGCGAGCGCGAGGGGCAAGGCCAGCAGGGCGGCAAGGCGGGTCGGTGCGCGGGATGGCATGGAACTCTCCTCGTTAGCTGGGATACGCATAAGCGGCGCGTTTCGATCACAAACACCCGGTTCGAGGCCGTGTCGCGCGCATCCGCAGTCACAGGCGGCGCTCCAGCCCTTTGATCACGCCGGCCCAACGGCTGAAACCTGCAGTCCACTTTTCCGCAACATGCTCTGGCTGGCCGGTCTCACAGCGGCTCAAGCCGGCATTCGGCGCGCAGGCGTTCGGTGTCCTGCGAAGTGCACAAGGACGTGCCTTCGGTGGAGACGGTCGCAGCGGCGGCTGCCACACCCCAGCGCAGGGCCTGCCCGGGAGCCTCCCCGCGCGCCAGCGCCAGCGTGAACGCCCCCACCAGCGCATCGCCCGCGCCGACCTTGCTGCGCACCGGAACGGTGGGCGCGCGGCAGACAAACCGCTCCGCGCCACTGGCCATGACCGAGCCCTCCGCGCCATGCCCGGCCACCACGATCCGCGCCACGCCGCGCGCCACAAGCTCCGCGCAGACATCGGCACTCTGCGCGAGAGTGGTCATCGGGCAGGCGAGGGCGGTCTCGATCTCGCTGCGGTCGAGCCGCAGCATGTCCAGCGGGTCGCGCGGCGCGGTGAGGAGGTGGTGCAGGGCGGCTTTGGACGTATCGACCACCAGACGCGCGCCTGAGGCGGTCAGCGCCGCCTGAACCTGTTGCGGAAAATCGTCAGGTAGCCCGTCCGGCACACCGCCGCTCAGCACCACGAGCCCGTCCCGGGGCGCGTGTCGTGACACCTTGCCGAGCACCCTGTCGGCATCCTGCGCGCTCAGCGGTTCTCCGGGCAGGGAAAAGCGGAACTGTTCGCCCGACTGCGCGTCGGTCACGGCAAGGCTGTAGCGTGTCTCCCCCGCCACCCTGACCTCCACGCTCGGCACCTGTTCCGCCGCCAGCAGGCTCAGGAGCCGCGCGCCCATCGCGCCGCCCGCCACCACCAGCGCCTTCGCGCTGCCGCCCAGCTTCACGATGGTCCGTGCGACATTCACCCCGCCGCCACCGGGATCGATGCGCGGAGGGCTGCAGTAGAGCTTGGGGCCGGGCGCGACATGCGGCACCGAGGCCGCATAGTCGATGGCCGGATTGAGGGTGATCGTGAGAATGTCGGTCACGACAGAGGCGTCCCGCGCAAAAGTTCAGCGTCTGCGCTGAGCATAGGCGACAGGGGGGCGGAAAGATACTGGAAGGGCACTGGTGCTTCAGGGGAGGACTGAACTTCAGATGTCAACTTTCAGGATATTGATATCATTGACTTTTATCTAATGTTCACACCCGTTTGTGTCGGAGTGGTGTGTATCTTTGACTCAATTGGTTATGTCGTTGCGAACGCCCAACCCAGCGGTTTCCGAACCGGGGGTGCAGGTGCCGTAGAGGCTGGCTCGAGGAAGTCTTTCAGTTCGACTTAGGGCACCGCAAGACGGTTCTGATAAACGTGTCTGAGGTGCCCACTTTGGTCGCGGACCGAGTGGCGTTCAGCCAGTTCCTTCTCAGCGCGCAAGGCCATACCATCAACTTGAACCGCGCCGGCTTGTGCGCGTTGCTCCAGTCGCGGCAAGGCTTCGGACCACCAAGGCCGCTCGTCTATTGTTGGATGTCTTGTCGTGATCGCCATTTGTCTGATCTTCGCGGCGAAAATATGACGGCTTGCCCGTCCCAAGCCCAACGTTTAAACGTCATCCCACGCACAAGGACCCTTAGCTCAGCTGGATAGAGCAGCCGACTTCTAATCGGCAGGTCGAGGGTTCGAATCCTTCAGGGTCCGCGTGCGATGAGCAATCAAATAGCGATCAAACCGGTGCCAACGTAGCGCCTGTCGGCTTGATAACGCAGTCATCTTGGCATGACGTCTCATCAGCAGGTTGAGGGTTCGGGTCCTGCAGGGATCGGTATTTTGCAAAGACTAAAGGATGCATTGGCAGGTGCGCCCAATGACTGGGAAAGCGAAGGGTCAGCCTGACGTGCAAAAATCTTTGATCTTCCACGACGGGTGGTCCAGCTTTTTTGTGATAGAGAGGGCGCCATGGGCCATATGAGGCTTGGCACGTTGCCACAGTCGAAAAAGTGGCGCGCGCTCGTGGATGGACCGGGTTCGGATGCAGCGATCGGGGCAATCACCTTGGCTGCTGCAGAGGCATCCGGCCCTGATCTGATGCGCCGCATACCGCTTGAACTCGTCGCTGTAGTTGCTTGTCCCAGTGTCGGCCTCCCAGCCTCAAAGTTAGGCGGCGACGCGTCTGCAGATCAAGGGGCAGCTCAACAGTCCAATTGAGCACGATCCGCTCATCTAACGTCCGGTGAAAGTATCTCGTTCACGGTGCTCTCTAAAGGTTCCACCAAGAGCTTGGAGAACCACACCTCACAGGACTCCTTGGAAAGCCCGCTGCGTGCGGCACAGGTGCAAAATTTTTCCTCAAGATCCTCGTTGGCAAGCGGTCTCGGTGGGCTGCCAGCAGGAAAGGAGATTTGATGGGTAAGCGCACGGCCGTCCCGGAGATGTACGATAACGACGTCCGGAAAACTTGGATGAAAGGCCACACCGTCCGCCCGCGGATGTTCTGACACCGTAATACGCGACGCAAGATCGCGAAGGTCGTTTCGCTGCAATGCTTCAGGTTCAAAGGCCTGAATATCGACTGATCCATCAATCAACGCGACGGCAGCGCACCATGGCACGCTGAATAGCGCTTCGGTCCGGTTGTCCGGCACCCCGTAAGGCAGGATGGACAGGGCGATGTCCGAGATCGTGGTTTCGACCCGAAGTATATCCCGGGGCGCCAGCTGGCTCTCCTGTCGTATTTTCTGACAGGCCTCGATGACCAGATGTGTGCATCCGCAAGACGGATATTTCTTGATGTGCATCCCATGTTGAACAATGGCATAAGAGGTGCCCAGGTCTGCAAGCCGTGCTGCCAATGCTGCAGGAGATGCCTTGGTCATCGTGGCCAGAAATCCGGCGGAAGCTTCAAAGACCTTCTCAGCGCCCGTTGCAGCGTTCGATGCCAGCGCGCTGGACATCACCCCTGTTTTCGCCGCAAGCCCTGCATGCAGCGGCTTGGCCGTCGTTCCGAATTGCGATGTGAAACCGCCGGCCATGCTGGTCGCAAGGGAAACGGTATGGCGCGACTGATCCCGGTCGAGGCCCATCAGGCGGGCGCAGGCTGCAGCGGCACCGATGGCGCCCAGCGTGTTTGTCGTGTGCCAGCCCATTTCGTAGTGGGTCATGTTGACGGCTTCGCCAATGCGCATGATGACTTCGACACCGACGATCCATGCGTCGAGCAGAGCACCAAATGTCATGTCTTCCTCCGCACAGGCGAGAAGTGCGGGAAAGATCGCTGCACTGGGGTGTGTGATCCCCGGATCTTCCCAGTCATCAAAGTCGAAAGCATGGGCGGACGTGGCATTCACAAGAGCCGCCCAGGGTGCTGGTAACCGTTCCTGCCGCCCGTAAAGGCGAGAGTTGCCGGTGCCCCACCCCTGCACAGTCTTCAGAACCGTTTCAGTGTCTGGATGCGTTGCGCCCAGATACATGCAGCCCAGGGTGTCGATGAAAGCACGCCGGGCGAACATCCATACAGTGTCTGGATGCTCTGAAGAACTTTCCGCGATGAAGCCCGCAATCATTTCGGCACAGGGAATCATCGTCCCGGCGTCTTCACCTGTTTCTATCCCGGTTTTCATTCGGCCACCTTTGCTTCAGCGGCCAACCCGGCCTCCACGGTCTTGCGCATCTTGAACTTCTGAGCCTTCCCCGTGACCGTCATTGGAAAGCTGTCAACAAACTGGACATAGCGGGGTACCTTGTAATGCGCGATTTTGCCTTTGCAGAATGCCCGAATATCGTCCTCGGACAAATCTGTGTGCTCTCTCAGCTTGATCCAGGCACAGACTTCTTCGCCATAATGCGTGTCACTGACACCGAAGACCTGCACTTCCTGGACGGCCGGGTGGGAATAGAGGAATTCTTCAATCTCGCGGGGATATATGTTTTCACCACCGCGAATGACCATGTCCTTGATCCGTCCCACGATCTCGACATACCCATCCTCGTCCATCACGCCGATGTCCCCGCTGTGCATCCAGCGGGCCGCATCAATAGCGTCGTGAGTTGCAGCGGCGTCATCCCAATACCCTGCCATCACGGAATAGCCGCGCAGGCAGTACTCTCCGGGCGTGCCCCGTGGCACAATCCGGCCCGCCTCGTCGACGATCTTGATTTCGAGATGCGGGTGTACGCAGCCCACGGTCGACACCTGTTTGTCCAGCGGATCACCGATCAGGGTCTGGGTGCTGACAGGGCTTGTTTCTGTCATGCCATAGCAAATTGTCATTTCGGTCAGGTTCATTTTGTCGATGCATCGGCGCATGACCTCAGCGGGGCAGGTGGAGCCCGCCATGACACCCGTGCGCAAGCTGGACAGGTCGAATTGCGCGAAATCCGGGTGGTCGAGTTCCGCAATAAACATGCTGGGAACACCGTAGAGTGATGTGCAGGTCTCATCCTGAACAGCCTGCAAGGTTGTCAGCGGGCCGAACCCTTCACCGGGCAGAACCATCGCGGCACCATGGGTCAGACAGGCCAGCGTGCCGATCACCATCCCGAAACAGTGATAGAGCGGCACCGGTACACAAACACGATCTGCCTGTGTGTAATTCAGCCGTTGGCCAATGAAGTAGCCGTTGTTGAGAATGTTGTGATGCGTCAGCGTCGCGCCTTTGGGGTTTCCCGTCGTACCGGAAGTGAACTGGATGTTGATCGGGTCGTCGAATTGCAAGCTGTGCTTCAAATCCGCCAGTGCTGCGCGCGATGTCTCGGTGCCTTTTGCGCCCAGCGCATCAAAGCTCAGGAACCCGTCATCGCTGCCACCGATCTGCACCAAAAGTCGCAGGTCCGGCAGTGCCGCAGCGTCCAATGCGCCGATGGCGCAGCTGTCGATCTCTGGCAGGATTTCGCGCAACATGCTGGTGTAGTCGCTGGTTTTGAAGGCCTTGGCAGAGATCAAGCATTTGCAGCCGACTTTCTTCAGGCAGTATTCCAGTTCTGATGTGCGGTAGGCAGGATTGATATTCACCATGATCAGGCCCGCTTTCGCGGTCGCGTATTGCGTGACGATCCATTCGGCGCTGTTGGGCGACCAGATGCCAACCCGGTCTCCCGGCTCCAGACCCATCGCGAGCAAACCGCTTGCGACGGCCTCGGCCTGCTCTGCCAGTTCGGTAAAATTCCATCGGATGTCTTGATGACAAGATACCAGCGCAAGGGCATCTGGCCATGCAGCTCTCGCGGCGTCCAGTTGCTGACCTATTGTAAGCCCGATCATCGCGGTATCGGAGGCTCCGCAGGAATAGCTGAGATTTTGCATGGGTCGACCTTCACATTTCGGGCAGAGACTTGGAATGAGCCTAGAACGCGATCGTCGCGAAACAAAATGCAGAAACCGGAGTAACAGCTATAACAGAAGCGCAATTCTGATCGGCGCAGCCGAGCTGCTACGATTTTGTCATATCAGATATCGGCATCCTTCGACTTTTCTTTCAGACGCTTACCGCTCAGGTTCGAGGCAATCATTCAGGAGCGTGACGTTATGGAAGACGAGGTTGCGACAAAGCGTGGGAGGCCACGTCGCGGCGGCAGGGCGCGCACACAAAAATCGAACGCGCAATCGCAAGCCGTCGCACCAATTTCAAAGGTGCGGCGCATTCGACCAGCGGAGTTTCTGAGCGCGCAGCAGATCGATCTGGTCCACGACTATTCCATGCGCGTTCTTGAAGAAACGGGCATCGAATTCATGCTGCCTGAGGCGCTCGATATTCTCGAGGAAAACGGCTGCCGCATCGATCGCGAGACCGGTCGGGCCTATATGACCCGTGCAGTTGTCGAGAAATGGGTTGCACAGGCCCCGTCGACCTTCGACCTGCAGGGCATGACTGACGGGTCTCGCATCACAATCGGAGGCGACAGCATTTCTTTTGGCTCGGTAGCGAGCGCGCCCAATACCTTCAATTCATCCAAGGGGCGTGAAACCGGCACGCAGGAAGGCTTCCGCGATCTGCTCAAGATCAGTCATGCGTTGCCGACCTGCGGGTTCATGTCAGGCTACCCGGTGGAGCCAATAGATCTGCCGGTGAATACCCGCCATCTCGACTGCTACCGTGATATGCTGACGATGACGGACAAACCCTTCAGGGTGTACGCAATCGGCAAGACGCGGGTTCGTGATGCGCTTGAAATGGTGCGTATCGCTCACGGAGCGGACGCAGAAGCAATTGCCAAAACCCCCAGACTGATCACCAACATGAACGTCAACTCTCCGCTCAAGGTAGATGGTCCGTTGCTTGAAGGGGCGATGGAAATGGTGCGAGCAGGTCAGATCGTTGTCGTGACACCTGTTGCCTTTTCCGGTGCGATGGCGCCGATTTCACTGTCAGGCACGCTGATCCAGTTTAACGCGGAATGTCTGGCTGGCATCGCGTTCTTGCAAATGGTCAAGCCAGGCGCGCCGGTCATGTACGGCTCCGTTCTGGCGACCATCGACATGAAAAGCGGCGCGCCAATTCTGGGATCGCCCGAGCTTGTCACCGGCTTCGTTGCAACCGGACAACTGGCGCGCCGGTATGGCATTCCGATGCGCGGCTTTCTGGGTGCCACATCCAAGGCGGTGGACGCACAGGCGGCGCATGAGACGCTGATGTGCATCTGGGCGAATGTGCTGGCGGGCGTTCACTGCGTTTTCCATGCGCACGGCCTTCTGGATGGTGGGCTTATTGCGTCATACGAAAAAGCAATCCTCGATTCCGACCTCATCGGCATCATGCAGGTCATCTCATCCGAGGTTGATTTCTCGGACGCGGACGAAGCACTGGCCGCCATAGACGAGGTCGGTCCGGGCGGGCATTTTCTGGGGTCGTCGCACACCATGTCCCGCTACACCGATGCGTTTCATACGCCGATCTTGTCTGATTGGAGGCCTTTCGAAACCTGGAACGAGGACGGCGCACAGGACACGGCCGAGCGCGCGCGCGGGCTCTATGAGAAGATTCTCGCAGACTACGTTCCGCCGCACGTCGCGCCCGAGATCATCGCGGCATTGGATGCTTTTGTCGAAAAGCGCAAGTCAGAGATCGGGTCCGATGACATCAGCTAGGGAAGGGCATAGGGGTATCTTCGAATGAGCGCATATGCCGCCCTGATGTCGCCCTTTGATCTGGGAAAGCTCACGCTGCGCAATCGGCTTGTCAGCACGGCACATGCCAACGGCTATATCACGGACGGCGTGCCCGGGGAGCGATATCAGGCCTATCACGAAGAACGTGCGCGGGGCGGTCTGGCGTTGACCGTCTTTGGTGGGTCTTCCAACATCTCACGGGACTCCGGCGCGATTTACGGCCAGATCTATGTCGGTGACGACAGGGTGATCCCTCACTTTCAGCGCTTCGCCGACCGGATGCACGCGCATGACTGCGCCTTGATCTGTCAGATCAGTCATATGGGGCGGCGCACATCATGGCAGGGCGGCGACTGGATCGGCACTGTCGGTCCGTCCGCGGTGCGCGATCCCGGGCACCATTCGATGCCACGCGCCGCACGGCAGGACGACATTGACCGTATCGTGCGTCACTTCGGAGATGCGGCGGCAAGGTGTCAGGAGGGCGGGCTTGATGGGTGCGAGGTGCTGGCAACAGTGCACATCCTCGGGCAGTTTCTCTCGCCGCTCAGTAATTTCAGAGAAGACGCCTATGGCGGTTCGCTGGAAAACAGGATGCGATTCTTGATCGAGGTGCTCACGGAAGTGCGCCGTCGGGTCGGTCCCGATTTCGTCGTGGGGCTCCGCTACACGGCTGACGAAAGCAACGAAGGCGGTCTCGATACAAGCGAGGGCGTCCAGATCGCGAAGCTGCTGGCAGCATCAGGTCTGGTCTCCTATCTCAGTCTGAACGGCGCCTATGGCGGGTCGGCCAAGGGCATGTCCGAAGCATTTCCCGGCATGGGCACCCGCAGTGCGCCCTATCTCGACATTGCGCGAAAGGTGCGGCAGGCGAGTGGCTTGCCTGTGATGCATGCTGCCCGGATCACGGATGCGGCCACCGCCAATCACGCCATTGAGAGCGGCGCCCTCGACATGGTGGGAATGGTGCGTCCGCATATTGCCGATCCGCACATCATGGCCAAACTGAAGGCCGGCCAGGAAGACCGAATCCGCCCCTGTGTCGGTGCAGGCCTGTGTGTCGATCGTGTGGACAGAGGCGGGGACATGATATGTGTCCACAACGTATCAGCCGGCCGCGAGCAGACTTTTCCGGATCGATTCAGCCAAGTCGCGCACCCGCGCAAAGTCGTCATCGTCGGAGGAGGTCCGGCGGGTTTGGAGGCGGCGCGTGTTGCTGGAGAACGCGGGCATGATGTCGTCCTGTTGGAAGCATCAGACCGCACCGGCGGCCAAATCCTGATTGCAGCACGGGCAAAATCGCGGCGTGACATGATCGGTATTTCGGACTGGCTTTCTGCCGAAGTCGACCGTCTGGGCGTTGATGTTCGTTTCAATGTGTTCTCTGAGGCCGAGGATGTACTCTCGCACGTGCCTGACGTGGTCATTTTGGCCACGGGTGGTATTCCGCAGCTTCGCCTTGATCATGGCGGCGAAGATCTCGCGATCAGCAGTTGGGATGCACTGACACGCTCAAAACCGCTGACGGGAAGCTGCCTCGTTTATGACGAGACAGGCTCGCACAGTGCCATTTCGCTTGCCGAAACACTCGCGGCTGATGGCGCAGCCGTCGAAATAATGACCCCCTATACGGAAATCGGCAATGCACTCGGTGGGCAGACACGTCCTCAATACCTCGAACAGCTCTATCGCTTTGGGGTACGGCTCTCACCCGATCACAAGCTATTGGGTCTGCGTCGCGATGGGAACGCGCTGGTCGGCTCAGTCAAAAACATGTTCACCCGCGACATACGCGAAATTTCGGCCGATCATGTCATTCTCGAACAAGGCACGCTGCCGGTGGACGTGCTATTTGACGCTTTGTGCTCGCAAGCGCGAAACCGTGGCGTAACCGATTGGGACGCTCTGGCGGACGGCATGGCCCAGCCAGAGGGGAGCAATAAGGACGGAGCATTTGATCTTTACGCAGTCGGAGATGCGGTCTCCAGCAGGGATATCCATGCAGCGATGTTCGAGGCAAACAGGATCGCACGAATGCTTTGATCATGCCGCGCCCAAAGGTCTCAATCCGTGCCTACGTCCCATCTTAGGGTCTCTCGGCTTTCGTATGCGACCTGCTTGAGCATCGAGAGCGCGTCCCGTTGCATGTGAGTTGTCGCTTGCGAAGCAGAGCCGATATAGATCCCGCGTCTGATCTGTGGTTCAACGATTTTGCGCGCCACCAATGTCCCGGCATCCGCATCGCGTTTGATCGCACTATACGCCAGAATGGTGACGCCGTACCCGTTAAGGGCAAACTGCAGATGTGCATCAACCGTATTTAGATTCTGAAGCACGTTCAATTGATGGCCGTTCTGCACAAAGCTCTGTTCAACCATGTCGCGATAGGCCGCTGGGGGCGATTGCATGAAGACAGGCAGTTTGCTGGCTTCTGCCATAGTGATCGGCGTATCTTCCATACCGATTAGGTCAGGCGTCCCCGCGATATACAGAGCCTCCGAAGCGATCTGCTCTCCGGTGTCACCATCGAAGTTAAACGGAGAATAGTAGAGCCCGATATCGGCCTTTTTTTCGCGGAGCTGCGATTGGATATCTATATTGAGAGCTTCAAAGACTTCTGCGCTCGCCCGGGCGTATTTGCGAGAAAATGAGGCCATGAACGGGCGCAAAACAAACGCACTGAGCCGCATGGGCAGCAGGATGCGAAGCGACCCGACACCGCTTCCACTGATGTCGCGTGCCTTGGCTTCGAAATCTGAATAGCTTTGAAGGACATCGCGTGCGGCCTCTGTCAAAACCTCGCCTTCTGCCGTCAGACGCATGCCGCGTCCCGTGCGTTGGAAAAGCTCAACTTTCAACGTGGCTTCGAGCTCGCGGATGACACGGCTGAGCGCGGCCTGAGAGGTGTTCAACCGAACAGTCGCCCGGCTTACAGATTGCTCCTCTGCCACCGCAACGAAGAACTCAAGCCAACGTATTTTCATCTGTCTCCGGGTCTCTGCAACAAAACCATACCGCATGAAAATATCGAAGGAGTGCGCGCAAGTCAGCAGAAATCATGCCAAATGCCCCAGCCCACTGAGACGCCGTGAAAGGCGCAGCCCGCTAAGGTTTGCGCGTCCTGCGGACGCGGTTATGCCGTTTTGTTATATCAGATGCTCAATAGCACAAGCTTCATTTTATCCCTTCAGTGCGCGACCATTACGTATTCGGCCGCCACTGTCTCAGAAGAGTATTCAACGATCGCATGACATCCATGAAGCAACTCATTCTCACCAAGCGTCCCGGAACGTCACTTGAAGCCGACACGACGAAGCTTGTCGACGCCGAACTCCCAGATGTCACTGACCATACGTTCAGCGTTCGGATCAGCCATGTGACGCTTGAGGTCTCGATGATCGGGTGGATGCGCGAAGGACGATCCTATTTGCCCAACATTTCCATCGGTGACCCGATCCGGGCGACAGCCGTCGGCATTGTGCAAGAAAGTCGCCATTCTGGTTTTTCGCCCGGGGACATGGTCACCGGGTTATTCAATGCCGCTAGCCACGTCGTCAGCAACGGGGAGGGTGTTGTCAAACTGGACCCGGCAGTTGCTGGTGCGTCGGAATGGGCCGGCGCACTTGGCCTGACGACGGCATTCACCAGCTATGTGGGCATGAGCTTTGCGCCGGACACACTCGATGGGAAGACCGTCCTCGTGTCCGGTGCGTCTGGTTTGGTTGGTGGGTTCGCAGCGCAGTTCGCACGCAAGCGTGGTGCGCGCGTTATAGGAATTGCCGGTGGCGCGGATGCCTGTCGCGCAGCCCAAGAGAAGTTGGGGCTGGAGGAATGCATAGACTACAAGGATGCGCGACCTTTCGTTGACGCTCTGCATTCCGCGTGTCCGGATCGTATTGACGTATTCTACGACAACGTCGGGGGGGAGATATTCGACGCTGGATTGGGGTGGATGAATGCCTTTGGCACTGTCGTGATGTGCGGACAGACGTCTGAGAGAGGGCGCGCCAAGCCGCCTGCAGTCACGAATATCAGAACGATGATCATGGAAAGATTGACCATGCGGGGCTTTGTCGTCTTCGATCACCCCGCTGTCATTGAACGGGCGATCCAGGATATCTCAAAAGGGGTCTCTTCGGGAGAGTTGAAAATACCACATGCGGACATTCTGCATGACGGGGGCCTTAGCGCATTTCATACCGCCTACGATGCGCTCGTTAATGATCCGCGAAAGGGAAAGCACGTCTTGTGCCTCTGAGGGAGGTCGTTTGCGTGTGAACGACCAACTTATTCACCATCATAACAGGGAGAGTGAAAGCGATGACATACAAGACCAGAACCGGGAAACCATTCAGCCGGATCATTGCCGAGCAGGCAGAAAAGGTAGGAAGCGACCCCGTCAACCGGCGCGAGTTTATGGCATTGGCCAGTACCTACGGCGCGACCGCGGCGACGGCATATGCCATGCTGGGGCTGACCGCGCCCACAGCGGCCCAGGCCGCGGGCAACGCCAAAGCTGGCGGCACAGTCCGCATCCAAACGGATGTTCGCGGCCTCAAGGACCCACGCACCTTCGACTGGACCGAAATTTCCAATTTTGCACGGGGTTGGTTGGAGAACCTCGTGATCTACGAGAATGATGGCACATTTACGCCCAACTTGCTGGAAAGTTGGGAAATTAATGACAACGCCACCGAATATACGCTCAACGTACGCCAAGGCGTCACATGGAACGATGGGAGCGAATTCACCGCTGAGGATGTCGCGCGCAATATCATTGGCTGGTGCGACAAATCCGTAGAAGGCAACTCAATGGCGGGCCGCTTCAACGTTTTGGTCGATCCCGATACTGAGAAGGCTCTGGATGGCGCTGTTCAGGTGATCGACTCCCACACCGTTAAGTTGACACTGCCTCGCCCGGATATCTCGTTGATTGCTGGTATGGCAGATTACCCTGCTGCCATTGTTCCAGCCGATTTCTCTGCGGACACCATGTTGAGCAATCCGGTAGGCACAGGGCCCTATCTTCCAGAGAGCCTCGAAGTTGGTGTCAAAGGCGTGTTGGTGCGAAACGAAAGCCATACCTGGTGGAACGCTGGAAACGGTGCATGGTTGGACCGTATTGAATTCATCGATTATGGAACGGATGCTGCGGCGTTCATAGCCGCAGCGGAGGCCGATGAAGTCGACCTGATTCATAAATCCGAAGGCGATTTCATTGACATTCTCGACGGACTTAACGGCTGGGTCGGCAGTGAAATCACCACTGCGTCCACCATCGTCATCCGGCCCAATCAGGCCTTCACGGACGATAATGGAGTTGTGCCCTACGCAGACGCTAGAGTGCGCCGTGCTCTTGCTTTGGCCGTGGACAACAACATACTGCTAGAACTTGGCCAAGGTGGGCGTGGGCTGGTCGCAGAAAACCATCATGTTGGCCCCGCGCATCCGGACTATGCTGATATCGGCCCTGCTGAATTCGATCCGGCTCAAGCCAAAGCCCTCATGGAAGAGGCGGGAATGCTGGACTACGAGCACGAGTTGATCTCTATCGACGACTCATGGCGCAAGGACACAACTGATGCCGTCGCTGCACAACTGCGCGACGCGGGCTTCAATGTGAAGCGGACCATTCTGCCGGGTTCGACGTTCTGGAACAGTTGGTCCACAAGCCCGTATCAGTCAACAAACTGGTCGCATCGACCCTTCGGAGTTCAGGTTTGGGCATTGGCATATCGGTCGGGCGAAGCGTGGAATGAGTTTGCGTGGTCCAACGCAGAATTTGACGCCAACCTCGAAAAAGCTCTGGCGACACCGGACGTTGAGAAGCGTCGTGAACTCATGGCTATTGGCGAGAAAATCGTGCGCGATGAGGGTGTGACGGTTCAACCCTACTGGAGAAAGCTGTTTAACCACTTCAAAGAAGACTTGGGTGGTTCCGAGAAGCACATCGCAGAACAGATCTTCCCGGCACGCATGTACTGGAAAGCGTGACGTTTCGAGCCGACGGCGTTCTAGGAGCGCCGTCGGCCATGCACCCGCGAACACTTACTGGAATGTTCGATTTAATGGACAGAAATTTGAGTTCCAAGTCGATGGCAGTCAAATCAGGCGCGTGCAAATCTCGCCATATGCGGCTGCAGGTCGACGTGATCGTGTTGCCTGGCTTTAACTTGGCGGAACTCTCCGCCGTTCTCGACGTCGCGGATGCCGTTGTGGTCTCCCATCCCGAAATCGAAATATGCACAAATTTGATGTCGCTGGATGGCAGAGATGCGACAGCAGGAGACGGGCGCGTCACCGTACGCTGTCAACCTCTCGAGTTTGAGCGGTCTTGCGGGCTGGCCGTGTTGTTGGGTGGCGCAAGTGTAAATGCCTATGCGGAGCAACTTGCCTCTGCCAGCAGGCGGGCGGAACACGGGGGCCGGTCTCTCGTCGTTTTCTCCGAAGCCGTCGGCGCTCTTATAAGTCAAGGACGTTTTGAGAATGACAAAGTTACTGTGCCTTGGGACGATCCAATTTCAGAGCAGATACCGCTGCCGCCTGGGGCGACGTGCGAATTGCTGTATATCCGCGATGGCAAGTTAACGACCTGTGCCGGACGGTTATCAGCCTTTGAGGCGTTGATAGACGTCATTTGCGATTACTTGCCTTCGGTGAAGCCAATGCTCATTGCGGATCGTCTGAAGATGGCGGATTTGCGCACCCCATGGGCGCGTCAACGTCGTGCATTAAAAGACCTGTACCGGATTGAGAACCGCGCCTTTGCCACGGCGGTTGAGCGGATGGAGCTTGATCTTGAGAACACTGTGCGGATATCCGAAATCGCCCGAGATGTTGGCATGTCTACGCGTCAACTCGAACGCCATTTCCAGCGAACGTTCGGCATATCTCCTGTGAAGTTTCGACGCCGCAAACAAGTCCAGAAGGCGCGCTGGCTGATTGACAACACGGGACTTACACTTGTCGAGGTGGCCGTCGCCTGTGGTTTCAGCTCTGCTTCGCAGCTATCAAAGGCGTTTCGCGGCTTCTGGGGCATGTCTCCGACCGAGAGTCGCGATAAGCAGAATATCGGTCTGGATCAATATTCGATGTAGCGCCCGCTGGCTTTGCGTTGCGTTTCGATGTGCTTGATCCTCTCTTGTTCCACGCCAGCACCGTCGGCGACTATCGTGGCCAGAAGCGATTCAACGAGGACGACCATAGCGCCCATCGAAGGGTAGTAATGCGGGCTGTCAGTGCCGGAATACAGGGTATGATTGGCGTATCTCGCCAAGGGCGAGCCAATCTTGTCAGTAATGGCAATCGTGCGGACATCTTGTTCGCGCGCATATTTCATGCCCTCGATTGTCCTGATGGCACAGGGACTAACACCAAAACCGACCAGAACATCCTCTGGCTCCAAGAGGCCGATATCTTCTGCTGCGACCGGGTGTTCGGGGGCCACGACACGCAACCCTGGTAAAATCATCGACCCTGTCGACTTCATCAGGGCCGCCATCCAATAGGCCGCGCCTGACCCTAGCAAATGACAGCGTGGGCTTTGCCGGATGGTTCTGGCGATATCTGAGAGCGCCATTAGGTTCTTTTCGGACATCGTCATGTCAAGGTTTTGACGGCTGGCCTCAAGGATCCGTTGCGGCAGCGGTGCATGTGAGTCGCTTGGATCGTCACGTCGAAGCGCTCCGGCGCGCATGCCAAAGCCAGTCGAAACCAGTTGAGACTGAAAGCTGGCTTTGAAGTCTTCATAATTGTCGAACCCCACCTGCCGTGCCAACCGAAGCATCGTCGTTGAGGTCACGCCAACTTCATTGGCAGAGGTGCGCATGGAGTTGAGCGCGATCTGGTCGGGATGGTCCAGCGCGTAGCGTGCTGCCAAAGCCAGTTTCTTTGGAAGGTCCGGTAGCGCGTTCTGAAGCCGCTCAAGAATGTCCATGCTCGCCAACCTGCAGTGTTCGGAGATGACATACTACGTATGTGCACGTGCCGTCCAACACACAGAAAGACCACATGATATTTTTATTTTAAATTTAGCATCATTTGCTGTATTTTAGAGTCGACTCATAGCCGGTGCCGCACGATGTCTCGATACTCTGCCTTATCTGTTTTCCTGAACGCCTTGGGCGGAAACAAATCCTGGGGTCGTGCGTGGCGCGATCCAGACCCCAAGGCTCATTACGACGTGGTCATTGTCGGCGGCGGCGGCCACGGTCTCGCGACAGCTTATTATTTGGCCAAAGAGCACGGGATAACCAATGTTGCCGTTGTAGAGAAGGGCTGGCTCGGAGGCGGAAATACCGGGCGCAACACTACCATTGTCCGCTCGAACTACATGATGCCCGGAAACACGATGTTCTATGAACGGTCGATGAAACTTTGGGAGAACCTGAGCCAGGATTTGAACTACAACGTCATGATTTCGCAGCGCGGGCAGTATAACCTGTGCCATTCCCCGGGCCAGATGGATGCGGCGCGGCGGCGGGGCAATGTCATGCGTGCGAATGGCATTGACGCAGAATTATTTGACCGGGCCGAAGTCAAGCGCCGCCTGCCCTACCTCGATTACTCCGAGAATGCCCGTTTTCCCATTCATGGCGCAATCTATCAGAGCCGTGCCGGGACAGCGCGACACGATGCGGTTGCCTGGGGTTATGCGCGCGCCGCTGATCAACGCGGCGTGGACATACTGCAGCAACGCGAGGTGACGGGCTATCTCTATGACGGCGGGAAAATCGTAGGGGTACAGACTAGCCGGGGTGACATCCGTGCGGGCAAGGTGGCGCTTTGTGTTGCAGGCCATTCAGGGCATCTGGCCCGTATGGCCGGTCTGCGCTTGCCGATTGAAACCCACAGTCTGCAAGCCTTCGTGACGGAACCTTACAAACCGCTGATCGACACCGTGATCAGTTTTGGCGCCGCGCATTTCTACATCAGCCAGTCTGACAAAGGCGGGTTGGTGCTGGGCGGAGATCTGGAGATGTACAATTCCTATGCACAACGGGGCGGGTTGCCGGTTGTGGAACACACGCTCGCCAGTGCCAAGGCTTTGATGCCCAGTCTGTCCCGGCTCAAGCTGTTACGCCACTGGGCCGGGGTGATGGACATGAGCATGGATGGCTCACCCTTTATCACCAAGACGCCGGTGGATGGGCTCTACCTGAATGGCGGCTGGTGTTACGGCGGCTTCAAAGCCACCCCGGCTTCCGGGTGGTGTTTTGCCCATACAATCGCCCGAGACGCACCACATCCCGACAACGCCGAATTCACGTTGGATCGCTTCGCACGTGGCTATCAGATTGACGAAAAAGGCATGGGCCCGCAGCCCAATGCTCATTGAGGACTGTCCATGATCCGTATTCCTTGCCCCATTTGCGGCATCCGTTCCGAGACTGAATTCACCTATGGAGGTGATGCAAATGTGATCCAACCAGCCATGGAAGAGGGGGAACAAGCGCCATGGCTTGACTACGTCTTCCTCCGGGACAATCCGCGCGGACCGCACCGGGAATACTGGCACCATGTGCAGGGATGCCGACAGTGGCTGGTGCTGGAGCGCAACACGCTAACTCATGAGATCGGCGGTTGTCGGTTGGCACGTGAGGTGAAGGTATGAGGCGGCTCGAGTCCGGCGGTCGGATAGACCGAAGCCGTCCCCTTGACGTTCGGTTTGATGGGCAAAGCCTGCCCGCTTTTTTGGGCGATACACTTGCCTCGGCAATGCTGGCGGGGGGTGTCAGCCTTGTTGGGCGCAGCTTCAAGTACCACCGACCTCGCGGCGTTTTCTCTGCCGGGGTGGAAGAACCCAACGCCATGGTTCATTTACGCGAGGGCGATAGGCATGAGCCCAACGTCCGCGCCACCGTGACGGAGGCTTTCGACGGCTTGGTGTCCACCAGTCAGAACGCGTGGCCGAGCCTGAAATACGATGTCGGGGCGGTTAACAATCTCTTGGGCCCACTTTTGAGTGCTGGCTTCTATTACAAGACTTTCATCGGGCCGTTCAAACACAGCACAAGATTCTGGATGCTGTGCGAAACCTTTATTCGCCGCGCCGCCGGCATGGGGCGGGGGACTTATCTGAACGATCCCGATTCTTACGAAAAACGCCACGCCTTCTGCGATGTGCTGATCATCGGCGGCGGCGCAGCGGGGCTGAGCGCTGCCTTGGCAGCTGGCCGGGCCGGGGCGCGCGTGATGCTGGTCGAGCAGGATCGCGACTTGGGTGGTGCTATGTTGTGCGACGCGGTCAATGCGCCTGGCGACGGCTGGCTGGCAGAGGTGAAGGCAGAACTGGAAGCGCTCAATACGGTCAAGATCCTGACCCGCACCACGGCCGTCGGCGCTTATGACGGCGATACCTACGCGCTCGTGGAACGTGTCGGCGACCACTTCAAAGTGCCGGAGGCGAACCACGCTCGCCAAAGATACTGGCAGGTCCACGCGCCTCAAGCGGTGTTGGCGACGGGCGCGCTCGAACGTCCCTTGGTATTTCGTGGAAATGATAAACCCGGCGTCATGCTGGCGGAGGCGGCACGTTGCTATCTCAATCGCTACGCCGTTCTGGTAGGTGACAGCATTGTCGTCGCAACGAATAATGACAGCGCCTATCAGGCCGCCGCCGAACTTGCCCGTGCTGGGGCGACGGTTACGCTTGTGGACATGCGGGCAGACGTGACTACTGACACCAAGAATCTCGCTTGTAAGGCAGGTGTTCAGGTATACACTGGCCACGGTGTGCTTCGGGCGACCGGGGCAACGCGCGTAGCTGCCGCTGTGATCTGCCCAGTCGATGAACACGGTTACGCGACCGGTGAAGCGCATGCGATAGCCGCCGATGTCATTGCAGTCTCCGGCGGGTGGGCACCAGTGGTGCATCTGTGGTCCCAGCGGTTTGGCAAGCCGGTCTACGACCCTCGATCTGCCGGGTTCATTGCACCGGAAGATCCAGAATGCCCGCTGCAATGCGCAGGCACCAGCGCCGCAGCAGATTCCTTGAAAAAGGTGATCGCAAAGGGCTTTGATAAGGGGGCAGAGGCGGCGCGGGCCACAGGGCATAGTGCAGATCCCGGTACGGCGCCTGATATGTTTACGACAGGCCCGTTTTGGCAAGGCAATCATTCCGGCCAAGTCATCACGTCATCCAAAAGCGGCAAAGTCAAAGGCAAGGCCTTTGTCGATTTGCAACATGATGTGAAACTCAGCGATATCGACCAGGCGCATCGAGAAGGGTATGCCTCGGTCGAGCATCTGAAACGCTACACGACGCTGGGCATGGCAACGGATCAGGGCAAGCTCAGCAACGTGAATGCGCTTGCGCGGATGGCTGACCTGCGCCAGGCAACTGTTGCAGAGGTCGGCACGACCACCTTTCGACCTCCGTTTACCCCCGTCACCATCGGTGCATTTGTTGGTCATGAACATGGGTTGCACTTCAGGCCTACGCGGCGCTCTCCAATCCATGCTTTGCATCTCGCAGACGGAGCAAAGATGACAAAAGCCGGCGCATGGGAACGCCCTTGGTATTATCCACAGAGTGGCGAAGATTTACGCGCTGCCTATATTCGCGAAGCCGCGCACGTCCGGCAGAACGTGGGGATGATTGATGTTTCAACCTTGGGCAAGATCGCTGTGCAGGGACCTGACGCGGCAGAGTTTCTCAACCGCTTCTACGTCAACGGCTGGAAAACACTGGCCATCGGTCGTTTGCGCTATGGCGTGATGCTGCGTGAGGACGGGTTTGTGATGGATGACGGCGCAACCGCGCGGCTGGGGCAGAACGACTATTTCATGACAACCACCACTGCCAACGCCGCCAAAGTGTTGTCGTTCATGGAGCGCATGCTGCAAACGGCGTGGCGGGACCTGCGGGTGCATGTGACCAGTGTGACCGATCAATGGGCCGCAATCGCAGTCGCGGGCCCAAAGTCGCGTGCGCTCCTGAACGATGTCAGTGATGTCGATGTCTCACTCGAAGCGCTGCCCAACAATCATTTTACCCATGCGGAAATCGGCGGTGTCGAGGGACGTCTTCACCGGATGTCCTATTCGGGAGAACTGGCTTTTGAAATCTATGTTCCCGCTGGATTCGGATGCCATGTCTGGAAAATGCTTGAACAAGCGGGCACATCCTACAACCTCCGCCCCTATGGCACCGAAGCCATGGGAGCGCTGCGCATTGAGAAAGGCCATGTTGCGGGTCCCGAAATCGAAGGGCGCACCACGCTCAGGGATATTGGGCTCGAAAGTTTTGCGTCATCCAAGAAGCCCTTTGTCGGGTCGGTACTGCACAAGCGCCCCGTTCTCGAAGACTCTGAACGGCCGGTACTTGTCGGGCTTGAAATCGACGGAGATCCCGGAGCCAAGGCAGGCGCACTCTTGTTCGCGCAATCGCAAACGCCGAAAGGGCACGGGGATGGCTGGGTGTCTTCAACCACCTACTCTCCCGCTTTGGGCAAGAACATCGCGCTGGCGTTTCTCAGGAACGGTGCCAACCGCAAGGGTGAACATGTCAAGGTCGTTGATTTCGTCGGGGACCAGACTGTGAACGCCACAGTGGTTTCCCATCATTTCTATGATCCGAAAGGGGAGCGTCAAAATGGCTGAAGCTTTATCCCTGCTTGCTGAAGTCTCGACCCCGATAGCCTTTGGCTCGCAGTCGATCATTCTTGAAATGCGCCCAACGAACGGTTTGACCCAATTCGCGGGCTGGGACGATTTTGACATCGCGCTGAAACCGATCCTGGCGCGCGTTGGATTGACCGACGGCGGCAGTTTCAAAACCGCACAGGCAACGAATGGTGTAACAGCCTGGCGGATCGCCCCGGACAAGATATGGATTGAAGGGGCAACGGACCTGGCGGATTATCATTCTGATGAATTGGTCACGCTTGATCTTGGCCATGCGCGGACTGTGATTACTGTATCGGGCAAGGGCGCACGGGATTTGCTGGCCTGTGTCATTTCGATAGATATCGGCGAAGCGGTATTTCAGGACGGTGATTTTGTGCAGACCGGTATTCATGGTGTGGGTGTCTTGATCCAGTGCAGACACAGCAACCGATTTGACATTCTCGTACCCTCGACTTGGGCCAGAGCTGTATGGGACTTGCTTGCCGATACATCCGCTTTTCTTGGGAACGACGGCTGAACGTCCGGACCCGCGCGCCATTTCGTGCATGTTGCGCAAAACTGGGACCCGGTTTTGCGCAACGAAACATGCGAAACCAAGTGGTTTTGCGACGTCAACTTGCTGGGCTTGCAAGCCGACATGCGCGTGGTTGGTCAAGCGACATTCGCCGCAAATTTCCACGCTGTGAAAGTATTGAGGTCGTGTTCAAATCCAACGCCAATGGCGGCGGCGGCTTCGATAACATCCGTGAGTTCGACGACGATATCGACAAGCTCGACCTGAGCGAGAGCGGCTATGCGTCTTTCTCTTTGCAATGCTGGAGCGTCTGGTGCGTCATGCGATCCGCATTGACAAGTGATCCGCATTTTTGCGACCAATTCTGACGTTTTCCACAAACCCACCCCACTCCGGAAACGCTCTGGTGAGAATGGACGCGGCCTTTGAGCGCCCTTCCGGCGGTCCCACCTATGGACTTGCCTTTGGCGATCATCTTTGAGCCATACGACGCGCCGAGGAGACCCGTTCAACGTAATCTGGCGGGAATTGCCAGACAACCTGATCCGGCGACCGCACCAAGCCGCGTTCCGATGGTGTCCTGTCCGTGAGAAGGGATAGAAAGAGATCGCCACTGGCCCAGGGCGACGAGCGGAAATACCAGTGCCCATTTCCGGTGTCGGAAGCTTCCGCGTTTGACACGTCTATGATGTGCAGGTTCTCAAGCGCCGCCAAAACAGTTCTCACCCTTGGACCGACAGCATTGGCGTCGGAGATTTCTCCCACCCGTTCGCGTCCGAACACGAAGCGCGACAGGGCCAGCGCGGAATCCGTGCGGGATGAGTAGAGCGTCAGGTCGGTCACAGTCTCCAGGATGCCGTCCTCGATAGCCTGAACGAAATACGTGCGGTCCAGATCACTTCCGATCAGGATCAGTTTCCCCAAGCGCGCCTCGGGGGCCGCGCCCAGCGTGATCTCGTAGGCGGTATCGAACGCGAGGCGCGATCCGGCGCTGTAGCCGATCAGATGAATGCGCCGCGCGTTCGTATGTTCCGACAAGAACGCAACGAGGGACCGCAGGTTGCGGCGCGTGGCCAACGCGGATTCCTGATCGCGGAAATAGGCAAGCCTGCTGGGCGTCGCGGTCCAGTTGTAGCTGATGAACGCGCCCTGATAGCCGAGGAAATGCTGCAGCTCTCGCGAGACCAAAGTCGCATAGTCGAAATCGACATTGTACCCATGCGTGTAAATAAAGATGTCCTTGTTGGGCGACAGGGCGAGTTGCGCGTTGATCCGAGCGGCGAAACGTCGCCCGGCGGCCTCCGTTTCCGCGGCGGGCGGCGGGTCTTCCATGAAATCGGTGGCGCTGAACGGCAGGATGCCGATTTCATTCGTCGCGGACACGCTCAGCCTGTAGCGTTCGCCGCGCTCAGAGGCGAGGAAGTTTCTCCGCGCGTCCTCCCACGTGCCGATAGGCGGATCGACATCGACCGCCGCCACGCCCGCTCGCAAGACCAGCCCCCGTTCGTTGTTATAGGAAGCCTGAGGGTCATCTGCGCTCGCGGGTTGTCGATCCGTTGCGTAGAACAGCGTCGCACGGCGCGCGATATTCTCTGAGGATACACCGTCAAACGGATCAAGCGTGCCAGCCGTGTAGATGGCAGGAGACGGCATGAGGTCAATCGAGTTGTAGGTGGCCGGTCCGCAGGCGCTTACCAGCAAATACAGCCCGGCCATGACCGACCATTTCGTTTTCGCAACCATCAGGTTCTGAGTCCCCTTGTTCGCGCGCGTGGGCACTTTTCCGATTTAAGCGCGCAGGCTCGGCCTGCCCGGCCCGTCATGGTGTCGGCCATGTGCTTCCGCCTCTTGCTCTCAGACAGGTGCCGCGCCCTTGGGGGCCTCGCTACTGGCATCCATCTCAGCGCTCTGTGTTTCGGCAGGTTGCAAGTGCAGGGTGCGGGTTGGGAACGCAAACTCGACGCCGATCTCCTCGGCGAGTGCGATGATGTCGAGGATAATCGCATGCTGCGCATCAACCTGCGATCCATACGCGTAGACCTTCAGGTAATACATCAGTTCAATGTCGATCGAAGAGGCGCCGAAACTCTTGAGGCCGATATACAGATCGTCACGGTCGATCCGTGGTTGCGCAAGCATCACCTCCTTCAGGCGTTTGACGAACCTGTCGAGCTTGTCGCGCGGGGTGTCGTAGGTGAGCCCCACGCCAAGGACCACCTTGCGGCGCCGACGCCGTCCCCAATTGGCGATCGTCCGGTCCGAAAGCTGCGAGTTGGGCACATTCAGGAGCGTGTCGTCGAGCGAGCGCAACCGTGTACACCGCAGCCCGACATGCTCGACCGTGGCGAGCGTCCCGTCCAACTCGATCAGGTCGCCACGCTGGAACGGGCGGTCGGCCATGAGGATGCCACCGCCCAACATGTTCGACACAGTATCGCGCGCCGCGAAGGCGATGGCGACACCGCCCACGCCGAGACCGGCGATCACACCCTCGTAGGGAAGGCCGACAACGTCCGCGACGGCGATGATGGCGCCGAGCACGACGAGGAGTTTCATCAGCCCGGTGCCGAGCGAGGCAGCGATCTCGTCGACATAGGAGGTGGTCTTCTGCGCACGGGCAAGGAACCAGCCGCCCAAAAGCGCGACCAGACGATAGGCGAACAGGGCTATCGCGACGATCAGGAACACGCCGATCAACGTGCCCACCCCCGGCAAGCCCACTTGGGTAAGGCCGAGCCGGCCAATCGCCCAGGACAGGATCGCCGCCGACAGGACCAGCCCGGCGGGCGGCGCGAGCTTGGTCAACCCGTCCCAGCCGTCGCGCTGGCCGAACGCGCGCAGCAGGCCCCTCCCAAGATAGAACGCAGCAGAAGCGGCGGCCAAGGCACCGATCATCCCAAGCCACTGCCACGTTTCCAGATAGCCGCGATCCGCGATGAGAGCAGGAGAGACGGCGCGCACGCTTTCGCGCAGGCGGAAATACGGGGACAGCGCCTTGGGCTTTTCCAGTCCGGGGATCGCAGGCAGGTCTTGCATGGCCTCCAAAAGCGCCGGCGATGCCGCCACGGTGGCGGAGCTGAGCTTCCATCGCTCCACCGGGGCGGTACCCTCCTCGACTTGCGGCTCAGTGACCCGCGCGATGGTGATGTTGCCGACCGGATGCTGGAAGTAGACATAGGGCACGCTGCGGTCCGGATCGTCGGGGATCTCCTGCCACAGGACATAGGCGATCCGGTCGATGATGCGCTTGAGGTAGTCGGCATAGATCGGCCCTTCGAGCGTATGCAGGCGCTCCGGGATGTGAGACAGGTCCATGACCGCCAGCGCCCGGTCGCGCCCGCCATCCTCCCAAGACAACGTGCCTTGGATGAACTCGCGCATGACACCGCGCGGCGAGTCCATGCGCGCCCGGTCCAACTCGGCCTTGGTTGTGTGGCCGAGCGCCGCGAGCAGGCGCGCGCTCTCGGCGGCCAGATCGTCGGACGACGGCAGGACGAGACGCCAACCGCCCAAGGCGTCGCGTTGAAATTCGAGCGTCGTCTTGGCCGGGATCGCCGCGGGTCCGACCTCGAAGCGGACCGTCTCCGCCGCGGCATCGTCAGGGGCGAGCGGCACATCGTTCAGCCGGATGGTCGCCATGTCGAGAATATCGAACATTGTGGTGCGACGCTTCGCTTCGTCCCGCGCAGTGGTGCTTGGACCGGCATAGGTCAGCAGATTGTCCACCCGCCGAAGCGCGCCGGCATCGCCTGCATAGACCGCGATGTTTGTGGCGATCAGAAGGCTGCGCAGAGTCTCGCGCGGCGAGCCGTTGCCGAGTTGCCAAGCGCTGCTCTCGCTCCCGTCCGCCTAACGGAAGCCGTTCCAGTATTCTCCGTTGCCGAAGCGCCCCGTGAGCACCTGCCCGTCCTTTGAGAGCGCGAAGACCACCTCGCCGGAAGAGCCCGGCTGCGCCCATGTCCCGCGCAGGACATGGCCCTCCACCGTGCCTTCGATGCGCCCGTCGTCGGGCTGGTAGGTGCCCGTGACCCGGTCGTCCTCCTGCTCAAGTGTCAGCACCGCGCTGCCGGTGCGCCAATAGGTCTGCCATTCACCCGAGAAGTCGACCTCCTGCGCCTGTGCGGATGACCCCGCGAAGAGCGCCCAGAAGAGCGCAATCAGAGCGGCGGGAAGGGGGCGAAACCGTAGCATGACGGGTCTCCTCTCAGGTATCTTCTCGTGGGGGTCCATACTGCTGCGCTCATCACCGCATCCACCAGTGTTGCGTCCATTTTCAGCTGGCGGGCTTGCGCACACGCAGTTCGGCCTGCGACGCATAACGATCTGCGCCCCCAAAGGACGTGCGGTTGTCCCCGTTGTGAAATCCGGCCGGACACGACGATTACAGCGCTCCCCCATTTATGAATATGACGGCCGCATCTGTCATGAACTGCAATCCGAGCGCGAGTTGCAGCACGCCAAAGACAGCTCCGAAGAGTTGAAGCGGTACCGGTCCGATCTTGTTGATGATGGCCTTGGACTTCAGCATCAAAAGCCAGTTCAGCAGGATCAGGCCGAGCCCCATCGCGATGATGCCGAGTTTCACCTCCGTTCCCGGGAAGGCAAACGAGAATATCAACGGGATCGTGACCGCGATCGGTGGGAACAGGCCGGGAAAGGCGATCGCCGCAGCAGGTGTTTTTTCCGGGTCCATCGACGATGATGCGGCCACCGGGTTCAGAAGCGACTGCAAGGAAAGCGCGAACAACGCGAAGCCAGCCGCCCCGATCAGCACGGGGAACGAAACGCCCCAAGACGCAAGCGCCCCGGTTCCCATGATCGCCGCAACGAGATAAGCGCCCGCAACGAGCGCTGCCGACTTGCCAGCCAAGGCACGCACGCCGGGAGAGGTGTCGCTCTCCCCAACCCTTGAGAATACCGCGATCGCGCGGATCGGGCCCATGGTCATGAATAAAAGGCCAAAGATCTGGCCCCAAGGCACTGTTGCCGCGTCCATTACTCCACCTCCACGATTTGGGAAATCGTCATGTAGTTTATGATGGCGGAGACGACGCCCGCGACAATCCCCAGGAACACGACCGCTGTTGCGAGGCTGACGTCGATGGTCCCCATCAGACGCTGCCACATGACCGCTCCGGCCACGACGAGGCCGAAAGTGAACAGGCCGTGTTTGATCACAAGCCACAGGGTGGTGGGAAAGAACGGTTTCTTCACACCCTTGGTTGTCCAGTGGGCGACAGCCGTCAGGATCATTGCGAGCGACACGGCAAGGGGGACCGAAGATCCGAGCAAGGTGTGCGTGTCCGTGGCGATCGAATCCACCGACAAAGGGATCGGGCCGTCAGACCCGCGCAGGATGAAATACTGGATAGCCCCGTTGATCACGGCATTTATCAAACCGCCCACGAGGGCGCCCTTCAGAATTTCGCTTTGGGTCATGATGGCGCTCGTCTCCCTGTCTGCGCGCGGCGGTTCCGACGTTTTCGCGGCGCGTGTTGGTTTTGTTAAAAGTTCACGTAGATACTGGCTTGAAGCGTCGTCCAAGGCGCATCGGCTCCGATGTCACGCAGCGCTCTGCCGGGGCGGGCATGGGACGCAACCAGTTGCAAGAACCGGTTTCGGTCAATTGCCCAGCGGAGCGTGGCTGTGTACTCGTTCCCGATATCGCGCGACGATAGCGTGGCCACGGCCGGATTGGCGCCAAGATTGTTGAGCTGATCGGCGCGCAGCTTGTGCCAGCTGAAGGTCAGGTTCATGCCCTTACGGGGCGCGACATTTATCTGGATGCGGTGGGTGTTGAGGTTCGCGTTGCGATACACCTTGCCAAAGGACATCCCCTGCAACCAGTTGCCGAACTCGTTGGTCATCAGTGAATCGAACCGCTCGAACGTGCCAGTGGCCGGATCATCTCCCGAGAAGCTGGCAAAGCGGTAGGATATGCTCGGGCTCCAGGGATGACTGCGCGCGATATACCCGACCGTCCCATAAAAGGCGTGGGCGGACATGTCGTAGTCGGGATGGCTCTGATGATAGGCTTCGCCTTCAAGCCACACATGATCGGGTGTCTTGGGCTGCCAAAGCGCATGAAAGCCCGCCGTGCGCGTGCCTTTACGGGCCAGTGTCACGCCCCCCGGTGCGCGGTAGGTGGAGTCGGACTCCGGGATGGCGATGTAGCTCAGATCGGCGGAGAAGGCGTCGGAAAACTGCCAGCCGACATTGACGCCCGCGAAGGTCGTGTTCGACTCGAGATCCTCCAATTCGTCCGGGTCAATGTAGAAAACATTGAACCGCGCGCGCCCGAACTCTCCGGTCGCAAGGGCGGTGAAATCGGTATAGTTGCGCGGTCCCAGATATGTTGCGCCCCGCTCGCCGGCATTTGAGGATCCCGAGATCATCGAGATCAGGAAGCCGTTGTTCAGCGTCCATGTCTGACGCCCGAAGGACAGTTGCGCCGTATTCCCGCTGTCGGGATCGGCGTAGAGCACACCGACATAGCCCCGCCCCGGGTGCCAGAAATCGCGATCGTCGTCGCGGAAAATGTCCTGCCCGAACGAAAAGCTGTAAATTCCGCTCACAGCACCGAACAGGTAAAAATCGCTCTCACCAAGCCGGGTGGCGCCGCCAAGGCCGAGTTCCAGATAGGCCTCGCTCCATGTGGTCTCGCTGCCGGGGAGGCGTCCGGCGACCGGGCTGAACTGGTTGAACAGGGCAGGTTGACCGAACCACGGATTGGAATCGGAATAGACACCCGCGCCGCCTCCGAGGATGAAGGTCAATTCGCTCCGGTCATCCTTGTGGATAATCGGAAATCGCGCTGGTGCCTCGGCTTTGGGCGCCTCTGCCGCTGCGGTCTCAAGGGACACGACAATCCCAAGACCCCCGCGCGCAGGCTCGACAACTGTCCGATGCTCCGCACCGCGCACCACGCCCTGTGAGACGAGACCCGCCAGAGCTGTTTCGAGCAAAACGGGCCGATAGCTATTGCCCAGAAGCCCTGACAAGGCCGCACGCGCGTCCCGCAAGGCTGCCGCGTCGCGCGCCGCATCTCCACCGGACCGGGCGATGTCGACCTCGACACGCCCGATCGTCTGCCCGATGACCGCCTGCCCGGCAGGCAGAACGGCGGGCCCGAACTGACCACCAGCCTCCTGCGCATAGCCGGGCAGTCCTGCGCCCATCAAGGCACAGAAAAGACTCCAGACGACGCTGAACAGGCGGACGCGGCGTCCCGCCATCTTACTTGCCGAACAGCCGGACGACGTTGCCGCCCCCATGCACGTTGATCGTCTGGCCACTCACCCAGCTTGCGGCAGGCGAGCACAGCCACAGCATGGCGTTGGCGATGTCCTGCGGACTGCCGGGATGGCCGATCAGGTTGTCAGGATGCATCATCCGCTCCTGCATTTCCGGCGTGATGCCGGCGCTGGCATAGCCTTCCGTGATCACGGTGCCGATCAGGATGGAGTTCACGCGCACGCGCTTGTTCAGCATATGTGCCAGCGACACCATCATCTGGTTCAGGGCCGCCTTGGCCGTGGCATAGGGCAGAATGTCGTAGGCTGGCACGGCGGAAGAGAAAGAGCCGGAATTGGTGATGCAGGCGTTCTCGGCCTTTTCGAGATAGGGCAGGCAGGCCATGCTCATACGATAGGCGCTGATGGTGTTCAGCTTGTAGGAGTTCAGGAACTCTTCCTCAGGGATCGCAGCCGGATCGGGTTGCCGTCCGCCCCATCCCACGTTGTTGACGAGGGTCGAGATGCCGCCAAAAGCATCCACGGTTGCCGTCACCACCGCATCGATTTGCGCCTTGTCGGTGACATCGCAGCCGATGCCCTGCACGTCATTGCCCGTTTCCTTGGCGATTTCGGCGGCGGTCTCCGCGGCCATGTCGCCATTGAGGTCGGCGATCATGACCTTTGCGCCGGCCCCGGAGAGGGTCTTGGCGATGCCGGCGCCGATATTCTGCGCGCCGCCCGTGATGATGACGTTGTGGCCGTCCATGCGGAAATCGGCAAATGCATCGAAGCTCATGTCTGTGTCCTTTCAGATTGCAATAGGGGTGGCTGCCAGGCCGGGATCAGTCCAATTCCTGGACACCGCCGCCTGACACGGTGAGAATTTGCCCACTCACCCAATTGGCTGCCGGCGAGCACAGATAGAGGGCGGCGCCGGCGATGTCGGAGGGCTCCCCAAGGCGCTTGATCGGGGTGTGCTTGAGCATGGTCTGCTCGATTTCGGGCGTCAGCACCGTGGCCAGCGCGTCGGTGCGGATCGCGCCGGGCGCAATGCCGTTCACACGGATATTCTTTGGCCCCAGATCGAAGGCGATGTTCCGCGTCAGGTGGCTGATCGCGGCTTTCGAGGAGGAATAGGATGCCATCCTTTGGTTCTTGTTCTCAGCCGACATCGACGAGATGTTCAGGACCGCGCCGCCGCCCGCCGCTTCCATGTGGGGCACCGCGATCTGCGTGAGGCGGAAGGGGGCGAACACGTTGATTTCATAGGCCCAGCGGAAGTCGTCCATGGGCATGTCGAAGGGCTTGGGGCCGCCGCCACCGGCATTGTTGACGAGAATGTTCAGTTTGCCGAACTGATCGATGGCCGTTTGCACCGCTGCCTGCAGGTTCTCTTCCTTGGTGACGTTGCAGGCCAGCCCGACGGCCTTGCCTCCGGCCTGCGTGATCGCGTCGGCGACGGCTTGTGCGGTTTCGGCCTTGAGGTCGCTGACCACAACCGCGGCGCCGGCGCCCGCGAACATTTCCGCGATCCCGCGACCGATCCCGGCGCCGGCACCGGTGACCAATGCAACCTGGTCCTTGAGCATGAATGCGCTCGAATCGAACATCGTTATTTCCTCCGAAATTTGGCGTTGCTGCACGGTTGCCAACTCTCTCCGGAATAGAAACGGGGGCGCCTGCCCAAAATGAGCGGCGTTCGGCGACGGGGTGCGCGACTCAGCGGTTGGTCGGCAAAAAAAGGGATTCAAAACTTCGTGATAAGGACGGCAGCCTGCTCTGGGATGCCCGCGTCCTGCGCGGTGAAGTGGCGACGCGCGGACAGATCTTTCCCCGCCGCCTCTGCGACAAGAAAGACCGCGCCATCCGCTTTATTCCTCCTCGGTCCGCGAGCGGCCTCTTGTCCGACGCGAACAAACTGCTTGTCGCAACCGCTGCGGCCAGCGCGGTCTCGGCACAACCCGGTCCGGACACGGCGGGACAGGCGCCGGATTGACCTTGTCCCGCCCTGTCCGGGTCGCCTGTGCCTTCTGCTCTAGCTGCTGCCGCCGCCGGGGACCACTGTCAGGCCGAGGCCGTTCCAGTTCTGCATGCCGCCACGATAGTAATAGATGTTCTCAGCCGGAAATCCGGCCTCGATCATGCGGCGCGCTGCGGTCGGGGATTGTCCGCACCATGGGCCGTTGCAGAACAGCACCACCGAGGCGATCTCGCCCTCGCAGATCCAGCCGTCGAAATCCACCTCGCAGCCAAGCTCGCCGAGCCGGTCGGCGGCCTCGTTATAGGGGATCGAGATTGCGCCCGGGATCGTGCCTTCCTCGAATTGTGGACGGATGCGGCCATCGACCAGCAGGGCCTCGCCGGACTTCAGGAACTCCAGCACCTCCAACTCGCCAATCGTGGTGACGCCCGGCGCCGGGCTGATCGGCTGGATGCAGAAATTCGGGCAAGACCGGGAGGTCTTCGTCCAAGGCGCGCCGAGCCGGGCCTCGGTGTCCTGATTGCGCTTGATCTCGACCGGCCCGGCGGCGGTGTCGACTGTGACGCTCATCATGTCCTTGGTAATCCCGACCGTGTCCTCCGCCAGTGCGGCCGACGCGATCAGGGCCGCTGAAATGCCAAACAGAACTGCGCGCATCGTGATATCTCCTCTTTTGCTCCCATGCGCGCAGTATAGCGCGTGCCGTGGCGGGGCATGCAAGGATTTGTCAATGCCGGGTGACGGTCACACTGTCACACGGGCTTGCCGCGTGTGGGTTCAGAACCCCACCGCCTGCCCATCCTTGCGCGGATCGGACCCCGCCGCATAAGTGCCGTTTTCCAAGCGAGTGATGAGCTGCGCGCCGCCGAAGCCGAACGCGTTGTCCGGGGCTTCGAGGTCGATCTGGTGGCCCATCTCGCGCAGGGTTTGCAGGGTCTGCGCGGGGAAACTGGTCTCGCAGGCCACGCCCAGCCCGCCGGTGATCCGCCAGCGCGGCGCATCCACCGCCTGCTGCACATCCTGCCCCCAAAGCTGGGTGCGCAGGGTCATTTGCAGGTGCCCTTGCGCCTGCATCGGCCCGCCCATCACGCCGAAGCTCATCAGCGGATCGTCGCCGCGCATCAGGAAGGCCGGGATGATCGTGTGGAAGGGGCGTTTGCCCGGCGCGACGACGTTCTGGCTTTCGGGATCGAGCGAGAAGCCCGCGCCCCGGTTCTGCAAGTGGATGCCGGTGCCGGGGATGCACACGCCGGAGCCGAAGCCCGCGTAGTTCGATTGGATGAAGGACACCATCATGCCCGAGGCGTCCGCTGCGGTGAGGTAGACCGTGCCGCGGCTCGGAGGCGCACCGATCCCGAAATCGGTGGCGCGGTCCGGGTCGATCAGCCGCGCGCGGGCGGCGAGATAGCCGGGGTCGAGCATATCGTCCGGCGTCACGCGGGTCATGTGACCCAGATCGCCCACATAGTGTTCGGTGTCCCACAGCGCGAGTTTCATCGCTTCGATTTGCAGATGCAGGGCGCGCGGGTCGTCGGCATCCAGCGACCGGATCGGGGTCTCGCCGAGGATGCCTAGCGCCATCAGCCCGGCGATGCCCTGACCGTTGGGCGGAATCTCGTGCAAGGTCACATCGTCGAAACTCTGTTGGATCGTACCGCACCAATCGGGCTTGTGCGCGGCGAGGTCAGAGACCCGCATCGCCGCGCCGTTCTCCTTGGCGAAAGCCTCGATCTTCTCGGCAAGCTCGCCCTCGTAGAACGCCGCGCCTTTGGTGTCCGCGATCAGCCGCAGAGTGTGGGCCATGTCCGGGTTGCGGTAGATTTCCCCGGCCAGCGGCGCGCGGCCACCCGGCATGAAATTGTCCGCAAACCCGGGCTGCTCGGCCAGAATGCCCGCGCCCCGTTCCCAGAGCCGCGCGATGATCGGCGAGACCGGAAAGCCGTTTTCCGCGTAGCCGATGGCGGGCTCGAAGAGGGTTTCGAAGGGCAGCTTGCCGAAGCGCTCCGAAAGCGCCACCCATGCCGAGACCGCGCCCGGCACGGTGACGCTGTCCCAGCCATGGAACGGCATCTTCTCTTGGCCCTTGAAATAGTCCTGTGTCCATGCCGCCGGGGACCGGCCCGAGGCGTTGAGCCCGTGCAGCTCTTTGCCGTCCCACAAGATGCAGAACGCGTCCGATCCGAGCCCGTTCCCGGTCGGTTCAACCAGCGTCAGCGTGATCGCGGTGGCGAGCGCCGCGTCCACGGCGTTGCCTCCCCGGGCGAGCATGGACACCCCGGCCTGCGCCGCGAGCGGCTGGCTGGTGCTGACGATGTTGCGGGCCACGAGAGCGGAGCGGCGGGACGGGTAGGCGTGATACGGGTTCAGGGTCATGTTCTGTTCACTTCATGCAATCGGAGGGGAGGCAAAGGACCGGGACGGCGCGCCGCTTTCCGCCATAGCTCGTTCTTTGTCCGCGATGGCCTTGTCAAGCGGCCCGCGGTCCGTGGCGCCGGAAAAGTTCTCTTTTGTGGGCATCGCGGTGCGGAACAGCGCGAAGCGTTCCTCGGCCACCGCGAGCAGGCGGCGCAACTCGGCGAGCGGGTCGGCGTGGTCATCGACGCGCAGATCGAGCGCCGGGTAGGGTTGACCGTCATGCACGATCAGGGCGGCCGCCTGCCGCCCGCGTTTGTCGCCCCCGGCGCGCTCGCCCGCCTCCATCGCGGTCAGAAAGCGCTCGGCGAAGGGCAGGCCGGCCCCCGCCTGCCATGCGCTCAGCGTGTCCTCGATCACGGCGGGCCCGGCGAGCATGTTTCCGGCGACCGAGACATGGTCGGCCTTGGCGTGCCCGGCCCATGGCACACAGGCGGCGCCAGTATGCTGGGCGATGTGGCCGTCCGGGGCGATCAGATGCGCCTGCCGGTTGGCCTCACCGAGATCACGGGCGCGCAGGTCTGTCAGGATGTCTTCGGGGGCTTGCCCGGCGTGGAGGTGCTCCAAACCCTCAAGCCCCCAAAGCGGGTTGATGAAGGCCTGACTGGCGAACGCGGCGCGGTGCGACAGGTAGGGGACCATGGCGCCGCAGGCGAAGAAGCGACTGGCCACGGCGATCCCGATCTGGCCGGTGGCCGGGTCCTTGGCGACGATCGAATAGGTCATCTGGCATCCCCCTTGTTGCTGCCTTGGCCCGCCTCTCCAAACAATTTCCGCACAAATTTTATGCATTGATCTGGATTGGGGTGGACCAAAGTCTAATTGGTACGCACAAGCGAGTAGACAAGTTAAAAAGTTACCGGAAATCCTCCCCCTTGGGCGATCCACACATAGATGGCCCTCTCGGAACGCAACAAAATTAACGTAAGGCGCAACGTGTCCCTGCTCGAAATCGACAAGCTCACCGTGACACTGGTGCAAGACGGCACCGAGACCGCGCTCGTGCGGGACGTGTCCTACAGCGTCGGCTCAGGCGAAATCCTTGCGCTGGTCGGCGAAAGCGGGTCCGGCAAGTCGGTCTCGTCGCTTGCCGTGATGGGGCTGCTGGCCAAGTCCCTGAAGGTGACATCGGGCAGCATCCGCTTTGACGGGCACGATCTGCTCAGCCAGAGCGCCGAAGAGATGCGCAAGATGCGGGGCCGCGACATCTCGATGGTGTTTCAGGAGCCGATGACCTCGCTCAACCCGGTGCGCAGCATCGGCTCGCAGATCATGGAGAGCATCGAGGAAAATCTCGGGCTGACCCGCGCGCAGGCCAAGGCCCGGGCCATCGACCTTCTGCAGGAAGTCGGCGTCGCCGATGCCGAGCGTCGCCTCAAGCAATACCCGCACCATTTCTCCGGAGGGATGCGCCAGCGCGTGATGATCGCCATCGCGCTCGCCGCCGACCCCAAGCTCATCATCGCCGATGAGCCGACTACGGCGCTTGATGTGACCATTCAGGCGCAAATCCTCGATCTGATGGCGCGGATCTGCCGCGATCACGGCACCGCGCTCATTCTGATCACCCACAATCTCGGGATCGTGGCGCGCTACGCGCAGCGCGTGAACGTCATGTATAGCGGGCGGATCGTCGAGAGCGGGTCGGCGCGCGACCTCTACTCGGCGCCGCGTCATCCCTACACCGAAGGGCTGCTGCAATCGGTGCCACGGCTCGATCAGGACCGCTCGGTGCCGCTGCGCCCGATTCAGGGCAGCCCCGCCGACCCGTTTACGCCCATCCCCGGCTGCCGCTTCCACCCCCGGTGTCCCTATGCCACCGACATTTGCCGTAGCGACGTGCCTGCCTATGACGGGCAAATCGCCTGCCATCACCCGCTTCAGCAAGACGCAAGGGAGGCCGTGTGATGGACGCGCTGCTGCGGATCGAGGGGCTTTCGGTGCATTTCCCGGTGCGCAAGGGGCTTCTTCAGCGGGAAGTGGGCGCGGTCAAGGCGGTTGAAAACGTGACCCTCTCGCTCAAGCGCGGCGAGGCATTCGGGCTGGTGGGCGAGAGCGGCTGTGGCAAGACCACGCTGGCGCGCACCGTGCTGCGGCTGGTCGATCCGACCTCGGGCGCGATCTGGTTCGACGGGCAGAATATCTCCGATCTCAAGGGCCAAGCCCTCGCCCCCTATCGCAAGCGCGTGGCGGCAATCTTTCAGGACCCGTTTTCCTCGCTAAACCCGCGCATGACCTCCGGGCAGATCCTTTCCGAGGTGCTGCATGTCCATAACTACCCCGGCAACATCAAGGACCGGGTCGCCGAGCTTTTGACGATCTGCGGGCTCGCACCGCGCTTTGCTGATCTCTATCCGCACGAGATGTCGGGCGGGCAGCGGCAACGGGTCGGCATTGCCCGTGCCCTCGCGCTCGATCCCGAGTTGATCGTCTGTGACGAGGCCGTCAGTGCGCTTGACGTGTCGATTCAGGCGCAGATCATCAACCTTCTCGAAGAGCTTCGGGTCAAGTTCGGGCTGACCTATCTCTTCATAGGCCATGACCTGTCGGTCGTGCGGCATCTCTGCGACCGGCTCGCGGTTATGTATCTGGGCCGGATCATGGAGACCGGCACCTCCGAAGAGATCTTCTCCTCGCCACGCCACCCCTACACCAAGGCGCTGATTGACGCTGTGCCCGCGCCCGACCCATCGGGCGAGGCGTTCAAGGAGCATGTGGCGCTGGCCGGGGAAATCCCCAGCCCGCTCGACCCACCGCCGGGCTGCGTGTTCCACACGCGCTGCCCGCTGGCCATGGACCAATGCCGCACCGCGGTTCCACCACTGGAACGGCTCGGTGGTCACCACGCAGCGGCCTGCTTTGCGCTGGAGCAGACCGAAAACACCACAAGAACAGACGCGCAACCCACCTCATCCACAACAACCTGACAGGGAGACATGAGATGAACGAAGACGACCTGATCCGCAAAGCCCAAGCCGAGCTCAAGGAGGCGCAGGATTTCGACCCGCGCGATCCGCTCTTTGGCCTCAGCCGGTCCGAAATGAGCGGCCCGAAACTCTCGCGCCGCGCCACGCTCCGGCTTCTGGCCGCGGGCGGTGCGCTCACGATGGCACAAGTGCTGCCCGGACTGCGTCCCGCGCCTGCCCACGCAATGGGCCATGCGGGCGGCACGCTCAACGCGGCATGGGCCGGTGTGGCTGAAATCACGACGCTCGACCCCGCCCAGATCGGGCAGGTGCTGCAGTTCCAGATCACCTCGAACGTGCTCTCGGGCCTCATGCACATCAACAACAACCTCGTCTCCGAAGGCGATCTGGCCGAGACATGGGAAGTGTCCGAGGACGGGCTTGTCTACACGATCAAGCTACGCGAGGGCGTCACGTTCCATAACGGCGATGCGTTCACCTCTGAGGACGTGATGTTCACCTTCAACCGCTCGTCCGACCCCGAGCAATCGCGCCACAGCCGTGTGATCGCGAATGTTGCGGAGCTTGAAGCGCTGAACGACTATGAGGTGAAGTTCACCCTCAAACAGCCGCAGGCGTCGTTCCTCACCAAAGCGCTGGAACGCGCCTCGGGCCGCGCCATGACCATCGTGTCGCGCGGTGCGCTCGAAGAGATGGGCCTTGCCGCCTATGGTCTGCGCCCCGTCGGCACCGGCCCGTTCCAGATCACCGAGCACGAGCTTGGCGGCCGTGTCGTTCTGGAGAAGAACGAGAATTACTGGGACCCCGAACGCCCCGCGCTCGACAAGGTCATCATCACACCCGTTGATGGCACCGAGCCGCTCGCGGCAGCCATTGAAGCGGGCGATGTGGACTATATCGGCGGCAACCCTGTTCCGGGCGAATTGGTCGACCGCTTCAAGTCCAATGGCGATCTGACCGTCGATATCGCACCGGGGCCGGGCTTCCAGTCCGTGTGGATGAACCCGTGGCGCGAGCCGATGAAAGTCACCGACTTCGACAAGCCGCTCGATGAGCTCAAGCAGGAAAACGGCTTCAAGGTGCGTCTGGCGCTCGCCAAGGCGCTGCACCGCGATCTGTTCATCCAGCAAGGGCTCTTCGGCAACGGTCTGCCGGCTTATGGCTCGATCAACGCCGCGATGGGCTTTTACTACGACGAGAGCCTCGCGGAGACCTCCGCGCAGGCCTATGACCCCGAGGGTGCGGCGCAACTGCTCGCCGAAGCGGGCTTCCCCGGCGGCGAAGGCTTCCCGACACTGAAGCTGCAAACCACTCCGAACGGGCGCCGTCTGGGTCTCGTGGTCGCGAACATCTACAAGCAGGTGCTGGGCATCACGGTTGAGGTCGATCCCAAGGAGTTCTCCGTGGGGATCGATGAGTTCCAGAAAATGGACTTCGATCTGCGCCTTGGCGGCTCTGGCGGGGACTATGACCCCGATGACGGTCTCGTGGACTGGATGCAGACCGCGTCCAAATTCAACGGCCCGACCCGCAACATGGACGAAATGCCGTTTGGCTTCTTCTCGGAAAGCGAGGCTGACGCTGCGGCCGACCTGCAATCCGTGACGGCCGATCTGGAAGAGCGCAGGGCACTGGTGCAGAAGGCCAACAAGATCACCTCGGACAAGGTGGCGTGCGGCTTCCTCTATCACCCGGTGGACATCCTCGTGCATTCGAACAAAGTCAATGTGCCGCCAGAGAGCCGCATCCCGGGCCTGCATGACTTCGACCGCATGACACTGAACACCTAACCCATAGGGAGGGCGGGCCGCCTATGGCCCGCCCATTTTTTCATGCTTGCTTACATCACACGACGGCTTGTCGGTGCGGCGCTCGTGATGCTCGCCGTCGCCACTCTGGTCTTTTTCATGATCCGGCTTGTGCCCGGCGATCCCATCGCGGTGATGCTGGCCGATAGCGGGAGCCCGGAAGCCCGTGAGGCTTTGATCCGCCGTCTGGGGCTGGATCAACCGCTGATCGTGCAGTTCTGGAAGTGGTTCACCGGCGTGCTGCAAGGCGATTTCGGGGCCTCGCTCTATGGCTCGAACCAACCGGTGGCCGATATCCTCATGAACGCGCTGCCCAAGACGATGTCTCTCGCGCTGCTGTCGTTTCTGATCGCGGTCATCATCGCGGTCCCGGCCGGGATCATCGCCGCCACGCGCAAGAACACCGCTGCGGATGCGGGCGTGTCGCTCTTTGCATTTCTGGGCCTGTCGATGCCGGATTTCTGGCTCGCGATCCTTCTGATCATCGTTTTTGCCGCGAACCTGCAATGGCTCCCGGCGATTGGGTATACGCCAATCTCCGAGGGGTTCTGGGAATGGCTGCAACACCTGATCCTGCCCGCCATCGCCATCGGCACCGGGTTCTCGGCGATCATTGCCCGGATGATCCGCTCTTCCATGCTCGAAGTATTGCAGGCGGACTATATGCGCACTGCCGCCTCCAAGGGGCTGACACATCGCGTCATGCTCCTGCGCCATGCGCTGCCCAACGCGATGATCCCGGTGATCACCGTTGTGGGGATTGCGTTTGCCCTTCTGATCTCCGGCGCCGTCGTGGTTGAGAATGTCTTCTCGATCAAGGGGCTGGGCCGGGTGCTCATTCAGGGCATCCAGAACCGTGACTACCCGGTCGTGCAGGGCGCTGTTCTGCTCGTGTCGGCCTTCTTCGTGCTCTCCAATCTCATCGTCGATTTGCTCTACGCGGTGATCGACCCCCGCATTCGGTATTCCTGATGAGCGATGTGACCCTTGACCCGATCCCGGCGGCAGAGCCGGTGGTCCCCAAGCGCAAGAGCCGCTTCCGGCAGGTCTTCGCACGGGATCGCAAGGCGCAGTTCGGCCTCGTGGTGTTGGGCCTGTTCGTGCTCGGCGCAGCGCTGGCCCCCTTTCTGGCACCTTATGATCCCAACGCGATGACGCTCAACATGATGGCCGCGCCCTCCGGCGAGAACATGCTCGGGACGGACGATCTGGGGCGTGATCTGTTTAGCCGTATTCTCTGGGGCACGCAGATATCGCTCTTTGTCGGGGTGGCCACGGTCACAATCGCGCTTGTCTTCGGTGTGCTTCTGGGTGTGCTCGCGGGCTATTACGGCGGATGGATCGACATGATCATCATGCGCTATATCGACCTGCAATGGGCGTTCCCCAACTTCATCATCGCCGTCTACCTCGTGGCGGTGTTTGGCACCGGGCTCCTGAACGTCATCGTGGCGATTGCGCTCGCGTTTCTGGACGATTTCGCCCGCGTGGCCCGGTCGATGGTTCTGACGCTCAAGGAAGAGCAATATGTCGACGCGGCCCGCGTGCAGGGCTTTTCCGACCTGCGGATCATGCTCCGGCATATCCTGCCCAACGCGATGGCCCCGATCATCGTGCTGGCCACGGTCTCGGTCTCCTATGCGATCCTTGGCGAGGCCACGCTGTCCTTCCTCGGTCTTGGCGTGAGCACCAACACCCCAACATGGGGCCTCATTCTGGCGGACGGGCGGAGCTTCATAAGCCGCGCGTGGTGGCTTGGCGTGTTCCCGGGCCTTGCGATCATGCTCGTTGTGCTCTCGATCAACTTCATCGGTGATGCGCTGCGCGACGCTTTGGATGTGCGGGAGACAGATTTGTGAGCCAGAAGCCGCCGACCGTCTTTGAGGTGCGCACGTATCTCGTCGGCCTTCTGAACGAGGGCCGGCTCGGACCGGAGGGGCGGTTGCCGACCGAGCGCGAGCTCAGTGAGACGACCGGGGCGTCGCGCCGCCTGATCCGCCGGGCGCTGGCGTCGCTGGAGGCCGAAGGGCTGGTCTGGCGGCGGCAGGGCAAGGGCACCTTTGCCGGCCAGCCCGCCGCGCCGGTGAGCGCGCTGGCCGCCGAGATCACCGAGACCGCAGAGCCGATTGAGGTCATGGAAGCACGGCTGTGCCTTGAGCCCGAGCTTGCCGCGCTCGCGGCGGCGCGCGCCACGCCGGAGGAGGTCGCCCGGATGTGGACGCTCGCGCGCCATGTCTACGAGGTCGAGGATGACGAGATGACCGAGCTGTGGGACTCGGCCCTGCACAGGCTGATCGCGGCCTGCGCCCATAACCGCCCGCTGCAAACCGCCTTCGCGCTGCTCGACGACACTCGCGCGACTGCAGCATGGCAAGGCGCGCGGGCGCAGGCCCGGACCGACCGGTCCTTGCAGGAGAGCCACGACCAGCACATCGCCATCGTCTCGGCCATCGAGAGCGGCGATGCGGATGCCGCGCGCGCGGCCATGCGCACCCACCTGATGGCCCGCATCACCGCCCTGTCCGAAGCGCTGGGCGCGATGCGCAGCACTCCGGTCGTCCCAACCGAACCCGAGCCCGCGCTGCCCACAGGCGCGCCCAGTTAAGGAGGTTTTCCCATGTCCGACACGCCCATCACCCTCGCGGATATCGAAGCAGCCGAGCGTCTGGCCGGTCTGAGCTACACCGCCGAGGAGCGGGCGCAGATGATCGGCAACCTCGAAGGGCAGATCGCCTCCGCCATCGCGCGGCGCGGTGTGCCCTTGCCCAACACCGTCCCCATGGCGTCACGCTTCGATCCGCGCTTGCCGGGTTTCGAGATGCCCACCGCCTCCGGCGTCACGGTCTCGCCGGTGGATACGCCCTTGCCGGAGAGCGACGACGACATCGCCTTCGCCCCGCTGACGCAGCTCTCCGCATGGATCGCCTCCGGCGCGCTGTCGAGCCGCCGCCTCACCGAGATCTACCTCGCCCGGATCGAGGCCCAGAACCCGCATCTTTTCTGCTTCGCCACCGTCACCGCGGATCTTGCCCTTGCCGAAGCCGATGCCCGTGACGCGCTCACCGCCGAAGGGATCAGCCTCGGCCCGCTGCATGGCATCCCCTATGGGGTGAAAGACCTCTTCGACACCAAGGAGATCGTCACCGGCTGGGGCGCCGAACCCTACCAGAACCGGGTGCCGGACAGCGACGCGCGCATCGTCACCCTCCTGCGTGAGGCCGGCGCGGTGCTGCTCGGCAAGACCACGGTCGGCGCGCTGGCCTATAACGACATCTGGTATGGCGGCGTCACCCGCAACCCGTTCAACCTGAACGAGGGCTCGTCGGGCTCCTCTGCCGGGTCGGCTTCGGCCACGGCGGCAGGGCTCTGCGCCTTCTCCATCGGCACCGAAACCCTTGGCTCGATCACCTCGCCCAGCCAGCGCTGCGGCACCACCGGCCTGCGCCCCACCTTCGGCCGCGTGAGCCGCGCGGGCGGCATGGCGCTCTGCTGGTCGCTCGACAAGGTCGGCCCGATCTGCCGGGGCGTCGAGGACACCGCGCTGGTGCTCGAGGCGCTCAACGGCGCGGACCCCAGCGATCTGTGCTCGATTGGCGCGCCGCTGGCCTATGACGCGAACACCGATCTCAGCGGCTTGAAACTTGGATACCTTCCCGAAGCCTTCGGCGAGGGCGCGACCGAGGTGGACCACGCCGCGCTGGCCGCTGCCAAGGAGCTTGGCGTCGAGGTCGTGGAAGTGTCCCTGCCGGACCTGCCCTACGGCGCGCTGATGAATGTCGTCTATGCCGAGGCGGCGGCGGCCTTCGAGCACCTGACGCTGTCGGGCCTCGACGACACGCTCACATGGCAGGATGACGGCGCATGGCCCAACACGTTCCGCAAGGCCCGGTTCCTCTCGGCGGTGGACCACGTCCAGCTTGACCGCCTCCGCTTCCTCGTGATGCAGGCGCTGGACGGGCTCTTCGATGAGGTCGACGCCCTGATCGGCCCCTTCTCCACCGGCCCGATGCTGGTCGCCTCGAACTTCACCGGGCATCCCTGCCTGCATCTGCGCGCGGGCTTCGAGCAGCTTGGCACCCGCAGCCCGGCCTCGCTCGGCGCGGGCAAGCTGACCACCGGCGAGGCCGACACCACCGGCGAGAGCTTCCGCGTCCCGCAGGGCATCTCGCTCTGGGGCCGGCTGTTCGAGGAAGGCACGATCCTCAGCCTCGGCCGCGCGCTCGAAGCCAAGCTGGCCGTGGCGGACGAACGCCCGGACCTGCCCGCCTGACACCCATTCCGGACGCGTCCGCAGAAGGCGCGCCACCCAAGCAACCGCAACTAGGAGACCTGACATGAAACGCAGAACATTCCTCAAATCCACCTCCGCCATGATGGGCGGCACGCTGCTCTCGGGCACCGCCCTCCCGGCGCTGGCGCAATCCGAACCGGTGCGCGGCGGCACCCTGATCTGGGGCCATTCCGAGACCACCCAGAACCTCGACATGCACCAGACCGGCACCGCCTCCACGGGCCGCGTGCTGCAAAACGTGCACGATTCCATCGTCACCGTGGACGCGAACCTCAAAGTGATCCCCAACCTCGCCGCGAGCTTCGAGCAATCCGAGGACGGGCTGACCTATACCTTCACGCTGCGCGATGACGTGATGTTCCACGATGGCAGCAAGATGACCTCCGAGGACGTCAAGTATTCCTTCGACCGCTGCCGCGACCCGGAAACCGGCGCGGTGAACTTCGAAGTGTTCAACAACGTCGCCTCCATCGAAACACCCGACGATCTGACGGTCATCATCACGCTCGATCAGGTCAACGCCCCCTTCCTGTCGCGCCTTGCCGAGAACGGCGCGGGCGTCGTGATGCCGGCGGGCTCCGGCGACGTGCAGGGCACCGCGCCCATCGGCTGCGGCCCGTTCAAGTTCGTGCGCCGCGAATTCGGCAACGAGGTCGAACTGGAGCGCTTCGACGACTATTGGGGCGGCCCGGCCTATCTCGACAAGGTCATCGCCCGCGAGATCACCGAGCCCACCGTGCGCCTCACGGGCCTGCGCACCGGCGAGCTGCACATGATCAACGACATCCCCGCCGACCGCATCTCCGAGATCGAAGGCGATGACAGCTTGCAGGTTGTGTCGTGGTTCCCGCTCAACTGGGACTTCCTGAACTTCAACCACGACTACGAGCCCTTCAAGGACGCCCGCGTCCGCGAAGCCTTCGATTACATGATCGACAAGGAAGTGCTCTTGGAAGGTGCGCTCTGGGGGCAGGGCAGCACCACCGCCTCGCCCTCCTACCCGACCTCCGCGTCCTACAACGACGCGCTCAGCCAGCGCCCGCAGGACTTCGAAAAGGCGGCCAGCCTGCTGGCGGAAGCGGGCTACGGGCCGGGCGAGTTGTCGGTCGTGTTCAAAGTCACCACGAACTACCCCTACCACGTGGAATCGGCCCAGATCATGCTCGAATGGTTCCGCCTCGCCGGGGTGGACGCGTCCATCGAACAGCTCACATGGTCTGATTGGCTGAGCCAGGTCTGGGTCGACAAGGACTTCCAGATCTCGATGATGAACTTCTTCACCCTTTGGGAGCCGGATTTCCTCTACTACTCCCTGTGGAACACTGAAGGTGCGTTCAACTACCGCAAGATCTCCAACCCGATGGTGGATGAACTCACAGCCAAGGCCCGCGTCACCGTGGACGCCGCCGAGCGCGCGGAGGTTTACAAGCAGGTCCAGAAGGTCGTGCATGACGAGACGCTCGACGTGATCCTGTGGTTCCGCAACGGCACCATCGGCGCGCAGCCGAGTGTGCAGGGTCTGGACAGCATCGTCCACCCGAACGGCTCGAACCTGCGCTTCCACAAGGTCTGGCTCACCGAAGCCTGATCCCGTCCCGGGCCGGGGCCTTGCGCTCCGGCCCGTTCGTTCTCCTCTGTGCAAAGGGATGAGAGACCCAAGTGACAGCGATCGCGCATATCTACGCTGAAACGCCAGACCCGGCCCAAACCGTTTGGGCGGGCCGAACGCGCACCCGCTTGCAGTCGCAGCGCTCACGCTGGTTTGCCTCCTTGGCGTCCCGCATTCGCATCAAGGCACCACTGCCCCTGTTTCACTTAGCCCGGAAAACTCCGGGGGGGTCGCGCAGCGACGGGGGCAGAGCCCCCATCGGGCCCACCCATCCGCATACCGTGAGGCCAGAATGAGCTACATCCTCAACCGCCTCCTCTCGATCCTGCTGACCCTGTTCCTGATCTCGGTCATCACCTTCGTCGTGACCAACATCCTGCCCGGCGACGTGGCGATGATGATCATGGGCACGCAGTCCAACCCCGAAGCCCTCGCGGGCCTGCGCGAGTCGCTGGGGCTGAACGATCCGCTGGTGATGCAATACCTGCGCTGGATCGGCGGCATGGTCACGGGCGATTGGGGCACCTCGCTGGTGTTCAAGGAACCCATCGCCCCGCTATTGCTGCAAAAGATGACCGCGAGCGGTCTGATCGTCCTGATGTCCATGAGTATCGCGCTCGCCGCCGCGATCCCGCTCGGGGTCTGGGCGGCGGTCCACGCGAACCGCTGGCAGGACACCACCGCAAGCTCCGCCTCCCTCGTCGGCGTGAGCCTGCCGGATTTCTTCTGGGGGATCATGCTGATCCTGCTCTTTGCCCGCTTTCTCGGCTGGCTCCCCTCCTCGGGCTTCGTCGATCCCTCCGACGATCTGATCGCCGCGCTCCGCCACGCGCTGCTGCCCTCGCTCGCGCTCGGCCTCGGCCTGATGGCGCATCTTACCCGCATGACCCGCGCCACCATGACCGGCATTCTGGGGCAGGACTTCATCCGCGTCGCCCGCGCCAAGGGTCTTGAAGATCGCACCGTGATCTGGCGCTACGGTCTGGCCAACGCCATCGGCCCGGTGATGACCGTCGCGGGGCTGCAAGTGGGCTATCTCTTCGGCTCGATCATCGTGATCGAGAGCCTGTTCAACTACACCGGCATGGGCTGGCTGACCTATCAGGCGCTTCTGAACCGCGACATCCCGCTCATTCAGGCCAGCGTCTTCGTGATCGCCGCCGTGGTGATGCTCGCCAACCTTCTGGTGGATCTTCTCTACGTCGTGGTCGATCCAAGGATCCGCCTGTCATGAAGCTGCCCGCCGCTTTCCGCACCTCCAAAGGCCTCATCGGCGCGGGCATCGTGCTGACGGTGCTCGCCGTCGCGCTGCTGTCTCCGGTCTTCATCCCGGGCGACTGGGCGACCGCCATGGACATGCGCGCGCGCCTCTCGCCGCCCACATGGGCGCACCCGCTCGGCACCGACCAGCTTGGCCGCGACCTGCTGTTCCGCGTCCTTCTCGGCGCGCAAAGCTCGATCCTGATCGCGGTCTCCGCTGTCGCCATGTCGATCCTGATCGGCCTCCCGCTCGGCCTGATCTCCGGCTATGTCGGCAAGACCACCGACAACGTCCTGATGCGCCTCGTCGACACGCTCCTCAGCTTCCCGGCGCTCCTGCTGGCCCTCACGATCAGCGCCGTGCTCGGCCCCAGCTTCGGCAACACAATCATCGCCATCGGCATCGCCTTCACCCCGTTTCTGGCCCGCATCATCCGCGGCGAGGCGCTGCGCGTGGCGCAAATGCCCTATGTTGAGGCGGCCCGCACCGCCGGCAACTCCGACCTGCGGATCATCACCTTCCACATCCTGCCCAACATCATGCCCGCCGTGATCGTGCAATCCACGATCTCCCTCGCCTTCGCGATCCTCGCCGAAGCGGGCCTCAGTTTCCTCGGTCTCGGCACCCAACCGCCCGACGCGTCCTGGGGCCTGATGATCCAAGCCTCGCGCGACTACCTCGACCGCGCGCCATGGACCGCGCTCGTGCCCGGCGCGGCGGTGGCGATCACGGTGCTCGGCCTCAACATGTTCGGCGACGCGCTCCGTGACGCGCTCGATCCACGCGCGCGGGGAGGCATGTCATGACCCAGACGCCACTGGTCTCCATCGACGACCTGCGCGTCGAATTCCGGGGAGAGGACGGCCCCATCGTCGCCGTCGAGAACGTCAGCTTCCAGATCGCGCCGGGCGAGACGGTCTGCGTCGTGGGCGAAAGCGGGTCCGGCAAATCCGTCACCTCCCTGTCCCTGATGCGCCTCGTCGAATTCGGCGGCGGCGAGATCACCGGTGGACGGCTCCAGTTCGAGGGCCGGCAGGGCGCGCTCAATCTGGCAGACGCCGACGACGCCACCATGCGCAACATTCGCGGCGACGAGATCGGGATGATCTTCCAAGAGCCGATGACCTCGCTCAACCCGGTCTTCACCATCGAACGCCAACTCACCGACGGCTTGCGCGTCCATCGCGGCCTGAGCGCCGACGCCGCCCGCGCTCGCGCGCTGGAGCTTCTCAAACAGGTCCGCATCCCCGAGCCCGAGCGCCGCCTCAGCCAATACCCGCACGAACTGTCGGGGGGCATGCGCCAGCGCGTCGTGATCGCCATGGCCATGGCCTGCGAGCCCCGCCTGCTGATCGCCGACGAGCCGACCACCGCGCTTGACGTGACCATTCAGGCCGAAATCCTCGCCCTCATCAACCGCCTCAAACGCGAGACCGGCATGGCGGTGATGTTCATCACCCATGACATGGCGGTGGTCGCCCAGATGGCCGACCGCGTCGTGGTGATGTACCGGGGCAATCTGGTCGAAGAAGGCCCGGTCGCGGAGATCTTCGAAAACCCCAAGGAAGACTACACCCGCGCCCTGCTCGCCGCCGTCCCCCGCCTCGGCGAGATGCGCGGAAAGACCGCCCCCGAGCCGATGCGCCTCATTGGCGACGACACAAGCGCCGCCCCCGCGCCCGTCCCGGAGCCCTCCGCCGAGCCGCTCCTGACGGTCGAGGGTCTGACCACGCGCTACCCGGTCAAGGGCGGCCTCTTCCGCCGCACCGTCGCGCAGGTCCACGCGGTCGAGAATGTGAGCTTCACGATTGCCAAAGGCGAAACCCTCGCATTAGTGGGAGAATCGGGCTGCGGCAAGTCCAGTTGCGGCCGCTCGATCCTGCGCCTCACCGAGCCGACCTCCGGGCAGGTGCTCCTCGACCGCACCGACATCCTCGCCCTGAACGAGCGGGACCTGCGCAACCGCGCGTGGCGCGACATGCAAATGGTGTTCCAAGACCCGTTCTCCTCCCTCAACCCCTACCAGCGCCTCGCCGCCCAAGTGGCCGAACCCCTGCGCAACTACGGCCTTGCCTCGGGCAGCGAGGTCGAGGACCGCATCGCGTCCCTCTTCGACCGCGTCGGCCTGCCCCGCGCCTTCATGCGCCGCTTCCCCCATGAGCTTTCGGGAGGCCAACGCCAGCGCGTCGCCATTGCCCGCGCCCTTGCGGTCTCGCCCAAACTGATCGTTGCCGACGAGGCGGTCAGCGCGCTCGACGTGTCGGTGCAGGCGCAGGTGCTGAACCTGATGATGGAATTGCAGGCCGAGTTCGGCATCTCCTTCCTGTTCATCTCCCACGATATGGCTGTCGTTGAGCGCGTGGCCCATAAGGTCGGCGTGATGTATCTCGGCCATCTGGTGGAGATCGGCACCCGCGCGCAGATCTTCGAGAACCCCCAGCACCCCTACACCAAAACCCTGCTGAGCGCCGTGCCCATCGCCGACCCGGGCCAGCGCAAACTGCACGATCTGCCCGAATTCCGCCCGATCCCCTCGCCGGTCTTCCCGCTGGGCCATGTGCCGGTGGAACAGGTCTATGCCGAGGTCGCGCCCGGCCACCGTGTCTTGCAAGCCGACCCGGAAACCCTCTCCCCGACCCGCGAGGCCTCCTAGATGACACGCGTAACCGCCAGCCCCGACAGCTGCGCATGGGGCTTTTTCGACGCCAGCCTGCCGCCCGTCGCCGAGATCGCCAGCGGCGAGATCGCCGAGATCGAAACCGTGTCGGGCAGCCCCGAGCACCTGCCGCCCGAGGGGCAGGGCTTCCACGTCCCGCCGGAACTGCTCGAAATCCATGCCAAAAGCCCCCGCCAGCTGCCCGGCCACATCCTCACCGGCCCGGTGGCGGTGCAGGGCGCGGAACCCGGCGATGTGCTGCAAGTCGACATTCTCGATGTGACCATCCGCCAGAACTGGGGCTGGAACATCATCCGCCCGCTCGCCGGCACCTTGCCCGACGATTTCCAGACCGGGCGCATGGTGACGATCCCGATGGACTTGGACGCGCACGTCGCCCGGCTGTCATGGGGCCTTGAGCTGCCTCTACGCCCCTTTTTCGGCGTCATGGGCGTCGCCCCGCCGCCGAACTGGGGCCGCATCTCCACGATCCAGCCCCGCGCCCATGGCGGCAATATCGACAACAAGGAACTGGTGGCAGGCACCACGCTCTACCTGCCGGTTTTCACTGAGGGCGCGCTGTTCTCCTGCGGCGACGGCCATGGCGCGCAAGGTGACGGGGAGGTCTGCGTCACCGCGATCGAGACCGCGCTCACCGGCCGCTTCCGCATGACCGTCCGCAAGGACCTCAACTTCTGCTTTCCGCGCGCCGAAACCCCGACGCATTTCATCACGATGGGGATGCACGAAGACCTCGATCGCTGCACCGAGATGGCGCTCCGGGACATGATCGTGCTGATCACCGGGCGCACCGGCCTCAGCCGCGAAGATGCCTATATGCTCTGCTCGCTCGCAGGGGATCTGCGCATCACCCAGACCGTGAACGGTAACAAGGGCGTGCACATGATGCTGTCAAAGTCCCTGCTCTGAGGGGGGACGCGCCCAAGCCTGCCGCGCCAGCGGCGGGAGAAGTCCGGCAGGCGCTTGTCACGCTGCAAGCGCGCCTTTGGCACGACAGAAAAGCTGCCGGGAGGACCACCATCCGGCCTGCCGCAAAGGTTAACGCACCCCCACCGTACGCCCCGTTAAGCACCGCCTTAACGCACCGTGCGTATGTACAGGTGCCATACGCGGAGCCATACGCCGGGCCATACAGGTGCCATCCCTTGTTTTCATGGCGTTAACCCCTGTTTCGGGGCCTTCCGCAAATTTCAGGCCAAGACGCAACGCGCGCCCCGTTAACCCTTTTCCGCGTCAGCCCCGAAATCCGGCTTCCGCGCCACGCCCATATAGATCACCGTCTTCAGCGGCAGCGGCCCGAACGTGAAATCCCCCCGCCGGTTGATCCCGCGCGGCCCCAGTCCGGTCATCGGCCCCGGCACCAACCCCGCGCCCTGCATCGCCGCGACAAGCTCGCCGGGTTTGATGAACATCGCCGGATCATGCGTCCCCTTGGGCAGCAGACCCAGAATGTCCTCGGCCACCGTGATCGTCGCCAGCCGCGCGATAGGGTTGCGGTTGATCGTGTCATAGAGAAACGCCCCGCCGGGCTTCAGCACCCGCATCACCTCGGACAGGACCTTGTCCAAATCCTGCACATGCTCCAGAACATCGACACAGACGACGGCATCGAAGCTGCTGTTTTCATAAGGCAAATTTTCACCGACGCCCACGTCATAGCGGATCGCGCGTCCGGTCTGCGCCGCATGGGCCTTGGCCGCGCCGATGGCCTCGGCGGCGGGGTCGATCCCGGTCACCTCCGCGCCCTTGTCGTCCAGCGCCTCGGCCATGAACCCGCCCGCACAGCCCAGATCCAGCACCGCCTTGCCGGTCCAGTCATACTGCCGGTCGAACCACGACAGCCGCCCCGGCACGAGGTTTTTCAGGGTGCGCACCCAGCGGATCTCATCCGACCACCAGTGATCGGCGACGTCGTCATAGATGGCGAGGTTGTTGCGAATGGGTTTGTTCATCTGGGGCATCACGTGTTTTGAGGGCGCGAAGGCATCTGCCTGCACGTCGCTACATAGGCCGATCAACTCTTGGTGCGAGCGTAGCGCTTCCCGCGGAAGAGCCCTTCTGCGTCCGGGCGCGCCTCTGCCCGGAGAGGGTGCAGGGGGCCTCGTCGGCCTCCTGCAATGCTTTCAGTCACGCCTCTGCAAGGCCATCCGCTTCAATCTGCTCAAACAGTTCCGCGAATTTCTGGCCAAGGCGGCGCTGACGGTGCTCAACGGCCTTCGCAGCCTCGTAATTGTCCATCTTGCCGTCGCCCTCAACGACGATGATCCCGGCCATACCCATGGCGGCATGGGGAAGGCAGAGGTAGCCGTAGAAGCCCGGGACATCGAGGGTCAGTTCAAGCTCTTCGTTGATCCGCCCCCGCCAGTCTTCGGCACCTTCGGGCAGCATCCCGTCGATGGATTGCGTGTTGTGGCCGCGTGCCTCCGCGACGAAACGGATCGTGTCGCCGGCATTTGCGGTGATGATCTGTGGGTAGAACACCATGTTACCCGCCTCGGGATGGCGGTTCAGCATGGCGATTTTGTGCGGCGCAGCATCGGTTGCGTGCACGAGCGTTGGGGCCGCCACCGCGGTTGCGGCTGTCGTCAGCAGAAAGTGTCGACGTGGCATCATGATAGGCATGAGTACTCCTGTGGCTATTGCCTTGTGTTGAGAGTTCGTACTCTGAAGTACGCTGGCCTATTCGGGTCAGATCAGGATGTTTTGCTTATATTATCATGATGTTACGTTTTTTCGGGCGTTGTGTCGCAGACGGGCTGACAGCTCGGATTGCTGCTCCAGCTTATTCCAAAATACGGGGTTTCAGAGGACACTGTTGATGGCGGAACGCACATCTCCGCGCGCCGCGAAGCGCGTCGTCGATGCCGACGATCTTGAGCACATCGTGCAGGACAAACGGGAAGGGTGGCGTGCCTCTGGTGCCAAGGCACGGAGGCGGCAACGCCGCTACAAGAAGCTCCTTTTGGCACATCTCCCGCTTCACGAAGACGACGATGACATTGTGCAGGAGGACGCATATGGCACAGAGCACGATTGAGCTGACTGGGCTTGAGATCACCACCAACATTGGCACTTATGCCCCCGGCGATGTGGTCCCCGAAAAACACCTGCTCAACCTCTCGCTCACCATTGATCCGTCCCTCGTGCTGATCGACACGGATGGGATGGACCGCGTGTTCGACTATGATCCGTTGGTGGCCGAGATCGACCGGCTGGCGCGGGACGGGCATTATCACACGCAGGAACGCCTGATGACGCGGATCGCCGCGGCCTGCGCCGCATATCGTGAGATTAAAGCCATCACGCTGCATGTCACCAAGACGCCGGTTCTGAACGGCTCTGGGCATTTGGGAGTGCGGGTGGCGCTGGGCCCTGAAGATATGGCCGCTCTGCGTTAGCGGCTGAGCACAACGTCCCGGCGGACGTCGAGATTCTGCTCCACCGCATCCACCAGATACATCGCCACATCGGCCCGCGAGACCAGCCCGTTGCGCCACTCCGCGGGCTCCCGCAGAACCTTGATCCGGCCCGAACGCGGCGAGGATCGCAGGATCACCGGGCGCGCGATGGTCCAGTCCAGATCGCTCGCCATGATCAGCGCTTCCTGCCGGTCCTTGTCGGCATAAGGCTTGCCCAGAACCGCCTTGTGCCCAAGGCTTTCCAGCATGCTCATCGCCTGCCGCGACCGGCCCGCGCCAAAGCCCGTGACGGCCACGAGGCGCTTCGGCGCGCCGATCGCCTGCATGGCGTCGAGCAGAACCCGCGTGCTGTCCGAAAAGAGCGTCTCCTCTTCCCAGAGCATCGCCAACCGTTCGCGGATGCCGAGCGCATAGATCACGGCCCGGCAGCCTTCGAGCGCGCGCAGCACATCCTCGGTGGAGCGGGCGTCCCCGGGAAAGGGCTCCAGCAACTCGGACGCCTCCAAATCTCCCGCACCGCGCGCAAACGCCCGCACCGGCAGGCCGCGCGAGATGGCTTCGTCCACCGCCAGCTTGCCGATGCCGGAGGTCGCGCCCATGATCAGGATCGGTGCGGTCAATTCAGCATGTCCTCGTAAAGCGTGTGATGCGCCCGGTGGGCCGATTTGTCGCCCGTTCGCCGGGCCGCCCGTTCGGCTTGCGCTGCCGGGTCATCCCACGGGCGGTCCACGCTCGGCACGTGTTCGGCGGGCCGGTCGAGGCGGGGGGTTGCGGGTGTACTCATAGTGCCTCCTGTTCTGTCCGTTGCTCTGCGTTCGTGTGGCCACATAGGCCACAGAGCGCCCGGGAACAGGCAAAAACCCCCCATTGCGACGGTCAATTCCGCCCGCCGCGCTTGCCCCGCGCGGCGCTTGCGCGCATCCTGCCCGCATGGTGTACCGGATCGATATCAGCGGGCAGCGCTTCACCTTTCCCTCGCTAAAAGCGCTGCTTGCAAAGGCGAGCCCCGAACGCACGGGCGATCAGTTGGCCGGGCTGGCCGCTGAAGGCCCGCTGGAGCGCCTTGCCGCGCAGCATTGCCTTGCCGATGTGCCGCTGAGCGATTTTCGCACCGATGTGCTGGAGGTGGATGGCGATGCGGTGACGGACCTGATCGACGCGCAGTTCGACCCGGTGGCCTTGGCGCCGATCTCTGCGCTGAAGGTCGGGGCGTTCCGCGACTGGCTTCTGGACCCCGCGGTGACCGCTGACACCCTGACGGCCCTGCGCTGGGGCCTCACGCCGGAAATGGTCGCCGCCGTGAGCAAGATCATGCGCGCGCAGGACCTCATCGCGGTCGCTGCCAAATGCGACGTGGTCACGCGCTTCCGCTCCACGATCGGCCTGCCAGGGCGGCTCTCGACCCGCAACCAGCCGAACCACCCCACCGATGACAGCCACGGCATCGCGCTCGCCGCGCTCGACGGGCTTCTCATGGGCGCGGGCGATGCGGTGATTGGCGTGAACCCTGCGACCGACAGCGTGCCCGACTACATCCGCATCTGCGAGGTGTTGGACGCGATCCGCAGCCAACTGAACATCCCGACCCAGACCTGCTGCCTCGGCCATGTCACCACCGCGCTCGCCGCGATGGGACAGGGGGCGCCTGTCGATCTGGTGTTCCAGTCGGTCGCGGGCTCGCAAAAGGCCAATGAGGGGTTCGGGGTGACGCTTGCCCTGCTCGACGAGGCCCATGAGGCGGTGCGGGGCTTGGGCCGTGCGCCACAAGGCGCGAACCTGATGTATTTCGAGACCGGGCAGGGTGCGGCGCTCTCGGCGGACGCCCATCACGGCATGGACCAACAGACCATGGAGACCCGCGCCTATGCGGTCGCCCGCCGCTATGACCCGCTGCTCGTCAACACGGTCGTGGGCTTCATCGGCCCCGAATACCTCTCGGACGGCAAGCAGATCATCCGCGCCGGGCTGGAGGATCATTTCTGCGGCAAGCTCATGGGCCTGCCGATGGGCGTCGACATTTGCTACACCAACCATTCCTACGCCGATCAGGAGGATATGGACGTTCTGCTCTGCACGCTCGCGGCGGCGGGGGTGAGCTTCGTGATCACCGTGCCGGGGGCCGATGACATCATGCTCAACTACCAGAGCCTGTCCTACCATGACGCGCAATTCATCCGCGACACGCTGCACCGCCCGCCCGCGCCGGAATTCGCGGCATGGATGGCGCGCAACGGGATCGGCACAGAGGAGGTCGCGCTGCCCTCGCTGGAGGCGGCCTTTGCGCAATTGCGGCTCCCGGCGGCATGAGCGGGGCGGGCGATCTGACGGGCAATTTGTCGGGCGCGGCGCTGCGCCGGATCACGCAGGCGCGGCTGGCGCGCGG
>CBFHJA010000024.1:0-65825 GCA_965656085.1 uncultured Aliishimia sp. | reverse complement strand
TGGTGAGATCGGGCGGCAGCACCGCCACGTCCTCGGGCGGGGCCGGGGGCGTGGGCGGCGGCGCTTGCACTTGCGGCTCGGGCTCCGGTTCAGGCGCGGGCACGGGATCGGGCGCAGGCTCCGGCCTTGGCTCCGGTACGACGACTTCGGTGACGGCCTCAGGCGCGGAGACCGGCGCGGTCAGCGCCGCGAATTGCTCGGATGTGATCACCGACACGTTCTGCACCTCCATCGGCAAGGGCTCGGCGCGGAACACATTGCCCACCACCAGCCAGACCAGCAGCGCGCCATGCACCGAGGCCGAAACGATCGTGCCCGTATCCCAGAAGGGGCGCTCCACGGCAGGCTACTCATCCTCACCGGTCAGCGTCGGCCCGCCGATATCCGTCACGAGCCCGATATTGCTGAAGCCCCCGGCATTGAGCGCGCCCATCACTTCCATCACCTGCGCGTAGGGCACGGCCCCATCGGCGCGCAGGAACACCCGGTCGCTCTCGCGCTCGGCGGCAATGCCGCGCAGCCGCGCCACAAGCTCGTCCCGCGCCACCTCAGTGGTCTGGATTTGCACCGCGCCCCCGGCGGTCACGGTCACTGTGAGCGGCTCCTCGCTGTCGGCGGGCAAGGCCCCGGCAGCGGTCTTGGGAAGCTCGACGGGCACGCCCACGGTGAGCAGCGGCGCGGCGACCATGAAAATGATGAGCAGCACCAGCATCACGTCCACGAAGGGCGTGACGTTGATCTCCGACATGGGCTGCGCGCGGCGACGACGGCGACGGCCCCCGCCCCCGGTTTCGGATTTGATGACCCCGGCGCCCATCGCTCAGGCGTCCAACTGGCGCGAGAGAATGGTGGCGAACTCGTCTGAGAAGGCCTCGTAGCCGCCCACGATCCGGTCACTATCGGCGCTGAGCTTGTTGTAGAAGATCACCGCCGGGATGGCGGCGAGCAGCCCGAGCCCCGTTGCGAGCAGGGCCTCGGCGATGCCGGGCGCGACCACCGCGAGATTGGTGTTCTGCTGCTCGGCGATCTCGATAAAGGCGTTCATGATCCCGATCACCGTGCCGAAAAGGCCGATAAAAGGCGCCGAGGAGCCGACCGTCGCGAGCACGGTGAGCCCCGATTGCAGGTCCTCGCTTTCCTTCGCGATCGCCACGTCCATCGACCGGTCGATCCGCGCCGTGGCCCCGGCAATCATCGCCCCGTCCTCGCGGTGCGACCGCCGCCACTCTGTCATGCCGGCGGCAAAGACCCGCTCGGCGCGCCCGCCGGGCACCGGACCGATCTCGTCGAACAGCCCGTCCAGCGGCTCGCCCGACCAGAACCGCGCATCGAAGGCGGCCGCCTCCCGGCGCGCGGCGCGGTACATCAGAAGTTTGCGGATAATGATCGCCCACGCCCAGACCGAGGCCAGCACGAGCGCGATCATCACGAGTTTCACGGTAAAGGTGGCGCGCATGAAAAGGCCCCACATGGAGAAATCAACCTCCGTGGCCAGCGCCAGCGTTTCTGCTTCCATCTGCCTGCTCTGCTATGGTGGCCCTTGTCGGTGCCTTATTTGCGGCCTGTATACCCTGTTTTGCAGGGGAAAGCTATCACTTCGGCGTCAGTTTCTCGCGAAGGTCCGCCGGAAGCCGCACGGGCTTGCCCTCGGTGTTGGCGCAGACCGCCGTGACGAGGGCCTTGAAGATCAATTTCTCGCCATGCAGCACCTGCTGCTCGAACACCCAGCGGATCCGACCCTCGGCCCAATGTCGGCTCACCACCGTGAGCCGGTCCCCGAGTCGCGCCGAGGCGACATAATCGGCCTCGACCCGTGTGACGACAAAGACGATACCATCGGCCCGCATCGCCCGCTGGTCAAGGCCAAGCTCCTCGACGATCTCAGAGCGGGCGCGCTCGATATAGCGCAGGTAATTGGCGTAATACACGATCCCCGCCATGTCGGTGTCTTCATAATAGACCGTGAGGGGGAAGTGATGGGCCATGCTGCGTTCCTTCTGTGCGCGCACTGGGTGCCATTCCCGGGCTTTGGGATCAAGCGGCGGAACGCGCCCGGCGGATCGACGTCGGCCCCCGTCGGGTGCGCAATTTGCCGGGAGGACCACCGCCCAGCCTGCTCAAAAGATTAACGCAGACCCACCGCACGCTGCCTTAACCCGCGAACGAATCAAAAACGAGCCATACAAGTGCCATACGCTTAGCCATACGCCGCGCCATACGCCTGCCACACCTTGCTTTACTGGCGTTAACCCGGATTTCGGGGAGTTTGACCTCTCACCCCGCCCGCCTGCGCACGCCGCGTTAACCTTTGCCCGCCTATTGGACCTGCCGACCCACCCGCGCAGCAAGGCGCAGCGCATGCGCCGGATCGCTGGCGGCCACCGGCATCACCGGATCGTAGGCCGCGCGCACCACCCCGGCGATGTCCGGGCGCAAAACCGTCGTGCCGTCGGCCACCGCAAGCGGCGAGACCTCGGTGAACGCGGCATCCGACCACAGCAGCATCGACTGCACTGCCTGACTGAGCGCGAGGGTCTCGGCAGGCACCGCGCCGAGGTGCGCATCCATGCGCAAAAACACGAAGCAGGCCTGTATAGCGCCTTGATTATCAAAGCGAAAAACGCGGTACTGGTTTGCGTCCGCCGCCTGCAACCGCTCCACCAGCGGCGCAAGATCCGGCACCAGCCGGTCCATATTCGGCACGTCCAGAAGCTCCGCCCAGTCGGTCATGAAGAACCACATGAAATTCGCGCCAAGCTCGGGGTCGGTCTCGGCAGTCTCGTGCCCGGCCAGTTGGCAGACCGCCTCGATCGCGCCCTTGATCGTGCCCAGCGTCTGCTCCTCCACCCCGAACACCACAGGCGCCAGCGGCCGTCCCCAGCGCGCGAAGGCATAGGTCCCGTCCGACCGTGTGAAAAGCTGCTCGACTGCCGCGCGATCCATGCTGACCCTCGTGTTTCTCCCATGCGGCACGCCCTTTAACAGGCCCGCCCCCGAAACACCACGCCGAGGCAAGAACAGCCGCCCCGGCTTCACTTAGCCCATAAACGCCCGCCGGAGGCATCCAACAATTAAAATAAAAACAGACGGTTACCCGAAAAGATCGCTCTGCCCCGGCCCCTTTGGAGCATCGAGTCCGAGATGCCGCCACGCCCGTGCCGCCAGCATCCTGCCCCTTGGGGTGCGCTGGATCAGGCCCTGTTGCAGCAGGTACGGCTCGATCACCTCCTCCAGCGCGTCCCGGCTCTCCGACAGCGCCGCCGACAGGGTCTCGATCCCCACCGGCCCGCCGCCATAATGCTCCGCCATCAGCCCCAGATAGCGCCGGTCGGCCCCGTCGAGCCCGAGCGCATCCACGCCAAGCCGCGTCAGCGCCGCATCGGCGAGCTGGCGCGTCACCGTCCCGTCACCGTCAACCACGGCAAAATCCACCACCCGGCGCAAGAGCCGCCCGGCAATCCGGGGCGTGCCCCGCGCCCGCTTGGCAATCTCCCGCGCCCCGCCCTCATCGGCGGGCGCGCCGAGCTTGCGCGCGTTGCGCGTGACGATCTCGAAAAGCTCGTCCTCGGTGTAGAATTGCAGGCGTGTGGGAATGCCGAACCGGTCCCGCAGCGGCGTCGTCAGCAGCCCCATCCGCGTCGTCGCGCCGACCAGCGTGAAAGGCTGCAATTCGATCCGCACCGTGCGCGCCGCTGGCCCCTCGCCAATCACCAGATCAAGCTCATAATCCTCCATCGCCGGGTAGAGCACCTCTTCCACCGCCGGGTTAAGGCGATGAATTTCGTCAATAAAAAGAACATCCCGCGCTTCGAGATTGGTCAGGATCGCCGCCAGATCCCCGGCCTTGGCGAGCACCGGCCCCGAGGTCATCCGGAACCCCACGCCAAGCTCGCGCGCCATGATCTGCGCCAGCGTGGTCTTGCCAAGACCCGGCGGGCCGTGGAACAGCGTGTGGTCCATCGCCTCGCCGCGCTGGCGGGCAGACTGGATGAACACGGCGAGGTTCGCGCGCGCCTCGGCCTGCCCGATGAACTCCGACAGCGCTTGCGGCCGCAGCGCGCGGTCGTGGTCTTCGGGCATCGGCTCGGGGCGCAGGGTGGGGTCAGGCTCGCTCATGCCCTACCCTTTCGGCGCCAGCAGCTTGAGCGCGGCGCGGATCAGTTCGGCCTCGCTGGCCTCCGGCGCCTCGCCTGCGGCCTGCGCGACAGCGGCGGCGGCCTCAGATGGCGCATAGCCGAGATTGCCAAGCGCCGAGAGCGCGTCACCCTGTGCATTGCCTTTGGGCGGCGCGGGCTGCGTGGTGGCCATCACCGCCTCGATCACATTGCCGCCGCTCGGTTCGGCCGGTTGCAGCGCGGGCTCCTGCCCCATCGCCATCACCGCCGGGGCCTTGTCCTTCAGATCGAGCACCACGCGCTGCGCGATTTTCGGCCCGACCCCTTTGGCGGCCTTGACCGCGTTCCAATCCCCGAGCGCAATCGCCCGGCTCACCCCGTCCGTGCCGAGCGCACCGAGAATGGCGAGCGAGGCCTTGGCACCGATCCCTTGCACGCTCATCAACAGCCGGTGCCATTCCTTCTCGGCGAGCGTGGTGAAGCCATAGAGTTGCAGCAGGTCCTCGCGCACCAGAAGATCGGTGTAGAGCGCGACGGCCTCCCCCGCCCCCGGCAGCGCGGCGAGGGTGCGCTCGGAGCAGAAGACCAGATAGCCGACCCCGCCCACGGTGAGCATGACGTGATCCTCGGCCCGGTAGTCGAGCCGCCCTTCGAGCTTGCCGATCATCCTGCGGCCCTCGCCACCGCTGCGGCCAGACCGCCTGCCGCGCCGCCGTGATGGGCGTGGCAGATGGCGATGGCGAGCGCGTCGGCGGCATCGGGCCCTTTGATCTCGGCGCCGGGGAGTTGCAACCGGACCATGTGCAGCACCTGCGCCTTGTCGGCATGCCCGACCCCGACCACGGTTTTCTTGACTTTGTTGGGCGCATACTCGCCCACCGGCAGCCCGGCTTGCGCAGGCACCAGAAGCGCGATGCCACGGGCTTGCCCGAGCTTGAGCGTGCCAGCGCCGTCCTTGTTGACGAAGGTCTGCTCGATGGCGGCGCAGGCGGGAACGTAGCGGGCAACGATTTCGGTGAGTTGGCTGTGGAGCGAGAGCAGGCGGGCGGCAAGATCGGTCCCGCTGGACTGGCAGACACCGTTGGCGACGTGCCGCAGCCGGGGCCCGTCGGCCTCGATCACGCCCCAACCGAGGTTCCGAAGCCCCGGATCGATTCCCAATACCCGCATCTGCTCGCGTGCCTTTGTGAGGTTTTGCGCAGAGCCTAGCACCGATGCGCGGGCCCCGCCAACCGCTAAAGAACGGAGGTGGAACATGATGGGCGGGCGGAGGCGGGCCGAAACACGCGATTTGTGACATTTCTGCCGCTCGATTTTGCCCCCGGATTGCCGGGCTGGCGCGGCAGGCTGACGCAGCCAGAAACGGCACGGCAGGGGACGTTTTCGACACCCGGGCAGCGGCCGTCGATGGCGCGGTCTGATCGCGACAGAACAGCGCTTGTTTTCGACACGCACGCGTCTGAAAAATAACTTTTTATCAAACAATTAAGCGTGGTTTCGCCACCCGACGAGAGCCATGCAAAAACTGCATCTCACCCATGCAATTCCATCTCTTGCCCGAAAATGAGGCACCCCCTAGATGGACCGTATCCGGAGGCAATGGCGCCCCGGTCAACGTGTAACAAAAGGAATGCTGCAATGGCTGCAATCGACACCACCCGCACCGCTTTCGGTTCTGCATCTGTTGCGATGCGTCCGGGCAAATGGATGACAGCTCTGGTCAACACCGTAGTTGACTGGAACGACGCCCGCGTAACCCGTAACACGCTGAGCGCGCTCAGCGACCGGGAACTCGAGGATATCGGTTTGGTTCGCGGCGACATCGACAACGTCGCAAAGTCAACGTTCTGAGACACGCGCCCCGCCACGCCGGGGTCCGTTCGAAACAAACCAGCCGCGTTCGGAAGCATCCCGAGCGCGGCTTTTTTGTGTCCCGAGAGGCCGTGTGTTCCAAACGCCTTGCGTCCGGAATTGCTGGGTGGGACTCTGTCGGATGACAAACCCCGCCCCGCACGTGATCCGGGCGCGGTGCCCGTAGGCTGGGCAATCCGCCCACCTTGCGCAGGTCGCAGGTTTACAGAATGTAGGAGAACAGCCTCGCGATCACATCCGTGACCGGGTCCACCCCCATGATCCACGCCCCCGCCGTGCCGAACTGCCCGGCAGCGAGCGTGTCCAGCCGCGCCTCGTAGGCGGGCAGACCCATATAGGCGAGCAGGAATCCTTTGAAGATCATGAAGCTGGCCATGAGCAAAACGAACCCACGCAGCGGCAGCTTGAACCGGACCTGATAGGGTCTGACGACGATCAGACCGTCGTCGCGCAGCGTGGCAGTGTATCCGCCATGCATCGCGCGGTGGCGCTTGACCACTCTCCCGACCCTTTGGGCAAAATCGCGCTGGCTCTCATCCATGGGATGTCTCGACCCTTGACTCAACTCAACCAAACTCACACAGCCCCCGCCGGTCTCAGGAGAGTGTCGTGGAATTGTGTCAAAAAGGGGGCATTTCGCGAAAATTCCGCGAAAACTCGGCCCTTCTACCCAGAGTTGGTTAACGTCAGCGCCGTCCAGTCACCAATATCTTCCCGATGCGCCAGATTGATCCCGAACCCGGCGTAATGCGCGATCATATCTTCGGCCTGTTCGACTAAAATGCCCGACAGAATCGCGGTCCCGCCCGGCGCCAGATGCGCCTTCACATCCTCCGCCAGCGCCTTCAGCGGCCCCTTGAGGATGTTGGCGAAGATCAGATCGAACGGTGCCTTGGCGCGCAAGTCGGGATGGTCGAAGCCTGCCGCCTCCACGCAGTGCACGCGGCCCGCCAAACCGTTGGCCGCCGCGTTGGCCAGCGCCACCTCGACCGCCACCGGGTCGATATCGGAGGCCAGCACATCCTCGGGCCAGACCTTCGCCGCCGCCATCGCCAGCACCGCCGTGCCGCAGCCGATATCGACGACGTTCTGCGCCCGCACGCCCTGTTCCAGCAGCCGGTCCAGCGCCCGCAAACAGCCCAGCGTCGTGCCGTGGTGCCCGGTGCCAAAGGCCATCGCCGCTTCGATCAGAAGCGCCTCGCTGCCTTCGGGCACCTTGTCCGCATCATGCGCGCCATAGACGAAAAACCGCCCCGCCTCGACAGGCGCCAACTCGCGCTTCACATGGGCGACCCAGTCGGTTTCGGGCAGCTCAGACACCGTGAAAGGTTTTGCCCCTGTGGCCGCCGCCAGAAGGTCCAGCGCCACCGCATCGGGCTGGTCGGTAAAATAGGCCCCGACCTCCCACAGCCCGCTGCCATCCTCGACCTCGAACACCCCAACTCCCGTCGGAGCAGGCTCCAGCGCCTCCAGCGCCTCGCCAAGACGTTCGGCGGGCGCGCGGCCCGTCAGGGTGGTCAGAGCGGTAAAGGTCGGCATGGGGTTACCTCGTGCGGTAGCGGTCCGGGTTCGCGTAGGGGCGTGCAGGCGGGACGTCAAGCGGCTCCTCTTCGGCACCAATGCCGCGAATATAGAACCAGCCCCAGAGCACCGCTCCGCAGCCCGCGACGAACCCCGCGACGGCTTGCCCATAGATCACCCCCGGCGCGCCGAAGACCAGCGCCAGCCCGGCGGCCGCCGGGTAGGTCAGCACCCCGTCCTTGGTCCAGTTCACCAGCGTCGAGCGCGTCGGCTTGCCCAGATTGTTGAAGGCAGCATTGGACACGAACAGCATCCCCACGAAGATAAACCCGCCCACGCCCACGGAGGTGAACGCAAAGAGCACCTCCCGCCCCTGCCCCGTCAGCCCGAACGCATCCGCCACGATCCCTGAGGCCGAGGCGAGCAGAGCCCAGGCCACCGCCGAGTAGATCAGGCAGAACTTGATCGCGTCCCGGTAGGTTGAGCGCAGCCGGTCATATTGCCCGGCCCCGTAATTCTGCCCGAAAATGCCACCAATCGCTCCCGAGAGCGCGAAAATCCCGCCAAAGACCAGCACCGTCAGGCGGCTGACCACCGCCCACGCGCCCACCGCGTCATCGCCGAACTGCGCCATCACGATGGTGAGGATGTAGTTGCCCGCCGGGGTGGACATCTGCGTAGCGATGGTGGGGATGGCGATGGCCATGAAGGGCACAAAAGCCGCGACCACCGCCGCGCGGTCAGGCCGCGCGACCAGCCCCGTCTGCACCACGGCGAAATAGACCCCGAAGCCCACGAGGAAGAACCGGAAGATCACCAGCCCATAGGCCGCGCCATCCAGCCCCAGCCCCATCCAGAGGATCAGCACCGGGTCGATCACCATCAGCACCAGCCCCGACAGAAGCGTGACATACATCGCCTTCGCGCCATAGCCATCGGCCCGGAGCGTGCCCGACATCATCATCGCGATGACCATGGGCACGAGCGAATAGATCGTAATCCCCAGATAGCGCGCCGCCAGCCGTGCGGTCTCGCCCGTTGCGCCCGCCAGCGCCACCAGATCATGCCGGAAGACAAAGACGAGCGTCGCAATGCAAACCTGAAACCCCGCCGCAATGACCATCGCCGCCCCCGCCCGCGAGCGCGCCTCGGCCCGGTTGCCCCGCCCGATGGCGCGGCTGATCAGCGCCGTGCCCGCGATCATCAGCCCGATCCCCGAGGAGACCGAGAAGAACTGGATCGCATAGGCGAACCCGATCGCGGCGACATATTGCGCCTCGCCGGTGAAGCTGAGCCAGAAGAGGTTCATCGCATCGACGAGAAAGACGAAGGTGATCCCGAAGGCCCCGGTGAGGGTCATGCGCACCACATGGCCCATGGTCGAGCCGGTCAGGAACCGCCCCTGTTCCTGATCTCCCGGCGCAGAAGCCACACTCATTCGGCGGGCGCTGGCATGGGCCACGCGAGCGTGGTCTCCCGTCCTGCCTCGGGATGGCGCGGAATGAAGGTGGCCAGCGCAAAGGAGGTGGCCGCCATACCCGCCGCGAGGAAGAACACGGCCTCGGGCGAGGAGCGCCAGAGCAGCCCCAGCATCACTGGCAGGAACACCGCCGCGATGTGGTTGATCGTGAAGGCCACGGCGGCGGTGGGCGCCATGTCGCCCGGATCGCCAATCTTCTGGAAATAGGTCTTCAGCGCCAGCGCCAGCCCAAAGAAGATGTGATCGACCACGTAGAGCGTGGCGGCGACCCAGAAGGACCAGTCGAAAAGATAGACCCCGGCGTAGAGCACGAAGACGGCAAACAGCCCTGCATATTCGAACATCAGCGCATGACGCTCGCCGAAGCGGTGCACGATCTTGCCCAGAAGCGGCGCGACGGCCATGTTGATGCCGAGATTGATCAGGTAGAGCGCGGCGATATCGGGGACCGAGAAGCCGAATTTCTGGACCATCATGAAGCCCGCGAAGACCATGAAGATCTGACGCCGCGCGCCGGACATGAATTGCAGCGCGTAATAGAGCCAGTAGCGGCGGCGCAGCACCATCGTCTTCACTTGCGGATGCGGGCTCTCGAATTGCGGAAAGGCCGCCAGCGCGAAGACCGCAATCGCTGCCGTCATGCCGCCGCCCACCATGAACACCGTGTTGTAATCGAGGCCAAGCGGCTCCCAGAGGAATTTCACGGCGGCATAGACAAGGAAGGTCGTCGCCGAGCCGGTCGCCAGCAGCCAGCCGAGGATTTGCGGCGCGCGGTCTTTGGGCAGCCATTGCAGTTGCAAGGATTGGTTCACGGTTTCGTAGTAGTGAAAGCCGACCGAACTGAGGAAGGTCAGGATCAGGATGCCCGCCATATTCGGGAACTGCGCCGTGAGTGCGGTCGCTGCGCCAAGAAGGATCAGCGAGGACAGCCCGAGCACCTGCTCGCGCATGACCAGAAGGATGAAGATCACCCCTATGGCGAGAAAGCCCGGAATCTCGCGGATCGTGTGCAAAAGGCCATAATCGCCCCCGTCGAACCCCGCCACTTCGGTGACGAAATTGACCAGCAGAACATACCATGTGAAGAACGCGATGGGCATGGAGGCCGCCATCAGGAACAGCAGCGGGATCGGCCGCCGCCACGCGGGCAGCGTCCCGGCATCCTCCAGCTTTACGATGGAACGAGTAAGGCTCATGCGCAGCACATACGCCTGACGCTGCAGAATGGAAACAATTTATGCTTCACAGAACGCTGTGCGCCTGCGCACTCTCGCTCCTTCCCGCCGCCGCTCCGGCCGGGCCGGACAGCATCGCGGTCCTGCTCGGCTCCTCCCATGTGGGCGCCGAGAGCAGCCTTGGCCTTGAGGAATTCAATCCCGGTGTGTTCGTCAACTGGCACGGCGCGGCTCTGTCCGGACGGGTCGATCTGGGCTTCGGCGCTTTCCGCAACAGTTATGACGGCTTTTCAGTCGCGGTGAATGCCGCCTACCCGCTGACCCGGCGCCCGGACTGGGGCATTGATGTGTTCGCAGCGCTCGCGCTTTATCCCGGCGATGGCGACCGCTTCGCCCATGCGATCGGCGATATCGTGCCCATCGCGGGGCTGCAGTTTCGCTACCGCAACGCCTTCGTGCAGGCGATCCCCGCAGGCGGGCAAAGCGTCGATGCGACCTTCACGTATGGGCTGGTGTTTGACTTGAACTGACAGCTCGGAGGGAACGCGCCTGCGGCGCGTGCGAGAGGCTCTGCCTCTCGCGCTCTCCGAGATATTTTTGGCCAAAGGAAGACAGGGGCGGGGCGCCCGGTGGATCGACGTGGGATTCTGTAGGTTGGGCAATCTGCCGGGAGGGACACCATGTTCCAAAGGTTAACGCTGGAAGACCGTACGGTGCCTTAACCATTCCAAATCGCGGAACGAATCGAAAACGAGCCATACGCTTGCCATACGCACAGCCATACGCCGGGCCATACGCCTGCCACACCTTGTTTTTATGGCGTTAACGCCTGAAATCACGATTTTCCATGGCGGCCACGTGACGCAACGCGCGCTGCGTTAACCTTTACCCGTCACAAGAAGCTCTGCGGGTCGATATCCACCGCGAGCCGCAAATCGCCCTTGAGCCGTACCTGCCCCACCCATTGCGCCAGCGCCGGTTGCAACGCGGTGCCCTTGGGCGCCTTGACCAGAAGCCGCACCCGGTGCCGCCCCCGCACCCGCGCGATGGGGGCCGGGGCCGGGCCGAAAACCTGCGCGTCCACGCGCCGGAGCGGGCCGTCGTTGCGGGCCAGATGGTTCGCAATATCAAAGACTTGGCCGACATCTCCCCCCGAGACGATAATCCCGGCCATGCGCCCGTAGGGCGGCGATCCGGCCTGTGCGCGCTCGGCGGCCTCGGCCCGCCAGAACCCCTCCTCGTCGCCCGCCAAGATCGCCCGGATCACCGGATGTTCGGGCTGGAAAGTCTGCAAGAGCGCCGTGCCGGGGGTCTCCGCGCGGCCCGCGCGCCCCGCCACCTGCCGCATCAGCTGGAACGTGCGTTCGGCGGCGCGCAGGTCGGAGCCTTGCAGCCCAAGATCGGCATCGATCACTCCCACCAGCGTAAGCTTCGGAAAGTTATGACCTTTTGCCACCAACTGCGTGCCGATGATGATATCCGCCCCGCCCTCCGCGATGGCCTCGATCTCCGCCTTGAGCGCCCGCGCCGAGCCGAACAGGTCCGACGAGAGCACCGCGATCCGCGCCTCCGGAAACAACTCCGCCGCCTCTTCGGACAACCGTTCCACCCCCGGCCCCACAGGCGCGAGTTTGCCCTCGACACCGCAGGCCGGGCAGGCCTCGGGCATCGGCGCGGTCTCGCCGCATTGGTGGCACATCAGGCGTTTCAGGAACCGGTGCTCGACCATCCGCGCGTCACAATCGGGGCAGCCGATCTGGTGCCCGCAGGCCCGGCAGATCGTCACCGGCGCATAGCCACGCCGGTTGAGGAACAGCAGGGATTGTTCTTCTTTTCCAATGCGCTCCATGACAGCCGCTTGCAACGCAGGAGAAATCCAACGGTTCGCGGGCAGGCTCTGGTCGCGCATGTCGATAGCGCGCATCTGCGGCATCACCGCAGGCCCGTAGCGCGATTCCAGATCAATGCGCCGATACTTCGCGGCCTCCGCATTGGCCCAACTCTCAAGGCTCGGCGTGGCCGAGGCCAGCACCACCTGCGCGCCGCAGATCGACGCGCGCAGCACCGCCATGTCGCGCGCATTGTAGAGCACCCCGTCCTCCTGCTTGTAGGAGGGGTCGTGCTCCTCATCGACGACGATAAGGCCAAGGTCCTGAAACGGCAGGAAAAGCGCGGATCGCGCGCCGACCACAAACTGCGCGCTGCCCTGAGAGACCATGCGCCAGACGCGCCGCCGCTCGGTCATGGTCACCCCCGAATGCCACTCGGCAGGCCGCGCACCGAAGCGAGTCTCAACGCGCGCGATGAACTCCGCCGTGAGCGCGATTTCCGGCAGCAGAACAAGGGCTTGCCGCCCGATCCTGAGGCCTTCAGCCACCGCTTCGAGATAAACCTCGGTCTTGCCCGACCCGGTCACGCCGCGCAGCAAGGTCGTGCCGTAATCGGCTGTTTTCACGGCTGTTTTCAACGCCTCTGCCCCGGCGCTCTGGGCCGCGGTGAGCGCCTTGCCCGGCAGCGCCGGATCAAGCCGCGGGAAGGCCGTGTCGCGCGGCGCGTCCTCCTCGGCCACTGCTCCGTGCTTCACCAGCCCCTTGACCACCTGCGGGGTCACACCCGCATGATCGGCCAGTTCCTTGAGGGTGAACCCAAGGCCGCCATGCACCGCCAGCACCTCCAGCACCCGCGCCCGCGCCTCCGTCATCCGATCCGGCACGCCCTCCCCGGCGCGGTAGACCTTGCGCATCGACGGCGGGTCGCTCAGCCCCGGCGCACGGGTCGCGAGGCGCAGCATCGCCGAGAGCGGCGTCAGGGTGTAAGCCCCTGCCTTTTCGAGGAAACTCCGCATTTCGTCCCGCATCGGGGCGACATCCAGAACACGGTTTACCTGCCGCAGTTTGCCCGCATCCCAATCCCCCGCCCCGGGTCCCCAAACCACGCCGATCACTTTGCGCGGCCCAAGCGGCACCTCGACGAAGGCCCCGAGCCAGCACCCACCTTCGGGCGCGCGGTAATCCAGCACCCGGTCCAGCGGCTGGGTGGTCAGCACGCCCACGCGCGCACCTTCGGGAAAAAAGTCGGGACCGGGATCGGGGCTTTCGGACATCACCCGCATGGGGTAAAGCCTCGCTCGGAAAAGGCCAAGCCATACCGAGGGAGCGCGCCCATGAAATTCTTCGTCGACACCGCCGAAATCGACGCCATCGCCGAGCTGAACGATCTGGGGATGGTCGATGGGGTCACCACGAACCCGTCCCTGATCGCGAAATCCGGGCGCGACATTCTGGAAGTGACCAAGGAGATCTGCGATCTGGTCGCTGGCCCGGTTTCCGCCGAGGTAATCGCGACAGACGCCGAGGCAATGATCACCGAAGGACGCAAACTCGCTGAAATCGCTGAGAATATCGCGGTGAAGGTGCCGCTCACATGGGACGGGCTGAAGGCCTGCAAAGTACTCTCGGACGAGGGTCGCATGGTCAATGTGACGCTCTGCTTCTCGGCCAATCAGGCGCTTTTGGCCGCCAAGGCAGGCGCGAGCTTCATCTCGCCTTTCATCGGACGGCTCGACGATATCAATCTCGACGGGATGGAACTGATCGAAGATATCCGCACGATCTATGACAACTATGATTTCAAGACCGAGATCCTCGCAGCCTCGATCCGGTCGGTGAACCATGTGCAGGACTGCGCCCGGATCGGGGCGGATGTGATGACCGCGCCGCCCGAAGTGATCCGCAAATTGGCCAGCCATCCGCTGACCGACAAGGGGCTGGACGCATTCCTGAAAGATGCCGCGAGCGCCGGGATCAAGATCGTCTGATCCATGGCCAGCCCAGCCAACGCCTTGCGCGCCGACACCTGACGCGCAAATCAGGATGCCCTCTCGCACTCCGAGCACCGATGTCACAGAATTGGCGTATTTTCCTGACATTCACGCGAAAATGCGAGTCACAGGCGCTCCGCCCGTGCTATAGATCGGAAAACACGAGGCAAAGGCGGGGCGCAAAGACCCCGGCATATTGATGAGCAAAAGCGCGAAAATGGATGCCGCCACGCGTGAGGCGATCATCCAAAGTCCAGACGTTATCCTTGAAGATCAGGACCTTATGCAGGCCCTTATCGCGGCGAATGAGCGCGCGATGGGTGGCAATATCGTCGATCTGCGGGGCATCGCGATGGAGCGGATGGAAACCCGCCTCGACCGTCTTGAAGATACCCACCGCTCGGTGATCGCGGCGGCCTATGAGAACCTTGCCGGCACCAATCAGGTTCACCGCGCGATTCTCAGCCTGCTCGATCCGGTCGACTTCGAGCCGTTTCTGCGCAATCTCGCAGGAGATGTCAGCGATATCCTGCGCCTCGATGCCGTCAGGCTGGTGCTCGAATCTGCACAGGAGGATCAGGACTCCGTGCTCGATCGTCTCAGCGACGTGATCGCCGTCGCCCGCGCGGGCTATTGCGATGCCTATATCAACCAGGGCCGCGCTGGCACGCCGCGCCCGGTCAGTCTGCGGCAGGTGCAATCGGGGTCGAGCTTCGTCTATGGCACGAAGGCGGACTGGATCCGCTCGGAAGCCTGCCTAAAACTCGATCTCGGCCAAGGCCGCCTGCCCGGTCTGCTGGTGCTCGGATCGGAAGATCCACATATGTTCTCGCCCCAGCAAGGCACGGATTTACTGACCTTTTTCGCTGGCGTCTTCGAGCGCGCGATGCGCCGCTGGCTGTCATGAGCCTTGCCCTGTCAAACGCGGCGCGGGGGGCGTTGTCGGACTGGCTGGACCATCAACGCGCGCTGAAGGGTGCGGCACCCAGCACCCTGACGGCCTATGCCAGCGATGTAACTGAATTTCTCGCCTTCATGGCCGAGCACCAGGGCGGCCCGCAGGGTCTCGGCGCGTTGGCCCGTGTCAGCCTGCCCGACATGCGCGCTTGGATGTCGCGCACCCGCACAGGCGGTGTTGGCGCGCGAAGTCTTGCCCGTAAACTCTCAGCCGTAAAGAGTTTTTACCGCTGGCTGGCCGAGCGCGAGGACTTCGATGCAACCGCCGTTCTGTCCGCCCGCGCGCCGAAATTCGAGCGCAAGCTTCCGCGCCCCCTGAGTGTGGACGCCGCCCACGAGATGATCGAAACCGCTGGAGCGCAACACCGGCATCCGTGGGTCGGCGCACGCGACGTGGCGGTGCTGACGCTGATGTGGGGCTGCGGGCTGCGCGTGTCCGAGGCGCTGTCGCTGAAGGGGCACGACGCCCCGCTCGGCGAGGCCCTGCGGATCATCGGCAAGGGCAATAAGGAGCGTCTCGTGCCGGTCCTGCCGGTGGCGCGCGAGGCCGTCAGCACCTATTTGACCCTCTGCCCCTATCCGTGCGAGGCCGAAGCCCCGCTCTTCCGCGCGATCCGCGGCGGCGCGCTCTCGCCGCGCAGCGTGGCCGGTGTCATGCAGGATGTGCGGATGCAACTCGGGCTACCGTCGAGCGCCACACCGCACGCCATGCGGCACAGCTTTGCCACACATTTGCTCAATGCAGGCGGGGACTTACGTGCCATCCAGGAACTGCTCGGCCATGCCAGCCTGAGCACGACACAGGTCTACACGGCGGTCGATTCCGCCCGCCTCATGGATGTCTATGACAAAGCCCATCCGCGCGCCGGCTGACATGCTTGTCACGGAAACGTTCCGGTTTCGTGTGAAACTGTTTGGTGCGCGCAAGGGGGCACCCGTGTGAGGGTCGGCGTATCTGAAAGCCGAAAGGACGACCCCATGAAACTGCATCCCCTCTCCCTCGCCGCAGGATTTGCCCTCACCGCCGGCACGGCCATGGCCCAGGAGGACTGCGCCGAAATCGGCGTGGAGACCGCCTGGGACCTTGACGAGACACAAATCGTCGCCCTCTATGACTGCCTCGAAGCAAAAATGGCCGCAGGCTATGCAAAAGAGGGCGATTCCGTCGGCAGTGCCTTTCGCAGCTGGGCCGTCACCTCGACACGCCCCGCAGTCGCCGGCCCGCATGGCAACCGCCTGTTGCAGACCTTCGCCAACGATATCGCCGCCGAGCAATATCTGACATTCGCCGAAGAGGGCGTCGTGATGCCGGCCGGGTCGGTGCTCGCCAAGGAGTCGATCTCGATCTCGAAGAAGACCAAAACCGCGCGCCCGGGCCCGCTTTTCATCATGACCAAGCTCGACATGGGCGGCCAGCCGGAGACCGATGACTGGCTCTACGCGGGGCTGCAGCCCAATGGCAAACCCATGACATTCAAGCAGAGTTTTTGTCATGACTGCCACTCTGCCTTCTCCGATCAGGACAGTCTGGCCTATCCGCTCGAAGAGGTGCGCATCGGCTCTGGTGGCTGAGGCCTGATAGGACGGGGGTGGGCGGCCTGCCTCCTGCCTCCTAAACCGCGTCAAAGACCCGCACACCGCCCCGCAAACGCGTTGCATCCCGCGCCCGCCTGCGTCATGAACCTGTCATGACACCTCGCTTCGCTGCCCTGTCCGTGCACTTCCTGACCGCCACCGGTGCCGTTTTCGCCATGCTGGCCATGCTTGAGGCGGTTCAGCAAGACTGGGCGATGATGTTTGTCTGGCTCGTTGTCGCCTTTGCAGTGGACGGGATCGACGGCCCGCTGGCGCGCAAGGTCCATGTCAAGCACAATGCGCCGGAGTTCGATGGCGTGCTGCTCGACCTGATCATCGACTACCTCACCTATGTGTTCATTCCCGCGTTCGCCCTGTTCTCCTCTGGGCTGATGGATGGCTGGTCCGGGTGGGTGATGATCATCCTCGTGACCTTTGCCAGCGCGCTCTATTTTGCGGATTCGCGCATGAAAACAAAGGACAATTCCTTCTCTGGATTTCCAGGATGCTGGAACATGCTGGTCCTCGTCCTGTTCGCGCTGGAGCCGGGCTGGGCGTGGTGTCTGGGGATTGTCACGTTGCTGACCGTGGCCATGTTCCTGCCGATCAAGTTCGTTCACCCGGTGCGCACTGAGCGCTGGCGCGTCTTGAGCCTGCCGATGGCACTGGCCTGGACCTTCTTTGCCGGCTGGGCAGCATGGGTGGATTTTCATCCCGAGAGTTGGGCGCACTGGGGCTTGGTCGTCACCTCCGTCTACCTCGTCGGCGCCGGGGCACTGCAGCAGGTCCTCTATGGAAAAGACGGCTAGCGTGACAGGCTTATCCACATGTGGATAACTTGGCATTCAGTTTAGTAGCAGAGTTTTAGGCCGCAGAGGTCATGCGTCATATCAAAAGGCCCCCCGCCCCTTCATGTCGCAGAAGCGCGACCTTGGTTTCAACCCCGCCCATCCCCGAAAAGCCGACCAGTTTGCCGCCCGCCCCCAGCACACGGTGGCAGGGGATCAAGACCGGCAACGGGTTCTGGCCACAGGCCTGCCCCACCGCCTGCGGCGACGCACCCACCTGCCGGGCGATTTCGCCATAGCTGAGGGTGTCCCCAAACGGGATACGTCGCATCACGGCGCAGACAGCCTGCGTTAGCGGCGGACCGGATAGGCGCAACGGCACATCAAATGTGGTGCGGGTACCTGAACAATAGGCAGCAAGTTGCTGCAAACCTTCGCACAAAAGCGGGGTGTCCACAGGCTTATCCACAGCCTCCCCTACAGCCTCCCATGTCACACGGACAAGGCAGCCCGCCTCTTCATGCAGACAGATGTCGCCAAACGGCGTGGAGAGTGAAGCGCGGAGCATGGGCATAGCGTGACGCAGACGCAGCCTGCGCTCAACCCGGTTCCTGCGCCAAACGCAACCGGATCGCCCCGCGCGCTTTCGAGGACGCAACCGGAACGCCTTTTTGCGTTATTTCAATATCTTCCATGGCCGCTGCAACCCGGCGCACCTGCGGCATCAGCGGGCGCCACTCTGGACGCAGCGCCCGCGCAGCCTCGGAGGGGCAGATCGTTTTGCCAGCCCCGCGCTGCCGTAGAAGATCGCGAATGACGGCGGCGATTTCGGCGTCACATGGCGTGGTGGGCAAATTGCCCACGCTACGCGAGGGCCGCGTCACACCGTCCGCAGACACCGGCATGGGCATGGCTGCCCACGTCCGGCAGAACCTTCCAGCAGCGCGCGCATTTCTCGCCCGCAGCCCGCTCGAACACCACCGAAATCCCCGGTGCTTCAGGCAGGCGGAAGGCTTCGGAGGGCGACGGATCGCCCGTCAGCGTCAGATCGGAGGTGATGCAAAGATCAGCAAAAGCGACGGTTTTGAGGTCTGCGAGCAAGTCCGCATCCTCCACATGCACGACCGGGGCCGCCTCCAGCGACGCGCCGATCACCTTGTCGGCCCGCTGGATTTCGAGCGCTGCAGTCACCACTCGGCGCGCGCGGCGGATGCCCGCCCATTTTGCCGCCAGCGCGTCGTCGAACCAGTCATCCGGCGTCTGTGGGAAGTCCTGCAAATGCACCGAGCTTGCCGCACCGGGGTTCTGGTCGAGCCACACATCCTCCATCGTGAAAGGCAAGATCGGCGCGAGCCAGGTGACCATGCGCTCATAGAGCAGTTTAAGCACCGTACGGGCTGCCCTGCGGCGTTCCGTGTCGCCATCGCAGTAAAGCGCATCTTTGCGAATGTCGAAGTAAAACGCCGACAGGTCCACAGTTGCGAAGTTGAAAATTGCTGAAAACACACCTTGGAAGTCGAACTTGCGATATCCGCTGCAGACCGTCTCGTCGAGCTCCGCCAGACGGTGCAGCACCCAGCGTTCCAGCTCCGGCATGGCCTCCGGCGCGACGATATCCGCCTCACTCACATCGTTCAGCGAGCCCAGCATGAAGCGCATCGTGTTGCGCAGGCGGCGATAGCTGTCCGCGACCCCCTTGAGGATTTCCGGGCCGATCCGCTGGTCAGCAGTGTAGTCCGTTTGGGCCACCCAGAGACGCAGGATATCCGCGCCATACTGGTTGATGATCTCCTGTGGGGCGATGATGTTGCCCAAGGATTTGGACATCTTCATGCCCTTTTCGTCGAGCGTGAAGCCATGAGTGACCACGTTGCGATAGGGCGCGCGGCCCGTGGTGCCAACCGATTGCAGGAGCGATGAGTGGAACCAGCCGCGATGCTGGTCGGTACCTTCCATATACACATCGGCGATCCCGTCCTCGGTCCCGTCCGCCCGGTCGCGCAGGGTGAAGGCGTGTGTCGAGCCGCTGTCGAACCACACGTCAAGGATGTCCATCACCTGATCGTACTCATCCGGGTTCACGATCCCCGCCAGGAAACGCTCCTTTGCCCCGTCCTCATACCACGCATCCGCACCCTCAGCCTCGAACGCTTCGGTGATGCGTTGGTTCACTTCTTCGTCACGCAGCAGGAAGTCCGGATCGGTTGGCAGCGCGCCCTTCTTGGTGAAGCAGGTGAGCGGCACGCCCCACGCGCGCTGGCGCGATAGCACCCAGTCCGGTCGCGATTCCATCATGGAATACAGGCGGTTACGGCCAGATTGGGGCGTCCAGTTCACCTTGTCGATCTCTTGGAGCGCACGGGCGCGGATCGTGAACGTGTCGTCCCCGATGCACATGTCTTTATCAATCGCGGCGAACCATTGCGGCGTGTTGCGGTAGATCACCGGGGCCTTGGAGCGCCACGAATGCGGGTAGCTGTGCTTGATCTTGCCGCGCGCGAGCAGCCCGCCAACCTCGGCGAGTTTGTTGATCACAGCCGTGTTCGCCGTACCCTCGCCCCCCTTGCGGCTGAGGATGAACTCGCCGCCAAAAAAGGGCAGGTCTTTGCGGAACATGCCCTCGTCGGTGACGTTGTAGGTGATCACCTCCTGAAGCATGCCGAGATCGCGGTAGAGTTCATATTCCTCCATCCCGTGGGACGGGGCGCAATGAACAAAGCCGGTGCCTTCCTCGTCCGACACGAAGTCAGCGGCGCGGAAGTCACGAAGGTCGTCCCACTCCCCTTCGCTGCCCTCTTGGCCGTTCAGCGGGTGGGCAAGTTTGACCCCCTCGAACTCGGTTGTGTCCACGTCGCGCAAGCGGCGATACATGGTCTCGTCAAGCCGCGCGCGGCCCAAAACGTCTGCCGCCATCTTGTCCGCAAGGATGTAGCGGTCGCCGATCCGGGCCCAGCATTCCTCGGGGCGTCCGGTGATCTCATAGAGGCCATAGGAGACGTCCCCGCCATACACGACCGCCTTGTTCGACGGCATGGTCCATGGCGTCGTGGTCCAGATCACCACATATGCGCCTTCGAGGTCCCCACCGCCCACGGCGCGAAACTTCACCCAGATCGTGAAGCTTTCCTTGTCGTGATACTCGACCTCAGCCTCCGCGAGCGCGGTCTGCTCGACGGGCGACCACATCACCGGCTTGGAGCCTTGGTAAAGTGTTCCATTCATTAGGAATTTCATGAATTCCTCGGCGATCACGCGCTCGGCGTGGAAATCCATTGTCAGGTAGGGGCGGTCCCAGCTTCCGGTGATCCCGAGGCGCTTGAATTCCTCGCGTTGCACATCCACCCAATGAGCGGCGAAGTCCCTGCATTCCTTACGGAATTCATTGATCGGCACAGCGTCCTTGTTCTTGCCCTTCTTGCGATACTGCTCCTCGATCTTCCACTCGATCGGCAACCCGTGGCAGTCCCAACCGGGGATATAGCGGCTGTCATGGCCCATCATCTGGTGCGAACGCACGATGATATCCTTGATCGTCTTGTTCAGCGCGTGGCCGATATGGAGGTTGCCATTGGCGTAGGGGGGGCCGTCATGCAGGCAGAAGACCGGGCGGTCCGCGGCCTCGCGCAGGCGATCATAGACGCCGATGCGCTCCCAACGCTCCAGCCACTCGGGCTCGCGCTTGGGGAGCCCGGCGCGCATGGGGAAGTCGGTTTTCGGCAGGTTGAGGGTGTCTTTGTAGTCAGGCGTGTCGGCGCACATGGGGGCGTCCTTCAGGGTCGGCATTGTGAGAAAATGGGTGCGGCGGTGCGAGGGTCCTCAAGCACCTTGGCCCGGCGGCTCTTTGGCTTTCAGAGCGCCGGGGTTGTAATTCGCGGTATGCAGCGGTGGTTCAGCATGGCCGCGTTATAGGCGGGGCACGAGGGGAAGGGCAAGCAACGATGTCGCGCCGCGTCCGGCGGCCCCACAGGGCGGCGCAAAAGGTTAACGCACCGAACGTTGCGCGGCTTCAGGATCACGAAAAACCTGATTTCAGGCGTTAACGCCATAAAAACAAGGTCTGGCAGGTGTATGGCTCGGCGTATGGCTAAGCGTATGGCACCTGTACATACAAATCACGATTCGTTCCGCGAAATGAGGGTGTTAAAGCACCGTGCGGTGGGGCCGCATTAACCTTTGAACATGGTGGTCCTCCCGGCAGCTTTTCTGTCGTGCCAAAGGCACGCTTGCAGCGTGACAAGCACCTGCCGGACGTCGCCCGCCGCTGGCGCGGCAGGCTTGGGCAGAGCCCTCGCAACGCGCCACAGGCGCGTCCCCCCGCTCACCCGTCGCGGGAGCCAAACAGGCCCGTCAGCGCGCGCTTGACCAAGTCGCGCGCGCGGGGCCGGAGCCGGTCCGAGAAAGGCAGCGGGCGGCAGACCTCCATCGCGGCCACGCCCACCCGGGCGGTCAGCGCGCCGTTCACCAGCCCCTCGCCAAAGCGCCGGGACAGTTTGCCGAGGATCGAGCCGCCCAGCACCGGCTCCAGCATGTCGTCGCCCACCGCCACCGCGCCCGTGGCCACCAGATGCGCCATCACCGCACGGGTCAGACGCCAGCCGCCCAAGACCCCGCTGCGACCGCCGTAAATCTCGGCGATCCGGCGGATCATGCGCAGGTTGGCCGTCAGAGCGGCGGCCACATCCGCGAGCGCCAGCGGCACCAGCGCGGTCACGGTCGCCACCTGCCGGGCCGCCGCTTCGACCTCGCGGGACGCCGCCGCATCAAGCGGGGCAAGCAGTTCGGCCTCCGCTACGCCGAGCAGCGCGGCGGCGTCGATCTGGTCGGGGGCAAGTTCAGCCAGCCGTTCGCGGCCCCATTTGGTATCCGGACGCGCGCGGTAGAGCGTATCGAGCCGCACCGTCACCGCCCGCGCCGCCTTGAGATCGGCATCTGCAAGCGCTGTGTCCGCCGCATGGCGCAGATCGTCGAGCCGGGACAGACGCCCGAACGCGGCCAATTCGCGCGTCGCAATGGCCGCGAGCACGAGCAGGAACAGCGCGGTCAGCGCAGTCATCCCATAGCCGAGGATCGGGTTTCGCTCGATCAGCGCGACCATGAAATCATACGCGGCAATGGACACCACCGCTCCGATCAGGGTCACCAGCAAGCCCCAGAACCAACGCGCCAGCCGCGACGGCCCGCGCGCGGCGATCAGCGCGGCGGCCTGCATCGCCTGCCCCTTGGGCGGCGCGTCGGGCCCGAGGTCGGGCACCGGGGGGGCCTCGGCGACCGAGGGTGTCTCGGCGGCCTCGCTGAGGTCAAACAGGATCGGGCCTTTCGCCATCAGTCACGTCTCCAGACATATTCGATATCGGGCAAGCCTTCGTCATTGCCCGCGCCATCCGTGCGCGCGGATTCGGTAAAGCCGTGTTTTTCATAGAAGTTCTGTGCCGGTCGATTTGCCGCAAAGGTCCAGAGCCTGAGCCGCTCGGAGGCGGTCTGCGCCTTGTGTACGAGCGCGGAGCCCAGACCCTGCCCCTGCCGCGCGGGATCAATGTAGAGCGATTGGATCACCCCCCCGTCCTGCGCCAGAAACCCCTCCACGCGGCTGTCCAGTTCCGCCACAGTCACCCAGCCCCGCGCGATCAGCGTGCCGGCATGGGCGAGGTCCTCGGCACGGGTGTGGATGCGCGGCATCCAAGGCGTGCCATCAATGAAGGCCGACAGGATCGCGCCAACACGGCCCGCATCGAGCGGCGTTGCGTCCCGCAGCACCGGGCTCACAGCCGATCCCCGAGCAGGAACTCCGCAGCGCGGTCGAGGCGCAGATGCGGCGGGCCATCTCCGGGGCGCAGGGTCAGGGGGGCGGGGGCGAAGTTCATCACCTGATAGTCCGCATCCAGCCAGTTTTCCGCCCCGACGCGCGCCGGGGTCAGCAAATGCGACGGGTCCTGCGGCAAGTCGCCGGGATAGAACGCCGCCTGTTTGCCGGTCTCCAGCAAGCGCCCGCGCACAACGCCGATCTCGCCGCCCTCATGGGGCATCATCTCCTCGGTCGTCGCCCTGAGCGCGGCCAGCGCCATCGCCTGTGTCCGCGCGCCGGCGAATTGCGCGCGCGCCACCGCGTCCTGCATCAGCGCCTCCATGATCGCGGTGAGGCGGCCATGTTGGGAATGGTGGAGGTGGTCGGCCTTGGTCGCGGCGAAGAGGATCTTCTCGACGCGCTTGCCGAGCAGAAGTTGGGTCAGGAAGGCATTGCGGCCCGGACGGAAGGCGCTGAGGATATCGGCCATGGCGCGGCGCATGTCCTCGACCGCGCGCGGGCCCTTGTGGATTGCGCCAAGCGCGTCGACCAGCACCACCTGCCGGTCGATCCGGGCGAAGTGGTCGCGGAAGAACGGTTTGACCACGCGGGCCTTGTAAGCCTCGAAGCGGCGCTCCATCTCGCGGCGGAGCGAGCCGCGCGGGGCCTCTTCGAGCGGGAGCGGGGCGAAGGTCAGGACCGGAGAGCCATCGAGATCGCCGGGCAGCAGGAACCGTCCCGGCGTGCAGTCCGAATAGCCCGCCTCGCGCGCCGCCGTCAGATAGGCGGTGTAGGCCGCTGCCAGCGCCTTGGCGGTGCTCTCGTCGAGTCTGTCGCGCGGGTCAATGCCCGCCAGAGCCGACAGGTACGTCTGTGCCTCAGGCCGGTCCGAGAGGCGGTTGAGGGTCTCTTGCGACCATGCGTCATAGGTTTTATCCAGCAGCCCGAGATCGAGCAGCCATTCGCCGGGGTAGTCCACGATATCGAGATGGATCGTGCGCGCGCCCTGCAGCCCCGACAGCAGCCCCGAGGGGCGGACGCGCAAGCTGAGGCGCAACTCGGAGACCGCGCGGGTGCTGTCTGGCCAATGCGGCTCCCGGGCCGTCAGCGCGGCAAGGTGGGTCTCGTAGTCGAAGCGCGGCAGGGTGTCGTCGGGTTGGGGTTGCAGATAAGCCGCCTCGATCCGGCCCTCGGAGGCCGCCAAGAGGCCCGGCATTCGGCCCCGGTTCATCAGGTTCGCCACCAGCGAGGTGATGAACACCGTCTTGCCCGCGCGCGCCAGACCCGTGACGCCGAGCCGGATCACCCGGTCCGAGACCAGCCCCTCGCCCGCCTCGCGGAGCGCCCGGGCCGTATCCGCGACCCCTTCGGCTATGGTGGTAATGACCAAATCTGCGTTCCTTGCGCGCGTCTCCTCCCGCAACATATGTGCGCGGGCTCCGGCTTGCCAGCGGGGAAAAGCAAAGGTATCCGCCCCTTATGCCGCGTTATGCTTTGAAAGTGGAATATCACGGGGGACCGTTCGCTGGCTGGCAGCGCCAGAAGGATCAGCCCTCGGTGCAGGGCGCGATCGAGGCGGCGCTGGCGCGGCTGGAGCCTCGGGCGCACACGATTGCGGCGGCGGGGCGCACGGATGCGGGGGTGCATGGGCTCGGGCAGGTGGCGCATTGCGACATGGAGAAGGACTGGGACCCGTTCCGGCTCTCGGAGGCGCTGAACTATCATTTGAAGCCCGATCCTGTGGCGATCCTCGCCTGTGCGCGGGTGGCGGATGACTGGCACGCGCGGTTCTCGGCGCTGGAGCGGCGGTACCTGTTCCGCCTGCTGATGCGCCGCGCGCCTGCGACCCATCTGGCGGGGCTGGTGTGGCGGGTGAACCATGAGCTCGATGTGGAGGCGATGCAGGCCGGGGCGGATTTCCTGCTCGGACGGCATGATTTCACCACCTTCCGGTCGTCGATTTGTCAGGCCGAGAGCCCGGTGAAGACGCTGGATGCGCTGAATGTGATGCGGGTGGATGGGGACCACGGGCCGGAGGTGCAGTTCACCGTGCGCGCGCGGTCCTTTCTGCACAATCAGGTGCGCAGCTTCGTCGGTACACTGGAGCGTGTGGGGGCCGGGGCGTGGACGCCGCGCGATGTGAAATCCGCGCTGGAGGCCCGCGACCGCGCCGCCTGCGGGCCGGTCTGCCCGCCGCAGGGGCTCTACCTTGCCGGGGTGCGCTACGAGGCCGACCCGTTCGCCTGAGCGCGCACCGCGCAGGTCTTGGTGTAGAGCCGGTGCATGTCGGCATCTTCGAGCCCAAGCTCGTCGAGATGGCGCATGAGGTTTTCCAGATACTCGAAATTCGGCCCCAGATTGCCCTCCGCCAGCGCGATCATGCGCGCGGCGTCGTCCTCGTCGAGATCGGGCATGTAGCGTTCGTTGCTATGTTCCATCAGGAAGGCGAGCGCCTCCACCGGACCTTGCGGCGTGTCCACTTGCAGAAACGTCGGACGATAAGAGCCCGCGAACATCTCGCGGTTCCACATGAAGCGCGTTTCCTCGTCGACGCGCTCGGCGGCGATGCGGATCACCACGCCGTCGCAGCGCCCACCCTCATCGAGCGCCGCCATCAGGCCGGGCCGCTCGCGGGTGCCGCGCCCGCCTTCGAGCTTCATGCAAAAGCTGCGCCGCCAGCCCATGAGCGAGCCATAGCGGTATTCCTCCACATAGACCGCCGGATCCCAGATCAGCGAGCCATAGGCGAAGACCCAGAGGTCCTGATCCCAGCGCCCGGAAAGAATCTCCTGACGGTTTGCCTCGCGCGCGTCGTGATCCATGCGCCAGCCGGGCGGCCAGCCCTCCTCGGCGGCTTGAATGTCGAGCTCGTCGAAACGATCCCGTCCGAAGCGCATCTCGGATTGGTCCGGCGGGGTGATCCGGCCGCGCAGGGCAGGCGTGTGGCGAAAGACATGGGGATCAAAAGGCATGGCGCGACTGTGTGGGGAAAAGACGCCGGATGCCAGCCCCGAATTGACCCCGCCCCGGGCTTGACCCGGGGCCTCGACGCGGCGGAAGGGCCCCTGTGCCGAATATGTGTGCGCTGATCCGCGAGGCCCCGCCCTCTCACACATTCAGCGATGTGTTGCCGGGTGACGCCCGCCGCTGGCGCGACAGGCTGAGATCAAACCCGGGGCGGGTCTTCACGGCGTCAGGCCGCCGCGCGATTGAGCGACCAGACCGTCCAGTTGAGCGCAAACGCGATGCTGACCCAGACAAGGTAAGGCACGAAGAGCAGCCCCGCGAGCCAGTCATGCTGCCAGAACGCCCACATCGTCGTTGCTACCGCCAGCCACAGCGCCGCAAGGATCACCCCCGCCGCGAACATCTTGCGCAAACCGAAGAAAACCCCGGACCACAGCGTGTTGAACGCGATCTGGATCGCCCAGAAGGCAACCGCCTGTCCGGTGTCCGGCATGCTGGCAACCCGCGCCGCCGCCCATGACATTGTGAAATACAAGAACGCCCAGACGACCGGGAAGAGCCAGTTCGGCGGGGTCCAGCCCGGTTTGGCAAGGTCCTCATACCAATCCCCGGGGCGGAACAGGGCGCCGGAGGCGGCGGGCGCGGCGCAGGCCGCGAGAAAACTGAGAAGGAGAAGCCAATCCATGGGGCACTGTGACCGATCCGGGCCGCCAGCGCAATCGCTGGTGCTCGCAGAGCGCGGGCCGTGGCAAGAAACCCAGCCCGGGGCGGGGCGGGAACGCCTCAATCGTTATCGGTGAGCCCTGCCCCGGCGCCTGCCGCGCGCGACGCCTCGGTCGCCGGCACATAGGTCTGCCATGCCAACGCCTCCATCCGCGCCTTGAGCGGCGCGGGGACGTTGAGGCGCGCGGGCAGAGCGGGACGCGCCTCGGGGGCTGCACCCGCCTCCGCATAGCTGCGCCCGAGCACGCTGCCGTCAGGCGCAAATGGCAGCGTCTGAATCGGCCCCTCCGGCAAGGCGTCCAGCGCAGCGTGCAGATCATCGGGATCGCGCCCGGCTGCGAGATGGCGCACCGCCGCCCGTCCGAAATGCGCCGCCTGCGCCGGGTGCGCCCCAGCCCCGCGCGCCGCCTTCTGCGCGAGCATCTGGGTCTCGTTCACTGAAAAGCTCATCGCACAAGCGCCGGGCAGAACCAGTCCCCAGCCAAAGGCGTGTCCAGCTCGTCGAAGAGCGGCGCGCCTTGGGCCAGGGTGATCCTGGTCCAGAGGTCGGATTTGGGATCGAACCGCGTCGCCCCAAAGCAGGCCAGTTTGGCGCGCAGCATGTCGATGGGCAGGCAGGTCTCGGCGGTGAGATTGTCGCGGATTTCGGCGTAAGGGTGCGCGGCGGTGATCTGCGCGCGCTCGACCGCCAGAAGGTGCTCGGGGTGGTCCGTGAGGAACGCCGCGAGAGGCGCGGGCTTGTCCGGCAGATCGGCGTGCAGCGCTTTGATCCGGTAGGCGATATCGAGGGGCGACTCGCGCTCTGCGCCCGGCTCTTCGAAACGGTCGCCAAGACGGGGTTCGAGTTTTTCTTCCGAGACATACCAGAATCGGGCCCGTTCGGTTGCCGTGTCGAAATCGAGCGTCAGCGCCCAGTGGTAATCCTGCTCCAAGGCCGTGCGCAGCGCGCCGGTCTCCGCGAAGGGCTGTCCGTAGCCGCCGAACGGGTCGGTCAGGCACTCCGCCAGCCCGTCCACCAGCTCGCCGAACGGCTCCAGCAAGGTTGCAAGGAGGAGTTCCTGCGCCTCAGTGCCAAGCGCCTGACCGGCCTGCCACAGCGCCTCGGGGGTTTCTGCGGCGGCGAAGGCGGGGGCGAGTGCGGCCCAATCCTGCGCGCAGGCGTCGATGCGGGCCTGATGGGCCGGGTCCGGCACCTTCCATGCGGCGAGATGGGCGGCGGCGCGGGTGTGCAGGTCTTGGAGCACAGCGCGTTGGGGGTCGGTCAGATGCGGGACGGCACGGACGCGGGCCAGTGCGGTTTCGCGCACCATCATCCAATTGTTCAGCAGGATCGGGTGGCTCACGAGGAACGGGGCCATGCCGAGGCCTGTCGCATTGCCAATCCCGAGGTGGCGCTTGAGGCTCCGGTCCAGCGGCGCGCCGCCCACATGTTCGAGCAGGTCGAGCGTGAAGCCCCGGATCAGCCAGACCGTGAGCATCTCGGCCATGAAGGACATCGAAAACCCCGGACGATCGGCGATCAGGTCGCGGTCGGCGATGCCGAATTTTCCATTGCCGTAAACCGCTGTCGTGCGCATCAGATAGCCGATGCGGTCGATCTGATCCGCGTCCGGCTGGCGGCCCGCGCGCAGGGCCTCCACGCAATGGGTCCAGAGCCGCACCGATTTGTTCGCGCGGCTCAGCACGAGATCGGCTTGCGTGAACCGGCCCGCCTCCTGCAACGGCGCGGCGGCGGCGATGCGGTCAAGCTCCGCCACATCGGGCTCCCCGTCATAGAGCACGAAGGCCGCGTCCCAAGCCGTCGCGATCACCCGGTCGGAGCGTTTGTCATCGTCGAGCGGCTGGCTGAGGGCGACGAGGGAATAGGGGCTGCCATGGAGCTCCAGCGTGTAGACCGCGCGGCCATAGCCCTCGGCGTCCATGTCCCAGAGCGTGCGACGGGGCGACGTGCCATGGGCGACCAGTTCGCGGGTGAGGACGCGCAGGAAGCTCAGGCGGGTCGGGAACATTGCGCCCATGCGGCTGAGGCGCATGACCTCGGAGGGCGGGCGCAGGTCGGTTTGGGGCGGGGCGATGAAGTCCTTCATGGGCTCATGTCTCCGGGCTGAAGCTGTCTGCATAGAAGCGGTGCCAGTTGCCGCCCAGAAGGCCGTCGATTTCGGTCTGCGCGAAGCCAGCCTCCTGCAAGCCTTTGGCAAGGTTCGGGAAATCGCGGTTGTCCTTGAACCAGCGCGGCTGCGGGGGGAAGCCGGGATTGGCCGCCGAGCCCTCGCCGTAATCCATCTGTTTCGACCACCGCCCCACGCGCATCCATTCCACGACGCTGTCGGGCTGGTCCTGACAGAGGTCCGAACCGATCCCCAGATGCGCCACGCCATAGCGCGACGCGGCCTCGGCGATCATTGCGCAGAAGTCTTCAAGCGTGCAGTCTGTGCCGCGCTTGAGATGGTGCGGATAGAGCGAAAAGCCCAGCATCCCGCCCCGGTCCGTGAGCGCCTTCAGAACATCATGGGGCTTGTTGCGCTTGGCGGGGTGCCACCAGCCGGGGTTGGCATGGGTGATTGCGATGGGCCGGGACGAGGCTTCGATGACCTCCAAGGTCGAGCGATCCGCCGAATGGGACATATCGACGACCATCCCCACCCGGTTCATCTCCGCCACGACTTGACGGCCCATCCGCGTGAGCCCGGTGTCGTCGTCCTCATAGCACCCGGTCGCGAGCAGGGACTGGTTGTTATAGGTGAGTTGCATGAACCGCACGCCAAGCTGGTGGCAGATCTCCACGAGCCCGATATCGTCCTCGATGGGGCTGGGGTTCTGGAACCCGAAGAAGATCGCCGTCCGCCCGGTCTCCTGCGCCCGCGTCACATCGGCGGCGGCGATGCCCTTGAAGATCAGGTCGGGATGCGCCTCGAACCAGCGGTTCCATGCCTCAAGGTTCAGCACCATCTCGCGGAACGTTTCGTGATAGGCGATGGTCACATGCACGGCATCCAGCCCGCCCGCCCGCATTTCGCGGAAAATCTTCGGGGACCAGTTGGCGTATTGCAGATTGTCGATGCGCGGGGCTGTCATGAGCTTATCTGGCTTGGCAGGCGCGGGTTTGGCAAGAGAAGATACGACGGGAGGGCCTTAGATTGCGGCATGAGCCGCCCAGTCCGGCCTTCACCCGCTCTGGCCTGCGCCCCTGTTTTCCTTTTGACAAAAATATTCCGGAGGTCTGGAGGCAGAGCCTCCAGCGCGCGCGCAGCGCGCCCCCCCGGCCGGACGCGCAGCGTTCGGAACGACCTCTGAGTGCGCCCAAAAGCGGCGCGATGCAGTGCCACACCTTTCCTGAAGCCTCTATACAAAGGGACCCCACAGGCGTAAGGGCGGTGGCTTGGCGCGTTTCGTGCCTGCCGACGTGATAGAAAGCCTGCCCTCCCCATGAAACACACCCTGCAAGCCGCGCTCGATGCCCGTGGATATGAAACGCTGACCCCGGTTCAGGAGGCGGTTCTGGCACCAGAGCTGGAGGGGCGCGATCTGTTGGTCTCGGCGCAGACGGGATCGGGCAAGACACTTGGCTTCGGTCTTGCGATAGCCCCCACGCTTCTGGGGGACGTGGATGTGTTCGGCCCTGCTGCCGCGCCGCTGGCACTGGTGATCGCCCCGACGCGAGAACTTGCGCTTCAGGTCAAACGCGAGCTTCAGTGGCTCTTCGAGCAGGCCGGTGCGGTCATGGCGTCCTGCGTGGGCGGGATGGACATGCGCGACGAGCGGCGGGCGCTGGCGCGCGGCGCGCATATCGTGGTTGCCACCCCCGGACGGCTGCGCGACCACCTGATGCGCGAGACAATCGATCTCAGCGCGGTGCGGGCGGTGGTGCTCGACGAGGCCGACGAGATGCTCGATCTGGGCTTTCGTGAAGACCTCGAATTCATCCTCTCCGCGGCCCCCGAGGCGCGTCAGACTCTGCTGTTCTCGGCCACGGTCTCCAAACCCATCGCGCGGATTGCCGAGACCTATCAACGGGATGCGCAGCGCATTGTCACGAAATCCGAGGCCAAGCAGCACGCAGACATCACCTACCGGGCGATGGTCGTGGCAGAGCAGGATACCGACAACGCGGTGATCAACACGCTGCGGTTCTACGAGTCCCCGAATGCGATTGTCTTCGCCAATACCCGCGCGGCGGTGAACCGGCTCACGACGCGGCTCTCCAATCGCGGGTTTCAGGTCGTGTGCCTGTCGGGCGAATTGAGTCAGGCCGAGCGGAGCCACGCGTTGCAGGCCATGCGGGACGGGCGCGCGCAGGTCTGCGTGGCGACCGATGTGGCGGCGCGCGGGATCGACCTGCCGAGCCTTGATCTGGTGGTCCACGCGGAATTGCCGAACAGCCATGAGACGCTGCTGCACCGCTCAGGCCGCACCGGGCGCGCCGGGCGCAAGGGCGTCTCGGCTCTGGTGGTGACGAAAAAGTCCCGCCGGAAGGCCGAGCGCATCCTCGCACAGGCACGGCTTGACGCGGACTGGGGCAATGCGCCGAGCGCCGATGAGGTCCGGGCGCAGGACGAGGCGCGCCTGCTGGCCGATCCGGCCTGGACCAACGCGGTGCCCGAGAGCCTGCGGGGCACCGTTGAGATGCTGGCCGCGCAGTTCACGCCGCAGCAACTGGCCGCCGGATACCTGACCCTGTTCCACACGATGCGCACCGCACCCGAGGAACTGCGCGACGCCGACGCCAAGCCCGCCCCGCGCGCCGAGTTCGGGCCAAGCGTCTGGTTTTCGCTGTCGATTGGCCGCGAGCAGGACGCCGAGCCGCGTATCCTGCTCCCGATGCTGTGCAAGGCGGGCGATCTGACCAAGGACGATATCGGCGCGATCCGCGTGCGGTCCGGGGCCAGCTTCGTGCAGATCAAGGAAACCAGCGTGCCGGGCTTCGAGGCGGCGATCGGTGCGGAGGGCAAGATCGAGGACGGTGTCACGGCGACCCGGCTCACCACCGCGCCCGATCTCGGTGAGGACCGCCCGCCGAAGCCGCATCGCAAGGGCCCCCGAGGCCCTGACAGACCCGGCGCACCGAAACCGCGCTACAAGGACGGGCCTAAACCCGCGCCCCGCAAGGCCCAGAGCGCAGCGGCCCCGATCGACTACGACGACGCCCCCCCGCCCCGGACCAAGAAGCCGAAACCGGGCGATGCGCCGAACCCGCGCAAGCCCCGGCAAAAGGCGGCGCACAGCACAAGGCGCATGGACGACGCCTTCGGCAGTGGCGCGGTAAAGGCCCCCCGGACCGATGGCCCGCCGAAGCGGAAACCCGGCGGCAAGCCGGAGGGCAAACCCGGCGGCACGCGCCGCGCCAGCGAGAGCCCGAAAGGGTCACCCCCGCCCAAAGGCAAGAAGAACAGCAAGAAAAACAAAGCCCGCGCCGCCGCCAAAGCCGCCGCGACGGGCAAAGGCGGCCAAGCGGTGCCACGGCGTCCCAAGACCTGAGGCTTCAGGCCAGCCTCAATTCCTTGAGGACAGCGTCCGTGTCCGCACCGATGGCGCGGGGCGGCTCCGGGGGGCGTGCCGGCGTGCCCGACAGGCGCGGCGCGGGGGCCGTCTGCCGGATGCCGCCGGGGGTCACAAAAGTCTGCCGGGCGCTGTTATGCGGATGGGTGGCGGCTTCATCCGGCGTCAGAACCGGAGCGACACAGGCGTCCGAGCTTTCGAAGAGCGCCGCCCAATGATCGCGCGGCTGGCTGGCAAAAAGCGCCTCATAGGCGGCGTGTTTCTCGGCCCATGTGCTGCGGTCGTACTGGCTCCGGGCCTCTTCCGGATCGCGTCCGGTAAGTGTCAGAAACTCCGCGAAAAATTGCGGCTCCAGCGCGCCGAACGCCACGAACCGGCCATCGGCGCAGGTGTAGCAGCGATAGAAGGGCGCGCCGCCATCGAGCAGGTTCGCCCCGCGCTGGTCCGTCCACTCGCCGCGCGCCTGCCAGCCCTGCAAGAGCCCCATCATGGCCGGCACGCCCTCGGCCATGGCCGCATCCACGACCTGCCCCTTGCCCGTGCGCTGCCGCGCGATCACCGCCGACAGGATGCCGAAGATCAGGAACATCGTCCCGCCCCCGAAATCCGCGACAAGGTTGAGGGGCGGCACGGGCGGGCGGCCCGTCTCACCCATCATGTGCAGCGCCCCGGTGAGCGCCAGATAGGTGAGGTCATGCCCGGCGGTCTGCGCGAGCGGGCCGGTCTGCCCCCAGCCGGTCATGCGCGCGTAGATCAGCGTGTCGGGGCAGTCCTCCGGCCCTAGCCCGAGCCGTTCCATCACCCCGGGCCGGAAGCCTTCGATGAGGATATCCGCGCTGGAAATCAAGGCCTTGGCAGCGGCCAGACCATCCTCGGATTTCATGTCCAGCACCACCGACCGCTTCCCGCGCCGGTTGATGTCATAGGGATCGGCAGGCCCGGCCTTGCGGTCCACCGTGATCACCTCGGCCCCGTGATCGGCCAAGAGCTGCCCGGCAAGAGGCGCGGGCCCAAGACCGGTAAATTCCACGACCCGAAGACCCTCCAGCGCGCCCATCATGCTCCACGCTCCCTTGCTGTTTTCCTTTGGCTATGAATATCCCCGGGTCTGGGGTGGACCCCCAGAACGCGCCATAGGCGCGTCACCCCATCTGATAGCCCGGCGTCGAGGCCGAAATCGCGCGCTCTTCGTCGCTCATCTCCGCCTCGACCCCATCGAACATCGGCGTCGACAGATAGCGCTCGCCGGTGTCCGGGAGCATGCAGAGGATCACCGACCCGGGCGCGGCCGTCTTGGCGACATCCTGTGAGACGGCAAAGGTAGAACCACCTGAAATCCCAGTGAAAATCCCCTCCTCCTTCGCCAGCCGCCGCGCCCATGCGATGCCATCGGCGCCTGCGACCGGGATCAGATCGTCGTAGAATTTGCTGTCGATGGCCTCCTGCAAGACCTTCGGGATGAAGTCTGGGGTCCAGCCCTGAATCGGGTGCGGGTTGAAGGCCGGGTGGCTATGGGCTGGCCCGCCAGCCTCGGTGCGGCCCTGCGCGGTGCCGGACCCGATGAGGGCGGCGTTTTCGGGCTCGGTGAGGATGATTTTCGTGTCGGGCCGCTCGCGGCGCAATACCCGCCCGATGCCGGTCACGGTGCCGCCGGTGCCGTAGCCGGTGACCAGATAATCGAGCTTCTTGTCCTTGAAATCATTCACGATTTCCGGACCGGTGGTGGCCTCGTGGATATCGGCATTGGCCTGCGATTCAAACTGCGAGGCAAGGAACCAGCCATTGGCCTCGGCAAGCTCTACCGCCTTGTTATACATGCCAAAACCCTTCTCTTCCTTGGGCGTCAGCACAACTTTCGCGCCAAGCATGCGCATCAGTTTGCGGCGTTCCACGGAGAAGGTTTCGACCATGGTCACAACGAGGGGATAGCCTTTCTGCGCGCAGACCATCGCAAGCCCGATGCCGGTATTGCCGGAGGTGGCCTCGACCACGGTCTGGCCCGGCTTCAGCACCCCGGCGCGCTCGGCGGCTTCGATGATCCCCAGCGCAAGGCGGTCCTTCACGGAGGCGGCGGGGTTGAAAAACTCTGCTTTAACATAGAGTTCCACGCCTTCGGGGGCGAGGTTGTTGATCCGGATCGCAGGTGTGTTGCCGACCGTGTCGAGCAAGGAATCGTAGGTCTGGCCACGCCCGGTGGTCCGGCGAATGCTGTCATGCGTCATGGGTATCTCCCTTTGTTGGCCTCAGCGTGTCACTTATCGAGTGGGCTCACAAGGGAGATGGTTAACCCAACGACCGCACGCAACACCTCAAAATCGCGCGACACGCCCGAAACGCGGGTTAACGCCATAAAAACAAGGTGTGGCAGGTGTATGGCACCGCGTATGGCAAAGCGTATGGCACCTGTATGGCTCGGTTTGGATTCGTTCACGGGTTAACGCACCGTTCGGTGCGTCGGCGTTAACCATTTGGGCATGGTCGGCAAATTGCCCACCCCACAGAGTCCCACGTCGCCATCCTGGGCGCCCCGCCCCTGTCTTCCTTTGGCGCAAAATATCCCGAGGGGTGAGGGGAGCAGAGCTCCCCCGCGCGCCGAAGGCGCGCCCCTCTGCCGATCGCAAAGCGAGCGGAACCACATTCAAAACGCTACGCGAAGGAGATCGCCACCGACCCGAACCCGCCGAAATCGGCCTCGAAAACCGAGCCGGACGGCGCCTCCACGGGGCGCACAAAGCTGCCCGAGAGCACGATATCGCCGCGCCGCAGGCTCATGCCATAGCCGCCCAGCCGTTCGGTCAGCCAGACCACCGAGGTCACCGGATCATTCAGCACCCCGGCCCCGAGGCCGGTTTCCTCGACCTCGCCGTCGCGCATTAGGATCGCGCCCACATGGCGCAAATCCACGTCCAGAGGATCGTGCCGTTCGCGGCCCAGCACCAGCCCGGCATTGGCGGCGTTGTCGGAGATCGTGTCGACGATCTTGCGCGGCATCGACGTGGTCGGATCGAGCCGTTTCACCCGCGTGTCGAGAAGCTCCAGCGCCGGGGCGACATAATCAGTCGCCTCCAGCACCGCATCGCGGTCCGACGGCCCGTCCAGATCGGATTTCATCACGAAGGCGATCTCGGTCTCCACGCGCGGCGCGATGAAACGGCCCTTCGCGACCGTGTCGCCGGTCTCGAACAGCATGTCGTCGAAGAGCACGCCGCTGTCGGGGATGTCGATATGGAGCGCCGCCTGCATCGCCTTCGAGGTCAGGCCGATCTTCCAGCCGATGATCTCGCGCCCCGTCGCCCGGCGCTTGGCCACGAGCGCGCGCTGCACCGCGTAGGCGTCGTCCATCGACATGCGCGGATAGGTGGAGGACAAAAGCCCGATCTGCTGCCCGGTGATCTCGGCGGCAAAGAGCGCGTCGGCCGCCTCGTCGATCTGCGCATCCGTGAGTTTCATTCGTCCTCGACTCCGTTTGTCAGCGTGCCGATCCCCGTGGCGCGCACCTCGATCACATCGCCGGGTTTGAGAAATTGCGGCGGGTCGAGCCGCGCCCCGGCCCCGGTCGGGGTTCCGGTGACGATGATATCGCCCGGAGCGAGCGGCGTGAAGGTGGAGATGTAAGCGATCTGGCGGCGGATGGGAAAGAGCATCCGGGAGGTGCGGTCCTGCTGGCGCAGCTCCCCGTTGACGTGGGTGGTAATCTCCACGTCGTCCAGTTGCGCGGCATGGGTGAAGGGGACCAGCCACGGGCCCAGCGCGCCCGAGCGGTGCCAGTTCTTGCCTTGGGTGACGTTGAATTTCGCGTGGCGGACCCAGTCGCGGATTGTGCCTTCGTTGCAGAGCGTGAGCGCTGCGATGTGGTCATAGGCATCGGTCTCGGCGATGCGGCGGCCGGGTTTGCCGATCACGACTGCGATCTCGCCCTCGTAGTCCAGCTTGTGACTTTCCGGCGGGCGGATCAGGGGCTGGCCCGCGCCGGTGAAGCTGTCGGCAAAGCGCGGAAAGAGCGACATGTTGGGCGGCGCCTCCTGCCCGTCCTTGTACTCGGCATTGCGGTCGGGGAAGTTGACGCCGACGCAGATGATCTTGCCCGGGGCCGGGATCGGCGGCTCGAATGTCAGCTCGTCGAGCGCGTCGGTCGGGCTGTCGCCGTGATGAGTGAGCGCCAGTTCCTGCATCGCGCCCTGCTCTATCACCTCCTTGAGGGTCGGCATCTCGGGGTGGTCGGGCGCGAGGTCTACAAAGCCGTCCTCCGTCACAATGCCCCATGTTGTCCGTCCGCCAACGCGGGCCGTCGCCAGTCTCATGTCATCCCCTCCGCCAATTCCGTGATCACGTCATAGGCCATGTCCACATCCTCTTTCGTGGCGTCGAACTGGCAGCCGGTGAAGCGGATCACGAATTGCCCGTCGACGCGGGTCTGGGTCAGATAAATGCGCCCGTCGTCGTTGATCTTCTGGATCAGCGCGGCGGTCGCATCGTCGCCCGCGCGCAGGCGGAAGGTGAAGAGCGCGAGGATCGGGTCGGTGACGATCTCGAAGGACGGGTGGTCGCGCAGACGCTCGCACAGGCCCTGCACCCAGTCCACATGGTTGCGCAGGCGGGTGCGCAGGCCGTCGAGGCCATAAGAGCGGATCAGGAACCACAGTTTGAGCGCCCGGAAGCGGCGGCCCAGCGGGATCGACCATTCGGAATAGTTGATGATGCCGTCCGCGCCTTGGGTCTTGAGGTAGTCGGGCTGGATGCCAAGCGTGCGCACGAGGCTTTCGGGGTCGCGGACGTAATGGGCGCAGAGGTCGAAATTCGTGCCGAGCCATTTGTGGGGGTTCATCACGACGCTGTCGGCGCGCTCCACCCCGGCCCAGAGGTCGCGGAACTCGGGGCAGAGCATCGCCGAGCCCGCCCAGGCTGCGTCCACATGGGTGTAGAGATCATGGGCTTCGGCGATGTCCATGACGGCGGCCACGTTGTCGGACGCGCCGGTGCCGGTGCCGCCGACGCAGGAGATTATCCCGGCGGGGCGGAGGCCTTCCGCAAGGTCGGCCTCGATGGCGGCGCGCAGCGCTTCGGTGTCGATGCCGCGCCGGGGGTCGCCCGGCAGGATGGGGAGTTTGACGAGGTTGTGCTGGCCTATCCCGGCAATCCAGATCGCCTTGTCGATCGAGCTATGCACCTCGGCGCTGCAATAGATGCGCAGGGTGGGGCCGCCCGCGAGGCCCGATTGGTTGCCCTCGAAATTGAGGGCGCGTTCGCGCATGGTGAGCACGGCAGCGAGGGTTGCCGAAGAGGCGCTGTCCTGGATGACGCCTGCGAAACCTTCGGGCAAGCCCAGCCCCTGCCGGAGCCAGTCGAGCACGCGGGTCTCGATTTCGGTGGCGGCGGGCGAGGTTTGCCAGAGCATGCATTGCGCGGCGAGGATCGAGGTCACTTGATCGGCGAGCATCGAGGGCGGGGCGGCGTTGGAGTTGAAATAGGCGAAGAAGCGCGGGTGCTGCCAATGGGTCAGGCCCGGCATCACGACCCGGTCGATATCGGCGAAGATCTCCGCCATCGCTTCGGGGCCTTCGGGCGGGTGTGCGGGCAGGTGCGCCGCGATCTCGCCGGGGCGGGTCTGCGCGCGCACGGGGCGGTCGCGAAGCGATTTGTGGTAGTCCGCGCCCCATTGCCCGATCTTGGCCGACCACTCGGCGAATTCATCCCAGTTCATGTCTTTTCCTTACCAAAACCGAGGGGCTGGCCCCTCAAACTCCCCGGAGTTTACCGGCTCAGTGAAAGGGCAAGTGGTCATAAAGCGCAACCGCCCCACCAAGCCCCAATTCCTGTTTTCCTTTTGACAAAAATATCCGCGGGGGGTGAAGGTCGGTCCGCTTTGCGGCACAGGCTCCGGGGGAGCCTGTGAGACCTGAACGGGCGGAGCCCAGGGAGGCCAAAGGCCGAGGGGGCGGCAGCCCCCTTCCCCGGGCGCCGTCAAGGCGCAACAATCGGTTGTGCCTCCAGCGTCGGCTCCCCCACCTCGACCCCCTCGAAGAGCGTCCCCTCCTCGAACCACGAGCGCGGCGCGGGCGCGCCCCACAAAGTCTGGCGCTGCGGGTCCTTGAGATCCCAATGGATCGGCTCCAGATCGGGGTCCACTGTCTGATAATCAGAGCAGTAAATCTCCACACGGTGCCCGTCCGGGTCGCGGATGTAGAGGAAGAACGCGTTGGAAATCCCGTGCCGTCCGGGGCCGCGCTCGATATGGGCGACATAGCCCGTCGTGCTCATCAGATCGAGCAGATCGATGATGTTGAGCGGGTTCGGTACCCAGAAGGCCACGTGGTGCAGGCGCGGCCCGCGCCCGTTGGTGAAGGCCATGTCATGCACGCCGCCCTTGCGGTGCATCCACGCCGCCCAGAGCCGCCCCGACTCGGCATCCTCGGTATATTCCGTGACGCGGAAGCCGATCTCGTTCCAGAAGGCGACGCTTTCATCCACATTCGTGGAAAAGCAGTTGAAATGGTCGATCCGCAGCGGTTTGACCCCGTGATAAAGCGCGTATTTCTGATGGATCGGCGGCAGGCGGCCCATGTGGTGGTAGAACTCGATGGGGGTGCCCATGTTGTCGGTGGTCAGCAGCGTGCGGCCCTGATGCGGACGGTCCACCCAAGACACCGGATGGCCGCGCTCCGAGAACCACTTATGCGCCGCATCGAGATCAGCCTCGGCGAAGACCTTGAAGCCCAGCACCTGCGCACGCGGCTCTGCGCCCTGTTCCAGCACGATGCAGTGATTGCCGCGCTCCTCCATGGCGCGCAGGTAGAGCCGATGGCCCTCCTCGGCGGTCACCTGCAGCCCGAGCGTGTCCACGTAGAAGGCACGCGAGGCGGCAAGGTCTGTGACCGTGTAGACCACGTGGCTCAGGCGGATCGTGTTGAAGTCGGGATAGAGGTTCGGGGGTGGCAAAGGCATCGGTCAGCCTCCCAGTTTGGGGATCGAATGGGCGGTGGTGGCGAAGGCGATGTTCTTGGTTTCCATGTAGAATTCGAAGGACCAATCCCCGCCATCGCGGCCAATGCCCGAGGCTTTCACGCCGCCAAAGGGCGTCGGCAGGTGGCGCGTGTTTTCCGAGTTCACCCAGATCATTCCGGCCTCCATCGCCTCGGAGACCCGCAGCGCGCGGGTGACATCAGAGGTCCAGAGATAGCCCGCGAGCCCATAATCCACACCATTTGCGAGCGCGATGGCCTCCTCTTCGGTGGCGAAGGGCAAGGCGGTCAGAACGGGGCCGAAAATCTCCTCCTGCGCGATACGCATGTCGGGCTTCGCGCCTGTGAACAGCGTCGGCGGGACGTAGCAGCCGGGCCGGTCAAGGGCTGCGCCGCCGACGGCGATCGTCGCGCCCTCGTCCTGTGCGATCTCGAAATAGGACGTGACCTTGTCCATGTGGCCGGGATGGATCAGCGGGCCGACCACGGTGTCCGGATCGAGCGGGTGCCCGACCTTGATGCGGGCGGCTTTCTCGGCGACCTTCGCGGTGAAGGCGTCGTGGATACTGTCCTGCACCAGCAGGCGCGAGGAGGACGTGCAGCGCTCGCCATTGAGCGAGTAGATCATGAACACGGCGGCATCAGCGGCGCGTTCCAGATCGGCGTCGTCAAAGACGATCACCGGGTTCTTGCCGCCCAGCTCGAAATGCACGCGTTTCAGCGTGGGCGCGCCTTGCGCCATGATCGCCGAGCCGGTCTTGCTCTCGCCCACGAAGGCCACCGCCTTGATCAAGGGATGCGCCGTGAGCGCCGCGCCCGCCTCTTCGCCCATGCCGTGGACCGTGTTCCAGACCCCGGGCGGCAGGCCCGCGTCCTCGGCGATCTCCACCAGCAGCCGGGCGGTGAGCGGGCTCAGTTCGGCGGGTTTGTGGACCACCGTGCAGCCGGCCGCGAGCGCCGGGGCGATCTTCCATGTGGAGAGCATGAAGGGTGTGTTCCACGGGGTGATGATGCCGACCGGGCCGATGGGGCTGCGCGAGGTGACGTTGAGCTGGCCGGGGGCGTGGATCGACTGCCCATCGCGCGCCTCGACCGCCTTGTCGGCGAAGAAGCGGAAGTTCTCCGCGCCGCGCAGGGCGGCTTTGGACATGAAGCGGATGGCTTGGCCGGTGTCCATGGCCTCGACGAAGGCGATCTCCTCGGCGCGGGCCACGATGGCATCGGCGATGGCGTGCAGGAGCGTCTTGCGCTGCGCACCGGGCATGGCGGCCCAGTCCTTGAAAGCGCCTTGCGCGGCGCGGGCGGCGGCGTCCACGTCCTCGGCACCCGAACGGGCGACTTGGCCCAGCGGCGTCAGGTCCACCGGGGTGATGGTCTCGAAGTTCTGGCCGGACGCAGCAGGCACCGCTTGCCCGCCGATCTGATTCAGCGTCGGGGCCTCGGCGAAGCGGGCAAGGTAGCCCTGTGCCTTGGCGATATTGGCGTCGAGCTGGCTCATGTCTCCCCTTTCAGACGGGCATGGATGGTGTTGGTTTTCCACGAAAACTCCGGGTCAATCTCGACGATCTCCAGCGCGAGCATCATGTGGGGGCGCGCGAGATCATCGGCGAAGAAGGCCTCGGCCTCGGCCATCAGCGCGGCCCCGGCGGCGCGCTTGACCTCGGCGCTGCGCCCGCGCGCCATGCGCAGGATCAGGTCGGCATAGACGTTCTCGAGGTGGCCATCGGCGAGCGCCTCGGCGGGCGTGGGCCAGGCGCGCACGCGGATGCCGCCCACGGGGAAACAGCCCTGATCGGCCATGACCTGCGCAAGCCGCGTGCAAAGCGCCGCCATGTCGTGGCGCTGCCCGAGCGCGGGCGAATGCTGGATGGTCAGATGTGGCACGGCGCGCCCTCCCCGGCGAGTCATTTGCTTAACATGTTAAATTAATTCTGGCCTGTCAAGCCAGTCTCGCCTACGCTGGTCCCATGAAAGACGCCCAACTCGACGCCACCCATCTCGCCCTGCCCATCTCGCTGCTGCGCACCCGCGAGCAGGTGATGGAGCGCTTCCGCCCGATGCTCGCCGCGCGCGGGATCACCGAGGCGCAATGGCGGGTGATGCGGGTGCTGGATGAAGGCGGGGCGCAGGATGCGAGCACAGTGGCGGACCGGGCCTGCGTGCTGCTGCCGTCGCTGACGCGGATCACGCGCACACTCACCGATCAGGGCTGGGTGGAGAGCCGCCGCGACCCCGGCGACGGGCGCAAGACGCAGCTTGCCCTCACCGAGGCCGGGCGCGACGTGCTGCGAAACGCGGCCCCGGAAAGCGCCGCCGTCTATGCCGAGATCGAGGCCGCCATCGGCCCCGACAAACTGGGCGAGCTGCAAACGCTCCTCGTCGAGATTCGCCGCGCCCTGCAAACCGACGTCTGACGCGCGCCCAAGCGCCCACTTCCCTGTTTTCGTTTGGTCAAAAATATCCCCAAGAGCGCGAGAATGGAATTCTCGCTCGCGCAGCGACCTGCCCACCGACTATCCCATCCGCGCCACATCCTGTCGCAAACGCGGCTAGACGGCGGCGCGCCCCGCCCCTACCGTCGCCGGGCAAAACCGGACCGAGCACAGGAGCCCCGCCATGAACAGCCAGTACCGAGTCGTTGTGATCGGAGGCGGCGTCGTCGGCGCTTCGGTGCTCTATCACCTCGCCAAGTTCGGTTGGTCCGATGTCTGCCTGCTGGAGCGCTCGGTGCTCACCGCCGGGTCAAGCTGGCACGCGGCGGGGGGCATTCATGCGCTGAATGCAGACCCCAACATCGCGGCGCTGCAAGCCTATACCATTGATCTGCTGAGCGAGATCGAAGCGGAATCCGGCCAGAATATCGGGCTTCACATGACCGGCGGGCTCACCATGGCCGGCACGCCCGACCGCTGGGAGTGGCTGCAATCGGCCTACCGCACCTTCCAGTCCATCGGCATCGAAGATTGCCGCCTTGTCACCCCCGAGGAAGCCAAAGAGCTCTGCCCGATCATGGACACGACCGGGCTTTTAGGCGGGATGTGGGCCGACCGCGAAGGCTATATCGACACCACCGGCACCGTGCATGCCTATGCGGGCGCGGCCAAGAAACGCGGTGCGTCGGTCTTTGAGCACACCAAGGTCGAAAGCCTTGAGCAAACCGCCGAGGGCTGGACCGTCGTCACCGACAAGGGCACGATCACCTGCGGGCATGTGGTCAACGCCGCCGGGCTCTGGGCCAAGCAAGTGGGGCGGATGGCCGGGATCGAATTGCCCGTCGCGCCGCTCAAGCACCACTACCTGATCTCGGACACGCTGCCGGAGCTCGAAGGGCTGGATTTCGAGGTGCCGATGACGGTGGATCTCGAAGGGTTCACCTATATGCGGCAGGACCAGAAGGGCATTCTGCTCGGCATCTACGAGATCAACCACGAACACTGGGCGCTGGATGGCGCGCCGTGGGACTATGGGATGGAGCTGTTCCAGGAGCAGACCGACCGGATCGAGAACGAGTTGATCCTTGGCTTCGAGCGCTACCCGGCGCTGCAAGAGGTCGGGGTCAAGACATGGGTCAACGGGGCCTTCACCTTTGCGCCCGATGGCAACCCGCTGGTCGGTCCGGTGCGCGGCAAGCCGGGATATTGGTGCGCCTGCGCGGTGATGGCGGGCTTCCTGCAAGGCGGCGGTGTGGGCAAATCGCTCGCGGAATGGATGATCCATGGCGAGCCGGAGGCGGATGTGTACGGGATGGACGTCGCGCGCTTTGGCAAGTTCGCCGAGAACCGGGAGTTCATCAAACAGACCACGGGGCAATTCTACACCCGCCGCTTCGTGATGACCTACCCGAACGAGCAACTCCCCGCCGGGCGGCCCCTGAAGAAGGCCCCGGCCTATGAAGGCATGACGGCGGCGGGCTGCCAATGGGGCGCAAGCTGGGGGCTGGAAGTGCCGCTCTATTTCGCGCCCTCGCCCGATTTCGAGGAAACCCCGACGCTGAAGCGCTCCAACGCCTTCGAGATTGTCGCTGAGGAATGCAAGGCGACCCGCGAGGCTGTGGGGCTGCTCGATATCTCGGGCTTCTCGCGCTTCGAGGTCTCCGGGCCGAACGCAGAGCCGTGGCTCAGCAACGTGATGGCGTCGCACCTGCCGAAACCGGGCCGCGCCAAACTCGCGCCGATGCTCTCGGAGACCGGCAAGATGAAGGGCGATCTGACGGTCTTCAACTGGGGCGACGGGACCTACTGGATCATGGGCAGCTACTACCTGCGCGAATGGCATATGCGGTGGTTCGAGGATCACATGATCGACGGCTGCGCGGTGCGCGACATCTCGGATGGGATTGTGGGCTTCTCGCTGTCGGGGCCCAACTCCCTAAAAGTGCTGGAAAAACTCACGCAGGACAACATCGCAGGCCTGCCTTTCATGGGTTGCGGCACCTTTGATCTGGGGCTGCTGACCTGCAAGGTCGGGCGGCTGTCGGTCACGGGGGAGTTGGGCTATGAGATCCATTGCAGCGCCGCCGAGCACATCAGCCTGCGCCACATGCTGCTGGAGGCGGGCGCGGATCTCGGAATGCGCGAGATCGGGTTCAACGCGCTGCTGTCGCTGCGGCTGGAGAAATCCTTCGGCATCTGGTCGGCGGAATTCACCCAAGGCTATACGGCTGCGCAGACCGGCATGGACCGATGGATCGCATGGGACAAGCCGTCCTTCGTGGGCAAGGACGCCGCGACCCAAGAGCGGGACGGGAACGGGCCCGCGCAGAAGATCGTCACGCTGGAGGTGGCCGCCGAGGATGCGGATGCGTCGGGCTTCGAGCCGGTCTGGCAAGGCGAGCGCAAGGTCGGCTTCGTGACCTCGGGTGGCTATGGGCACACGCTTGGCAAGTCTCTCGCCATGGCGATGGTCGATGTGGATGTGGCCGAGCCCGGTACGGCGCTCACGGTGCATGTGGTGGGCGTGGAGCGGGCCTGCACGGTGATCCCGCCCGCGCCCTATGACCCCGAGGGCCGCGCCATGCGGAGTGCCGCGTGACCGAAGCGCCTGTGCGCACCCGGCGGCGTGGGCGCAAATCCCCCGAGGCCGGGCCACGCGCCTCGGCGCGGACGCCCGCCTACAGCCAGTTGCGCAACCCGTTTCCGCCGATGGACGTGTTCTCCGCCGATCAGATCGCGGAGATGCACGCCACCGCCCTGCGCACGCTCGAAGAGCTTGGGATGCGGGTGCTGCTGCCGCAGGCGCTGGAGATGTTTCGCCGCGCGGGCGCGCGGATCGAGGGCGATATGGTCTATATCGGGCGCGAGATCGTCGAGGCGGCGCTGGCGAGCGCGCCCAAGTCGATCCTGTGCAAGGCCGCGCGCCCCGAACGCGACGTGCTGCTGGAGCTTGGCACGCTCAACTTCCAACCCGGCGCGGGCGCGCCGCACGCCACCGATCTGGAGCGCGGGCGCCGTCCGGGAAATGCCCGCGATTTCCGCGAATTGTTGCGCATCACGCAGGCCTTTGACGTGCTGCACATGCTCCCGCCGCTGATTGAGCCGCAGGACGTGGACACCCATCTGCGCCACTATTTCACCCTGCAATGCCAGCTTGAAGAGAGTGACAAGCTGCCCTTCGTCTATGCGCGCGGCACGCCGCAGGCGGAGCAGAGTTTCGAGCTTCTGGCGGGGTTCCGGGGGCTGACGGGTGACGATTTCACGGCCCAGAGCCACTGCTACACGATCATCAACACCAACTCCCCGCGCACGCTCGACATCCCGATGGCGCAAGGGCTGATCGACTTCGCGCGTCATGGGCAGGTGAGTATCGTCACGCCTTTCACGCTGATGGGCGCGATGGCCCCGATCACCGTGGCGGGCGCGATCACGCTCTCCCATGCCGAGGCGCTCGCGGCGATCACGCTCACACAACTCGTCCGCCCCGGCGCGCCGATCTGCTATGGCACCTTCAGCTCCAACGTGGACATGAAATCCGGCGCGCCCGCCTTTGGCACGCCCGCGCATTTCCAAGCCTCGCTTGCCGCAGGCCAGCTTGCGCGCCATATCGGCCTGCCATGGCGCTCCGCCGCTGGCTCGGCGTCGAACCTGAACGACGCGCAGGCCGCAAATGAGAACCAGTTCGGGCTCTGGGGCTGCCTGATGGCGGGCGCCACGGTGGTGATCCACGCGGCGGGCTGGCTCGAAGGCGGGCTGTCGGTGTCCTATGAAAAGCTGATCACCGATCTCGAAGTGCTGAACATGGTCGCGGAGCTTTGCGCGGGCGCGCAGGCGGGGACAGACGAGATCGGCTTCGACACGGCGCTGTCACAGGTCGCGCCCTCGGGGCATTTCTTCGCCGCCCCGCAGACCATGGCGCGCTACCAGACCGAGTTCTACGAGCCGATCGTGCATGACTATGCCAATTTCGGCACATGGACCGAACGCGGCGGGCGCGATGCCTCGGCCCGCGCGACGGAGGTCTGGAAGGGGATCGTCGCCGCCGGGCCGGGCCATGCGCCGGACGCGGGCCGTTTGGAGGCGCTGCGGGCGCGCATTGCGCAGATGCAGGCCGCAGGCGGCGCGCCGCCGGAAAGCTGAGCACGACCGAAAAAATCGCCGCAAGGCGCGGCTTTCCTGCACGCTTGTCCCTAACATTCGCGCACGGATTGCATATATCTACCTTCCGTTCGTTTCCGTGACTGCATGACTTCCACTCTGATCAACCTGTATCGCGCCTACGCGCCGGTCACGATCCGCGAGGCCCTCATGGCCCGCCGCCGCGCGGCCATATGGCAACGGCATGGCGTGATCTTCATCCATGTGCCGAAATGCGCGGGCTTGGCGGTGAATGCTGCGCTCTACGGGCGCTCCATGGGGCATATTCCGGCCTCTGTGATCGCCCGGGTTTGCGATGCCGAGACCACCGCCCTGCCGCGCTTCTCGCTGCTGCGCGATCCGGTCGCACGGGCGGTCTCGGCCTATCGCTTCGTACGGGCCGGGAGGGGCATAGGTCCGGGGCTGACCGCGAAGGTCCGCGCGCCCGAGCGGTTTCAGGTCCCGGCCTTCGAGAACATCGACCGGTTCGTGCAGGAATGGCTACCCGCGCAGAACCTCGCAAAGACCAACCCGGTGTTCCGAAGCCAGAGCAGCTATGTGTGTGGCCGCAACGGTGAGGTGCTGGTCGACCATCTGGGCCATGTGGAGGCCATGGCGCCCACGACCGCGTGGCTGTCGGATCTTCTGGGCCGGACGGTGGAGATCGAGCGCACCAATTTCACCGCGCCCGAGGGTCCGGCCTGCGCGCTCTCGCCGGCCAGCCGCAAGGTGATCGAAGCGGTCTATGCCGCCGATGTGGATTTGCTGAACAGGTAGGCGCGCAAGGTGGGCCTTCCGGCAAATTGCCCACTCTTAGAGTGCGATCAATCCTTGGGGTCCATGCGCTCGACCGGGCCGCCCTGCTTTTCCCACGTGGAGAAGCCCTCGCGCAGATGCGCGGCCTCGAAGCCCATATCCTGCAAGGTCGCCGCCGTCAGCGCCGAGCGCCAGCCCGAGGCGCAATGCAGCACATAGGTCTTGCCCTCCTGCCCGAACACGTCCTTGTAATAGGGGCTGTCCGGGTCGACCCAGAACTCGATCATCCCGCGCGGGGCGTGAAAGGCGCCGGGAATATAGCCATTGATCCCGCGCTCGCGCACGTCGCGAATGTCGACGATGACCACATCGGGATCGTCCACCATTGCGATCAGGTCCTTGGTCTCGATCTCCTTGATCCGCGCCCGGGCGGCGGCGACCATCTCGGCGGCGGTTTTCTTCAGTGTCGGCATTGGCTCTCCCCTTGTGCTCTCGTCAGTATCGACGCCATGGCGCGCGGTGCAACCGAAAAGGCCGCGCTGGAGAACGCGGCCTTGCCTGTGGCGTGGGTGCCTGCGCGCGCGGCGCGGCGGTCAGGCGCTCAGTTCGGCAATACCTCGCCCGTCGGACGCGGCGTGGCAGCGGTCTCGGGCGGCAGGATCGGGTAGACCACTTCCGGCATCTCCCCGGTCAGCGATTCGAGGAAGGCCACAATCGCCGTTGTCTCTTGCGCGGCCAGATCCGTGCCAAGCTGCGAGGAGGCCATGATCTCCACCGCCGTGTCCAGATCCCAGACCAGCCCGGAGTGGAAATAGGGCGCGGTCAGCGCGATGTTGCGCAGCGGCGAGGCGCGGAACACATATTCATCCGAGGCAGTCTGGGTCACTTGGTAGCGCCCCTTGTCGCCCTCGGGCAGGATCTCGGCACCGGGCCGCTCGATCAGGCCGAACGGGTAATAGCCGTTGCCGCCCAGATTGACCCCGTTGTGGCAGCTTGCGCAGCCGGCATCCATGAAGACCTCCAGACCGCGCAATTGCTCTTCGTTCAGCGCATTGTCATCGCCGTTCAGCCACGCATCGAAAGGCGCGGGGGTGATCAGCGTGGCCTCATAGGCCTCGATGGCCTTGGCGAAATTGTCGAATGTCACCGGCGCATCTTCCTCCGGGAAGGCGGCCTCGAACCATGTCACATAGTCGGGCATCGAGGTCAGCGTGGCGATCACGTTGCTCGGCGTGTTGGCCATCTCCACCCCGGCCTGCACCGGCCCCTTGGCCTGCTCGGCAAGGTCAGCCGCGCGGCCATCCCAGAACTGCGCGTCGTTGAACACCGAGTTCAGCACGGTGGGCGAGTTGCGCGGCCCCTTCTGCCAGCCATGGCCGATGGAGGTCGGCATGTTGTCATCCCCGCCGGTGGCGAGGTTGTGGCACGAGTTGCACGAGAAGACGCCCGAGGCGGACATGCGCGGATCGAAGAACAGGGCCTTGCCCAGATCGACCTTCTCCGGTGTGATGATGTTGTCGTCGAGGGCTGGCAGGGTGGACGGGACGGGCGCGAACATGTTCAGCGCCATTTCGCGCAATTCCGAGGCCTGCGTCGCGGCGGCGGTGCCGACATACATCGCAAGCACAGCCAGAGATACGGAACCAACACGCATGAGATACTCCTTTACAGCGGGTCACAAAAACACCCCGCAGATAGCAGGCAAACGCGCTGAAAAACCTTGACGCAGATCAAATTCCAAGCGGCTTTTCTGTTATATTTCTATTACTTGCGCCGCGCCCGGGGTGAAAGCCGCTGTCCGGGGCGGGCTTGCACAACCTCGCCATGCCCCCAATCTGCACATCTCAACGTGAGCGGGCGGGGCTGCGCCTGTCAGCCCCCATAGGCTGGGCAATTTTGCCCACCATCCCGGCCCATCGGAACGCCGGGCTCAGCCCTTCAGCCCATAACCCGCAAACGCGCCAAGCGCCTCGGCGATCTCGGCCTCGGACAGAAGCACCGGCGCGCCGCCGCCCTGTTCCGCGTGGCGATAGACCTCGGCCAGCCCCTCAAGCTCGCCCATCCGCCAGAGCGCCTTCGCGAGGCTGCCCCCCACGGTCGTCGCGCCGTGGTTCGCCATCAGGCAGCCATCGCGGTCCGTGAGCGCGCCCGCGACCATCTCCGCCAGCGCCTGCGAGCCGAAAAGCGCATAGCCCGTCACCGGCACATCCGCGCCGCCGAAGGCCGCGACCATGTAATGCACCGCCGGGATGCCGCGCCGCTGGCAGGCCAGCGCGGTGGCGTGGGGCGGGTGCGCGTGTACCACCGCCCTTACATCGGGACGGGCGGCGTAGATCGCGCGGTGAAAGCGCCATTCGGTGGAGGGCGCGCCCGCCGGCTCCCCCTCCAGCGGCACGAAACAGATCGCCTCCGGGGTCATCTCCTCGTAGGGCACTGCCGAGGGCGTGATCAGCAATCCGCCCTCGCAGCGCACCGACACATTGCCGGACGTGCCCGTCACCAGCCCCATTGCGACCATCTTGAGGCAAGCGTCGATGATCGCGCAGCGCGGATCGCTCATGCTGCCGCAAGCTCCGGAAAGAGCGCCGCAAGCCCGGCCTCGGAGGCTTCGCATACCCCCGCCTCGGTGATCAGCCCCGTGACCAGCCGCGCCGGGGTCACGTCAAAGGCCGGATTGCCGCCCGCCGTGCCCTCGGGGCTCACCTGCACCGCGCCGATCCCCCCGGCGGTCAGCCCCTGCACATGGGTCACCTCGCGTGCGGGCCGGTCCTCGATCGGGATCTCCGCGACCCCGTCCGATACCGTCCAGTCAATCGTCGGCGAGGGCAGCGCCACATAGAACGGCACGCCATTGTCCTGCGCGGCGAGCGCCTTGAGATAGGTGCCGATCTTGTTGCACACGTCGCCCGCGCGCGTGGTCCGGTCGGTCCCGGTGATCACCAGATCGACCTGCCCGTGCTGCATCAGATGCCCGCCCGCATTGTCGGTGATATAGGTGTGCGGCACGCCGTGGCTGCCAAGCTCCCATGCGGTGATCGCGCCTTGGTTGCGGGGCCGGGTCTCATCGACCCAGACATGCAGCGGAATGCCCGCCTCATGGGCGTGATACATTGGCGAGGTGGCCGTCCCCCAATCGACCGTGGCGAGCCAGCCCGCGTTGCAATGGGTGAGGATGTTCACCGCCTCGCCCGGTGCTTTGCGCGCGGCGATCTGCCGGATGATCTCCAGCCCGTGGAGCCCGATCCGGCGGCAGATCTCGGCATCCTCGTCGGCGATCTCATGGGCGAGCGCCAGCGCCGCCGCCGCCCGGTCCGCCTGAGGCAACGGAAGCAAGGCCGCGCGGCACCGGTCCAGCGCCCAACGCAGGTTCACCGCTGTGGGCCGCGTGGCATAGAGCGCGTCATAGGCCGCACCCAGCCCCGCGTCCGAGGCGTCGCGGGCGGCGGCGAAGGCCATACCGTAAGCCGCCGTCGCCCCGATCAGCGGCGCGCCGCGCACATGCATGTCGCGGATCGCCGTGGTGTAGTCAGTGAGCCGCTCCAAAGTCTGGATGCGGAACTCATGCGGTAGCCAGCGCTGGTCGATGATCTGCACCGCCCCCGCCTCCGCGCTCCACCAGATGGACCGATAGGGAACCCCGTTGACTTTCATGGCATCTCTCCTTTGGGCGCAGCCTAGGGCAGGCATTTGGTCGGGAAAAGGTTAACGGAAGGTTTGCCCGGCGTACGGGGCATGAATCGCCTGTCCAGCGGTCTGGACATTGATGTGTGTCAATTTGCGAAGACACCAGAGTGTCTATTATTCCTGACACCTACAGGAAGGACTCACTCATGCGTATTCTCTTTGTACACCCGAATTATCGCTCCGGCGGGGCCGAAATCGCCGGCACATGGCCCCCCGCATGGGTCGCCTACCTGAGCGGCCACCTGCGCCGGGCGGGCTTTGACGACATTCACTTCGTCGACGCGATGACCGACAATATCGACGACGACACCCTGCGCGCCGAGATCGACCGGCTGCAACCCGACGTCGTGGGCGTCACCGCGATCACCCCGTCGATCTACGTCGCCGAACAGGTCCTGAAACTCGCGCAAGAAGCCGCCCCGCAGGCCGTGCGGATGCTCGGCGGCGTGCACGCGACCTTCATGTTCAAGCAAGTGCTCTCCGAGGCCCCATGGGTCGACGTGATCGTGCGCGGCGAAGGCGAGGAGATTTGCACCGAACTGATGACCGCGATTTCCGAGGGCCGCTGGCCCGCCGACAAGCGCAAGATCAAGGGTCTGGCCTTCCTCGACGGCGATGAGATCGTCGCCACCCCGGCGGCCTCCACCGTGAAAGACCTCAGATCCATCAAGCCCGACTGGTCGGTGCTCGAATGGGACAAGTATATCTACATCCCCCTCGGCACCCGCGTCGCGATCCCCAACCTCGCGCGCGGTTGCCCGTTCACCTGCTCGTTCTGCTCGCAGTGGAAATTCTGGCGCGACTACCGCGTGCGCGACCCCAAAGACGTCGTGGATGAGATCGAAGATCTGGTCGAAAATCACGGTGTCGGCTTCTTCATCCTCGCCGACGAAGAGCCGACCATCAACAAGAAGAAATTCGTGGCCTTCTGTCAGGAACTGATCGACCGGGGCCTGCCCAAACGTGTGAAATGGGGCATCAACACCCGCGTGACGGACATCTACCGCGACAAGGACCTGCTGAAATTCTACCGCAAGGCCGGGCTGGTGCACGTGTCGCTAGGCACCGAGGCGGCGGCGCAGATGAAGCTCGACGTGTTCAACAAGGAAACCAAGGTCGAGGAGAACAAGGAGGCGATCCGCCTGCTCCGCGACGCCGATATCCTCGTGGAGGCCCAGTTCATCGTCGGCCTCGACAACGAGACCCCCGAGACGCTCGAAGAGACCTACCAGATGGCATGGGACTGGCAGCCCGATCTGGCGAACTGGTCGATGTACACGCCGTGGCCGTTCACGCCGCTGTTCCAGGAACTCAAGGATCAGGTCGAAGTGTTCGACTTCTCCCGCTACAATTTCGTCACGCCAATCATGAAGCCCGCAGCGATGGAGCGCGGCGAACTTTTGGACGGGGTGATGAACAACTACCGCCGCTTCTACATGAAAAAGGCGCTGTTCCACTACCCGTGGCGCGGCACCGGCTTCCGGCGGCGCTACCTGCTCGGCTGCCTCTATGCCTTCCTCAAGGCGGGCGTGGGCCGGACATTCTACGATCTGGGCAAGGTCGGCTATACCGGGCCGCAATCCAAGCACAAGCTCGATTTCCACTTCGACGAGACCCGCCAACTGGCCGAAGCGCAGCTTGATGACTGGGAGGCCTCCGCCGACAAGGCAGCGGCGGCCAAGGAGCGCCGCGAGGCGGTGCGCGCGCAGATGAAAGAGCGCAGCACCGAGCGCAAGGCGGATTTCAAGATGCCCAATGGCGCGCAAGTGAAGGCCTGCGGCGGGGGCGATCAGCAAATGGAGGACGCCTGAAGACGTCCGCAGCCAGACATATGAGGCCGCAACGGAGGGCCTGATTGGCCCCAACGCGATCCTGCAACTGGTGCCGATCCTCGAACGGGTCGGCGGGCCGGACCGGGTGCGCGAGATGATGGCGCGGGCGGGCGTGTTCACCATGCCCACCGGGCTGGAGATGATCCCCGAGACCGAGGCCGCGCGCCTGCACCACCAATTGCGCGTCGAAGAGCCGGACATGGCCCCGCGCCTGTCCCATGAGGCGGGCTGGCAGACGGCGAACTACATCATGGCGCACCGCATCCCCAAGCCTGCCCAGAGCCTGCTGAAGGCCCTGCCCGCATGGGCCTCGGCGCGGCTTCTGTCGAAGGCGATCACCCAGCATGCGTGGACCTTCGCGGGCTCCGGCAGCTTTGCCACGGACGGCCCGTGGCGCTTCGAGATCAAAGACAACCCCCTGATCCGGGGCGAGCAGGACAGCGCGCCCATGTGCCATTGGCACGCGGCGGTCTTCGAACGGCTCTACCGCAAACTGGTGCACCGGGGCTGTCGCTGCCGCGAAGTGACCTGCGCCTGTCAGGGCGGCGACACCTGCCGCTTCGAGATCACGATCCGGGCAGCGAGCCCCATGTAGGGTGGGCAATTTGCCCACCTTAACCCGGTAACATGGCGGCATGGTGGGCAGATTGCCCACCCTACGTGACCACCACCTCCACCCCGGACGCCCGTGCCGCTTCTGCAAACACCCCCGGCACCGCCCGATCCGTCACCACCGCGTCGATCGCCCCCAAACCGCCAATCCGCATCGGCGCGCTGCGCTCGAATTTCGAGCCGTCCGCCGCAAGGATCACCCGGCCCACCTGCGCAAGGATCGCCCGGCTGACCTCGACCTCGGCGGCGTCGAAATCGAGCAAGTCTCCTTCCGCACTGAGCGCTGAGCACCCGATCACCGCCAGATCGAGCCGGAATTCCTCCACCGTCGCCCGCGCCAGAGGCCCTACCAGCCCGTTATCGGCGCGGCGGAGCTGCCCGCCCGTCACGATCACCTCGCACCCCTCCTGCCCCGACAGGATTTGCGCGACGTTGAGATTGTTCGTCACGACGAGCAGCCCCGTGTGATCGCACAGCGCTTCGGCCACCGCCTCAGTCGTCGTGCCGATATTGAGAAACAGCGAGGCATTGTCCGGCACCAGCCCCGCCACCGCCCGCGCGATCCGCGCCTTCGCGGCCCGGTTCAGCGCCCGTCGTTCCTCGTATTCGATGTTGCGCGTCCCAGAGGCCAGCACCGCCCCGCCATGCACCCGCTCCAGATGCCCGGCCTCAGCGAGATCGGCGAGATCCTTGCGGATGGTCTGCGCCGAGACCCCGAGCGCGGCGGCGAGCGCGTCCACGGTCACGGTCCCGTCCGCACGGGCGCGGGCGAGGATTTCCGGGTGGCGCAGGGCTTGGGTCATGGCGCGCGCTTTCGTTTCGCGTGGTTTACGTGATATTCTGCCGTAAAACGAAAGCAAACGAAAGCAAAATACTTTCCTCTTTGCCGCGAATCCGGCATAGAGCCCTCAAAGCGAAACACCTATCCAAGGGGCCAAACATGCCCAACGACTTCGAACTCATCGTCATCGGCGGCGGCGTGAACGGCTGCGGCATTGCCCGCGACGCCGCCGGGCGCGGCCTCGAACTCGCCGTCATTGAGCAAGGCGATCTGGCCAGCGGCACCTCCTCGGCCTCCACCAAGCTCTTCCATGGCGGGTTGCGCTATCTCGAATATTTCGAATTCCGCCTCGTCCGCGAAGCCCTGCGCGAGCGCGAAACACTGCTCCGCGCCATGCCCCATATCGCGTGGCCCATGCGCTTCGTGCTGCCCTACCACAAGGCCCAACGCTTCGACGTCACCACCCCCGCCGCCCGCTGGCTCGGCCGCGCGATGCCATGGCTCCGGGGTCGCCGCCCCGCATGGGTCATCCGCCTCGGCCTTGCCCTCTATGACAGCCTCGCGGGCCGCCAGTTCCTGCCCGGCACCACCCGGCTCGACCTCAGCACCGCCCCGGAAGGCGGCCCCCTGCAGGACCGTTACACCAAAGCCTTCGAGTATTCCGACGGCTGGGTCGATGACGCCCGCCTCGTCGCCCTCAACGCCCGCGACGCCGCAGCGCGCGGAGCCGCGATCCTCACCCGCCACAAGCTCACCGCCGCCACCCATGGCCCGCAAGGCTGGACCGTCACGCTCGACACCGAAACCGGCTCCAAAACCCTCACCGCCAAGGCCCTCGTCAACGCCGCAGGCCCATGGGTCGCGCAGGTCCTCTCCGGCCCGCTCGCCAGCGACACACCCGGCCACATCCGCCTCGTGCGCGGCAGCCACATCCTCACCCGCCGCCTGTGGGACCACGACAAGGCGTATTTCCTCCAAGGCACCGATGGTCGCATCTGCTTCGCGATCCCCTATGAGCAGGACTTCACCCTGATCGGCACCACCGATGCCGACCACACGGACCCTGACACGCCCGCCACCTGCACCGAGGCAGAGCGCGACTACATGCTGAATTTCGTCAACGGCTACTTCAAGACCCAGCTGACCCCCGCCGATATCCTCCACAGCTACGCGGGCCTGCGTCCCCTGCGCGACGCGGGCACGGGCGCGGCGGCCTCGGCGACACGCGACTACGAACTGGTCCTGAGCGATCCCGAGACCGCCCCGGCCCTGCATGTCTTCGGCGGCAAGATCACCACCTACCGCAAGCTGGCTGAGAGCGCTGTGGACAAGCTCGCCGCGGTCTTCCCAGCCCTACCCGAGGCATGGACGGCAGGCGTGCCCTTGCCGGGCGGCGATTTCGAGATCGGCGGGGCAGGTGCGCTGGCCGAGGGTCTGATCGCGGACTACCCGTTCCTCACTCCCCGCTGGGCGCAGCGCCTGATCCGCGCCTATGGCACCGAGGCCCGGATGATCCTCGGCGATGCCCAAACCGCCGCCGATCTCGGCGAGGAGTTCGGCGCGACCCTCACCGAGGCCGAACTGCGCTGGATGGTCACTCGCGAATACGCCCGCACCGCCGAGGACGCGCTCTGGCGGCGCAGCAAGCTGGGGCTGCACATGACGGAGGCCGAGCGCGACGCGGTCGCCGAGTGGTTCGCCAAAAGCGCCCCGGTCGAAGCCTCGCAAGCGGCCTGACCCCGATGCGGTTTGACAGGCAGGCCCCGCGCCTGTTCCACTGCGGCATAAATCACAGGACAGGGAGACAGAGATGTATCTGGCAATGAACCGCTTTTCAGTCCGCACCGAGAATGCCGAGGCGTTCGAGGCCATCTGGCTGGCCCGCAACAGCCACCTGACCGAGCTCGACGGCTTCGTGGAGTTCCACATGCTCAAGACCGCCCCGCGCGAGGACGGCACGATCCTCTATGCCTCGCACACGGTCTGGGAAAGCGAGGCAGCGTTCCTCGCATGGACCCGCTCGGACCAGTTCCGCATGTCCCATGCCAAGGCGGGCGACACGCGGCCGCTCTACGAAGGCACCCCGGTCTTCGAGGGCTTCACCGCGATCCAGCATATCGCCAAGGACGGCGCGGCCTGAGCGCCGCCCTGCCCTTGCATCCGGCCCGCGTGCGGTCTTTCATGGCAGGCCAGACCGCTCAGACCAAAGGTGCCGCATGACACATATCCTCGCGCTCGATCAGGGGACGACTTCGACCCGCGCCATCGTGTTCGACGAGACCCTGACCCCTGTCGCCACCGCGCAGGAGGAATTCGCACAACACTATCCCAAACCCGGCTGGGTCGAGCATGCCCCGCAGGACCTTCTGGACACGAGCCTGCGCACCTGCCGGCAGGCCATCGCCAGCGCCGGGCTGACCGCCGCGCAGATCGCCGGGCTGGGCATCACCAACCAGCGCGAAACCACCGTGGTCTGGGACCGCAGCACCGGCGCGCCGGTCCACAACGCCATCGTCTGGCAGGACCGCCGCACCGCCGAGACCTGCCGCACACTCCGCGAGGCGGGCCACGAGGACCTCATCCAACGCACCACCGGCCTGCTGCTCGACCCGTATTTCTCGTCCACCAAGCTGGCGTGGATATTGGACAACGTGGACGGCGCCCGCGCCCGCGCCGAGGCGGGCGAGTTGCTCTTCGGCACCGTGGACAGCTACCTGATCTGGCACCTGACGGGCGGCAGGGTCCACGCCACGGACGCCACCAACGCCGCCCGCACCATGCTCTTCGACATCCACACTGGCACATGGTCCGAGGAGATTTGCGCCCTTCTGAACGTGCCCCGGTCCATGCTCCCCGAGGTCCGCGACTGCGCCGCCGATTTCGGCCAGACCGAGGCCACGCTCTTCGGCGCCCCCATCGAGATCGGCGGCGTCGCGGGCGACCAGCAGGCGGCGACTATCGGGCAGGCCTGCTTCCAGCCGGGGATGCTCAAATCCACCTACGGCACAGGCTGCTTTGCCCTCCTGAACACCGGGACCACGCCGGTGCGCTCCGAAAACAAGCTTCTGACCACTATCGCCTACCAACTGGACGGAGAGCGCACCTACGCGCTCGAAGGGTCGATCTTCATCGCCGGCGCGGTGGTGCAATGGCTGCGCGACGGGCTGAAGCTGATCGACGACGCCGCCCAGACCGGCCCCATGGCGGAGACCTCCGACCCGGGCCAACCCGTGGTGATGGTCCCGGCCTTCACCGGCCTCGGCGCGCCCTATTGGAACGCCGATGTGCGCGGCGCGGTGTTCGGTCTGACCCGGAGCACCGGCCCCGCTGAATTCGCCCGCGCGGCCCTCGAAAGCGTCGGCTACCAGACCCGCGATCTGGTTGAGGCGATGCGCGCGGATTGGGCCGAGGCGTCCGGCGACAACATCCTGCGCGTCGATGGCGGCATGAGCGCGTCCGATTGGACGATGCAGTTCCTCTCCGACATTCTCGGCGCGCCGGTGGACCGCCCGAAGGTGCTGGAAACCACCGCCCTCGGCGCGGCGTGGCTCGCCGGTCGCCACGCGGGCGTTCTGCCCGGCCCCGAGGCCTTCGCCAAGACATGGTCGGCAGATCGCAGCTTCACCCCGGCCATGGATGAGACCACCCGCGAGGCCAAATACGCCGCCTGGAAACGCGCGGTCGCAGCAGCCCAAAGCGCGTAACTCCCGCGATACGTGAGATTTCGGCCAAGCGGTTGACCCATATAGCGAATCATGGAAACACCCCGGGCTTATGCGATCCGGCTAAAACAGTCCGGGACCGGCGCTTTCGCCCGTTGGTGAGTGGCGCAGAAAAACAATTTGACTTGGGAGACACGCCATGAACAACCGTATCAAAACCATCCTCGCCAGCGGTCTTTGCGCCCTGTCCCTGCTAATGACCACCGCCCCGGCCGACGCGGTCGTCACGATCAATATCACCGAGGAAGGAAACGATGTCGTGGCCCGCTATAACGGCACCATCGACGTGGATCGCAGCTTGCTCCGCGCCACCAGCATTACCTCGACCCGGGCCGATCTCGTTACGGGCGGAAACGCTTGGTTTCGGAGCTTCATCAACGGTTATGAAGCCTTCGCCAACGGGGGCGGCTTTGTCGGTTTCGGCCCGGGCGGTGCTGCCACGGCCACTAGCAATTCCGGAAGCACGTTCGGCTATCTCAACACCCGGCTTTACCTGCCCCGGGGCTACGTGGCCGGGGACCTGATTTCCGGGTCCATGACCTTCGCCGGACAAACCCTCGACAGCCTAGGCATTCAGGATGGGCTGTCCGTGACCAAAATCCTAACGAGCCACAATGACGACCGGATCGTCCTGAACACCGGCAGCGCCGCCGCCCCGGTTCCGCTGCCCGCCGGTCTGCCGATGCTGCTCGCGGGCCTTGGCGCTTTCGGCCTTCTGGCCCGCCGCGCCCGCCGCAGCGTCGCGCACTGATCGGGACACGCTTTTGGCGCGTGGGGGAGTTTCACTCCCCTACCCCCACACGATATTTTTGACCAAACGAAAACAGGGGCGGGGTGCCCGGTGGATCGGCGTAGGTCTGTGTGGGGTGGGCAATTTGCACACTTTGGCCACTCGGCCCAAAAGGTTAACGCGCGCCCACCGTGCGGTGCTTTAACCTTTTCAAATCGCGGAACGAATCGGAATTTGTATGTACAGTGTATGTACAGGTGCCATACGCGGAGCCATACACCGTATGTACCTTGTTTTTATGCCGTTAACGCCCGAAATCACGTTTTTCGCGAATTTGAAGCCACGCAACGTTCGCCGCGTTAACTATCTCAGCCCATCCTCGCCCTTTACATCCCACGCCTCCAGACCGCCCATGCGGCTCTGCACCCGCCCTCCGCAGGACATCGCCAGCGCAAAGACGATCTCGTCGGGTTTCGGCCCGTCCGGCAGCCCCACTTCGATACCGTCGAAATGGCTGCGCACATAGGCTGCGTTGATGTGGCCCAAGGGCAGATCGAGCCGCGAGCCGACCCCGCCGAGCTTCATGCAGGAGGGCACGATCGCTTTGGATTCATTGAGCAATCCGCGCATCGCATAGCCCCCCGGCACATGCCACAGCGCGCCATGTTCCAGCTCTCCGGCGCTGCCCACGATGGCCCCCTTGCCATAGCCATCCACCGCGTCCTTGCCGCCCAGCGCCGCGATCAGCCGCTCTGACATCTCCGCGCCCAGCGGCTTGAGATCCTCCATCGCGCTCTGCAAATCCGGCTCATAGCGCCCCGCGAACGGGTTCTTCACGCAGGCCAGCATCGCCCCCAACCGGCGCGGTGTCTCCGGCGCGGGCCCGCCATCATGGCGCACCTCTTCGAGCACCAACTGCATCTTGCGAACCACGAAATCAGGCATCCAGCGCCTCCCTTTCCTCCACCACGGCCAACTCTCCCTGAAGCGCCAAAACCGCCTGCAAAATCAAACCCTTGCCCTGCATCCGCGCGGCCTTGCGCCGCCCCGCCTCCAACGCACGTCGCGCCTCTTGCCGCGTGAGCGCCCCCACCTCGGTTGTCACCCGCCGCGCCCCCAGATCACTGTCCGGCGACAGCTCCGAGGCCGGGCGCCGCGTGATCGCCGGATGGCCCGGCAGATCGACCGCATTGGCGATGAGTGTCGCGGCCACATCCGCCGCTGCCGCCGTCTTCGCCACCACCGTCACCGCATCGGCAATCCCCAGCGAATAGGACCGCCCCCGCCAGCCCGACGTCGCGACACCGCGCGGCGGATCAGACGCGCGAAACGTGATCGGCCCGGCAGGTCCGAGCACGGAAAACTGTTCGTTTCCAGACAGATGAAAAGAAATGTCTCCACCGTTGTTCACATAGGCCCGGCGCGGTGCCTGCCCCGCAATCATCGCCCCGAGCACCTCATCGGCCACCGCTCCGGCCACGGCGGCCATCAGGGTGACGAAGGCTCCGGCATGAGGCGCCACAGCCGCGTGCATCCTCTGCGCAATCGCGCCGTGACCCGCCGCCGCGCTCTGCACCGGGGCGCGGAGCACGGGAAGCTCCGGCACCAACTCGTCCAGCACCGTCGCAAACCGCCGTGCCGCTTGGGAAAAACACCGCTCCCGGTCCGCGCCGTCGACGCCGCAAATCAGGTCAATCGGCCCGTGATGCAGGTGCAACCGCTTGCCATCCGGCAGCAGCGCCGCCTGCGCGCCCGCACTCACGTCTTGTCCCCGACCACGCGGGAGGCCACGCCATATTCTCCCCCCTTTTCAAGCACATCCGCCAGATCGCGGATCACCGAGGCATGGCCGCCCAGCCGCTCATACTCGGCCCGCTCCGCGGTAAATTCCAGCGGCGCAACCAGCGCCGGGGTGGGCACGTAGCCAAACGCGCCATCGGGCAAGTCCAGCACATCGACCATCACCGTGATCCCGCCGCCGGGCCAGACATAGGCCTCCGCGCCGCCGAGGCTCACCCGCGTGGCCTCGGCCTGCACCGAGCGCGTCAGATGAATGGGATTGCGCGTCACGCCAGAACGCAGCGAGCCGCCCGCGCCCCCCATGAAGAGCACCGTACAAAGCGCAGGCTCGCAATTCTCGGCGATCAGGTCCACGGACGGTTGCAGCGCCTGAGGCATCTCGCGCGGCTCCGGCTCCAGATCACCGTTCAGCACATAGTAGCCCGCATGCTCGCCCGTCGTGGAGACCATCAGCACCGACAGCCCCGGCTTTGCACCCTTCTCAGGTCGCCATTTTCCGAGGATTTTCAACGGGTCATCCAGATCGGTGCCACCCCAGCCCAGCCCCGGCTCCGCCACCTTGAAATAGCGCCCCGGCGTCGAGCGGTGCCCCTGAATGCGGATGCCGGTGTCGGGCCAGCCGATCACCTTCCCGGCCTGATGCTCGCTGACAACCCCGGTGATGTGATCGTCCACCACCACGACCTCATCCACCAGCCCTTGCCATTGAGCGGCAAACATCCCGATCGTCGCCGACCCGCAACCGACCCGCATCCGGCGCTCACGCACCCCGTCCACGATGGGCGCCTCACCGGCCTGCACCACCACCGTCGAGCCGCCGTCGATGCTGAGCTCCACGGCCTCCTTGTTGCACAAAGCCAGAAGCGCCGCGCAGGACTTGCGTCCCTCGGCCTTAGAGCCCCCCGTCAGATGATCGACGCCCCCGAGCGAGAGCATCTGCGAGCCATATTCCGACGTCATCACATGCCCGATCGCCTCGCCCTCAAACCGTACCGTCGCGGCCTCGGCCCCGAGATGCCGGTCGGTGTCGATCTTCACCTTCACGCCGCAATAGGAAAAGATCGCCTCCGTGACGACAGTGACGAAATCCACCCCCTCGATATCGCGGCTGACGATGAAGGGCGCGGGTTTGTAGTCGGGATAGGTGGTGCCTGCGCCGATGGCCGAGACCACGACCTCGTCGCCCGACGCCGTCCGCCCGTCCCACTCGGCGGCGAGAAAGGGTTTGACCTCGTCGCCCTTGGCCACCCGGCGGTCGAGGATCGTCAGGGGATCGCAGCGCACGATCCGGCCATCCTCGTTGGCATAGCGGTCACAGGCCCCGATCTTGCCCGGCGCGATGTAGCACATCACCGGGCAGGCATCGCAGCGGATTTTCTCGGAAGCTTTGGTCATGCCCGCGCCGCCTTGATCGCCGCCAAAACCCGATGCGGCAGGGCGGGCACCTTCGTCACCTCCGCGCCAGACGCATGGCGGATCGCGTTCAGGATCGCGGGCGCGGTCGGGATGAGCACATGCTCGCCCAGCCCCTTCGCGCCCATCGGCCCCTCGGGGTCGGGCTTTTCGATCAGGATCGAGGTTACGGGGGGCACATCTCCAATGGTCGGAATGAGATAGTCATGCAGGTTCTCGGTGCGCCCGGGCAGGAACTCCTCCATCAGCGCCAGCCCCAGCCCCTGCGCGATCCCGCCCTCGATTTGGCCCGTGGCGAGCAGCGGATTGATCACCCGGCCCAGATCATGCGCGGCGGTCATGTGGAGCACCTTCGTCGTGCCAAGCTCCAGATCGACCTCCACCTCGGCGATCTGCGCCCCGTAGCCATAGACTGCATAGGGCACCCCTTGCCCGTTATCGTCGAGCGCAGAGGTGGGCGGGTCATAGGTTTCCTCGGCCATCAGCGCGTAGCCATGCCCGTTGGCCGCCAGTTTCGACAGATCAATGTCGCGCCGCTCGGCCCCATGGGTGACAGTCAGCACCGCGCCGTCAAGCGTGATCGTATCGGCCTCGGCAAGGTTCGTCAGCCGCAATATCTCGGCTCTGAGCGCCCGCCCGGCGGCCTCGGCGGCCTTGCCGGTCACATAGGTCTGGCGCGAGGCGGAGGTCTTGCCACAATCGGGCGTGAGCGCGGTGTCGGGTCCGACGATCTCGATCTCCGCGAGCGCCACCCCCAGCGCATCGGCGGCGATCTGCGAGATCACTGTGTCGGCCCCTTGTCCGATATCGGTCGCGCCTTGGTGCAGGCGCAGCGCGCCCATGGGCGTGATCCCGAAGCGGATCGTCGAGGGGTTCGGCAGCGATGTGTTGCCGCAGCCATACCAGCAGGACGCAACCCCGACGCCCCGCTTCACCGTGTCGTTGTGTGCGTTGAACGCGTCAGCCTCCGCGCAGGCGCGCTCCCAATGGGGCGCCAGCGCGTCCAGACATTCGGCGATGCCCACGCCCTGCAAGACCTGCCCGCACGGCGTCGCATCCCCGTCCTGCAAGGCGTTCAGCCGCCGGAAGGCGAGCCGGTCCAGACCCGCCGCCTCCGCGAGCTTGTCATAGAGCACTTCCTGCGTGATCGCCGCCTGCGGCACCCCGAAGCCCCGGAACGCGCCCGAGCTTGGCCCGTGGCTGTGCAGGGCACGTGCGGTCGCCTGATAGTGTGGCGTCCGGTACGGCCCGCAGGCATGGACCGGCACGCGCGCCGCCACGGTTGGCCCCCAAGAGGCATAGGCCCCGGTATTGAAATCGCCGTGAAAGTGCATCGCGGTGATCCGCCCGTCCGCGTCGCAGCCAATCTCCGCCTCCATCGTGCCGGGATGGCGCTTGGTGCTTGCGCGCATCGATTCGTTGCGGCTCCACACCATCCGGCAGGGCTGGCCAGTGACGAGCGTGGCAAGGCCGATGAGCGGCTGCACCGACAGATCGAGCTTGGCCCCGAACCCGCCGCCCGCCGCCGTTGGGATGATCCGCACGCGTTCGGGCGGCAGGCCCAGCACTTTGGCGGTATCGTCGCGGTCCATGATCGGCGCTTGCGTGCAGGCCGAAACGCAGAGCGTATCGCCCTTCGGCCCCGTTTCAAGCCATGCGCGCCCGGCCTCGGGCTCGATATAGGCGTGCTCCACGTAAGAGGTCTCGAACCGCCCGGAGGCGCGATGCGCCGACGCGTCCAGCGCGGTCTCCGGATCGCCCGACACCACACGCCCGTCAATCAGCGTGTTGCCGGCGCGATGCGCGTGCAGTTGCGGCGCATCCGGCGCGGCGGCCTCGGCCTCGGTGAGCACATGCGGCAAGGGCTCCCACGTCACCGGAAAATCGGACAGGTCCAGCGCTTCGATCTGCGGCGCGGGTCCCACAACCAGCGCCACCGCCTCGCCCAGATAGCGCACCTCGTCCGCCGCCAGCGCGGGCTGGTCGGCCAGAGGCGGGATCACGCCATAACGGTTCTCGCCCGGCACATCCTCGGCGGTCAGCAGGGTCAGACCGGGATGCGCCGCGCGCCACGCATCCAGATCGCCGAAGGCAAAGCGCGCGGCGAAATGCGGGCTACGGACCGCACGCACCAGCAGCGCTTCGGAGGCCGGGCTGTCGGCCCCAAACCGCTCGCTGCCATCCACCTTGCGCCGCCCGTCGAGCCGCGCAGGCCCCGCGCCCACCGCCCGGCCCGCCGCTGGCATCTCCGGCAAGGCGACCTGCGCGCCCGCCGCCATCACCGCGTCAATGATCTTGGCATAGCCCGTGCAGCGGCACAGAACGCCCCCGAGCGCGTCCTCCACGGCGGCGCGCGCGGGCTGCGGATCGCTGCGCAAAAGCTCCGTCGCGGCCATCATCAGCCCCGGCGTGCAAATCCCGCATTGCGCCGCGCCATGGGCGAGAAAACTGTCCTGCAAGCGCTGCGAGAGAGCCGCCTCGGTGGTCTCCAGCGTCTCGACCACCGCACCCGTGACCTGCGCCACCGGGGTCAGACATGCGCAGACCTGCGCGCCATCCACCAGCACCGTGCAGGCCCCGCAATCGCCCGCATCGCAGCCGACCTTGACCGAGCGCAGCCCGAACTCCTCACGCAACACCTCCGACAGGCGGCGTCCCGGCGCGCTTTCCACAACCCGGGTCTGCCCGGCAATCTTCACGGTGAGCGGCGGGACAGTCATGCGGCGGCCTCCTCGGCGGCCAGCAGCCGCGCCCCGGCCCGGCGCAGGAGCGGGCCGACGGCCTGCAACCGGTATTCGGCATCGGCCCGCATATCTGTGATCGGCGCGAGACCCGCCGTGATCTCGGCATCGGCAATCTGTGCGAGCGCCATAGCGGGCTGGCCTGTCAGCCCCGCCTCGACCCCGGAGAGGCGCGACGCCACCGGCCCGCAGGCCCCAACCGCGCAGGCAATCTCCGCGATCACCCCGGCCTCGATCCGGAGCCGCAGGGCCAGCATGGCAATCGAGATCACCAGATAGGCCCGCGCCCCGAGCTTCTCGAAGGTGCTGGCCCCGCTCAGCGCCGCTTCGGGCAGCAGCACTGCCGAGACGATCTCCCCCGGGGCAAGCGCGGTCTTGCGTGGTCCCAGAATGAACTCCGGCAAAGCCAACACCCGCACACCGTCCGCCGAGACAAGCTCGACCTCCGCGTCCAGCGTCAGGAGCGGCGGCACCCCGTCGGCGGCGGGCGAGGCGTTGCACAGATTGCCCGCGAGCGTACCCCGGTTCTGCACCTGATGCGCGCCGACTTGCCGGGCGGCCTCTTGCAGGCTGTGGAGCGCGGGCGGCAGACCCGCGCGCGCGATATCGGCCCATGTGGTCGTCCCGCCAATCCGCAGCCCGCCGCCCTGCCGCGCCGTGATCCCGCGCAATTCCGCAACGCCGGTGAGGTCCAGCACATCGCCGCGCAGCGCCTTGTCCTCGGTCGCCGCGAACAGATCGGTGCAGCCCGCCGCGATCCGCGCGGGCCCGCGCGCCAGAACGGCAAGGGCTTCCTCCAGCTTGTCTGGACGCTCGTAGCTCATGAGGTGTGCTCGCTCCCTGATTGCCGGGATGGTGCGCCAGCGGCCCGACCCTGTCAATCGGTGCACAGGCGCGCGCCGCGCCGGGCCGCGCGACTGCCTCAATCGCGATCATATGTTGGAAGCGGCGTCTGAGACCGACCCGCGCGGCGGACCGGCGACGCCAAACAAAACAGACCCCGGGCTGGACCCGGGGCCTCGATGTCAGAACGCGCCCGGCGCAGAGGCCGGAGCGGGTGCCGCCTACTTGCGCGAGTCGGGGTGCAGCGCCTTGCCCAGAATGTGATCGGAGCGGTGAATGACGTGATGCGCTTGGCCCACGATCAGCGGGTCGGGCTGACCGACCAACTCCTCATCCTTGCCCGGATAGTCCAGCGAGGCGAGGAAATGGGTGATGCAGCCGAGCCGCGCGCGCTTTTTGTCGGTGGATTTCACCACGGTCCATGGCGCATCGGCGGTGTCGGTATAGAAGAACATCGCCTCCTTGGCCTCGGTATAGTCGCTCCATTTGTCCAGCGAGGCCTTGTCGATGGGCGAGAGCTTCCATTGCTTGAGCGGATCGACCTCACGGGACTGGAAGCGCTTGAGTTGCTCGCGCTGCGTGACCGAGAACCAATACTTGTAGAGCCGGATCCCCGAGCGCACGAGCATCCGTTCAAGCTCGGGCGTTTGCCGCATGAATTCGAGATATTCAAACGGCTCGCAGAACCCCATCACCCGCTCGACCCCGGCGCGGTTGTACCAAGAGCGGTCATAGAGCACCATCTCGCCGGCGGTTGGCAGATGCTCGATATAGCGCTGGAAATACCATTGCCCGCGCTCGACATCGGTGGGCTTGTTGAGCGCCACGACACGCGCGGCCCGGGGGTTGAGGTGCTCGGTGAAACGCTTGATCGTCCCGCCCTTACCGGCGGCATCGCGCCCCTCGAAGAGCAGCACGAATTTCTCGCCGGTTTCCTGTGCCCAAAGCTGCACCTTCAAAAGCTCGGCCTGAAGCGCGGCCTTGCGGGCCTCGTAGGCGCGGCGCCCCAAACGGGTCTTGTAGGGGTAGGTGCCGGACTCAAAGGCGCGGCGGATCGCGGCGGGATCGGGCGCGGCGGGCGCGGGCGCGGCCGCTTTCGCAGCCGCCGGAGC
>CBFHJA010000023.1:0-66884 GCA_965656085.1 uncultured Aliishimia sp. | reverse complement strand
TGAAGAACTTGTCCCATAGTGCATCCTTCTGATGGTCACAGATCAGTAGACCACCACATGCTGGGACTAAACACCTAATCAGCTTCGTTTGGATACAATCCTCCCGCCCGCCTGATCTTCGCAATGGTCTCTACAAGAAATATCCCCGACGCGCTCCCTCAAAGCCGCCGAGGAAGCTTTTGAACAGACTTGTCAGGAGGTCGTTTTTGGAGACCGGTCGCCCCAAAACTGGGATCAATTTTGCATTCCGTTTCATCTGCAACGTGAAACCGCGTCGCAATGCTGCGTCACCTCTCTCTTACCTGCACCGGCGAATCAACACGTTCGCGGGGGTCGTTTTACTACGGCTTTGTCATCCATGCTGGCCTTCATCACCAATACCGGACCAGATCAAGGGTCTCGGAGAAATCCCCTTTCGATCCAGACAAACTCTGAAACGCTCGAAAGCCACCAGCATCTGCGTTCAGGCAAAAAGCTCGTGCGCGAGTTCAAGCGCGTCAACCAGTACATCCACTTCCTCGGTCGTGTTGTACATCCCGAAAGAAGCGCGGCACGTTGCGCTGAGCCCCAGATAATCCATCAGGGGACCAGTGCAGTGCTGGCCCGCCCGCACAGCAACTCCCTTTTTGTCGAGGATCGTGGAAATATCGTGAGCGTGGGCCGCGCCGTTGAGCGTGAAAGAGAAAATCGCGCCCTTCTCCGGGGCATGCCCCTGCACGTTCAGCCAGTTCAGTCCGGACAATTTCATCTGTGCATAATCTCTAAGCCCGGCCTCATGAGCCGCAATAGCTGCCATACCGGTTTGCATCATATAGTCGAGCGCAACACCCAGACCTATGGTTTGCACTATCCCCGGCGTTCCAGCTTCGAACTTCATCGGCGGATCGTTATAGATCACTTGATCCCGGTGTACTTCGCGGATCATGTCGCCACCACCAATGAAGGGCCGCATTGTCTCCATGCGCTCCATCCGACAATACATTGCACCCGACCCTGACGGTCCGTAAAGCTTGTGACCGGTGACGGCATAGAAGTCGCAGCCGATTTCCGCCACGTTCACCGGCATGTGCACGGCGGCTTGGCTACCATCCACGAGTGTGACGATACCTTTTTCGCGTGCCGCGTGGCAGATCGTTTTCACATCCACCACTGTGCCGAGCACGTTGGACATATGAGTGATTGCGATCAGCTTGGTGCGCGCCGTGATCGCCTCCAGAACGGCGTCCGGGTCGAGCGCACCAGTGCTATCCACATCGACCCAGACGAGCTTCACCCCCATACGCTCGCGCAGAAAATGCCAGGGCACGATGTTGGCATGGTGCTCCATGATCGACAGGATGATCTCGTCGCCCTCGCCAAGATGCTCCATGGCCCAGCCATAGGCGACCATGTTGATCCCCTCGGTGGTGCCGGAATTGAGAACGATCTCATCCTCGGACGCCGCGCCAAGGAACCGCGCAACTTTGCCGCGCACGCTTTCATAGTTCTCCGTGGCCAGGTTGCTGAGATAATGCAGCCCACGGTGCACATTGGCGTATTCCTCCGAATAGGCCGTTGTGATCGCGTCGATCACCACCTGCGGCTTTTGCGCAGAGGCGCCATTGTCGAGATAGACCAGAGGTTTGCCGTTCACCTCGCGGCCAAGAATGGGGAAATCCGCCCGGATGGCGTTCACGTCATACACCTGTCTGACCTCCGAAATTGCCCGCGCCAATCAGCACGAGGAGCAAAGATATTCCGACGACCATGCCAATGAAGCTCGCGAACAGGACAAGCGCCGCGTTGCCCATTGACTGGAACCCATGCCCGACCTTCACGAAAGTTACGAGCACGCGGAGCATTATGACCACGATCGCGATGACCAATAGCGATCCCAACAAGGGCAACGCCAGCAGGATCAGCAGATTCGCAGCCTGCAGGACCATCGCAACGACCTGCATCCAGACCATGAGTTTCAGCAGATCATCGATCTGCCCCGTACCGCCAAACATCCGACCGACCCATGTCAGCACATGCGCAAGAAGCACTAGCAACCCGCCGATAAGAAGCGCTTGTGGCAACGGAGACAGGGAGATCACCGGCATCGCTTGGGCATCTGGAGGCGGCGCTGGCGAAAGGAGTCCGAGCAATGTGCTGAATACCGCGTTGAGCGCAGCCACAGCGATCACGGACAACCAGATATCCCGGCGGCTCATGTCGATGCCCATCACCGACCTGCCCGCGGTCTCGGGGTCGCGCACCGTTTCGATGAACAGGTCTTTCCAAGTCGGGGTCATGCGCCGCCTCGCCCTTCCGCGCGTATCAGTCCGGAGATCCAGAACCAAAGGAACACCGCGAACCACAGCGCCCCTACCAGTGTGAGTTGAAGGCCCTCTCCGACGAACCCAGCTACCAGTCCGTTAAGTAGGATGAGGGGCGACGAGGCCAACAGCGCCCAGAACAGTGCCATGCGCGCCTGCCAATGGGTTCCCTGCCCGCCGAACAGCTTGGCAATCAAGTGGCTGGCCGCTGCCAGAGCATAAAACAGCAGCGGCGCAATGAAGACAACGCCGAGCAACGCGCCGCCCATCAGGAATTGCAGGTCTTCGCCGGTCTCATGCGCCTGCCGCGAAAGCGCGGGCAGTTGCGCTACGAAAAGCAGGATGCAGGCCCCCATGAGGACGGCAATAGCGCGGTCCTCGCGCGGTGGTCCAGAGACCAGCCGCCCGACAACTGCGCCCGGACCGCGATACATCGCAACGATATCTCTCGCGACGCTCATCTCAGATTCTGTGACGCTCCAGCCAGCCGGAAAGGCGATCAGTCAGTTCCTCGGCCAGCGTTTCGTCCTCAATCTCCTCAAGAGCCTCAGCAAGGAAGGCGAGGGTCAGCAGACCCGTTGCCTCCGCCTCAGGCACCCCGCGCGAGCGTAAGTAGAAGAGTGCGTCCTCGTCGATCGCCCCTGAGGTGGACCCATGCGAACATGCCACGTCATCAGCGTAGATTTCCAGCTCTGGCTTGGCGAGGAACTGCGCATCGTCGTCGAGCAACAGCGACTGGCTGATCTGGTAGCCATCGGTCTTCTGTGCACCGTCCTTCACCAGAATTTTACCCTGAAAAACACCCACCGCGCCGTTGCGAAGCACCTTTTTGAAAACCTGCCGACTTTCACAATTCAGCGCGTCGTGGGTGATGAAAACCGTGTCGTCATGATGGAAATCTCCGTCGCCGACACAGGCCCCGGCCACGTGCGCCACGGCATCGTCACCGGTCAGTTCGACCACGCATTCGTTGCGCGTGAGGCGACCGTTTACAGTGAGCGTGAAGGATTTGAACACAGCTTCCGTAGCGAGACGCGCAAAGATATGCGTGGCCGCACGGCGCTCGTGGTCGCGCCCCTGCGCCCGCACGTGATGAAAAACAGCACCATCGGCGATATCGACCTCCATGCATTTGTTGAAACGCGCGGCGGCCGGACCGTTTTCCAGAAGGGTCATCTCCGCCCCTGCATCGAGCTTAATGCAATGGTGGAGGATTGCGTCAGAAGTAGTTGATTCATGGCGGTAAATCAGGCTCACAGGCTTATTCACCTTGCCGGTGACGTGGATCAGAACACCGTCCGTCGCAAAGGCCGTGTTGAGCGCCGCAAGCGGCCGCGGCACGTAGTGCCCTGCAGCCTCCAAAGTGCCATAAAGCTCCGAGCCCCAATGGATATCGGAGACTTTGGCAAGACGGTCGATCACCAGCCCTTCGCCGCTCAAATCGTCGGACTCCTCTGCGCTGAACACACCGTCGATGAACACGATCTTCAGCCGGTCGCGGGTTCCGAAGACCGGCGCCTCATCGTGATGAAACAGCGCGGCCTCGGGCGCATCGGGCGCGGTGAGCGAGTCGGGCCGCGTGAATTTCCAATACTCGTCGCGCCGTTGCGGCAGGCCCATCTCACGCAAACGCCCCAGTGCCGCATTGCGCGCCGGTGCGGACCAGCCGCCCTCGGGCATGGCCAACGCCGCGATCCGGGTTTCCGTCGGGTGTGTCTGCACAACCGCCTCGCCCATTACGCCACCTCCGCCAGAATGTCACCATAACCGTTGTGTTCAACCTCAAGCGCCAGTTCTGGCCCGCCTGTCTTAACGATCTTTCCGTCCGACATGATGTGTACAACATCCGGTTTGATGTGATCGAGCAGGCGCTGGTAGTGGGTGATGACCAAGAAGCCCCGGCCTTCGCTGCGTAGCGCGTTCACGCCTTCCGCCACGAGCTTCATCGCATCCACGTCAAGCCCGGAATCGGTCTCGTCGAGAATGCACATTTTCGGCTCGAGCATCGCCATCTGAAGGATTTCGTTCCGCTTTTTCTCACCGCCGGAGAAACCAACATTCACGGGACGCTTGAGCATTTCCGCGTCAATCTTAAGCTCCTTGGCCCGTGCACGTACCACCTTCAGAAAATCCGCCGCGCTCATTTCTTCTTTACCGCGTGCCTTGCGCTGTGCGTTCACAGCCGTACGCAGGAAAGTCATGTTGCCAACGCCAGGAATTTCAACCGGGTACTGGAACGCCAGAAACAGACCGGCCGCCGCACGCTCTTCTGGATCCATTTCAAGAATGTCTTCGCCCTCGAGTGTTGCGCTGCCCGCCGTCACCTCGTAGCCGTCCTTGCCAGACAAAACATAGGACAGGGTTGATTTGCCAGACCCGTTCGGCCCCATGATCGCATGGACCTTGCCTGCCTCCACTTCGAGATCGACTCCCTTGAGGATTTGCTTTTCCTCTTCTTCGAGTTGGACCTTCAGCCCTTCAATCTTCAGCATTGATTTCTCCTTCATGTCTTAAGCCGCGCTCGGGGCGGCGTTTTGCGAATCCGCCATCAGCGCGGCGGGAAATGTCTCTTTCAGGGCGGCACGTGCACGCGCTATACCCTCGGCGTGGGGCAAATACACGCCTTTCAGCCGCCGGAGTACGGTGGGGATGTCGCCGAGCCCGATCGGCCCGATCAGATCCCGCCCCACGGAAGCGGCGTAATCGAAGTATTTCAGCCGACCCTGCCCACTGGGTGCAAGCCATGTGGATCCAACACCAAAAGCATCCGCGACGACCAGCCCATGCAGCGAGGAGGCGAAGACATGGGCACAGGAACTGATCCGCCGACACACATCTGCCACATCGCCACGTGGATCTATCAAGTCGTAGGCCGGATCGGAGTGAACAAATGCATGTAGCGCCGGGTCGTCAGCCAGCGAGTGGTGCGGCACAATCCCGATGACGTCCCGACGCGCTGTCGCTTGGTAGACTTCGTTGGCTAGGAGCGCAGGATCACCAAAGCGGTCCGTTTCGACGCCTAGCAGCGCTGCTGTCACGGGCCCGCGTAGCAATGCAACGTCGAGATGATCGACCACCTCACCCTTAACGGGTCGCAACAGTCCGGTGCCCCAGATCCGCAGCTTTGCACCTGTGCGCTGCGCACATGGCAATTTCTTATGCACCAGTTGCAAGAGTGAGCCGATCGCGACCAGATCTGCTTTGGCGACGCCCGCATGCACCACCTCACGCCCCGACAAATGCGCCACGACGGCAGGCGAGAGAGCATCCCCAAAATTAGGAATTCCCTTCCACCAAAAAAGCGTGAGCGCCGTCGTCATGGGTCAGCTCAGCACAACGGCGGTGCCCGAAGCGGACACCATCAGCATATTGTTGACCACCTCGTAGTCGAGGTCGACCCCGACCACGGCATTACCACCGATTTCGCGTGCGCGATCTTCCATCTCCTGAAGCGCCACCGAACGGGCCTTGGCAAGTTCCTGCTCATAAGCGGCCGAACGCCCGCCGATAATATCAGTGATACCGGCGAATATGTCCCGAAACACATTCGCGCCAAGGATAGCCTCTCCAACGACAATGCCCCGATAATCACTGATTTGCCGCCCTTCGACAGACGGCGTGGTTGTCACGATCATGGCCTGATTGCCTCCCCAAGGATTCATTTACCGTCTCCGAAAACCACTCCGGCCACCGAGACTGCACCCCCGGTCAGCGCACCGCCGATAAAGAGGCCAAAAAACAGTTCAGGCGCGAATAGAACCGCTATTATACTCGACAGCACCGCCCCGAGCAGCACCGCGATCAGATGGCGCGTCAAGAGTTCATTCATCTTCCTCATACCCACCCCCATCTTCCTCATACCCACCCCACCGGGCGACCATCCTCTGTACGTTCACGGAAACCCCAGCGGCTGCGAGCAAAAGTGCAAACCAGACCCAGAAAGACGTGAGTGCCGCCGCGCTCACCCCGGCCGCGCCAATCATGCCGAGAAGCAGGCAGATGCAAAAAGCAAGGCCGCCTTCTCGGGTGCCATCGAGATCGGATACGACGGGCCGCACGATTTTTCGCGGCGCGTCTGCTCCGTCCGTCGCTGTGTCAGCACGCCGCTGCATTTACCCCACGGAGCCTTCGAGCGAAATCGCTACAAGCTGCTGTGCTTCCATTGCAAATTCCATCGGAAGAGCCTGTAGCACGTCCTTGCAGAATCCGTTTACCACGAGCGCGACTGCCTCCTCTTCGTCCATACCGCGCGAGCGACAGTAGAACAGTTGATCATCATCGACCTTGGACGTCGTCGCTTCGTGCTCCACTCGGGAAGAATTGTTCTTCACCTCAATGTAAGGTACCGTGTGCGCCCCGCACTTATCGCCGATGAGCAACGAGTCGCACTGGGTATAGTTCCGCGAGTCTTTCGCCTTGGGATGCATCGACACAAGGCCGCGATAGGTGTTTTGGGCCTTGCCAGCGCTGATACCCTTGGAGACGATCCGCGATTTGGTGTTCTTGCCAAGGTGAACCATCTTCGTACCGGTGTCGGCTTGCTGCATGTGGTTGGCAATGGCGATCGAGTAGAACTCACCTTGGCTGTCATCACCGCGCAGAATGCACGAGGGATATTTCCACGTCACCGCCGAGCCGGTCTCGACTTGCGTCCACATCACCTTCGCACGGTCGCCCCGACAATCGGCGCGCTTGGTGACAAAATTGTAGATGCCGCCCTTGCCGTTCTCGTCGCCTGGATACCAGTTCTGCACTGTGGAATATTTCACTTCGGCATCTTCTTCGATGATGATCTCCACCACTGCCGCGTGAAGTTGCGAAGTGTCGCGCTGCGGCGCGGTGCAGCCTTCCAGATAAGAGACGTATGAGCCCTTGTCGGCAATGATCAGCGTCCGCTCGAACTGTCCGGTATTTTCGGCATTGATCCGGAAGTAGGTGCTGAGTTCCATCGGGCACCGCACACCCGGCGGCACATAGACGAATGAACCGTCCGAAAAGACTGCCGAATTGAGCGTGGCGTAGAAATTGTCCGACACAGGCACCACGGAGCCGAGGTATTTTTTCACAAGTTCCGGGTGTTCTTTGACTGCTTCGGAGATCGAGCAGAATATCACCCCGGCTCGCCGCAACTCTTCCTGAAAGGTCGTGCCCACAGAAACAGAATCGAACACCGCATCGACCGCTACCTTGCGACCTTCGGCTGGTGCGTTTTCAGCACCCTCGACACCGGCAAGGATCATCTGTTCCTTTAGCGGAATGCCGAGCTTTTCATATGTCGCCAAAAGCTTGGGATCGACTTCGTCGAGCGATTTTGGCTTGACCTCCATCGATTTAGGGCGGGCGTAATAATACTGATCCTGAAAGTCGATCTCCGGGTAGTCAACCATCGCCCAATCGGGCTCGTTCTTGGTGAGCCAACGCCTGTAAGCTTCGAGTCGCCACTCGGTCATCCACTCGGGCTCCTCGTTCTTGGACGAGATTAGCCGCACAATATCTTCGGTCAGCCCTTTCGGGGCATATTCCATCTCGATGTCAGTTTCCCAGCCGTATTTGTACGTACCGCCAACTTCGCGCACCGCGTCGACTGTCTCCTGATCGACGCCTTCTTTGACCGCTGCATCATCCAAACTCATATCCCCTCCTTGAAAGGATTATCACGCTGCGCGTGCTTTGTATTTGTCTCGCGCTTCGCGCCAGTTTCTAGCGAACCGCAACACCTCGTCTTCCGTCGTCTCGAGCCCGAGACTAACCCGTATGGCACAGGCGGCCTCGTCCAAGCTAAATCCCATCGCCGTGAGCACGCGGCTCGCCTTGACTTTGCCCGACGAACACGCGCTGCCCGACGAAATTGCAAAACCGGCCAAATCCATCTGCATCACTTGCGTCTCGCCCTTCCAACCAGGGGTGAGGATGCACGAAGTATTTGGCAACCGCTTCACGCCCTTCCCGACAAAAATAGTCTCACTTGTGTCGGGCTCAAGAGCGTTTTCTAGAATATTTCTAAGTTTGGCAACCCGTTCCCACGCGCCTGTCTCTACATCTCGTAGAGCAGCCTCCGCGGCCGCCCCAAATCCGGCAATGCCGAGGATGTTCTCCGTACCCGAGCGGCGCCCCATCTCCTGTCCGCCTCCACGCAGGATCGGCGCCGGTTCATCAGCGGTGTAATTGATCAGCGCCCCGACACCCTTCGGCCCACCGAGCTTGTGACCCGAGAGCACTGCATAGCGCGGCGCACTCACTCCAAAGCTCACCGGCAACTTCCCAGCCATCTGCGTGATGTCGCAAACTACGTCCGCCTCGGGCCAAGCCGCACCCTTGGGCCACAGTATCCCGGTTTCACTATTGGCTGCAGAGATTGCCAGAAAGTGAAGCTTTGCAAAGTCAGCAGAACCTATTTGCAAATCACCCAAGCGGTTGAAAACACTTGGCACATCGACGTCGCTCCAATCCCGTAAGCAATCGTGCTCGGTGGGAAGCGCACCAAACACCCCACCATGTCGGCCCTTCTGCGCAACCGCCAGCGCGGCCGCCTCCGTCGCGCCCGAGGTGAAAACCACCTGATGACGGCCACACCCAACAAGCGCCGCGACTTGCGCGCGCGCGCGCTCCACCAGCCCCTTTACCGCACGGCCCTCAGCATGAACCGACGACGGGTTGCCAATCAAATCCATGGCCGCCACCATCGCTGCGCGCGCCTCGGCCCGAAGCGGTGTTGTCGCGTTATGATCCAGATAAACCCGCACCTGTTTTCCTTTGACCAAACTATCCTCGAGATTCTGCGAGAAGGCCGGCAGGCCCCTGAATTCTTTCGATAAGTTGTTGCGCAGCAGCCATTCGATCACTCATCTACAACTGCAAAGAGACTCGGAACCGCCGGACAGGGCGCCAGATCGTTCTGCACCACGTCGGACAGGCGTGTCTGGTGCAGGAACACGTAGACATGGGCCGAGAGCCCTTCCCACAGACGGTTCGTCAGCGATTGCGCGCGACTGCCCGACGCGCCGCCTGACGCTCCCGCGCCCTTGTGCATGGCGTCGACCGTTTCATCGACCGCTGCGAGGATTTCCGACACGCGGATCTCGCTAGCGGGACGCGATAGCCTATAGCCGCCGCCGGGGCCGCGCACAGAAGTGACAAGCCCGGCCCTTCGCAACTTCATGAACAATTGCTCCAAATAGGGCACCGAGATGGCCTGACGCTCCGCGATGTCCCCCAGCGTGACGAGCGTGTTGCCGTCTTGGAGCGCAATATCACTTAGCGCGACCATCGCGTATCGCCCTTTCGTCGAGAGTTTCATTTCCGCGGCTCCCGCAAGGGGCACCCCGCGGCGATTGACGACACCGGGCACCTATCATAAATGCTACAGGCCGAAGCATTCGCCCCGGCATGTTTAGAACTGTTCTAAAGTTGCTGACACATTTCGTCAAGAAATTGCGCAGCGGGACGATAAGGAAAAAGGGACCCAATGCCCGAGGTTATCTTTCCCGGCCCCGAGGGCCGGCTCGAAGGCCGCTACCACCCCCAAAAGGAACGCGATGCGCCGATTGCCATTGTGCTTCACCCGCATCCGCAATTCGGCGGAACGATGAACCATAAGGTCGTCTACAATCTGCACTACGCGTTTTACAATATGGGCTTCACGGTCCTGCGCTTCAATTTTCGCGGCGTAGGCCGCAGTCAAGGAGAGTACGACCAAGGCGTAGGTGAATTGAGCGACGCAGCCTCCGCACTCGACTATCTCCAATCCATGAACAGCAACTCGAAGCATTGCTGGGTCGCGGGATTTTCCTTCGGCGCGTGGATCGGGATGCAACTCCTGATGCGGCGACCGGAAATCACGGGGTTCATCTCAGTCTCGCCCCCCGCGAATATGTATGACTTTTCGTTTCTCGCCCCCTGCCCGGCCTCGGGATTGATTATCAATGGCGCAGCAGACCGCGTGGCGCCCCCGGCGGACACGCTCGCACTGGTCCACAAGCTACATGAGCAAAAGGGCATCACGATCACCCATGAGGTAGTCGAAGGCGCCGGGCACTTTTTCGAAGAGCCACACATGGACACGCTAATGGAAACCACCACAGAATATGTCAAACGCCGCCTCACGGAGACGTCGCGCTGATGTCAACTACGACCGAACTGGCCAATAAACTCGCCGAGGACTGCATCGCGGTGCAAAACGAGACCGGTAACGACCGGCTGTTCATGGAAGTGGGACAGGTGATCGGCGAATCTTCCCAGACGCTCGAAGAAGCTTTCATGACGGCGGTGCGGACGCGGATGGCGGAGGCCAAGGCGCGCGCGTTCCTCGCCCGCAAACTAGCCGAACACAGGTCGCAGGCGGAGCCAGGAACGCCGGAGTAGCAGGCGGCACCCTTTGGGCACAGCACACAAAAAGTGATCCAAACTGCGACATTCCGCCGTACTCTTGTCAACCAGACAGGAGAAGACCCATGTCGCTGCACCTAGACCCACACCGCTTTGCGCACTCCGAACGGGACGCGCCGACGCTCAGACACAAGCTGATCGCTGCGTCGATCACGACGCTGCCTGCCACCACCGTTCTTGCAATTACACTGTGGACGGTCGCAGATACCTGCGCTGGCGTGGCAGGGTTTGGCTGGACTGCCGCGATGATTTTCGCCGGATTCTTCCCCTTTTCGCTGACCAAACAACTTATGCCCGGAACAGCGACCGCTGCGCGAATGCGCCTTGGGCAAGTCGCGCTGCTTTCAACCTTCTTCGCGCTCTTTGTTCTCTTCGGTCCCGGCCCCGTCTTTCTCGGCGTGCCCTGTGGCAACGGGCCCACGGTGTTGCAATCGGGCTTGCTTGTTTTGTCGATCACATGGACAAGTTGGTGGGCGATGCGTGCCGTGGCCACCCAGCCAGCCTGAACCATTTTTAAATGCAAATCGCCGGACCCGAGGCCCGGCGCTTCAGTTTTGCTCAGAGTGCTACCTTGAGCACTCCCAAAAGCATGCCAGCCGGTTCAGAACCACGCGCTAACCGAATACCGCGTTCAATGTCGCACTCGGACGCATGACAGCCGCGAGCTTGTCATCGTCATTTCGGTAATACCCGCCGGTATCGGCCGGCTCTCCGGCATGAGCGCTCAGTTCCGCGCAGATCGCTGCTTCGTTTTCAGCGAGCTTCTTTGCCACCGGCGCAAAGTGTGCGGCCAACTCAGCATCGTCGCTCTGCGCGGCAAGAGCCTCGGCCCAGTAGCGCGCGAACCAGTAATGGCTGTGCCGATTGTCTGGTTGTCCGCATTTGCGCATGGGTGAACGATCGTTGTCGAGCACGCCTTGCGTTGCGGCTTCTGCTGCGGCGCCAAGCACCGCCGCCTTGGAGTTGCCCTTCACATCAGCAAAGAATTTCAACGATTCTCCAAGCGCGCAGAATTCGCCCATCGAGTCCCAACGCAAGTGGTTTTCTTCATGCAATTGCTGCACGTGTTTGGGCGCAGAACCGCCCGCGCCTGTCTCGAATAGCCCGCCACCATTCATGAGCTTCACGATAGACAGCATCTTTGCGGAGGTGCCAAGCTCTAGAATCGGGAATAAGTCGGTGAGATAGTCGCGTAGGACGTTGCCGGTGATCGCAATGCTGTCCTTGCCCGAAGTGATGGTCTCCAGCGATTGGCGAGTCGCCTCGCGCGGCGCCATGATCCGGAATTTATCCGCAACACCAGCGGCTTCCAGCGCAGGCTTAACGTACTCGATGAGCTGCGCGTCATGAGCCCGGGCGGCATCGAGCCAGAAGATCGCCTCCGAGCCGGTCAAACGCTGACGGTCCATAGCAAGCTCGATCCAGTTCTCGATCGGCGCTTTTTTCACCGTGCAGGCGCGCCAGATATCGCCGGCCTCGACCTCGTGGCGCAGCAGTGTCTCACCGCTGGCCAGTTCGATCCGGATCGACCCCTTGCCCGGAGCCTCGAAAGTGGTCGGGTGCGAGCCGTATTCCTCGGCCTTCTGCGCCATCAGCCCGACATTGGCGACCGAACCTGCCGTGGTCACGTCGAGCGCACCATGCGCCTTGAAGAAATTGATTGTCTCGTCATAGACGCTTGCATAGCAGCGGTCAGGGATGACGCAGTTGGTATCGCCCTTCTCACCGGTCTCGTCCCAGCCTTTGCCGCCAGCGCGGATGACTGCAGGCATCGACGCGTCGATGATCACATCCGAGGGCACATGCAGGTTCGTGATGCCGCGGTCCGAGTCCACCATGTACATGGAGGGGCGGTCCAGCGCCGCGATCTCCGCCTTGATGGCCTCCGCGTTGTCCAGCTTGTCGATGGCGGTGTAGACATCCGCAAGGCCCTGGTTCGGATTGCCGCCCGCTGCGGTGATCGCCGCGCCATGCGCCTCCCAGACCGGGCCGAGCCATGCCTTGACCGCGTAGCCGAAAATGATCGGGTCAGAGACCTTCATCATTGTGGCCTTCATGTGGAGCGAGAACATGGTCCCATCCGCCTTCGTGTCCTCGATGGCAGCAGCGATGAAGTCCGAAAGCGCGGCGACAGACATGAACGTGCTGTCCACGATGGTCCCTGCATCTAGCGCCCAGCCGTCCTTAAGAACGGTTTTCACCCCATCATCGCCAACAAAGACGATCCTGGCGTCGCCGGCCTGATCGTCTCGCAAGGTGGCGGATTTCTCGTTGGCATAAAAATCATTCCCCGGCATGGAGGACACTTTGGTCTTGCTGTCCGCGCTCCATGCTCCCATCGAATGAGGGTTGTTCTGCGCGAAATTTTTGACAGCTTTGGCGGCGCGACGGTCCGAGTTGCCCTCGCGGAGCACCGGGTTCACTGCCGAGCCTTTGAGCGTATCATAGACCGCGCGGACGGCCTTCTCTTCATCGGTTTTCGGGTCGTGCGGATAATCAGGCAGCGCGTAGCCCTTATCCTGCAATTCCTTCACTGCGGCCAGCAGTTGCGGTACGGAGGCGGAAATGTTGGGCAGCTTGATGACGTTGGCGTCGGGTTGCTTCACCAATTCGCCCAGAAGCGATAGGTCGTCGTTCTGGCGTTGCTCGTCAGTGAGGTAGTCCGGAAAGGAGGAGATGATCCGCCCGGCCAGCGAGATGTCCTTGGTCCCAACAGTGATGCCAGCGGCGGATGCGAAAGCTTGGATCATGGGAAGAAAGGAGGCGCTTGCGAGCTCTGGGGCTTCGTCAACCTTAGTGTAGATGATGTCGGGCATATCGCTCATGGGAGACGGTCCTCTTTGGTGTCTTGGAGAGTTGCCGCCCGGTTAGACCTGCCCCTTGACCAAGTCAATGCATACGATGGTATACATACTGCGGCAGATTGAACCGGGCAAGCCGCCGTGCGACGCAACCAACGCGTTTTGCCGCCAGCAGGACAGCAATCGCACCACTTGGTCAACCTTCTCGCGCAGCACCGGAAAATTCGCGCGCGCCCTTTCCTTTTCACGCAGCGCGCGCGAGTTTGTCTGCGTTTATCAGGAGCCGGAAATGCCCCCGCATTACATCTATTTGTTCCTTGCCGTCGTCGCTGAAACCATCGGCACCTCGGCCCTTCACGCCTCCCAGCAATTCACGAAATTCTGGCCATCGCTGCTGGTGATTGTGGCCTACGCGATCAGCTTCTACCTGCTGTCGCTGACGCTCAAATACATCCCTGTTGGCGTTATGTATGCGCTTTGGTCCGGCACGGGTATCCTGCTGATCGCGCTGATTGGCTGGCTGGTGTTCCGGCAGGCGCTCGACTGGCCTGCGGTGATCGGTATGGCGCTGATCGTCTCCGGGATCGTGATCATCCAGCTTTTTTCAAAAACGGCGGTTCACTAGGGCCGAAAATACCCTCTCGCCTTTTCTGCGCCTGCACGGTATGGCCCGCGCACGTTAGCAGAGGACGCACCTATGGATCTTCGAAATATCGCCATCATTGCCCACGTGGACCACGGCAAAACCACGTTGGTGGATGAGCTTCTGAAGCAATCCGGCGCGTTCCGTGAGAACCAGGCCGTGGCCGAACGGGCCATGGACAGCAACGATCTGGAACGCGAGCGCGGGATCACGATCTTCGCCAAGCCGACCTCGGTCGAATGGAAGGGCACCCGGATCAACATTGTCGACACGCCCGGCCACGCCGATTTCGGCGGTGAGGTGGAACGTATCCTGTCGATGGTGGACGGGGTCGTGCTGCTGGTGGATGCCGCAGAAGGCCCGATGCCGCAGACCAAGTTCGTGACTTCGAAGGCGCTTGCGCTTGGCCTGCGCCCCATCGTCGTGCTGAACAAGGTCGACAAGCCGGACGCCGAGCCGGACCGCGCGCTCGATGAATGCTTCGATCTGTTTGCGTCGCTCGACGCCGATGATGACCAGCTCGACTTCCCGCACATGTACGCCTCGGGCCGCAACGGCTGGGCAGATCACGAATTAGATGGCCCTCGCCAAGACTTGCACGCGCTTTTTAATCTAATCGTGGACCATGTTCCGGCCCCGCGCCAGATTGCCCATCAAGACGAAGACTTCCGCATGCTCGCCACCACGCTGGGCGCCGACGCCTTCGTAGGCCGCATCCTCACTGGCCGCGTTGAAAGCGGCACGCTCAAGGTTGGCGCAACCGTGCAGGCCCTGTCCCGCATCGGCCAAAAGATCGAGCAATTCCGCGTCACCAAGATCCGCGCGTTCCGTGGTCTGGAAGAGGCCGACATCGAAGAAGCCCAAGCGGGTGACATCGTCTCCGTCGCGGGCATGTCCAAAGCCACCGTCGCCGACACGATCTGCGCGCTCGCTGTCGATGAAGCGCTTGATGCGCAACCCATCGACCCGCCGACGATCACAGTCACCTTTGGCATCAATGACAGCCCACTCGCAGGCCGCGACGGCAAGAAAGTCCAATCCCGCGTGATCCGCGACCGGCTATACAAAGAGGCCGAGTCGAACGTCGCCATCAAGATCGCCGACACCCCCGGCGGCGAGGCGTTCGAGGTCTCAGGCCGGGGCGAATTGCAAATGGGCGTTCTGATCGAGAACATGCGCCGCGAAGGGTTCGAACTGTCGATCTCGCGCCCCCAGGTCATCATGCGCGAAGAAGACGGTCAACGCATGGAGCCGGTCGAGGAAGCCACAATCGACGTGGATGACGAGTATTCCGGCGCGGTGATCGAGAAACTCACCGGCCCGCGCAAAGGCGAACTGGTTGAGATGCGCCCTGCAGGTGCCGGAAAAACAAGGATTATTGCGCATGTTCCGTCGCGCGGCCTGATCGGATATCATGGCGAGTTCCTCACCGACACGCGCGGCACCGGCGTGCTTAACCGCGTGTTCCACGGCTGGACGCCCCATAAAGGTCCGATCCCGGGCCGCCGTGCCGGCGTGCTGATCTCGATGGAAAACGGCACCTCCGTCGCCTTCGCCCTGTGGAACCTCGAAGACCGCGGCAAGATGATGATCGGAGCGCAAGAGCAGGTCTATACCGGCATGATCATCGGCCAGCATAGCCGCGAGAACGATCTCGAAGTGAACCCGCTCAAGGGCAAAAAGCTGACCAACGTCCGCGCCTCCGGGACAGATGAGGCCGTGCGCCTGACCACCCCGATGACGCTGAGCCTTGAAGAGGCCATCGCGTATATCAACGACGATGAACTGGTCGAGGTCACGCCCAACAGTATCCGCCTGCGCAAACGCTATCTTGACCCGCACGAGCGCAAGCGGATGTCGAAAACCGCCTGATACCAATTTCTTATAGCCTGTTTCTCAGGCATCACATGAGTATGTGTTAAGGATCTATCAGGATGCGACCCGTCACTTCAACGGTGCCGTCCTCGAATTCGATCACAACGATCTCACCAGAGCGCGGGAACACATCCATGAGCGCCGTGATATTCACCTGATGCGTGACCAGCATCAGTCGGCCGCCGCTATGCGCCTCAAGCAAGTCCAGCGTCTCCGCCGTCTGCCCGGCACCCGCAGCCCGGTTTTGAAAGAAGGAGTTCAGAGGCGGCCTCTCGCGCGGCGTTCCAAGGTCCAGTAACGCGGCCGTATCGACACAGCGGCACCATTGGCTGGTCCAGACCGCATCAAAGAGGATGCCGCGCTCCCGCAGCGCAGCCCCGATCCGGGCCGCCTGCGCCCGGCCCCGGTCGTCCAGATTGCGCTGCGTGCTGCAATCGCCCAACTCGAAATCCGCCGGATCGCCTCCGCCCGGCGCCAGCGCGTGCCGCATGACCGCAATCGCCGTCGGGCTGTCCAGCGCGTCCCAGTCATTGGCAGTCCCGAGTTGCGGCAGGACGCATAGTATAAGGGCGGCAAACACTTGTTTCATAGACAGCTTTCCCAGAACGGTTCATGTACCATCAGAGATAGCGCAAATCCCAAAACGAAAAGGGTTATCCGCGTTCCTGCTCGATGCGGAACGGGTCCATGAAATGCCGCAGCATGACCGGAGTCGCGGCGGCATAGGCATCTTCCAGCGGTAGGCCGAGTTGTTCATCGAGCGCGGCCTTACCTGCAGCGATTGCGGGAGCGTGGCGCGAGGCCAGTTTTGCGGCAAAGTCCCGAGCCGCATCCAAAGCCGTACCGGAAGACACAACCCGGTTCACCAGACCTGTGCGCAAGGCCCACTCACTGTCGAACATCTCCCCAGAAAGCGACAGTTCCATTACATGGCTGCGCGCGATCCGACGCCCGACCGCGACCGAGGGAGTCGTGCAGAAACCGCCATTGTTCACGCCCGGCAGGCAAAATCGTGCGTCCCGACCAGCAAAGACAAGGTCACAGGAACTCATGAGTTGGAGCCCGCCTGCCGTCGCCACGCCTTCAACCACCGCGACGGTCGGCTTGGGTAGACGCGCGAGCCTCATCATCATATCGCCGCAGGCCTCGAAAAGGGTCTCCAGATAGGCTAGCCCAGCATCCGCGTCGTTCCGATGGCGCCGGATTTCCTTCAGATCATGCCCGGCACAAAAGACCCGGTCACCACCCGCGACCAACACGACCTTCACGCTGTCCTCATCCGCCAACCGCTCCAGGGCCGCGTGCAATGCGCGGATCATCCCGAGGGACAAGGCATGGGCAGGAGCGCGCCCCAACGTGATGAGACAGGTTCCATCTCTACGAGATTCGGTCAAATAGGTGTCAGACGCTACGCTATTCATACGCGCAGTTTGCCGCCCCCGTCGTGTGCTGGCAAGCCTGCAAAACGCTCAATCCTCGGAGGTCTCGACCACCATTAATTCGCGCTCAGAAGCATCGCGTGCGTGGTTAAGCGCCTGCTGGTATTCAGACGAGTTGTAACAGGCTACCGCCGCTTCCACTGACGGAAACTTCGCCACCACATTGCGCGGACGCTCCTGGCCTTCAAGCTGTACGTACCGCCCACCACGCGCGATGAACGTCCCGCCATGCTTGGCAATCGCAGGCCCCGCCAATTCGGCATATTTTCCATAAGCTTCTGCGTCAGTCACGGTCACATGTGCGATCCAGAGTGCGCCCATCTTACCCTCCCAATACCGCTTCTGCGGCCGAAATTGCTGCGTCGGCATTGGTAGCGTCCCGGGCGCCACCCTGCGCCATGTCAGGACGCCCCCCGCCACCTTTCCCTCCCAACTCTGCAACGGCCGCCTTCACCAGATCAACCGCGTTCGCTTTGTCCGTCGCATCCTGCGTCACCCCGGCGGCCACAGCCACCTTGCCGGCAGCCTCGGCAATAAGCAGCACCGCTCCGCTGCCGATCTGTGCCTTATGCTCGTCGATCAAGGGCGGCAGGTCTTTGCCGGTCACGCCGGAAAGTACTTTAGCAACGAACTTTAGCCCATTGATTTTCTTGACATCAGGCGCAGCGGTTGCGCCGCCACCCATAGCCAACTCACGGCGCAGTTGAGCAACCTCATTTTCGAGCTTCCTGCGCTCGTCTAGCAGAGCCTTTACCCGGGTCGGCACATCGGCAGCCTGCGCCTTGAGTTCTGACGCCGTCTGAGCCAACCGCTGGTCCTGCGCCCGCAGATAGTCCATCGCTGCTTGCCCGGTTAGTGCTTCGATCCGGCGCACACCAGAACTCGATGCCGTGTCACCCAAGGTCACGAAGGCTCCAATATCGCCGGTGCGCCAAACATGCGTGCCGCCACAGAGCTCGATGGAATAAGTGTTCCCACCCTGCCCCTTTCCGGAGCCAGTCTGCGTGCCCATGGAGACCACACGCACCTCGTCACCATACTTTTCCCCGAAGAGTGCCTGCGCTCCTAGAGCGCGCGCGTCGTCCGGAGTCATAATCCGTGTTTCCACGGCTGCGTTTTGGCGAATGAAAGTGTTCACCTCCGCCTCAATGCGCGACAGTTCTTCGGTGCTGAGCGCCTTGGCGTGGCTGAAATCAAAGCGTAGCCGATCCGGCGCGTTGAGAGAGCCGCGCTGCGCTACATGATCGCCAAGCGCGCCGCGCAACGCCTCGTGCAGAAGATGGGTTGCAGAGTGGTTTGCCCGTATGTTGCGCCGTCGTGCATGATCAACCTCGAGCCGGACACCATCACCAACGGCCAAGCAGCCCTCATCAACAGTAATGTGATGCACAAAAAGCCCCTCGCTTCGTTTCTGCACATCCGTCACATGCCCCGCGAATGCTTCTGCAGCACTGTCTTTTTCGCCAATGATCGCACGAACATAGCCAGTATCCGCCACCTGCCCGCCGCTCTCGGCATAAAACGGTGTCTGATTGAATACGACCCAAGCCGTGCCGCTCTCTACGCTGTCCACCTCGGCCCCGTCCACCACGATGGCCAAAACGCTGCCTTCGGCTACTTCGGTGTCATAGCCCAGAAAGTCTGTTGCGCCGACAGACTCAGCCAAGTCGAACCACACCGCCAAATCGGTGGCCTCGCCCGACCCGGACCACGCCGCGCGCGCCTTGGCCTTCTGTTCGGCCATAGCGGCATCGAACCCTTCAATATCCACGCTATGACCCTGCTCACGCAAAGCGTCCTGCGTGAGATCCAGCGGAAAGCCATATGTGTCGTAAAGCTTGAACGCCGCCGCGCCGGGAAGCTCGGCGCCCGCGTCCAGCCCGGAGACTTCCTCCTCAAGCAGTTTCAGACCCCGCTCCAGCGTCTGCTTGAAGCGTGTCTCTTCCAGCTCCAGCGTCTCGGTGATGAGCGCCTGAGCCTGGCTAAGTTCAGGATAGGCATTCCCCATCTGGCTGACCAGAGCAGGGACCAGGCGGTGCATGACCGGATCGTTTGCACCGAGCAGATGCGCATGGCGCATCGCCCGCCGCATGATCCGTCGCAGCACATAGCCACGACCTTCATTCGAGGGCATCACGCCGTCGGCGATCAGGAAAGATGTCGAGCGCAGGTGGTCCGCGATGACCCGGTGATGCACATTCTGATCGCCATAAGGGTCGACCGAGGTCGCATGGGCAGAGGCTTCGATAAGCGCGCGCATCGTGTCTGTGTCGTAATTGTCATGACTGCCCTGCAGCAACGCGCCGATCCGTTCCAGCCCCATGCCGGTATCGATAGACTGCATATCAAGCGCCTTCATCGAGCCGTCTTCGAATTGCTCGTTTTGCATGAACACAATGTTCCAGATCTCTATAAACCGATCACCATCTTCTTCCGGAGAGCCCGGAGGCCCACCCCAGATGTGATCGCCGTGGTCGTAAAAGATCTCAGTGCAGGGTCCGCACGGCCCCGTCGGACCCATCTGCCAGAAATTGTCCGAGGTCGATATCCGAATGATCCGCTCGTCTGGAATACCGACCTTCTTCCAAATCGCCGCAGCTTCGTCATCGGTATGGTACACCGTGACATAAAGCCTGTCCTTTGGGATCCCGAAATCCCCGGTGATCAGAGTATAGGCGTAGGCAATCGCCTCTTCTTTGAAATAATCGCCAAAACTAAAATTTCCAAGCATCTCGAAGAACGTGTGATGTCGAGCAGTATACCCGACATTATCGAGGTCGTTATGCTTGCCGCCCGCGCGCACGCATTTCTGTGCCGTTGTAGCGCGGGTGTAGCCGCGGGTCTCGAGCCCTGTGAAAAGGTTCTTGAACTGCACCATGCCTGAATTCGCAAACATCAAAGTGGGGTCGTTCCGCGGAACAAGCGGGCTGGACGGAACCACCTCATGCCCGTTTTTCTTGAAATAATCCAAAAAGGTAGAGCGGATTTCGTTCAGCGAGGGCATGGGTGCAGTCCAGGGTTATCTTCAGGTTTCCGTCACATAGCCCCCACGGGCCAAACTGTCCACGTCAAACGAAAAAAGGAGACCGCATACAGCCTCCTTTTCAAGAACTCTTGCAATCCCGCCAGCGCAAATGTCGGGTTGCTACGCCCAGAGTATAGAATGTCAAGCTTCGAGAATGTCGTCGTCGCTGCCCCGAGCCCCGGTCGGCATGTCGAACTCGAGACCATGTGCTGCCCGAATCTTGTCCTCGATATCGAGTGCGATGGCCGTGTTGTCTTTCAGGAAGGTCTTGGCGTTCTCCCGTCCCTGTCCGATCCGTTCGTCACCGTAAGAGAACCATGCGCCGGATTTCTCTACGATTCCAGCCTTCACCCCTAGGTCCAGAAGCTCTCCCATTTTCGAGATGCCCTCACCATACATGATGTCGAATTCAACCTGCTTAAAGGGCGGCGCGACCTTGTTTTTGACGACCTTGACGCGCGTGGCATTGCCGACAACTTCATCGCGATCCTTCAGGGCGCCGATGCGGCGGATATCCAAGCGCACCGAGGAGTAAAACTTCAGGGCGTTGCCGCCTGTCGTGGTCTCCGGCGAGCCGAACATGACACCAATCTTCATCCGGATCTGGTTGATGAAGATCACCATGCAATTGCTACGCGAGATCGAGCCGGTGAGCTTGCGCATGGCTTGGCTCATCAGCCGCGCTTGAACTCCTACGGAACTGTCGCCCATATCGCCTTCAAGTTCGGATTTCGGCGTGAGCGCCGCGACCGAATCGACCACGACCATGTTAACCGCACCCGAGCGCACCAGTGTATCAGTGATCTCGAGGGCTTGCTCCCCGGTGTCAGGCTGCGAGATCAGAAGTTCGTCGAGATCGACACCGAGTTTGCGGGCATATTGCGGGTCGAGCGCGTGTTCGGCGTCGACAAAGGCACAGACTCCACCCTGTTTTTGCTGCTCGGCAATGCAATGCAGGGTAAGTGTGGTTTTACCTGAAGATTCTGGGCCGTAGATCTCGATAATCCGACCCATTGGTAACCCGCCGATGCCGAGTGCGATATCGAGACCAAGTGATCCTGTGGAACTGGCCTTAATGTCGGGTATGGCAGTGCCGTCGCCGAGCTTCATGATCGAGCCTTTGCCGAATTGCCGCTCGATTTGCGCCAGCGCGCTGTCCAGCGCCTTTTGCTTGTCTGCGTTTTTCTTGTTGTCCATGGATAATAGGTCTGCCGTTGCCATTGCGTTTCTCCCTTCATGTCACACCCGGGTGGGGGCGGCAATCTACTGCTGATGTTCACCTCATGTTCTGTATGAGATCAAAGGGAGAACAATTCAACACAAATCTTTCAAGGCAACTTTATCGGAACAAGGCTTAAGGAAGTGTTGACGCTATTTCCGGGAGCGGGAACACTCCACGCATGCTTGTGTTCTACAAAGAAAATCTGGTCTTCCTGTCGGTTCCCAAGACCGGAACGACCGCCTATCATACGGCGCTGCGGGACCGCGCCGATCTCGTAATCAGCGACCCGCCCGTGCTCAAGCACGCGCCACTCTACCGCTACAATCGTTTTCTTCGGCCAATGTTCCGGCAGGTTTGTGGGCGCGATCCTGAAATCATGGCCGTCATGCGCGAGCCTGTCGCCTGGCTCGGCAGTTGGTATCGCTATCGTCGGCGCCCCGCCCTTGCCGGGCAGCCCAACAGCACTGAAAACGTCAGTTTCGACGCGTTCGTCGACGCATACTGCCGCGGAAGGCGCCCTGATTTCGCCAATATCGGCAGCCAGTCCGGGTTTCTCGCTCCGCAGCCGAACGGCTGCGCAGTCACGCATTTGTTTCGCTACGAGCAGCCCGAGAAGATTGTCGCGTTTCTGAAAGAACGGCTTGGGCAAGAGGCCACGACACGTCGCGAGAATGTCTCGCTCGCAATGGAGCTGTCGCTCAGCGCGAAGACCGAGGCCAAACTGCGGCGCAAATGCGCGGCGGAGTTCGCGCTCTATGACAGCATCGCCTAACCCCACTCAGTGCAACTGCCTGTGCACAGTTTCCGCCAGATCGGTGAGCGAGAAGGGCTTCGGCAAAAAAACGGAATTCGGAATGCGCGACTGGGTCTCATCGAAACTGTCCTCGGCGTAGCCCGATACGAACACGACCCGCGTATCGGGCCTGTCCACCAGTGCCTTCTTGACCCATGAGGGTCCGTCGAGCCCCGGCATCACGACATCTGTGACAAAGACATCCACGTTCAGCGACGGGTCCTGCAGGGTTTCGAGCGCCGACTCCGCGCTGTCCGCCTCAAGAACGGTGTAGCCGCGCATCCGCAAGGCACGGCTGGCGAAGGCGCGCACGGGCGCTTCGTCTTCTACGAGCAAAATAACGCCTTCGCCATGGGTCGGCAAAGGTTTCGCGGCGGGCACCTCGGCAGGTGCGTCCTGCGGTTCGTCCACACGATCTTGGGCCGGCAAGTAGAGCGTGAAGGTCGTACCGGTCCCGACGACCGAATCAACAAAGATGAACCCACCGGTCTGCTTGACGATGCCATAGGCGGTGGACAGGCCAAGCCCGGTACCCTCATCAGTGCGCTTGGTGGTGTAGAACGGCTCGAAAACCTTTTGCAGCTTGTCCGGCGGAATACCGATCCCATCATCGGACACCGTCACGCAGACATACGAGCCTTGCGGCACCTTAGCATTGTCACGCACGAGCGGCTTGGTTAGTTCCATGAATTCGCAGGTCACGCGGATCTCGCCGCCATCTTGCATCGCGTCGCGTGCGTTCACCACGAGATTCATCAAAACCTGTTCGAGTTGCCGTTTGTCCGCGCGGATAGGCGGCAGCACAGGATCATAACTGGTCTTCAGCGACACCCGCTCGCCCACCAGCCGGTTCAGCAGATGCGTGAGGTCCGCCAGCGTGTCGCGCATGTCGAGCTTTTTGGGCCGAAGCGTCTGTTTACGCGAGAAGGCAAGTAGCTGGCTGACGAGGGCGGCTGCGCGGTTGGCGTTCTGGTTGATCTGCACGAGGTCCGCATAGTCCGGATCGCCTTGGTCGTGGCGTAGAAGTAGCAAGTCGCAATGGCCTGAGATTGCCGTGAGCAGGTTGTTGAAATCATGCGCAACACCTCCGGCAAGTTGCCCGATTGCCTGCATTTTCTGACTTTGCACGAATTGTGCTTCCAGTGTCTTGAGTTCTGTCGCGTCGCTCAGCACCGCGATCAGCGCCGGCCCCTCCTGACCGGTCACGCGGTTGAGTGTGACCTGCACGAAAACTTCCTTGTCGTCGCGCGTCAGGCGCAAGAATTCCGAGTTCTGACCGGCGCGACCATCGAGTGTATCACGCAGCCAGTCCCGGATAGAGCGCCCGAGGCCTTCCATCATGTCCGCGAGCAGTGCGCCTTCGGCCAGTTGCGGACCGATCAGCCCCTGCGCGGAAGCGTTGAAGCCGAGTACGTCGCCCTCGGGCGAGACACGCACCAACGGCACTGGCAATTCCTCGATGGCCTGCCAGCCTTCCGCCCTTTCAGGCGCCTCGGAGGGCAGTAAGTAGAGCGCCCGGCGCCCTGCACCGGCCTCCATTTCATGAGGTAGGACCCAGACCGGTCCGCTCTCCGCCGAAAGCTCCACCGGTGCGCCGGAGGTCACAGGGCTACGGGTGAACAGCCGGTCAAGCGATTTCACCCGCCGACCGATCATGTGTCGCGCGGCCTCGTTCATCGACAGGATGGCTTCACCGCGCCCGAGCATTATGAGCGGAAGCTGCGGCCCGGATGTGCGCCCGGCCCCGGGTGTCTCGGCGATATCTTCAAGCCGCCAGATAAGGCGCGCCTCGCCCGAGCGGTGGACGGAGAGTCGCACATGCCCCTTCCGCGTAACGATGTCTTCACGCGCAGCGCCACTTTGCTCGACGAGCGCCTTGAGCCGGTGCAGGATTGGTGCAGGATTGGCCAAGACAGGCCGCAGCGTGGCGGACAGCGTGTCTGAGACCCAGCCGTCACAGCGCTGTTTTCCGGCCCTGTTAGTATAGAGCAAGGCGCCGTCGTCATCGGTGACGAAGCTCGCGATGATGTCCTGCGCGATGAAATCAGACAGGCTCTTCTCTTCAACCTGACTGCGCGCCGAACTGCGCCACCATATGATCGAAAACGCGAGCAGCAGCACGACGAGCGCGGAGGAGGCGGCGATCAAGGCGAGTTGCGGCAGTCCGGGCGGTGCGATGTAGGCAAGCACGCTGAACAGCAGTGCCGCGATAGCGAGGTTCCGGCCCTTGTCCCGCGCCTGATACGCTAGGCGCACCAAACCCGTTTGCGCCGTGCCGGTTGCTTGCATCTGAACCTCGTGCTTCCGAATCGTCCCAGCCCATACGACCGCAGATTGGTTAAAGGGCTGTTAACTGCCGTTAACTCGGTAAACGCACCCTTTAGCATCCATGCGAAAAGCAAGGCGCTGCGAAATGGCTAGCAGAAATCGGCGTAAAAATCCACGTCACTTTTCTCGCTTAAGTAGAGACAGAAAAAATCCGTCCCCTTCGTCAGTGACCATCCAGCGTCTCTCCATGACCAAGTCCCAGCCAGCCTGACCGGCAAGAAAACCCGCCACACGCGCCGCATTCTCCTCCCGCAAAACCGAACAGGTCGCATAAGCCAGACAGCCCCCCGGCGCCACATGCCGCGCGGCACTGTTCAAAACTGCGTCCTGCATCCCAGTCAGTTCCGCCAACCGCTCTGCAGTAAATCGCCATTTGGCATCGGGGGTACGCCGCCACGCGCCGCTGCCTGAACAGGGCGCATCGGCCAGCACCAAGTCGGCCTGCGGCAGGTCTTCGGTCCGGGAGCACAGGCGAATCTGTGCCCCTGCCCGTCGCGCCCTTTCCGGCAGATCGCGCATCCGTGCAGGATCAATATCATGCGCCCAGACCAGCCCGCCCGTGCGCATCGCCAGACCAAGTGCCTTACCCCCGCCTCCGGCGCAGAAATCTATGACTTGCATTCCGGGGGAAAGCGGCACGGCCTCCACCACCGCTTGGCTGCTGGCATCCTGCAATTCAATATCTCCGGCGCGATAAAGCATGCTGCTATGGACCTGCCGCGCCCCCTCTGTCACGGTCAGCGCCGCCTCGGCGAGCGGATTGATCCGCGTATCGATCCCAACCGCTGCCAGTTGTGCTTGCGCAGCTTGCCGCGTGCACCGTGAGAGGTTCACTCGGAGCGTGACCGGCGCCCGGGTCCTGAGCGCCTGCGCAGTCTCGAAGGCTTCGGTGGTGCCGAGACTGTCCTGCAACATGACCTGGACGGGTGGCGGCACGTTCCAGCGCTGACCCTCCGGCACAGGGCCCGGATCGACCGATTCCGCCTTTGAGAGCGGCGGCGGCGCATGGCCTTGCCCGTTGAAAATCTTGACGAGGCAAGCGCCTTCTTCGCGCAGCGCCCCGATCATGACCGCGCGTCCGGTTGTGCCGGGCAGCGGCTGGCCCCCGCGTGCAGCAAAGCTTTGCAGGTTGCGCAGGGCACTGAAGACATGATCACGCAGGGCAGCCCGGTCCTTAGACCCAGCAAAGCGGCTGGCTCGCGCCCAACGGGTGAGCGCTGCCTCCGCAGGCGTTCCGCACAGAATTGCGTCCAGAACCTCTATCGCCGCCGCGACGCGTGCCGCCGGGGTCATCGCTTATATCGCCCGGTAATTCGGGCTCTCGCGGGTGATCTGCACATCATGCACGTGACTCTCCTTGAGCCCGGCGCCGGTGATTTTCACGAATTGACAATTCCGCCGCATCTCGTCCACGGTGGCGCAGCCGGTATAACCCATCGCGGCGCGCAGCCCACCGACGAGTTGGTGGACGACCGTGCCCGCATTCCCTTTATAAGGCACCTGCCCTTCGACGCCCTCGGGCACGAGTTTATCCGAGGCGGCGTCTTTCTGGAAATACCGGTCCGCCGAGCCCTGGGCCATCGCACCGAGCGACCCCATACCGCGATAGGTCTTGAAGCTACGGCCTTGATACAGAATGACTTCGCCCGGGCTTTCATCGGTGCCTGCGATCATGCTGCCAACCATGGCACAGGAGGCCCCGGCAGCAATGGCCTTGGCGAAATCGCCGGAAAACTTGATACCGCCATCGGCGATGACCGGAACGTCCCCGGCGGCAGCAGCGCAATCCATGATCGCGGTGAGTTGCGGCATCCCGACCCCGGCGACCATGCGCGTCGTGCAGATCGAGCCTGGCCCGATCCCGACCTTGACCGCATCCGCGCCCGCATCGATCAGCGCACGGGTCGCCTCGCCGGTGGCCACATTGCCCGCGACCACTTGAACTTCGTTTGATAAAGTCTTGGCACGCTTGACAGCTTCCGCGACGCTGGCGCTGTGACCATGGGCGGTGTCGATGACGATCATGTCGACGCCCGCATCGACGAGTTGCGCCGACCGTTCGAAGCCGGCATCGCCCACGGTGGTGGCTGCGGCGACCCGCAGCCGGCCCAGATCGTCCTTGCAGGCTGTGGGGTTCAGCACCGCTTGCTCAGTGTCTTTCAGCGTGAGCAGCCCTGTGAGTTTGCCATCCGCATCGGTGACCAGCAGCTTTTCGATCCGCCGGGCCTTCATCAGGCTTTTTGCCTCATCACGGTCGGCAGGCTCGCGCAGAACCGCAAGATCTTCTGTCGTCATCATCAGATGAACCGGCGTGTCGTCCAGTTCGGCAAAGCGCATGTCACGATTGGTCACGATCCCAAGAACCCGGCGCTGCTCATCGACGACCGGAAAGCCGCTGAACCCGTAGCGCTCGGTGAGCGCCTTTGCATCGGCGAGCGTCTGGTCGGGCCGCAGCGTGATCGGGTTGTACACAATCCCGCTCTCAAAGCGCTTCACCCGCCGCACCTCGCGGGCCTGCTCCTCGACGGTCAGGTTCCGGTGAATGACGCCCATGCCGCCGGCCTGCGCCATCGCGATGGCCATGCGTGCCTCGGTCACGGTGTCCATGGCCGAACTGAGTAGCGGAATGTTCAGGGCGATGGATTTGGTCACCCGGGTGCGGGTGTCGGCTGTCGTGGGCATCACGGTGGATGCGGCCGGGACCAACAGCACATCGTCAAAGGTAAGGGCCTCGCGAATCTCCATGGCAACCTCGCTTGAACGGAGTTTCATTTGGCAGTTTCCTATTTCACGCCGCGCTCCGATTGGAAAGAGGCAATCCGGACCAGCTTGTGATCGCCTGCGCTTTCCGTCACGCTGCGCGTGGACTTTCGAGTGGAGCGGGACGAAATGAGCGGACATGGCTACGAAACGGGACGTCTCGACCTGCCCTTCGTGGGAATTTCCACTTTTGGGAAAAGGCCTTATGTGGCCGATTGGTCTAACCTGCAAGCGGATGTGGCGATCCTTGGCGCACCTTTCGATTTCGGGACACAATGGCGCGCGGGGGCACGGTTCGGCCCGCGCGCCGTGCGCGAGGCCTCGACGCTGTTTTCCTTCGGCCATGCCGGGGCTTACGACCATGAGGATGACACGACCTACCTGCCCGGCTCGGTACGGATCGTGGATATGGGCGATGCTGATATCGTTCATACCGATACCCTGAAAAGCCATGCAAATATCGAGACCGGCGTGCGTGCAGCGCTCAAGGCGGGCGCACTCCCTGTAGTGATCGGCGGGGACCACTCAGTCAATATTCCCTGCATTCAGGCCTTTGACGATCAAGGCGACATCCATGTCCTGCAAATCGACGCGCATCTCGATTTCGTCGATGAACGCCACGGGGTGCGCTTCGGGCATGGCAACCCGATGCGCCGGGCCGCCGAGAAACCCTATGTGACCGGGCTGACGCAGGTCGGAATCCGCAATGTGTCCTCGACGGCGAAAGAGGGCTATGCGGACGCGCGGAAGATGGGCTCGGACATCCTGTCAGTCCGGCAGGCCCGCGCGCTTGGCCCTGCATCCGTGGCTGCACGCGTTCCGCAAAAGGCCCGCGTTTATATCACAATAGACATCGACGCCTTCTGTCCATCCATCGCACCCGGCACCGGCACCCCTTCCCATGGCGGTTTTCTCTATTATGACGTTTTGGAACTCTTGCAGGAGATCGCGCAAAGCCATGAAGTCGTCGGCGTCGACCTGGTCGAAGTCGCGCCAGACTACGACCGCACAGGGTCGACGGCCATCCTTGCGGCGCAGATCTTGCTCAACCTTTTGGGGTTCATCTTCGCCGCGCGCGGCCACTGATGCTGCACGCTGGGTGGTGACGCAGACACCGCAGATCCTCATCTGAAAGCGCAGATCGGATTGGCCTTCTTTCCAAGAATATCGTGCCCCCGTCAAAAACGACGCAGTCTACTGATAATTTGCCGCGTCTCACCTTTCCGCTGGCATGCTTTCCCCTATGCTCAACTCTACCGCAATTTGAGGTCTACCAATGAGCACCGATCCCCTTGTTGTCTTTACCCCGTCCGGCAAACGCGGGCGTTTTCCTACCGGTACACCAATCCTGACCGCCGCGCGCCAGCTTGGCGTCGATCTCGATTCGGTCTGCGGCGGGCGCGGGATTTGCAGCAAATGTCAGATCACCCCGTCCTATGGCGAGTTTTCCAAACATGGCGTGACCGTGCGCGATGATGCGCTGACGGAATGGAATGCGGTCGAGCAGCGTTACAAGGACAAGCGCGGGTTGATCGAGGGGCGGCGGCTTGGGTGTCAGGCGAAGGTTCAGGGCGATGTGGTGATCGACGTGCCGCCCGAGAGCCAGGTTCACAAGCAGGTCGTGCGCAAGGCCGCAACGGCACGCGCGATCACCATGGACCCGGCCACGCGGCTCTATTTCGTCACCGTCGACGAACCGGACATGCACGAGCCGACCGGCGATTTCGAACGACTGGCCCGCGCCCTGAAGGCACAATGGGACATCAGCGACATAACCGCGTCTCTTGAGGTGATGCATGAACTTCAGCCAACCCTGCGCAAGGGCAAGTGGGCGGTCACTGTCGCGCTGCACAAGGGTCACCGCGACGACAAGCACCGCGTGCTCGCAATCTGGCCGGGGTTGCACGAGGATGGGCTCTATGGTCTTGCCGTCGATCTGGGCTCGACCACCATCGCAGCGCATCTGTGCGATCTGGTGAGCGGCGATGTGAAGGCCTCGTCGGGCGTGATGAACCCACAGATTCGCTTCGGCGAAGACCTGATGAGCCGCGTTTCCTATGCAATGATGAACCCGGGCGGTGACAAGGAAATGACGCGCGCGGTGCGGGATGCGCTCAACACGCTGACCACCGAAATTGCCGCAGAGGCCGGGATTGATGCGCGGCTGATCGTCGAGACTGTCTTTGTCTGCAACCCGGTCATGCACCACTTGCTGCTCGGCATCGACCCGGTAGAGCTTGGACAGGCACCCTTCGCTCTGGCCACCTCAGAATCGCTCTCGCTCGATGCCCGCGAATTGGATCTGACAGCTATGAACCGCAATGCCCGTGTCTTCGTGTTGCCCTGTATCGCCGGGCATGTCGGAGCCGATGCAGCGGCGGTGGCGCTGTCGGAAGAGCCCGGCAAATCCGAGGATTTGATGCTGGTTGTCGATGTCGGCACCAATGCGGAAATCCTGCTTGGCGACACCTCGCGCGTGCTCGCATGCTCGTCGCCCACGGGGCCCGCGTTCGAAGGTGCGCAGATCAGCTCCGGCCAGCGAGCCGCGCCCGGTGCAATTGAGAGGATCGAGATCGATCCCGAAACCAAGGAGCCGCGCTTCCGCGTGATCGGCTGCGATCTTTGGTCAACGGAAGACGGCTTCAAGGAAGCAACTGAAGCCACCGGAATCACGGGCATTTGCGGCTCTGGCATCATCGAGGCCGTGGCCGAGATGCGCATGGCAGGATTGCTGGACGCCTCCGGCCTCATCGGGTCGGCCGCGCAGACAGGCACGCAGCGTTGTCAGGCCACCGGACGCACACATGAATACGTGATCCACGACGCCAGTGAGAGCGGAGGTCCTCGCATCACCGTCACACAAGGCGATATCCGCGCCATCCAACTCGCGAAATCCGCGCTCTATGCCGGAGCGCGGCTGCTGATGGACGAGCGCGGCGTGGACAAAGTGGACCGTGTGGTGCTCGCAGGGGCGTTCGGTGCGCATATCTCGCCGAAACACGCGATGGTGCTTGGCATGATCCCGGACGCGCCGCTCAACAAGGTCACCAGCGCCGGAAACGCGGCGGGGACCGGCGCGCGGATCGCGTTGTGCAGTATCGCGGCGCGGACCGAGATCGAAAGCACCGTGCGTCAGATCACCAAGGTCGAGACAGCCATCGAGCCGAAATTCCAAGAGCATTTCGTGAACGCCTCGGCGATCCCCAACTCGGTCGATCCCTTCCCCGAACTTGAGAAGATCGCGCCTCTGCCAGCGGTGAATTTCAACACGGGGGGCGGCGATGGCGAGCGCGCAGGCGGGCGGCGGAGGCGCAAACGGGCATGAGCAACACAGACCAACAGGAATTCTGGACAGGTCCCTCGGGACTGAAATGGGTGCGGCATCAGGCGCGGATGGATGATTTGCTGCATGTGGTGCGCGATCTGGTGCTCGACACGGCCGATCTGAAGCCGGGCGAGCGCGTGCTCGATGTGGGCTGTGGCACCGGAGCGAGCACGTTGCCTGCCGCCGAGGCCGTGGGGACCGGGGGCTCGGTGCTGGGCGCGGACATCTCGCATACGCTGCTTGGACTTGCGCGCGCGCGGCTTGCGCATCTGCCTCAGGTGGAATTGCTGGAAGCCGATGTTCAGATCGCCGATCTACCCGGGCCCTTCGATGCGATGATCTCGCGCTTCGGCGTAATGTTCTTCGCGGACACGCCTGCCGCGTTTCGCAATATCTCCAGCGCGATGGCGCCGGGCGGGCGGATGGTGATGGCCGCGTGGGCCCAGGCACGGGACAACCCCTATTTCGTGGAGGCCGCGAGCGCAGCCAAGGCCGTGCTCGGCGATCTGCCCAAGGCCGACCGCTCTGCGCCCGGCCCCTTCGCCTTCGAGGATCGCGATCGGGTGCGGCGCGATCTGACCGCCGCCGGCCTGCACGATCTCGAGATCGACAAACGGGACGTCCTTTTAGCCCCATCCGGCACGCTCAGCGAGTTCGCAGCACTGCTCCAGCAAATCGGGCCCGCAGCAGGCGCGGCCACTTCGCTGGAGGCCAATGATGCGCAGCAGGCAGCGATCGCCGAGGAATTGCATCGCCGCTTTGCGCAATTCGAGACACCGGAGGGGCTTCGCGTGCCCGCCTCGATCAATCTCATCACCGCAACCGCCTGAAAGCTCTCAGAACCGGCGCGTGAACTCGACACCGCATTCATGGGTGGTCGCATAGAACAACGCGATATTGGAAAGATTCCGGCGTGCGGTACAGCTCACGCGCGGCGCAAAGCCCTGCCAAGACACGCTGGGATGCTGCGCCGAAAGCGTCAGTTCCCAGAACGTGTCGCGCCGCGGGAAAGATTGCAGATCGAAATCGCCGGTGAAGTCGCGGTCTCCGTAAGACAGGATACCGTCCACCTGCAAGCCCGACGCGAACCGCCGCGTGCCGCCGATTTGAAAGATGCGCCCGTCATAGCGCAGCGCAGCGCGCGCGGGATCACTGTCCTCCAATTGCAGGCCCACCCAGACCGATTGGGTGCGTGGCAACAGCCATTGATACCGCAGCGTGGCCAGCCGGAGCGGGCCGCTGCGCCCGGGATTGGCCACGAAAGCCCCACTGCTGGTACGCCTTTCATGGGAAATGTCGATATGGGTCAGGCGCCAGCGCAGAAGCGCTTGCGGGCGAACCTGATGGACTGCGCCGAGATCGATCCGCCTTTCGTCCCGGCGCTGCGACCGTGCGCGCTCATCGGCCACGCCGAACGCCAGAAACGCACGCGTGTGTTCCGCGAAAGCGCGCACAAGGGTGAGCGTGACCGCCCGGTCGGTGCTGTCCTCGACCACCTCCAGATCGGAGGTACTGCGCAGGGCCGACCAATCCAGCCGAACCACCGCGCGCGGCGAGATCGTCTGCTGCGCATAGCCCGCGAGCCCCAGTGAGAGGCGCCAGCCTTCCTGCGCGCGGGTCTCGTCGCTGATACGGAAGCGCCCCAGCACCGTGTCGAACGTGCCGCCATCCGCTCCCCCATTGAGGTTGCTCGACGGCACCAGCGCGAAGACCAGGCGCAGACCGAACGGGCGCTCGGACACGATGCGGCGCAGGACCGCCCGGTACAGCTCCCGCTTGGCGGGGTTAGGGCTGCGCTCGGCGAGGATCTGGAAATGGTATTGCGCGGCGGCGTATTGCGCGTCGAGCAGGAGCGCATACCCAAGTTCTTCGCGCACATCCTGCGCATCGGGAAAAAACCTCAAGAGCTTGCGCAGAGCCGCGATCGCCACGTCATAGCGCCCTGCCGCCCGCGCCCGCCGCGCCGTGTCGAACGCCGCCGCCGCTTCCGCGCGGCTCGGAGCCTGCGGCGTATCGGCAGGGACAGCGGGCGGCAGGCAGGCAAGGATCAGCGCAAGAAAGGCCGCCACAACAGCCCGTGCAAAGATGCCCTGCCCGCCGCCTGTCACCTGCCACATGTCATGGGTCAGTTCCGCGTACCGACAAAGCCACCGGCGATGGCCGTATCCTCGTCATGGCCATGGAAGGCGCCGATCACGCCGGTCTCCCCGATCCGGCCGTCGAGCGTGGTGCTCAGGCGCCCGCTCGATCCGCCTGTGAGCGCGTAATCCACATGCACGGCACCGCTGAGCGTGCTGCCCGAAATCGCGCCGTCCACATCGAGATCCGCAGTGGTCCCGGTGAGCGTGCCCGCGTCGAAATCCGCATCCAGTGTGATACCGCGCGCAGAGGCCTCGAACTGGGTACCTGTCAGACCCACATACACCTCGTCATCGACGTTATCGACGCCGGTATAGCCGTAGGTCGCATCATAGGTCGCAGTGCCCGACGTCACCGGCGCGCCCACATCGGCCCCGTCACGCATCCCGGAATAGGCCACGGCGACATTGCGGCCATAGTCGATCCCGGACGCATAGGCGACCAGCCCCACGTCAGCGGACTCGACGGTGCCGTTTATCTCGTTGTTGATGGCGACATTGATCTCGTTGCCGGTGACCTGAATGAAGCGGGAGTCGGTCTCGTCGTCCTCATAGGTCGCCACCGCGCCCACGCCGAGCGCAAGACCGGCCGCGCATCCCGAAAGCAGGGACGACGCGCCCAGAAGCACGGCAACCAAACCAAGTTTCGAACACGTCATGGCACTCTCCTCGGATCGTCCTGTCCGAAAGCTACCTTGGCCCGTGGATCGGCACAATCAGTGCGGCGGGAAATTCCTGCGCGTGTGAATTTTGCCGCATTGCCCGCGCTCTGGCGAGACGGACCGGTGCGGCACCGCGCCAGATGCTCCAAGTCACTGGCGCGTGCCAACCAGACCGCCCGCGATCACCGTATCACGGTCTTCGCCCTGAAACGCACCAAGCACGCCGGTGGAGCCAATCACGCCGCGCAACTCGGTATTCAACGCTCCGTTCGGGCCGCCCGGAACATCGTAGCGCACCAGCACATCGCCCGTGACATCCGCGCCGGAAATCTGGCCTGTCACCTGCAAATCCGGGCTGCTCCCGCGCAGCGTTCCGGCCCCGAAATCGGCATCGAGCGTCATCCGGCGTTCCGGTGTGATGAACTGCCAGCCCGTGACGCCATAGACATAATCACCGCGCACATCCGCGATCCCGGTGTATTGATAGACCGTGTCGTAACGCGCGGTCCCCGACGTCACCGGCGCACCCACCGTCGCCCCGTCGCGCAGTCCCGCATAGGCCACAGCGACCTCTCCGGAGCGGTCCACGCCAGACACGAAAGCGGCCAATCCGACGCTTGCATCCTGCACATTGCCGTTCACTTCGCTGCTCAGCCGCACGTCCACCACATCGCCCGCGACCCGCACGAAACGCGCGTCGGTCTCGTCATCGTCGATACCCAGAGAGATGAACAACGAGCCATTACATCCCGACAGCAGGAAAAAGGCCACCATCAGCGTGCCCGGGAGCGGTGATGTGAAAGACCGCATGGCCCTCTCCTTCACTCTGTGACCGGCGGGCAGGCGCGCCTTGGTGGCCGCGAAGGGCCGCCCGTCCGGGCGTCAAGACTAGCGCAATACTGAGGCAGACGCTTGATCCAGATCAGCCGCAGTCCCTTCCACCCTGCCCTGCCGATTGCGCCGCACGAAACCGTCTTGACCCGCCGTTCCCGCAGGCGTATCTGGTCCGGCGCGGCGGGTATGGTGAAAAGGTATCACGCGAGCTTCCCAAGCTTAAGTTACGGGTTCGATTCCCGTTACCCGCTCCAGACCCCGCAGATGGCGTCCCGCTTTTCCAGCGCGTATGCAGGCTGGCAGACCGTCTGACGCGCCGAAACGGCGATGCGGGGCCGACCGAGGGCAGATCAGCGCGTGGCCACCAACATTTGCTGGACTTCCGTGGGGGAGGACAAGACGAATTCAAAGCGCGCGTCGAAGTTCTTGTTGCACCAATCAACCATGTTCTTGTCGACATTGATGCCGAGATATTGGCCGGTATAGCGGACCCGGTTCGCGAAGAACCGGTTTCCGACGCCGACGCGCGCCCGCATCGAGTTGGGCGACAAGCGTTTGAATTCGCGGAAAAACTTTCCCGGCACAAGGTCAGAAGCTCTCAGTAGGGTCGCAAATACCGGATTGTAAGACAGCTTTGCCAAAGACGGCACAAATTTTCGGACCACCAGGTTCTCGCTTCCAGGCACCTTCAAGTCCTTCTTTAGAGCCGGAGGAGCACAAACTGGTCCCGGTCCTATTGCTCGGACTCGTCTGAAAATTGGGAAGCGCGCGTTAAACCGCGCGCCTCCGGGTCTTCGGTCACCGCCCGTGTGTCATCTGCGGAAGGTAGCCCCGCGCCAGAACGGCATAAGGTGCAGAGCCGCAGAACTCAGGCGGAGAGCAAAATATCGCCGTATTCCTCTTTCAGCTTGCGTTTGAGCACCTTGCCCGTCGCGCCGAGCGGCAATTCATCCACGAAAACCACCCGGTCGGGCACCTGCCATTTGGCAATCTTGCCGTCGAACACCGACAGAACCTCCTCGACCGACGGATCCTGCCCGTCGGCCTTGACCGCCAGAAGGATCGGGCGCTCGTCCCATTTCTCGTGCCGCACGCCGATCACGGCGGCATTCGCAAGGCCGGGATGTCCGATGGCGATATTCTCCAGATCGACCGAGGAAATCCACTCGCCGCCGGACTTGATGATGTCCTTGGAGCGGTCCTTGATCGTCAGGTAGCCATCGGGGTCGAGCGTGGCGACATCGCCGGTGGCGAACCAGCCGTTCTGCAGCGCCGCGCCGCGGTCGGTCTTGAAATAGCTGTCGAGAATCCATGGGCCACGGCAGACCAGATCCCCCTGTGTCTCGCCGTCATGCGGCAGGAAGTTTCCGTCGTCGTCAATGATCGCAAGTTCCACGCCGAAAGGCGGGCGGCCTTGGTTCTCGCGCAGCTTGCGTTGCGCGTCGAGCGGCAATTTGCTGTGCTTGGCCAGCGGCTGGTTGGTGGAGCCCAAAGGCGACATTTCGGTCATGCCCCACGCATGGATCGTATCGACGCCATAGGTGTCGCGGAACGTGTCGATCATCGACGGCGGGCAGGCCGAGCCGCCCACCACCGTGCGTTTGAGGCTGTCGAGCGTGGTGCCGGTCTTCTGCGCCTCCCCCAGCAGGCCCAGCCAGATCGTCGGCACGCCGAGCGCGATCGTCACGCCATAGGTGTCGATCAGGCGCACCAGCGACGCGCCGTCGAGCCCGGGTCCGGGCAGGACCAGCCGCGCGCCCGACATCGCCGCCGCATAAGGCGTGCCCCACGCGTTCACATGGAACATCGGGACCACCGGGAGCACCACGTCTTGCGCAGAAAAACCTATGCAGTCCTTGGTGTTAGAGGCAAAGGCGTGGAGCATCGTGGAGCGGTGCGAGTAGAGCACGCCCTTGGGATTGCCCGTGGTGCCGGAGGTGTAGCAAAGCGACGACGCGGTGCGCTCATCGAACTCGGGCCACGCGTAATCCGCGCCTTTCCCGGCGATGAAATCGTCATAGAGGATGATCCCCGGCACCTGCTCGGAGGCGCCCGCATCCTCGGCTTCCATCAAGATGATATGTTCGAGATGCTCAAGCTGGTCGCGCACGGCGGCAAGGAGCGGCACGAAGCTGCGTTCGATGAAGAGGACCTTGTCCTCGGCGTGGTTGAGGATGTAGGCCAGCTCGCGCGGGGCGAGGCGGGGGTTGATCGTGTGGCAGACAAAACCGCCCCCCGACGTGCCGAAATAAATCTCCAGATGGCGGCGGTTGTTCCACGCGATGGTCCCGCAGCGCGCCTGCGGCTCCACACCGGCCTGGTTGAGCGCATCGGCAATCGCGCGGGCGTTGGCCTCCACCTCGCCCCATGAGGTGATCTCGTCGCCGCCCCCGGTGTTCACCGAGACGATCTCGGTGCCGCCATGGTACCGGGCCGCGTGCGCGACAAGTTTCGAAATCAGCAGTTCGCCTGCCATCATCTGGCCTTGCATGGGCCATTCCTCCCGTTGGTTTTCTTTACGCGGACAGTGCCTTGCAGATCGGGGGCTTGCAACCAAAACCCTGCGGCGCTACGGCGCGTTCATGACCTTGCCCTATCACACACCGCTGACGCCCGCCGAGCAAGCCAGCGCCGGCATTACCCCCGCCAAGCCCTTGGCACTGGCGGATAAAGTGCGCTCGTCGGAGCTTGATCCGCTCAACCATGTGAACAATGCGCGCTATTTCGAGTGGTTCGAACGGCTGCGCGTGGCGCATTCCGAAGCCTGCGGGCTCGCGACGTTTCGGGGCGATATCGACGGGCCGCGCATCGTGATCCGGTCGGGGACGATTCACTACCGGCAGGAAATGCGGATGGGCGAGGATTACGTCGTGACCTGCGCCTGCACGGCGTTCCGCCGCACGTCCTATTCGCTGGCGCAAGAGGTCTGGTCGGGCGGCACGCTGCGGGCGACGTTCGCGTGCGTGATGGTGCTGCGCACGCCCGATGGTAAAGAGGGTTATCCGATCCCGGAGGCGGTGCGGCAGCATTTCATCCAGACCGAGGGCGCGGCGCCAGAAGGCGCGGCAAAAGGTTAACGCGGCGTGCGCCGGCAACGGTCGGTCCTGAGCGAATCAGGGATTAACGCCTTATTTTCCTGAAAAACAACGTATGGCAGGGCGTATGGCACCGCGTATGGCTGGGCGTATGGCAAACGTATGGCAAAATCCGGGGTTAACGCACCGTGCGGTGCCCCGCGTTAACCAATTTGCCGACACCAACAGAGTCCCACATCACCATCCCGGGCACCCCGCCTTTGGCTTCCTTTGGCCAAAAATATCCTGGGGAGCGCGAGGGGCTGGCCCCTCGCTCCCTACCCCTGATGCTTGCGCAGGAAGTCGACCAGCGCACGCGTCGAGCCGTCTTTCCCCTCGGCGGACGCCTCCCCCGTCACCACGGGCCCGAGCGCCGTCGCCAGTTCCTTGCCAAGCTCCACGCCCCATTGATCGAAGGAGTTGATCCGCAGGATCACGCCTTCGACAAACACCCGGTGCTCATAGAGCGCCACGATCTTGCCCAGCGTCGCGGGGTCGAGCAGCGGGTAGACCAACGTCGTCGAGGGCCGGTTGCCGGGGAAGACCCGGTGCGCGGCCTGCCGCTCCAGCTCCGCGCCCTCGAATTGCCCCGCCACCTTGGCGCGCGCTTCGTCCAGCGAGCGCCCACGCATCAGCGCCTCCGATTGCGCGAGGCAATTGGCCACCAGCAGATCGTGGTGATGGGCGAGGTCCGGCTCGTGGCCAGACGCGCCGACCATGAATTCGCAGGGGATGATATGGGTGCCTTGGTGGATCAGCTGGTAGAAGGCGTGCTGGCCATTGGTGCCCGGCTCGCCCCAGACAATCGGGCCTGCCGGGTAGGCCAGCGCGGTGCCGTCCATCGCGACGCTCTTGCCGTTGCTCTCCATTTCGAGCTGTTGCAGGTAGGCCGGGAGCCGTCCGAGGCGTTCTTCATAGGGCAGCACCGCGCGGGAGATATAGCCGCAGCCCTGACGGTGCCAGACCCCCGCGAGCGCCAGCATCAGCGGCATGTTCTCCAGCCCTGTCGCGGCGCAGAAATGCCGGTCCATGTCCTGCGCGCCGCGCAGGAAGGCGCGGAAGGCTTGTCCGCCGATGGCGAGCATGATGGTCAGGCCAATCGGGCCCCACATGGAATAGCGCCCACCGACCCAATCCTCGAAGCCGAACACACGGGCGGCAGGGATGCCGAAGGCCTCGGTCTGCGCCTCAGCCGTGGAGAGCGCCACGAACTGGCGGGCGGGATCGCCGCCATGGTCGAGCATCCATGCCTTGGCGGTGCGGGCGTTCGTCATGGTTTCGATGGTGGTGAAGGTCTTGGAAGCCACCACGACAAGTGTGGTCTGGGCATCGAGGCCGCGCAGCACGTCGGAGATATGCGCGCCATCGACGTTTGACACGAAATGGCAGCGCGGGCCGTCCGCGTAAGGGGCAAGCGCGCGCACGGCCATCACGGGGCCGAGATCGGAGCCGCCAATGCCGATATTGACCACATCGGTGATTTCGCTGGCCCGGACCTCGTCCGCGAAGCGTTCCATGCGCGCAAGGGTGTCCAGAACGCCGGGCATGACATCTGTGCCGTCCACCTCCACCGGGCCGCCGTCGAGATTCCGCAGCGCGGTGTGCAGGACCGCCCTGCCCTCGGTTTCGTTGATCTTCGCGCCCGTAAACATGGCCTCGCGCCGCGCGGCCCAGTCCGCCGCTTCGGCGATCTTCAGGAGTTCGTCCCGGGCGGCCTCGTCCATCGCGGTCTTGGAATAGTCGAAGCGCATCCCGCAGGCCTCGACGGAAAACCGCTCTGCGCGGGACGGATCGGCGGCGAAGAGGTCCAGAATGCGCAGATCGCGCCCGGCCAGCACCTTCAAAGGGTCAAACATGAATAAGGGGTCTCAATCGGTTTCAGTCCAGTGGGTCACCATCCCGTCCATGACGGCATGGATCGGGGCCTCTTCGAATGGCAGGCGCAGGGCCTTCTCGAAGGCGGCGCGCTTGTCTGCGCCGGTGATGACGAGGTGCTTGTCCATCGCGCCATTGAGCGCCGCGGCGCTGAGCGAGATACGCGGTTCGGGTTCGCTCTCGGGGCGCAGGATGCATAGCGGCGGGGCGTGGGGGTCCAGCGCCTCCGCCAGCCCGGGCGCGCCGGGAAAGAGCGAGGCGGTGTGCATATCCGCGCCCATGCCGAGCAGCACCACGGAGAGCGGCAGATGCGGCAGGACCGCCGCGTTGAGTGCGGGCAAGGCCGCCTCGGGCTCGCCCGGCGCGTAGAGCGGGATCAGCGTGGCCGCCGCCGCGCGCCCGGTCAGCAGGCGCGCGCGGATCAGCCGGGCGTTGGAACGCGGATGGTCTTCGGGCACCCAGCGCTCATCGGTCGGCAGCACCCGCACCCGGTCCCAGTCGAGCCGCACCGCCGAGAGAATGTCGAAGATCGGCCCCGGCGTGGAGCCCCCCGCCACCGCCAGCGTGACCTCATCCTGCCGCGCCAATGCCGCGCGCAAGGCCGAGGCGATCTCGTCGGCCACATCCATGTTGAGCACATCGCGGTCAGGATACGTCTCGAAGCTCATCAGCCCCGCACCTCGCGCCACGCGCGGCCATCGCGCCGCATCAGTTGATCTGCATCGGTCGGCCCGTCGCTGCCCGCATCATAGGGCTTGGGCACATCGCCGCGCGCCTGCCAACCCGCGATGATCGGGTCCGTCCAGGCCCAGGCCGCCTCCACCTCGTCGCCGCGCATGAAAAGCGTCTGATTGCCCCGGACCACATCCATGATCAGCCGCTCATAGGCATCGGGCGGGTCGCTCCCCTCGGGGCCAAGCGCCTCGGCGAAGGTCATGTCGAGCGGCACATCCACGAGGCGCATGCCCCCCGGGCCCGGTTCCTTGATCGTCACGTTCATCGTGATCCCTTCGTTGGGCTGAAGCTGGATCGCCAGCACGTTGCTGTGAGCTTCGGCCTCCTCGTCATAGCTGGCAAAGATCGAGTGCGGCAAGGGCTTGAACACCACGGCAATCTCCGACGAGCGCACCGCCATGCGCTTGCCGGTGCGCAGGTAGAACGGGGTGCCCGCCCATCGCCAGTTCTCCACATGGGTCTTGAGCGCCAGAAAGCTCTCGGTCTTCGAGCGCGGATTGCCCGCCGCCTCGCGGTAGCTGACCATGTCCTGGGCCGCGTCATACTGGCCGCGCACGATATGGTGCGGCTCGACGGTGCTCAGGGCGCGGATCACCTTGAGCTTCTCGTCGCGCACCGCGTCGGGGGCGAATTGCGCGGGGGGCTCCATGGCGATGAGGCACAAGAGCTGCATCAGGTGGTTCTGGACCATGTCCCGCATCGCGCCTGAGCGGTCGTAATACTCGCCGCGCCCGCCCACGCCGACGGTTTCGGCGACGGTGATCTGGATGTGGTCGACATAGTGGGTGTTCCAGAGCGGCTCGAACAGGACATTGCCGAAGCGCACCGCCATCAGGTTCTGCACCGTCTCTTTGCCCAAGTAGTGGTCGATCCGGTAAATCTGGCCCTCGTCGAAATGCGCGGCGAGCACGGCGTTGAGGGCGCGGGCGGAGGCCAGATCGTGGCCGAAGGGCTTCTCGACGACGATGCGGCAGTCCGGCGTGGCGAGCCCGTATTCCTCCAGCCGTTCGGCGAGCGGGCCGAAGAGCCCCGGGCCGACGGAGAAGTAATAAACCCGCACCCGCGCAGCGCCGCCCTGCATCCGGGCCGCGAGATCGGCCCAGCCCTCCGTGCCGGCCGCATCAATCGCCACGTAGTCCAGCCGCTCCAGAAACCCCTCCAGCGAGCCGTCCTCGCAGGACCGGCCGGGCGCGAACTCGCGGATCGCCTCGGCGACCGTGCTGCGGTACTCGGCTACGCTCATCTCGCTGCGCGCCGCGCCGATCACCCGCGCGCCATCGGGCATCTGCCCCGCGCAATAGCGCCGGAAGAGGCCGGGCAGGATCTTGCGCCGGGCCAGATCGCCAGTGCCGCCGAAGATCACCAGATCGAACGGATCGACGGGTATGATGCGAGAAACCATGTCGTGCGCGCCTTGCGGACCAAGTGAACCACGCGGGGACCCTAGCATGCTGCGCGTGCATCACAATGGTGTCAAAGCGCCCGGCCCCGGCTTTTCACCCGGAAGGCGAGCAGGTAGGCCTAGCCTGAAGGCAATGAACAGGACCGCGCAATGAAAGACCTCCGACCCGCAAATTCCGATAAATTTCAGGACCCTGCGGTCACCGCGACAGGCGAGACACGCGCGACGGTCTCGCTGAGCCATCCCGAAACGCTGTGGTTCAATACCGGCACGCTGTGCAATATCGAATGTGTCAATTGCTATATCGAGAGCAGCCCGACCAATGACGCGCTGGTCTATATCAGCGCCGCCGAGGTCGCCGATTTCTTGGGTCAGGCCGAGGCGCGGAATTGGGGTCTGCGGGAGATCGGCTTTACCGGGGGCGAGCCGTTCATGAACCCCGAGATCATCGCCTGTCTGCGCGCAGCGCTGGGCCGGGGCTACGAGGTGCTGGTGCTGACCAACGCGATGCGCCCGATGATGCGCCGCACGATGCGCGAAGGGCTGGAGGCGCTCAACACGGAGTTTCCCGGCAAGCTGACGCTCCGCATCTCCGTCGATCATTTCCGCCCTGATCTGCATGACGAGGAACGCGGTGCGGGCAGTTTCGCCAAAACGCTCGCGGGCATGGAATGGCTGCGCGATGCCGGGATCAAGATGGCAGTCGCGGGGCGCACGCTCTGGGGCGACAGCGACGCGGAGAGCCGCGCGGGCTATGCCGCCTTCTTTGCCCGCCATGGCTTCGAGATCGACGCGTTCGATCCGGGCCAGACCGTGCTCTTTCCAGAGATGGATGAGACGGTCGATGTGCCCGAGATTACAACGGCTTGCTGGGGGATCTTGGGCAAGTCTCCAGACGATGTGATGTGCGCCTCCTCGCGGATGGTGGTCAAGCGCAAGGGCGCCAAAAGCCCCGCCGTTCTGGCCTGCACGCTGCTGGCCTATGCGCCGGAATTCGAGCTTGGCAGCACGCTGGAGGAGGCCGAGCGCGACGTCGCCCTCAACCACCCGCATTGCGCCAAGTTCTGTGTGCTCGGCGGCGCGTCCTGCTCGGCGTGAATTGACCATGAATTGACTCTGGCCTGCGCGGCGCGTTTGATGCGCCCGAACAGGAGGGCGTCATGAAACATCTCATCCCGAGCGCGGCTTTGCTCGCCGCATCCCTGAGCGTCTCACCGCTCGCCGCGCAATCGATCAACGCGAGCCAACCGGCCAGCGTCGCCGCCGCCCTGCAGGCGCTGGGTCTGGAGGCGCAATCGGGAACGGCGGAGGACGGCACCCCGTTGATCGTCAGCCAGCTTGATGGCGCGACCTTCACGGTCGTGTTCTACAGTTGCGACGACCCGCGCGGCTGTCAGGACCTGCAATTGCGCGCCATCTTCGCGGTGGACACGCTGCCGGAACTGGAGGTGCTGAACGAATGGAACCAGAGCACCTATATGGGCAAAGCCTTCCAGAGCGGCGAAACCGTGGTGCTCGAACACCCGATCGCCGGCGCGGACGGGCTGTCACGCTACGGCTTCACACGCACCATGGCGCGCTGGCAACTTGCCCTGAACGGCTTTCGGCAGACGCTGAGCGCGCCCGAGTAGCTGCGAGCTTCCGTAGGGTGGGCAATTTGCCCACCACCCCGCGCGGGCAAGGTGGGCAAATTGCCCACCCTACGGGCCGAATACCTTTTCTAGAGCACGATCACATGGCCATCGCGGGGCGCGGCCTGTCCTGTTGCGATCTGCGTGTAAACCTTTTGCGCCTCGGCCAGCCCGTCATGCGTGCGGATATCGAGCCAGTCGGATGCGCCCTCCGCCAGCCGCTTCCAGCCCGCCGTGATCCGCTTTTCGATCTCGCCCGGCCCCCACTCCTCACGCCGTTTGGCGATCTGGGCCGGGGCGAAGAAGAATTGCGGTTTCACCCCGTCCAGCGGGGCATCGGGCCGGAACTTGTCCCAATGGCTCATGCCCACCGCCGCCGAATGGGTCAGATGCTCCGCGAGATGGCTGTGCAGCGCCTGTTTCGCGGCGGAATTGCCCGCCATATCCACATAGACGCTCGGCACCTGCGCGATCTGCCCGATCTCGTCATAGCTCCGCACCTCGTCGCACGCCCCGAGCCCCTGCACGAAGGCCGTGTTGCCGGCGCTGGTCAGACCGACGATGCGAACCGGGCGCGGCTCATGCTCGGCGAGGAACTTGCACAGTCCCAGCCCGGTCTTCGACGAGGCCGAGCCCACGATGATCTGACGAGCACCGAAATAGCCATTGTCTTCGAGGAAATCCGCGAGAAGATAAGAGGTTGCGAGCAGAGGTTGAAGTAATGCGCGAAGGTCCTCATCGCGCGGCGCACCCGGTTTGACCTCCGCATAGCGGTTGTAGACCGCGGGCAGCTCGGCCCGGTGCGGCGCGGTATCGACGATGGCGCCATGGGCGTCGCGTTTGGGGGACAGAACGCAGGTTTCGGCCAGCGGCCAGAAGCCGTAGAGGCGCGTATCGACGGGCAAATCCGGGCTCTCGCTCTCGATCACATCGGCGGTGCCCCAGACCGGCAGGAGCCCCTGCCCTTTGGTGCCGCTGGGAAAGAAGTCCCAATAGCTCAGCGCGACCCCAGCCGCCGCATAGGTGATGTTGTTGGCCGTGAGCGCGCAGCGGCGCAGGGCGAGCCGGGCCTGTCCCGGCGCGAGCGGGCTGTCCGGCTGCGGCGCGCATTCGGTTCGGGTGATGTCGGATTGATCTATGTTAAGTTGCATCGCTGGCTCCCTTTGGACAGGAGCCTAGGCGCAGTTCCGCGCTCCGTTCAGCCCCAACGTGGCGTCAATGATAAGTGAATTCGCCGACCACGTTGCGCCACTCGCCGCTCGCGAGCATCTTGCGATGGGTAAAGCGGACCGAATGCAGCGGCCCTTCGATCTCGTCCTGCCAGAATTCGATGAATTTGAAGAGCTTGGGATGATCCGGCGCGACGTCGTATTCCTGCCAGATGAAGGAGTTCAGCACGTTCTTGTAATCGGGGATGCGGTAGAACAATTCCGCCGTGGTCAGCCCATAGCCCCGCAGCATCAGTTCGGTGTCACTTAGGTCGGATGTGTCCGTCATTTTGCCTCCTGTTCGCGGCCTCACGACACCAGTTTGCCGCGGAAAAATTACTTTTCAACAAAAACAGTGCATTAGCAGTCACCTTCAGTGGCTGCTGACAAGGGTGCGACGGAGCGATTGCACCCGATCTATGGTTTGGGGTAAGCTCGCCCTCAAGATATAGACCTCACGCGAACAGACAGGCCCTTACGTGAACGACACGCCAGAACCCCCTGAGAACGAAGACGAATCTCCCATGCCCGAACGCCCCGCCTATTCCGGGCCCACGGTGTCGATCGAAGCGGAGATGAAAGCCTCCTATCTCGACTACGCCATGTCCGTCATCGTCTCCCGCGCGATCCCGGACCTGCGCGACGGCCTAAAACCTGTGCACCGGCGCATTCTCTATGCCATGCACGAGACAAATAACGCGCATGACAAGCCCTACCGGAAGTCCGCGCGGCCCGTCGGCGACGTGATGGGGAAATACCACCCCCATGGCGATTCCGCGATCTATGACGCGCTCGTGCGGATGGCGCAGGACTTCTCCATGTCGCTGCCGCTGCTCGACGGTCAGGGCAATTTCGGCTCTATGGACGGCGATAACCCCGCCGCGATGCGCTACACCGAAGTGCGCATGGACAAGCCCGCCGCCTATCTGCTGGCCGATATCGACAAGGAAACGGTCGATTTTCAGGACAATTATGACGGCAAGGACCGCGAGCCGACCGTGCTGCCGGCGCGCTTTCCGAACATGCTGGTCAACGGCGCAGGCGGGATCGCGGTTGGGATGGCGACGAATATTCCGCCGCACAATCTCGGCGAGGTCTGCGACGCGGTGCTCGCGCTGATCGAGGACCCCGATCTCAGTTCCGAAGCGCTGATCGCGTATATCCCCGGCCCGGACTTCCCGACGGGTGGGATCATGCTCGGGCGGTCCGGTGCGCGCAAAGCCTATCTCGAAGGGCGCGGCTCGGTGATCATCCGCGCCAAGACCCGCGTCGAGGAGATCAGGAAAGACCGCTATGCCATTGTGATTGATGAGATTCCCTATCAGGTGAACAAGGCCACGATGATCGAGCGCATCGCCGAGGCGGCGCGCGAAAAGCGCATCGAAGGCATCGCCCATGTGCAGGACGAATCGGATCGCAACGGTGTGCGTGTCGTGGTCGAGCTCAAGCGCGATGCCACCGCCGAAGTCGTGCTCAACCAGCTATTCCGCTTCACTCCGATGCAGACCTCATTTGGCTGCAACATGCTCGCGCTCAACGGCGGGCGGCCTGAGCAACTCACGTTGCGCAAGTTCCTGACCTCGTTCATTGATTTCCGCGAAGACGTGGTCGCGCGGCGCACCGCCTATGATCTGCGCAGGGCGCGGGAGCGGTCCCATGTGCTCTGCGGTCTGGCCGTGGCGGTCTCGAATGTGGACGAGGTCGTCGCCACGATCCGGTCCTCCGCCGATGCCGCCGAGGCGCGAGAGAAGCTGATGACGCGGCGCTGGCCGGCGCAGGACATCGCCGATTACATCAAGCTGATCGACGATCCCACGCACAAGATGAACGAGGACGGGACCTACAATCTGAGCGAGACACAAGCCCGCGCGATTCTCGATCTGCGCCTGCAACGCCTCACCCAGATCGGCGTGAAGGAGGTCACGGACGAGCTCGAAGAGCTGGCGGGCAAGATCAAGGAATATCTCGAAATTCTCGGCTCGCGCGAGCGGATCATGGGGATCATTTCGGATGAGATTCGCGAGGTTCGCGAGCTTTTTTCCGTCGATCGGCGGACCGAGATCGTCGACTGGTCCGGCGACATGGAAGACGAGGACCTGATCGAGCGCGAGGATATGGTCGTGACGGTCACCTCGGGCGGCTACATCAAGCGCACCCCGCTCGCCGATTTCCGCTCCCAGCGGCGCGGCGGCAAGGGGCTCGCGGGGATGCAGACCAAGGAAGAGGACGTGGTCACCACGCTCTTCGTGGCCAACACCCACACGCAGCTTTTGTTCTTCACCACCGACGGCATGGTTTACAAACTGAAAACATGGCGCCTCCCGCAAGGCGGGCGCACGTCGAAGGGCAAGGCCATCGTGAACATCCTGCCGATCCCGGCGGGCGTGTCGATTGCGGCGATCATGCCAGTGGATCGCGACGAGAAAGACTGGGACGATCTGCAAGTCGTCTTCGCCACCGATCACGGCACCGTGCGGCGCAACAAGCTGAGCGATTTCACCAACGTGATGCGCAACGGCAAGATCGCGATGAAATTCGAAGGCGAGAGCGAGGGCTGGCACCTCATCAACGCGCGGATTGCCTCGAATGATGACGACGTGATGCTGGTGACGAATTCGGGCCGCGCAATCCGCTTCCCGGCCACCGACGTGCGTGTTTTCAACTCGCGGGCCTCCACCGGCGTGCGCGGGATCAAGCTTTCTGGACGTGATCGGGTGGTCTCCATGTCGATCATCCGCCACTTTGAAGCCACCGCGGATGAACGCGCGGCCTATCTGAAAATGCGCCGCGCTGTCGCGGGCTTGGCGGACGATGCTGAAGTATCGGATGAAGAAGGCGCAGACGCGAATGCCACGATCAGTCAGGAGCGCTATGCGGAAATGTCTGCCGCCGAGAACCTGATCCTGACACTCACGGCGGGCGGGTCCGGCAAGCTCTCCTCCAGCCATGACTACCCGGTGCGGGGGCGTGGCGGCATGGGTGTGATGGCGATGGACAAGGCGATGCGGGGCGGCCCGCTCGTGGCCTCCTTCCCGGTCGATCTGGAAGATCAGATCATGCTCGCGACCTCCAAAGGCCAGTCGATCCGGGTGCCTGTGGAGGGTATTTCCTTCCGCTCGCGCTCTGCCGGTGGCGTCAAAGTGTTCAACACCGGCAAGGGCGAGGAGGTCGTCTCGGTGGCCTGGATCGCCGATCAGGGCGATGAGGATCCCGGCGAAGACGCCGTGGAGTAATCGCCGGGACCGCGCGGCCTTGTCGCCGCGCGGTGCGTTCTTGGTTTACAGATCGTAAATCGCGCCGAACTTGGCCGTGAGATATGTCAGGAGCGGCGCGGCGTTTGGCGTCATGCCGCTCGCCTTTTCGATCACCTCCGCAGGGGCGTAGAGCCCGCCATGGGTTTGCAGGTTCGCGCGTAGCCAGCCAGTCGCCTCGGCGGTCTCGCCGCGCGCCAACTGCGCGTCGAGATCCGGGACCGCGCCGCGTAGCGCCTCATGCAGACAGCCTGCATAGACATTGCCAAGGCTGTAGGTCGGGAAGTAGCCGAAGAGGCCCACGGACCAATGCACATCCTGCAGCACGCCATGCGAGGCCTTGTCGACCTTGTAGCCGAAATCGGCCTCGAAGCGCTCGTTCCACGCCGCCTCAAGGTCGGCGACCTGCAAATCTCCGGAGATCAGCGCGCGTTCGAGATCGAGGCGCAGCATGATGTGCAGATTGTATTGCACCTCGTCCGCCTCGGTGCGGATGAACCCGTCATGCACGCGGTTCACGGCGGCGTAGAACGCGTCCTCATCGGCAATGCCGAAATCGCCGAACGCGTCGCGCAACTGGCCGTAAAGGAACCCGCAGAAGGCGCGGCTGCGGCCCAGTTGGTTCTCATAGATGCGGCTCTGGCTCTCATGCACGCCCATTGACACCCCGCGCCCCAGAGGCGTCAAAAGATACGCGCGATCAATGCCTTGCTCATAGGCGGCGTGGCCGACCTCGTGGATCGTCGAATAGAGGCAGTTGAACGGGTCGGTGGGGTTGGTGCGGGTGGTGATGCGCACGTCGAGGCCGGAGCCGCTGGAGAACGGGTGCACGGCCTTGTCCACGCGGCCATGGGTGAAATCGTAGCCGAACAGGCCCGCGACCTTTGTGCTGAGCGCGATCTGGGCAGCTTCGTCGAAGGTTCCGGATACGCCCTGTGGCACGGGCTTTTCAAGGATAGCGGCGCGGAGATCGACCAGCGCCGGGCGCAGGGCGCCAAAGATCGCATCGAGATCGGCGCTGGACATGCCGGGTTCGTAGTCTTGGAGCAGCGCGTCGTAGAGATCGCCGCCGTCCGCGAGCGCAGCGGCCTCCTCGCGTTTGAGGCTCAGAACCTCGTCCAGAACCGGGGCGAAGGCCGTGAAATCATCGGCGGCGCGGGCGGCGGCCCATTTGCCCTGTGCTTCCGATGTCACCTGTGCCAGACGCGTCGCGAGCGTGCCCGGAACCTTGCTCGCGCGGTCGAAGTTTCGCTTGATTTCCCGGACATTTGCGCGCTGAGCCTCATCCAAAGCTTCAGGATTAACCTTTTCGAGCCAGTCGGCCACGCGCGGGTCGCTCCGGCGGGCGTGGAGCACCGATTCCAGCGCCCCCATCTCGATCCCGCGTTGCGGGGCAGCGCCGGGGGGCATCATCGTTTCCTGATCCCAGCCAAGGCGTCCCGCCACCTGCCCGAGCGCTTGGGTGTCGCGCTCGAACGCCATCAATTCATCATACGCCGTCATGGTCTAAACCCCTTCGCGGACAGAACTTGCAATCGGATAGGCCGCGAGGAACCGGGCGCGCAGGATCAGCACCCAGAGCACCACCGCGAGTGCTTGGTGGACGATCGCGATATACCACGGCGCGGCATAGAGCACCGTCACGATCCCGAGCGCGATTTGCAGCAGCAGCGCGGCCAGCACCGCGTTGAAGGCAAAGCGCGTGCGGGCGTGGGGCGAGCGGCGTCCGACGATCCAGACGCCGATGCCGAACACCAGCAGCGCATAGCCCACCATCCGGTGCATGAACTGCACAAGCCCCGCATTCTCGAAGAAGTTCCGCCAGATCGGCTCGTATTCGAACGGGAACGGCGGGATGAACTGCCCGGCCATGAGCGGCCAGTCGGTATAGGTCCTCCCTGCGTCGATGCCCGCCACCAAAGCACCGAGCAGGATTTGCAGGAACGTCAGATGCAACAGGCCCGTCGCCATGCCGAACCGCGCCGCTTCCTTGTCGCGGCGGGCCTGCATCAGCGCGCGCTCGGGGCGGCCAAGCTCGAAGATATGCCATGCGATCAGGCCGAGGATGATGAAGGCAAGGCCGAGATGGGTCGCGAGGCGGTAGGAGGCCACATCAAGCACCCCTTCCCCGGACGTCACGCCCGAGGCCACCATCCACCAGCCGATACTGCCCTGCATCCCGCCGAGAAAACCCAGAAAGAGAAGCTTGCCCGTCCAATCCATCGACTTGGCCAAAAGGCCCAGAACGAGGATCACCCCCATGAAGCCAAGCGCCCCGGCCTCGATCAACCGGGCCTGCTCAACCGGGATCGCGCCTTGCATCCGGGCGATCTCCGCGCCGATCAGAGCCGCGAACGCGCCAAAACCGAGCAGCGGTTGCCAGAGCCCGTCGCGCCCGGCGGGGATCTTGCGGGCCAGCAGCAGGCCAAAGAAGCCAAGCGCCCAGACAACGCCAATGAAGCGGCCAAGCTGGCGGTGGCCCCATTCCCACCAATAGATCACCTTGAAATCGGCGAGGCTCATCCACGAATTCTGCATCTGGAACTCGTCGATCGCCTTGTATTTGTCGAACTCGGATTGCCACTCCGCCGCGCTCATCGGCGGCAATGCGCCCGTCAGGGGCCGCCATTCGGTGATGCTCAGGCCGCTATCGGTGAGCCGGGTGAGACCGCCCACGGCAATCATCGCAAAGACCAACGCGAAGAGGATCATCAGCCAGATGCGGATCGCACGCCGCGCCCCGTCCCGGCCCCGGTCGATCAGCCCGGGCTGTGCGGCGGGCCGGGCCTTCTCGGCACTGCTCACCTCTTCGAAAATCGATCGCTTCGCACTCATGCGCTCGCCTTTCCTCTACTCGTGTCGCGGACCCTAGGCGCGGTGCCTGCCAAGGTCCAGCATCTGTGCATCTAAGTGTCCGGTGGCTGCGTCCCACGCACCAATTGCCGCAGGAGCCCGTGCAGCATCCGCACATCATGGGTCGTCATCGGAAAGCGCGACCACATGTTGCGCAGGTTGATGCGCATGGACTGGGCCTTGTGCTCCGGGAAGAAGAAGCCGGCCGTCTCCAGCCGCTCCTCGAAATGCTGCGCCAGATGGTCGATGTCTCCTTGGGTCGCGGGCGTGGTCTCGGCCAACCCCGGATCGACCGCAGTGACCTCATGGGCGGCGCGCCGCCACTCGTAGCCCGTGAGCAGCACGCATTGTGCAAGGTTCAGCGAGGGGAAGTCAGTGTTCACGGGCACGGTGATGATCGCATTGGCCTGCGCCACATCGGCATTCTCCAGCCCGGCGCGCTCGGGCCCGAACAGAACCGCCACGCGCTGCCCGGCGGCGATTTTCTCGGCGGCCAATTGCATCGCGGCCTCGGGTGCATAGACCGGCTTCGTGAGATCGCGGCTGCGGGCGGTGGTGGCGAAGGTGAAATGGACGTCCGACAGCGCCGACGGCAGGTCCGGATGCAGAGCCGCATCGTCGAGCAAGCGGCCCGCACCAGACGCCATCGCCACCGCCGCCGGGTTGGGCCAGCCATCGCGCGGGGCGACAACGCGCATATGCGTCAGGCCGAAATTCAGCATGGCGCGCGCGGCAGCGCCGATATTCTCGCCCATCTGGGGGCGGACAAGGACAAAGGCAGGGGTGTCGCTCATGCCCCGCGCTCTACCGCCCGGAGCGCGGACGGGCAAGCGCAGATCGGCCATTTTCAAAGCCGTCCCAATCGGCTATCTCCGCGCGAAACCAAGGGGGTCCTGATGTCCGACAGTGCCGACGCGCCGCAGCTTTACCTCATCACGCCGCCGCAGATCGATCTGGGCCGCTTCCCGGACGCGCTTGGCGCGGTGCTCGATGCCCATGAGATCGCCTGCGTGCGCCTTGCTCTGGCCTCCCAAGAAGAGGACACGCTCTCGCGCGCAGCCGATGTGTTGCGGGAGACCTGCATCGCGCGGGATGTGGCGATCGTGATCGCCGATCATGTGGTGCTCGCGGAACGGCTTGGGCTGGACGGGGTGCATCTGTCCGATGCGGCGCGCTCGGTGCGCGCGGCGCGCAAGGCGCTCGGGGCCGATGCCATCGTGGGCTGCCATTGCGGGACCTCGCGCCATGACGGGATGACCGCTGGCGAGGCCGGGGCCGATTATGTGAGTTTCGGCCCCGTGGGCGCGTCGGCGCTTGGCGACGGGACGCAGGCCGATCTGGAGCTGTTCACGTGGTGGTCGGAGATGATCGAGGTGCCGGTCGTGGCCGAAGGCGCGCTGGATGCGGAGCTTGTCGCGCAGCTGGCGCAGAGCACGGATTTCTACGGGATTTCAGAGATTTGGGAGAGCGAGGACCCGGTCTCTGCGCTCTCCGCCTTGCTCGGCCGGTAAAGTGCCGCGCGCCCCGGATGTGATCCGGGGCGGCATCGCTTACAGCAAGGTCCGCTCGATGACCCAGTAGATCGCGATCAGCGCGATCAGGATCGAGCCGGTGATCGACCACGACCGGAACATCACGTCATAATCGGTCACGGTTTCCTCCATCCCGTCCAGTTCCGTCCGGCGCGCAGCCTGCACGCCGAGCCAGAGCGCGATCGCCGCCATGGCGATGACCGTGAGTTGCCCGATCTCCACCCCGATATTGAAGCCCAAGAGCGCCGGGACGAATTGCGCCTCGGGCAGACCAAATTCGCCGAGCACGGAGGCGAAGCCCAGCCCATGGAGCAGCCCGAAGCCGAAAATGACCGCCGGACGCCATGGGTTCAGACCGCGCGCGAAGATGTTTTCGACCGCGACATAAACAATCGAGGCGGCGATGAGCGGCTCGACGATGCTGCCGGGGATGTTCACGACCCCAAGCGCACCGAGGGCCAGCGTGATGGTATGCGCGGCCGTGAAGGCCGTGACCTGCCACAGCAGCGGTGCAAGGCGGGTCGACAGGAAGAACAGGCCGAGCACGAAGAGGATATGGTCGAGCCCTTTGGGCAGGATATGGTCGAAACCCACGGGGATGTAGGCGGCGAAGGTCGCCCATCCGCCTGCCGCGTCGCCCCCGGCAAGGGTGATCGGCTCCGACGTCCCGCCACCGCTGAGATAGCCTGTGAACGGCTCTTCGACGCCTTGCTGGCGGATCACCACGTCCCCGGCCCCGTCCGGCCATGCGACCTCGACCTGCGCGCCGAGGATCGGGGCCGTCAGGACCAGTTCAGACGTGCGGAGCAAGTCCGGGTTTCCGATCTCCGGGACGTCCGCGCGCACAAGGGTCAGCGGCGCGGCCACACCCTCGAAGCTGATCAGCGGCAGCCCGGTCCACCGGTCCACCAGCCCCGGCACCTGCGCGGCAAGCGCCTCGGGCGGCAACTGGCGCAGCGCGTCATAGTCTTCGGCGTTCTCGGCGTCGTTGGTGTCCTGCAGCCCGTCGAGATCGATCCCGGACAGATAGCTCTCCAGCGTCAACGCAAAGGTCAGGCGCAGCGTGTCGCCCTCGCTCTGCACATCCATGATGGCCGGTTGCACCTCATGGGCATGGGCGGCGGGTGTTTGCACAAGCGCGAGCACAAAGGCCAAGCTTGACAAGACCGCCCTCAGGCGCAGCTTGCACCCCATGAACCTGTTTCTCCGCATCATTGCCCCCGCTTTGCTCCTCGTGACCGCCGGAACCGCTCCGGTATCCGCTCATGAATTCTGGATCGAACCGCAAAGGTATCAAGTCCCTGCGGGCGAGACAATCGAAGCGCGGTTTCGAAATGGTGAAAAACTCGAAGGTGTTGAGCTGGCCTATTTCGACCGGAACGCCGCGCGTCATGAAATGCTTCACAGCCAAGAGGTTACGCCAATTTCCTCACGCAGCGGCGACCGCCCCGCGATCGTCATCGAGGACGCACCCGAGGGGCTGGTGGTACTTGCCCATGAAACCAAACCCAGCCGGCTGACCTATCGGGACTGGGAGAAATTCGAGCGATTTGCAGCGCATAAAGACTTTCCCGACATCGCCGCGCGGCACGCGGCACGGGGACTGCCGACCGACCTTTTTCGCGAAAACTACACCCGTCACGCCAAGGCCCTGATCGGTGTGGGCGGCGCCAAAGGGCGCGACCGGGCGCTCGGGATGGACACTGAATTCGTCGCCCTGACAAACCCTTACGCGGCAACGTTCATGCAAAAGATGACCGCGCGGCTGCTCTACAAGGGGGCACCGCGCGGGGATGCGCAGGTCGAGATATTCGAGCGTGCCCCGGACGGCACCGTCACCATCACGACGACGCGCACCAACGCCGAAGGCATCGCGCAGATCGACACCAAGCCCGGCCATGACTACCTGCTCGATGCGGTCGTGCTGCGCGCCCCGGAGTATAGCGACGCCGATATTGCATGGGAAACGCTCTGGGCCGCGCTCACCTTCGCCGTGCCCGAATAACCCTGTTGGCATCTCCGCTGGCTGGTGTATGGCTCTGCCATGGCGCAGCATCCCGATATCCTCTGCATCGGCTCGGTCCTGTGGGACATCATCGGGCGCACGCCCTCGGTGATGCGTGTCGGCTCGGACGTGCCGGGCCGGATCACCCGCCTGCCCGGCGGCGTGGCCATGAACATCGCCATGACGCTGGCCCGGTTCGGGCTGACCCCGGCGCTGCTGACCACCATCGGCAAGGATGAGGAAGGCACGGATTTGCTGCGGGCCTGCGCGGCGCGTGGCCTTGTGACCGACCTGATCCACCTCTCCGAGGACCTGCCCACCGACCGCTACATGGCCATCGAGGGCGCCAACGGGCTAATCGCGGCGATTGCTGACGCCCATTCACTGGAAGCGGCCGGCGACAAGATCCTCGCGCCGCTCCGGGACGGGCGGCTGCCAGCGCCCTATCGCGGGCCGGTGGCGCTCGATGGTAACCTGACCGTGGAACTCCTCGCCCAGATCGCCACCTCGGACCTCTTCGCCGAAGCCGCGCTCCATGTCGCGCCCGCCTCGCCGGGCAAGGCCGACCGACTGCAGCCCTTCCTGCACGCCGGGCGCGGCACGCTCTACGTCAATCTCGAAGAGGCCGGCCTCCTGTGCCAGACCGCCTTCGCCGGGGCCCCGGAGGCCGCAACGGCGCTGGTCGCACGGGGGGCGCATCGCGCGCTTGTCACCGATGGTGGCAAGGCGGCCTGCCTTGCCAACGCCAGCGAAACGATCACCGCCGAACCACCGCAAGTGCTCGTGGAGCGCGTCACCGGCGCGGGCGATACCTTCATGGCGGCCTTCATCGCCGCCGAACAGCGCGGGCAGGCCCCGGACGCGGCTCTGGCCCGTGCACTGCAAGCCGCTGCCACCTATGTCTCGGGAGAAAACCCCTCATGATCGAAATGAACTTCGCCCCGGAAGTCTATGACGCCAAAGAAAAAGGCCGCGCAATCGTCGCGCTGGAAAGCACCATCATCACCCATGGGATGCCGTGGCCGCAAAACGCCGAGGTTGCCCGGCAGGTCGAGCAGGATGTGCGGGACGCAGGCGCCACGCCCGCCACCATCGCAGTGATCGACGGGCGTCTGCATATCGGGCTGACGCCGGACGAGCTGACCAACCTCGCGCAAGCCAAGGGTGTGGCCAAGCTCAGCCGCGCAGACATCGCCGCGTGCCTCGCCTCAGGCGGCACCGGCGCGACCACGGTCGCCGCCACGATGATCGCCGCCCGCCATGCCGGGATCGACGTCTTTGCCACCGGAGGAATTGGCGGTGTGCATCAGGGCGCGGCGCACAGTTTCGACATCTCCGCGGATCTGCCCGAGCTTGCCGCAAGCGCTGTGACAGTTGTCGCGGCGGGAGCTAAGGCCATCCTCGATCTGTCCAAGACGCTGGAAGTGCTGGAAACCTCCGGCGTGCCGGTGATCGCGGTCGGGCAGGACGATTTTCCCGCCTTCTGGTCGCGCTCCTCGGGGCTGAAAGCGCCGCTCCGGATGGACAGCCCCGCCGAGATCGCCCGTGCGCACCGGATGCGCGCCGCGCTCGGGGTGCCGGGCGGGCAGCTTGTCGCCAACCCGATCCCCGAAGCCGACGAAATCCCCTCCGCCACCCTCGCGCCGCTCATCGCGCAGGCGCAGGGCGATGCAGACCGCCACGGGATCACCGGCAAGGCCGTCACGCCCTACCTGCTGCAACGGCTGTTCGAGCTCACCGAGGGCCGCTCGCTGCAGGCCAATATCGCGCTCGTGCGGCATAACGCGCGTCTGGCCGCTGACATCGCTGAAGAATTGGTCAAAACCCCCGCCTGATTGCATAACAGGCAAGCAGAGCCATTGCCGCCGCCGGGGAAAGACCTTACCTAGACGGCATTCGGAATCTCGCGGGCCCATACACCCCACATGAACACCCCATTTGATCCAAAAGATCCGCCGCGTCCCGGCCTCTTCGCGTCCGTGCGCGCGTCCTTCCTGACCGGCCTCGTGGTGATCGCGCCCGTCGGCCTGACGATCTGGCTGATCTGGACCGTCGTCGGCTGGATCGACGGGTTCGTGCTGCCGCTGGTCCCCGAAACCTTCAAACCCGACAAGATCATTCAGGACCTGCTGGGCCTGCCGCCAGAAGTGCAGATCAACGTGCGCGGCATCGGTGTGGTGATCTTCCTCCTCTTCACCGTGATGATCGGCTGGATGGCCAAGGGGCTGATCGGGCGCTCGTTCATCCGCTTCGCCGAAAGCCTCGTGGAGCGCACGCCGGTGGTGCGCTCGATCTATTCCGGCATCAAGCAGATCTCCGAGACGGTCTTCGCGCAATCGGACCGCAATTTCGAGAAGGCCTGCCTCATCCAGTACCCGCGGCGCGGCATCTGGGCCATCGGTTTCATCTCGACCTCCACCAAGGGCGAGGTCGCGGAGCGCGCCCATGCCGGCGATATGGTCAGCGTCTTCGTGCCAACCACGCCGAACCCGACCTCGGGCTTTTTGCTGTTCTTTCCCGCCGAAGACGTGGTCGAGCTTGAGATGAGCGTGGAAGACGCCGCCAAGCTGGTGATCTCCGCCGGTCTGGTCTATCCCAACGGAAAAGACCCCAGCAGCCCGCCCAAGGCCTGAAGGCGGCGCCGCTCAGCCGAACATCGCGCGCAGGTCCAGCGAGGCCCGTGCGTTCAGATCCGCCTTGTGCTGCGCCAGAAACCCATGGGCAGCGTCGCGCCCGGCCTGCTTGAGTTTGCGGATCACCGACAGGTTCGGCACAACCTTCGTCGCCACGCTCAGGTCGTTCATCAGCCCGTCATCGGCAATCATATGCACCCGCACACGGCTCTTGCGGCCCTCCTCAAGAGCGCCCTCGTCCAGAAGATCCTGCACGAACTGGATCGCGCGCAGCTCGCGCAGCAGCGAAGAGTTGAAGCTGATCTCGTTGATCCGGTTCTGGATCTCCTGCGGTGTGACCGGCAGGCCCTCGCGCTCCAGCGGGTTGATGTTCACGACCACGATATCGTCGGGCAGGCTCTTGTCGAAGAGCGGATAGAGCGCCGGATTGCCCGTGTAGCCGCCATCCCAGAACGCCTCCTGCCGTCCGGTCTCGCTGTCGTCGATCTCCACCGCCTGAAACAGCGTCGGCAGGCAGGCCGAGGCCATGATCGCCTCGGTGGTGATGTCATCGCCCTGAAAGACGCGGATCTTGCCGTTGCGCACGCGGGTGGCGCAGATATAGAGCGCCGGGCCTGCATCTGCGCAGACACAGTCGAAGTCGAACTTGCGCACGATCGGCTCCAGCGGGTTCTTGTAGAGCGGCCCCCACGCGTAGGGCGACATTACCCGGCCAATGGTCTCGCCGACCTGGTAGGGCCACGAATAGGCAAGGGCCGAAGAGACCACCGCTGGCGGGATCGGCAGCATCCAGCCCTCGGGAAAGTCCGCCTGCGCGCCGAGCACCTGATCCCAGACCCAGTCCAGCATCTGCTTTGCCCCGTCCCGCCCGCCGGTCACGTAGCCCGCCTTGTAGGCCGCCCCGTTGAGCGCACCTGCCGAGGTGCCGGAAATCCCCGCGATCTCGACATCCTCCTCTTCGATCAGCCGGTCCAGCACACCCCATGTAAAGGCGCCATGCGCACCGCCGCCCTGCAAGGCGAGATTGACTTTTTTGACCATATTACCCTCTGACTGACCGATTTTCTGCACCGCAGAATAAACTTGGGGTTGATTTTCGCAAGGACAGAAGGGCACTCTCATAACGTGTACTAGGACGTCTTGGACCGTTTACTGGGGAGTTTGACCTTGCAACTCAAAAGCGATGACGTGGGCCGTCACGATGTGTGTATTGTCGGGGCTGGCCCGGCCGGTTTGCAGGCGGGCAGCCTGCTCAAGCAAAAGGGTCTGCGCGTCGTGATCCTCGAACGCGGCAGCGGCGTCGCCTCGTTCTTCCGCACCTTCCCGCGCCAGCGCAACCTCATCTCGATCAACAAGGTGCATACCGGGCTCAGCGAGGCCGAACAACGCCTGCGCTTCGACTGGAACAGCCTGCTCAGCGAGGACGGGCCGCTCTGCACCGACTGGAGCCGGAAATACTTCCCCAAGGCGGACGAATACGTGCGCTATCTCGAAGAATTCGCCACCGCGCTGAAGGACGAGATCCGCCTCCATGCCGACGTGACCCGCATCGCCCGGGACGGCACCGGCTTTGCCCTGACGCTGGCCGATGGCGACACGCTGCGCGCGGCGCAAGTGCTGGTGGCCACCGGCGTGACCAAGCCTTGGCTGCCCGAGGACGTGGACGGGCTGGAGCATGTTGAGCTGTACCACGATTATGACGCCGACCCGGAGCGCTTCACGAACAAACGCGTGCTGATCCTTGGCAAAGGCAACGCCGCGCTGGAGACCGCCGAAAGCCTGATCGAGACCACGCAGGCGATCCATGTGATGAGCCCGAACCCGGTGAAACTTGCGTGGAACAGCCATTTCGTCGGCCATCTGCGCGCCGTGAACACCAATTTCCTCGACACCTACCAACTCAAATCGCAGAACGCGATGCTCGACGCCGCACCGATGAAGATCGAGCGCAAGGACGGCCAGATCATCGTGACCGCCAAGATGACCGCCGCCGAGGGCCATGAGATCGTGCTGGCCTATGACCATGTGATCGCCTGCACGGGCTTTCGCTGGGACGCCACGATCCTCGACGAGGAGATCCGCCCCGAGCTTCGCCATTTCGGCAAGTTCCCCGAGATGACCCAGAACTGGGAGAGCACACAGGCACCCGGGCTTTGGTTTGCCGGAACCGTTATGCAAAGTCTCGACTTCAAGAAGACGATGTCGGGCTTCGTGCACGGCTTTCGCCACAACATCGCGGCGCTCACGACCTTCATCGCGAACCGTGCGCAGGGCGGCAGCTACCCAACGGATCGGGTCGATCTGGACTTGGCTGCGCTTGAATTCGAGATCCGCGAACGCATCAGCCTCTCGGCGGCGATCTTCCTGCAACCGGGGTTCTTGTGCGACGTGATCCGCCTTGATGGCCCCGAGGCCGGGCAGCGCCTGCGCGATGTGCCGATTGGCTGGGCCAAGGAGAGCGTTCTGACGACGGGCCGCTATCTGACCGTCACGCTGGAATTCGGCAATTTCGGCGCCAACCCGCTCCACGTCAAACGCCAGCACAATTTCGATGGCGAGCCGGACCCGTTCATCCATCCCGTGCTGCGGCTCTGGGAGAATGGCGAGGCCGTAGCGACCCGGCATTTCTCCGACCATCTCGATGCAGATTGGCGCGATTTGGAGCGGCGCGATCCGGGCACGGTACAGGCGATGACCTATGCCGATCAGGGCCGCACGATGGCCCCGGGCAAGGCCGTGCAGGCGCAACTTGTGGCGTTTCTCACCGAGATCGGGCTGGGCGCGGCCACAACCGCCACCGCCGCCGAATAGCGGGACCGGGCAATCCGCCCACCGACCACGCCGCATCCCGCAGGGTGGGCAATCTGCCCACCCCGGCCCCGGCTCGGACCTATTGCGATGTCCAGCCGCCATCGGCGGCAATCGAGGTTCCGGTGATCTGCGACGCCGCATCCGAGCACAGGAACAGCGCGATCCCAGCCAGTTGCTCGACGGTCACGAATTCCTTTGAGGGCTGCTTGGCGAGGATCACCTTCTCGACCGCCTCCTCTTCGGAGATGTCGTATTCCTTGGCGGTGTCGGGGATCTGGCCCTCGACCAGCGGCGTGCGCACATAGCCCGGGCAGATGGCGTTGCAGGTGATCGGCTCCTTGGCCGTCTCCAGCCCGACAACCTTTGTCATACCGACGACGCCGTGCTTGGCGGTGACATAGGCCGACTTATACGGCGAGGCACGCAACCCATGGGCCGAGGCGATGTTGATGATCCGGCCCCAGCCCGCTTTGCGCATCATTGGCAACGCCGCGGCAGTGGTGTGGAAGGCCGAGGACATATTGATAGCGATGATCGCGTCCCATTTGTCGGTCGGGAACGCGTCGATTGCGGCCACGTGCTGAATCCCTGCGTTGTTCACGAGGATATCGCAGGCCCCGGCCACGTCGATCAGCGCGCGGCACGCGTCGCCCTTGGACATATCGGCCTGAATGTAGCGCGCGGACACGCCGGTTTCGTCCGCGATTTCCTTGGCCAGCGCGTGATCCTCGTCTGTGTCGGTATAGGAATTGAGCACCACATCGGCGCCAGCGCGGGCAAGCTCCCGAGCGATGCCGAGCCCGATACCGGAATTCGACCCGGTAATGATGGCCGTCTTGCCGGCCAGTGAAGTTTCGAACGCCATACGCGGTTCCTTTCTTGGCTTTGCAGCATTGTTTCATGCTGCATCTGCAAAGAAAACCCCGTGAAAATGACGGTGCGGCGGAAACCAAACCTTAAGGCTTCGCTGCTAGGCCGGACGCACCTGAGGAGACTGCACCTTTTTTCGAGAGAGGAGAACCATATGAAACGTTTATTTCTGAGCGCCGCGCTGAGCGGTGCCGCGCTGTCCGCCCATGCGGCGGATGCCCCCCCGGCCATGATCGACTTCGCGGTATCGCAGGCCGAAACATGGGTGACCGCCCCCGTTGTGATTTCGGCCATCAAGGCGCAGAACGCCAAACATGCCGGGCTGAGCGAAGCGGAGATCCTGTCGCTCGACACGCAATGGCGTGATGAGCTGAAAACGACCACCATGCCGATGATCGACGAGATTCTGGCGCGTCCGGTCTCGCTGCACCTGCAAGAGCACACTGCGGCAAGTGGTGGCCAGATCACCGAGGTCTTCGTGATGGATCAGGTCGGATTGAATGTGGGCCAGTCCGGGGTCACGTCGGATTACTGGCAAGGAGACGAGGCGAAATTTCAGAAAACCTATCCCATGGGCGCAGATGCCATGCATGTCTCCGAAGTTGAGCTGGATGAGAGCACGCAGACCTATCAGGCTCAGGTGTCGATGGCGATCACCGATCCTGCGACCAACATGGTGATCGGTGCGGTGACATTTGGCATCAACGTCGACGGTTTCTTCTGATCCGGCTCCGCAAACCACGCGAAAGACTCGGGTGCGCAGAGACTGCGCATCCACCCCGGACACCGTGAGCACGCGCGGCGGCACGCTGGCCCGCGTGCAGATTGCTGCGCGAGTCCGCCCCGCTTCAAGGGCGATCTGATCTCAGACGCCATTTGCGCGACCCGCCCCATCTGGTGGGCGTGCATGACCAGATACGCGGCAGCCCCCCGTTCGATGTGAGCTTTGCAGGCGCGCCGCGCTGTGGGCTGGCGATGCCGCGGTCCCGGCCCGCGTGTTTGTCCGGAAAACGCGACCGGCCCGGTTAACAAGGGGTAAGCGGAACGTGCGTATGTACAGAGTATGTACAGCGTATGTACGCCGAGCCATACGATGTATTCCGCGCCAGTCTGAGGGGCCTTACGCCCCGTGCGCTCTGGATACCCGATATTCACGAAGACAAAAAAAACGCCGGCACGAAGCCGGCGTTGAGTTATTGAGGCAGGTTTCATACAGGCAAGAAACCTATCGAGCAGTGAATCCCTTATAAGCAATTTCAGGCCGCTGTCCAAGGTAAAAGTTTGAAATATCAGGCAAGCCCGCGTATTTTAGCCTCAATAAAACAAGGCAAGAGCGGGATTGTTGCCAAAATGAGTTTAGATTATTTCCACGCCCTGCGCCGCCGGGCGGGTGCGATTCTGCTGGCTGCCGGGGTGATTCTGAGCCCATGCAGCGCTGCCGCAGAATCAGCGCCCGAGCCGCGCCACGGCATCGCAATGTACGGCGCCCCTGCTCTGCCCGAAGGATTCACCGCGCTGCCCTATTCCAACCCCACCGCCCCCAAAGGCGGCCGGATCGTCCTCGGCAACACCGGCGGCTTCGACAGCCTCAACCCCTACCTGCGGCGCGGCACGGTCCCGTGGCAATTGCGCTTTCTGACTCATGACAGTCTGATGGCGCGCTCATGGGACGAACCCTTCACGCTCTATGGTCTGATCGCCGAAACCGTCACCACCCCGCCGGACCGGTCATGGGTTGCCTTCACCCTGCGCCCTGAAGCGCGGTTCTCGGACGGAACGCCCGTCACTGTCGAGGATGTCATCTGGTCCTATGAAACGCTCGGGACCGTTGGGCATCCAAGGTATCATGGGCTTTGGCGGCAAATCGAGTCTATCGAGCAGACCGGGGCCCGCACTGTACGCCTCACGTTCACCGGGCAGAACCGCGAACTGGCGCTCATCGCTGGCCTGCGGCCCATACTCAGCAAGGCTCAGTGGGACGGGCGCGATTTCACCGAAGCCGGGCTCGACGATATTCCGATCGGAGCGGGCCCCTATGTCGTTGCCAGCTACGAGCCCGGGCGACGTGTGGTGCTCGAACGCGATGCCGACTATTGGGGCGCGGACGTTCCGGTCCGGCGCGGCACGCATAACTTTGACGAGATCGTTCTCGATTTCTACGCAGATGGGACGGTGCTGCTGGAAGCCTTCAAGGCGGGCGAGTTATCTGCCATGCGCGAATTCAACGCCGAACGCTGGGCAAGCCAATATGACTTTCCCGCCGTGTCCCGAGGCGACATCGTCAAGACCGAGCTGTCAAATGCCAAGCCCTCGGGCATGACGGGCTTTGCCTTCAATACCCGGCGCGCACCGCTCGATGACTGGCGGGTCCGGGACGCCCTGCTCCACGCGTTCAATTTCGAATATATCAACGATACGCTGACAGGCGGTGTGCAGCCCCGCATCACCTCCTATTTTTCAGGCTCCGAGCTTGCCTATCGCGCCGGACCGGCAGAGGGGCGCGTGGCGGAGTTGCTCACTTCCTTCGCAGCCGCACTGCCCGCCGGAACGCTGCAGGGCTACAGCCTGCCCACTTCGGATGGATCACTGCGCAACCGGCGCGGGATCCGCATCGCTCTGAGGCAACTGGAGGCGGCAGGCTATGCCCCACAGGATGGGGTCATGACCGGGCCCGACGGTGCAGCGCTGACGCTGACGCTCCTGCTCGACAAGAACAACCGCACCGATCAGGCCATTGCGGAAATCTATGAACAGGCGCTGGAACGATTGGGCATAGATTTGCGCATCGAACGGGTCGACAATGCGCAATTCGTCGAACGCAGCGCGCAGTTCGACTTCGACCTCATCTCGTTCCGCCGCGCCCTGTCGCTCTCACCGGGCACTGAACAGCGTTTTTACTGGGGATCTGAGGCCGCTGCACAAGAGGGCTCGCGCAACTTGCCCGGGATATCGGACCCGGCGGTAGACGCGATGATCGACACGATGCTGCGCCAGACCGAACCCGAAGAGTTCACAGCCGCCATCCGCGCGCTCGACCGGCTGCTGACGGCTGGGCGATACGTGATCCCTTTCGCCAGTTTCGACCGGGACCGGATCGCCCATATTCGGCAGATGCGTCGCCCCAAACTCACACCGATCTATGGCGACGGCCCCGAATATATGCCGCAGCATTGGTGGTATGAAGACTGATCCTGGGCATGTTTGCCGGAGCATCAGCGACAGAGCACCGGCCGGGCTGACACAAATTGTCGCGGCGCGCAAAGGACACAGCGGTTCAGGCGGCAGGTTTACCCTAGCTTAAGGGATGCTCGGCGAAAGTGACGTCAGAGCGCAGCAAAAGGGAGACCTGATGACCTGGACGTTCCTGACTGACAACTGGGCGGATGCCACAGCACGGTTGGCCGACGTCTTTCCGCATGCTGGTGAGCTGTCTCAGCCCCACAGCCTGTCGGATTTGACGACTTTCCTGATGGACTTGGCCGACCGGCACGATCTGACGCTGTCCGAAGCAGCCGAATTGCTCGATGATGTCGCCTTGATGGCACGCGGCACTGCGCACTATGCCAGTGAGGTGACCCACAAGATCGTGGCGTCTTCCTGAGAGACAGACACCACGTTATGCCCCATGGTCGCGTCGTAATAGGCGCTATCGCCCCGGCGCATTTCGATGGGCTCGTAGTACTCGGTGTAGAGCCGGATCACGCCGGTGAGCACATAGAGGAATTCCTCCCCGCCATGGCGCACCCAACCGTCGAACTCGTCCATGGACCGCGCCCGGACGCGCGCGCGATAGGGGAGCATCTGCTTCTTGGTGAGGGTTTCGGCCAAAAGCTCATGCTCATAGGTCGCCGTGGCCACCGCATTGCCGCTGCCGGCCTCGGTCACTGCCATCCGGCCACCAACTTGCCCCTGTTCGGGCGGCGTAAAGAGTTGCGGAACGGAAATCTCGAGGCCGACCGCAAGCTTTTTCAGCGCGTCATATGTGGGCGACATCTGCCCGTTCTCAATTTTCGACAATGTCGAACGCGCCAGCCCAGCCTGCCGCGCAGCCTGCTCCAGCGTCCAGTCACGCGCCTTGCGCAAGGCACGCACACGAGCGCCCAGATCCAGCGGTTCCCCGGTTTCACTCGGCCCGGCTTCCCGCGCGATACGGATCAGTGATTTCGGATCAGAGGCTTGCATGGACAAGCTTTTCGCAGCGTGTGCGGAAACTTGCAAGCCGCATCGCAACGCGATACGCGCCCTATCATGGTCTCTGTCTCGCTCTTTGATGCCGGCCCGCCGCCGCCCTGCCCTGCGCCCTTCAATATGGCCGCCTATGTGCTGGCCGCCGGGACCCGTACACCGGACAAACACGCGCTGTCCGTGCTCGCGCATAGCGCCCGGCAGGACTGGACCTTTGCAGAGCTGGAAGCTGCCGTGCGGGGCATCGCGGCGGGGCTCATGGCGCGCGGGTTTGGGCCCGGCGCGCGGATCGTTCTGCGCCTTGGCAACCGCCCGGAATACCCGCTCGCCTATCTCGGAGCGATTGCCGCCAACATGGTGCCGGTGCCGACCTCGCCACAACTCACCAGCACCGAGGTCGCGTCGATCATCGCGGAACTTGCGCCTGCAGCGGTTCTAACCGAGGATGGGATCGCCAGCGCGCCGCATCCCCAGAGCATTCCACTGGCCGATTTGCAGCGGATGATGCACCTGCCAGGTGCTGAATACGTGCTCGGCGATCCCGAGCGCCCGGCCTATATCGTGTACACGTCCGGCACGTCCGGCACGCCCCGGGCGGTCGAGCATGCGCACCGGGCGATCTGGGCCCGGCGCATGATGCATGACGGCTGGTATGGGCTGCGCGCCGACGACCGTGTGCTTCATGCCGGTGCCTTCAACTGGACCTACACGATGGGCACCGGGTTGATGGATCCGTGGAGTGTGGGCGGGACTGCGCTTATCCCGGCGCCCGGCACGGCTCCGGAGGCGCTACCGCGCCTTGTTACCGAGCATGAGGCAACAATTTTTGCCGCTGCACCGGGTGTTTACCGAAAGTTCCTCACGCAAGACATGAACTGGAGCACCCCCGCCTTGCGGCACGGGCTCTCGGCTGGCGAGAAACTCAGTCCAACGGTGCGCAGGCTTTGGGCAGACGTCACCGGCACCCCCGTACTCGAAGCCTACGGTATGTCCGAATGCTCCACCTTCATCTCCGCGCCGCCCGGCGCTGCCGTGCCGGAGGGCACCACGGGCCGGCCCCAGACCGGCCGCCGAATCGCGCTTCTGGACAGCAACGGGGCCCCGGTTCCACTTGGCGAAGACGGCACAATCGCCGTGCATCGCTCCGACCCCGGTCTGATGCGCGGCTATGTGAACGCGCCCGAAGCCACGCGCGACAAGTTCAGCGGCGACTGGTTTCTGACCGGCGATCATGCGTCGATGGATCCGGATGGCTGGATCACCTATCTGGGGCGGCGGGATGACATGATGAACGCCGGCGGCTTTCGGGTCTCGCCGCTGGAAGTCGAAGCCGCGCTCGCAGGCTTGCCGGATGCAGAGACCCTCGCGGTGACCGATATAGAGGTGAAGCCAGATGTGCGCGTGATCATGTGCTTTTACACCGCCCCTGCGCCCGGTGATCCCGAGGCAATGCGCGCTTTTGCATCTTCCCGTCTGGCCGCCTACAAGCAGCCCAAGGACTATATCCATATCGACGCGCTGCCCACCGGGCCGAATGGCAAGCTCGCCCGCGCCGCGTTGCAAACGCTTTGGAGAGACAATGATCAAACTTGATATCATGTCTGACCCGATTTGCCCCTGGTGCTACATCGGCAAGACACAACTCGACACCGCGCTGGCCGCCCGTCCAGATCACCCCTTCACCATCGAATGGCATCCGTTTCAGCTCAATCCCGACATGCCGGCCGGGGGCATGGACCGCCGCGCGTATCTCGAGGCCAAATTCGGTGGTAAGGAAGGGGCCGTGAAAGCCTATGCGCCGGTAGTGGAACATGCAGAGGCCGCTGGCCTGACGATCAATTTCGAGGGGATCGAGCGCACGCCGAACACGCTTGATGCGCACCGCCTGATCCATTGGGCGGGGATCGAGCAGAAGCAGACGCAGATCGTGGACGCGCTGTTCGAGGCTTATTTCGTCGAAGGGCGCGATATCGGCGCGGCCGAAGTGCTCGCCGATCTGGCCGACAGCGCAGATATGGACGCTGCCGTGGTTGCGCGGCTACTCGCCTCGGCGGCGGACCGCGAGGATATTGCAGCGCGCGATGCGCATAGCCGCAAGATGGGGATCACCTCGGTGCCGACCTTCATCGTCGCGGGTCAGCACGCCGTTCCCGGGGCGCAACCGCCCGATTTATGGGAGAAAGTCATCGACGAGCTTATGGAACGGGCTGCCGACTAGGACCTGACGCCAATTCGCATCGATTCCGGCTTCCCCTTCAGTTCTACTTCTGGTTACGTTGCGCGGAGCGT
>CBFHJA010000022.1:0-69352 GCA_965656085.1 uncultured Aliishimia sp. | reverse complement strand
TGGATCGAAACAACGGTTGCCATATAGCTTTCGGGAACGCCCAGCGTCGCCCCCCGCGTGGGGGCGTGGATCGAAACCCCGTACGGTCCAAACATGTGTCCGGGGACCATTGTCGCCCCCCGCGTGGGGGCGTGGATCGAAACATTCTACTTTCCTTTCCTCTCTCCGCTAAACAATGGTCGCCCCCCGCGTGGGGGCGTGGATCGAAACAGGTCAGCTAAGTGCTGACCAATGGTCTTGACGCGTCGCCCCCCGCGTGGGGGCGTGGATCGAAACAGCGTGTCGGCCTGAGAGCGCGCGGCGTCGGCTGTCGCCCCCCGCGTGGGGGCGTGGATCGAAACCATTTAGCTTTCATCGGCTCGTACCCGTACAGAAGTCGCCCCACGCGCGGGGCAACGTCCTGCTCTGAGTGTGCCCAGCGCTAAGCAAGAAAACTGACCAAGCTGTGGCTAGATGCGGCGTATTTCAGCGTGACATCTTTTCAGCCATTACTTCCGCTGCTGCTCTGAGCGGGTCATCTGCGAGGTGCGCGTAGCGTAATGTCGTAGATGGGTTTGTGTGCCCAAGAAGGCGCCCTACGATGGCGAGGCTCAGGCCGCTTGACACTAGATGAGACGCATGGCTGTGGCGGTTATCGTGAATACGATAGTTATCCAATTTTGCCGTGTTCTTGATGGCGCGCCAGAAGTGCTTCAGATCAGTCATTGGGCCGTCGCGCCTAGGGCTAGGAACCAAGTGGTCCCCGCCTCTCTGTTTCATAGTTCTCAATAACTCGATTGCTGCTCTTGAAAGCGGCAAATGCTGTGTTTGTTTCTGTTTGGTGTGATGGGATGGCTTCGTCCAAACTCCGCGCTCAAGATCAATCTCTTCCCATTTGGCGACCAGAACCTCTCCAATGCGCGCGCCCGTGAGAAGTTGCAGGCGGATCGCGTCGGCTGCGACTTGATTAGGATGCGCATCCAAAGCGGACACCAAGCGAGAGAGTTCTTCGTCGGACAGCCAGCGTGTTCTTTTCTCCTCGTGGAACTTTTCGATGCCATTGGCCGGGTTATCGCGACGATAATCCCAGCGCACGGCAAGACTGAACATCTTGGAGATCAGAGCGAGGACCCTGTTTGCCTGATAAGGTCTGTCGGACAGGCTGTTATGCAGTTTCGCAATGTCAGACGAGCGTACCTCGTGCACCTTCATTTTCCCAAGCTTGGGAAGAACATACCGATCAAGCATCGAACGATCATTGCGGACGCTCTTCGGGCGTTTTTTGGGCAGGGCGTGCTCAGTCATGTACTGCGCTCCAAGCTGCTCAACTGTTGGCGCGGCCCGTTGAGTTTGTGCCTCGGCCACTGGATCCGCGCCGCGCGCAGCGTCTGCAAGAAGGCCGCGCGCGATTTCGCGGGCTTGGTTCAGGCTGAAGAGTGGCCCGTGCTGCCCAATCGTCTTGCGCCGAGATCGTCCAGAATTGCGGTTGCGGTATTGAACAACATAGCTCTTTGTCCCGTTTGGTTTGATGCGCAGCCCAAACCCTTTCAGGTATGTGTCCCAGAAAACCGTGTCGGTGCCGTTTTCTGCCTGCAGTCCGTCGACGACCGACTTTATCAAACGCAGCTTTGGCATTTTTGTTGGTCCTTCTCGAAATGGCTTAGGTAAGCACAGGGTAAGCAAATCTGATAGAAAGATAAAGAGCTATGACGTGAGTGTTGGGCGTCGAAAATTAGATTAATATCATAAAAACAGGTATATAAGTAACTGGCGAGAACTCCCTAGTGATGTGTAGAAGTAATTTCCGTAAGACTTTTAATCAGTGGGTCGCAGGTTCGAATCCTGCAGGGCTCACCACTTTTCTTCCCGGACAGACGGATTGGACGGTTCTTGGCGTGGGATGCCGGGCGAGGTTAACGCATCGTTCGATGCCCACGCGTCAACCTTCGGGCCGGGGCACTTTTCTTGGAAGAAAAGGGGCGCCGGGCGCCTCGCTGCCTAGCCGCCGGCGAGGCGGCGCATCAGGAAGACCTCTGCGCTGGGCGGTATCTCTTGGGAGCGGTCGTCGCGGTACACAGTGCCGTCGATCACCACAGCGACGTTGGTCTTCAACGGCTCCTCAAGGCCCGGATAGCGCTCCGAGAGCTTGCGCAGAAGCTCCCGGATCGTTGTCGCCTCCACGCAGACGTGTTCCCGACCCTCCGCGAGCGGCCGCAGGCCCGCCCAGAGCGTCACCTCCACCATCTCGCTAGCCGCCCTTCTGTGCAGTCAGCGCGGCCAGAATGCGCGGCGGCGAGACCGGCACATGGGACAGGCGCACGCCGACCGCGTTCGACACCGCATTCGCCACTGCGGCAAGCGGCGGCACGATGGAGGTCTCGCCCACCCCGCGCACGCCGTAAGGGTGGTTGGGGTTCGGGATTTCGAGGATCTGCGTGTCGATCATCGGCAAATCGGAACAGACCGGGATGCGGTAGTCGAGGAAACCGGGGTTCTGCAGGCGTCCGTCGGATCCGTAGATATATTCCTCGTTCAGCGCCCAGCCGATGCCCTGCGCCGCGCCGCCTTGGTATTGGCCTTCCACGTAGGACGGATGCACCGCCTTGCCCGCGTCCTGAATCACGGTGTAGCGGATCACCCGCGTGGAGCCGGTCTCGGGATCGACCTCGACATCGCAGATATGCGTGGCGAAGGACACGCCCGCACCATCGGCCACAAGCTCGCTATGCCCGGCAATCGGCCCGCCGGTGTTGCCAGCCTCGGCGGCGATCTCCTTGACCGAGAGCGGGGCGAGATTGTCGTATTTCGAGCCGCCCGCCTTGGCGTGGCCGTCCTCCCAATAAACATCTTCCACGGGGATATCCCACATCAGCGCGGCGCGGTGGCGCATCACCTCGATGGCGTTGCGCGCCGCCGAGATCGTCGCCATGGACGAGGAGAACGTGCCCCGGCTGCCATCGGTCATGTCGTTGTAGCCAAGCGTGGAGGTGTCGGCGACAACCGCCTTCACGTCCTCATAGGCAATGCCAAGCTCCTCCGCCGCGACCAGCGACAGCGAGGCGCGCGAGCCGCCCACATCGACGGTGCCGACCGCGATGGTCACGGTGCCGTCCTGACCCACGTTGAGGTCCACGCAGGTCTGCCCGCCGAAGTTGAACCAGAAGCCGCAGGCCATGCCGCGCCCTTGGTTCGGGCCGAGCGGGGCGGACATATGCGGGTGCGATTGCGCGGCCAGCAAGGTCGGGCCGATGCCGATGGGGCCATAGACCGGACCATAGGAGGACTTCGTGCCCTCGCTCGCGGCGTTCTTGATCCGCAGTTTCACCGCGTCGATGCCGAGCTTGCCGGCCAATTCGTCAATCGCGCTTTCCACCGCGAAGGCCGCCATCGGCGCGGAGGGCGCGCGGTAGGCCGCCACTTTGGGCCGGTTGACGATCACCTCATAGCCCACCGTCTTGACGTTTTCGAGGTCATAGCAGGCAAAGGAGGTCATCGCGCCGGTTTCTGCCCATGCGTCGGCATAGGGGCCATTGGTGTAGCGCAGCGTCGCGGTCGCCGCCGTGATGCGGCCATCCTTGGTGGCGCCGATCTTGACGTCGATGGAGGTCGCGCTGGTCGGCCCGGAGGCGCGGAACACTTCCTCGCGCGACATGACGAGCTTCACAGGCCGCCCGGCCTTGCGCGACAGCGCCAGCGCGACAGGCTCGGCCCAGACATGGGTCTTGCCGCCGAACCCCCCGCCGATCTCGGAGGAGGTGACGCGCAGCTTTGACACGTCGAGCCCGAGCAGGTCGGCGCAGTTCTGGCGATAGACGAAATGGCCCTGCGTGCAGACCCAAAGCTCCGCCGTGCCATCGGCATTGCAACTCGCCACGCAGGCATGGGGTTCGATATAGCCCTGATGGGTCTGCTCGGTCCGGTAGCTGCGCTCGACGATCACGTCGGCTTTGGCAAAGCCCGCCTCGACATCGCCATTGCCGAATTCCGAGCGCGCGGCGACGTTGGACGGAGCGCTTGGCGCGGGCTCGACCCCGGCGGTGAAGACCTGATCGTCGATCACCGGGGCATCGGGGCGCACCGCTTCGTCCACATCGGTCACATGCGGCAGCACCTCGTATTCGACCTCGATCAGCTTCAGCGCCTCCTTGGCGACCTTTGCGTCGATGGCCGCGACAGCCGCGACCGCGTGCCCGTCATAAAGCGCCTTCTCGCGGGCCATGCAATTGTCGAGGATCGCGAAGAGCGCGTCGTCGCCACCCGTGAGGTCCGGCAGATCGGCGGCGGTGACCACCGCCTTGACGCCCTTGAGCGCCTCGGCCTTCGCGGTGTCGATCCGCACGATCCGCGCATGGGCGTGGGGGCTGCGCAGCACCCGGGCCACAAGCTGGCCCGGCATGTTGAAATCCGCGCCATAGCGCGCCCGGCCCGTGACCTTGTCCACCCCGTCGGGGCGCAGCGGGCGGGTCCCAACGGATTTGAACGTGTGTTCATGATAGGTTGCGTCGAAGCTCATGCCGCCTCTCCTCTCATCTCACGCGCCGCGTCCTGAACGGCGCGGACGATCTTGTCATAGCCGGTGCAGCGGCAGAGATTGCCCGCGAGCCAGAAGCGGATCTCCTCTTCGCTGGGGTCCGGATTGGTCTCCAGCAGCGCCTTGGCCGCCACCAGAAAGCCGGGCGTGCAGATGCCGCATTGCAGGGCGGCGTGTTCGATGAATTTACGTTGCAAAGGGTGCAGATCGCTGCCCTTGGCCATGCCTTCGATGGTTTCCACGGACTGGCCATCGGCTTCCGCCCCGAGCACAAGGCAGGAGCACACGATGCGGCCCTCCATCTCCACCGTGCAGGCGCCGCAATCGCCGGTGCCGCAGCCTTCCTTCGAGCCCATCAGGCCGAGGCGGTTGCGCAGCACGTCGAGCAGGCTTTCGTCGGGTTGGCAGAGATATTCCACCTCATCGCCATTGATCGTTGTTGAGACAGCTATCGCAGACATCACTTTTCTCCCGCGCGGTCATAGGCACTGCGGGCCGCCCGGCGCGCCAGCACGCCCGCGACCTGTTTTCTGAAATCGATCGTTCCACGCTTGTCGTCGATCGGGCTCGCCGCCGCAGAGCAGGCCGCAGCCAGCGCGTCCAGAGCGGCCTCGTCGAGTTTGGTGCCGATAATGGCCTCGGCAGCCTCCTCGACACGCGCAACCTTCGGCCCGACCGCGCCAAGCGCAACGCGGGCGGTCTCGACGGCGCCATCCGAGCCCAGCGACAGGCTCACGCTCGCACCGACCACGGCAATGTCCATTTCCGTGCGCGGCGTGAAACGCAGATAGCAATCGGCCCCGCGCGCGGCTTGGCTGGGCAGCACGATCGCCTCGATCAACTCGCCCTTCTCCAGAGCGGTCTTGCCCGGCCCTTGAAGCACGTCTTCCACCGGCAGCAGGCGGGTGCCGGTCGGCCCGGCGATACGCGCCTGCGCCCCGGCGGCCACCATCGCGGGCACGCTGTCGGCGGCGGGCGAGGCGTTGCACAGATTGCCGGAGATCGTGCAGCGGCCCTGTATCTGGGTCGAGCCGATCAGGTGGGCAGCCTCGACCAGTCCAGGCCATGCCGCGCAAAGCCCTGCATGCTCGCCGAGCGCGGCGCAGGGGACCCCCGCGCCGATGACGAACCCGTCCTCGGTTTCCACGATATCCGACATCCCGCCGATGGCCTTGATGTCGACGATGAGGCCAGCGTGAAAGTCATCGCTTTTCATCCGCACAAGCAGATCGGTTCCGCCCGCAAGCACGAAAGCCGCGTCGCCTGCGCTCGCCAGAAGCCCGACCGCATCCTCTATATTCGATGGACGTTCGTATCTCATGGATCCCCCTTTGGTGCTCCGGGTGCCAAGACTCGCGCGCATTCGATCCGGTCGCCTTGCTACCTGCCGCGTCACCTGCCGCGTGATGGATTTCGCATAGTTTGGAGCGACTGACGGTCAAAGAAAACCCTTTCCGTCAAGGTTGCCGAAAAATTGCGGATGGTTGCCCAGCCCACGGGCGGCCCGCCGCTTCCCGCAGTCTCGCCGTAGGCCCCAAAAAATGCCCGCCCCACAGGGTGCCGTGCCGACACCCCGGGTGCCCCCCCCCGGCGGGGCCAGAGTGCAGATTGCGGTCGACACGCCCGCGCGGCGGTGCCAGTTTCGCCGCTGACACGACCTCGAAACGGCAAGGACACTGGCGATGAGCGATATCTGGCAAATGACCGCGCGCGAGATCGCGGCACACGTGCAGTCGGGCGAGGTCTCCGCCACCGAGGTCGCGCAGGCCCATCTGGACCGGATCGACGCGGTGAACCCGGCAATCAATGCCATCGTGCAGGACTGCCGCGAAGAGGCCCTCGACACCGCGCGTGCCATCGACGCGGCCATCGCGCGCGGTGACACGCCCGGCCCGCTTTGCGGGGTGCCGGTGACGACCAAGGTCAATGTCGATCAGAAAGGCCACGCCACGACGAACGGGCTGCGGCTTCTCGAAAATCATGTCGCCGAGGCGGACAACCCGGTAGTAGCGAACCTGCGCAAGGCTGGCGCGGTGATCGTCGGGCGCACCAATACCCCGGCCTTTTCGATGCGCTGGTTCACCAAGAACAGCCTGCACGGGCAGACCCTCAACCCGCGCGACCTTGGGATCACGCCGGGCGGATCGTCGGGCGGGGCAGGCTCTGCTGTGGCGGCGGGGCTGTGTGCCATCGGGCATGGCACCGATATCGCCGGATCGGTGCGCTACCCGGCCTATGCCTGCGGCCTGCACGGTTTGCGCCCGACGCTGGGCCGGGTGCCTGCGTGGAATGCCAGCGCCCCGGATCGCTTCATTGGCGGGCAATTGATGGCGGTGTCCGGCCCGCTCACCCGCAGCATCGCCGATATCGAGCTTGCCCTCGCGGCCATGTCTGCGCCCGATCCGCGCGATCCGTGGCATGTGCCCGCGGCTCTGGTGCAGGGCGAGGTGCCGAAGCGCGCGGCGCTCTGCGTCGCGCCCGATGACATGCCGGTGTCGGAGGAGGTCGTGGCGGGGCTGATGGAGGCGGCGGAGATCCTGCGGGCCTCCGGCTGGACCGTCGAGGAGGCCGCTTGCCCGCCGATGCGCCGCGCCGCCGCGATCAACGCCTGCCTGTGGATGGCGGAGATGCAGGTCGGGGCGAAGGACATGGTCGCGCGGGAGGCCGACGCGGAGGCGGAGTTCGTCTATGCGCAAATGTGCCAGGATGCCGGCGAGGTCGGCTTCGACGATCTGATGCAGGCCTTGCAGGCGCGGGCCGGGCTGATCCGCGAATGGACGCTGTTCATGGAGGACTACCCGCTGGTCCTGTGCCCGGTGTCGGGCGAGGCCCCCTTCGAGCAACAACTCGACATTCAGTCCGAAGCGGCCTTCGCGCGGATCTTCGAGGCGCAATTGACCCAGCGCGCGCTGCCCACGCTCGGTCTGCCGGGGCTCGCGGTAGCCACGGGCACACGCGGCGGGCGGCCTGCGGGGGTGCAGCTTCTGGGGCAGAAGTTCCGCGAGGATGTGCTGCTTGCCGCCGGGCAGGTGCTGGAAAACGCGCTCGGCCAGCCGACGGTCGTAACGCCGGGCTGAGCGCGGCCCTCACGCCTCGGCGCGCGCCGCCTCATAGGCCAGCATCGCGCGCTTCATCGGCAGCCCCCAGTGATAGCCGCCCAGCGCGCCGGATTTGCGCAGCGCCCGGTGGCAGGGAATGAGCCACGAGACCGGGTTGCGCCCGACCGCCGTGCCGACCGCCCGCACCGCGCGGGGCGACCCGATGCTCCCGGCGATCTCCGAATAGGTCGTCACATGGCCCGAGGGAATGCGCAGCAACGCCTCCCAGACCTTGATCTGGAACGGCGCGCCGATCAGGTGCAGCGCCGCCTCGCCCTTCTGCGCGAAGGCGGCCTCGGCCCAAGGCACCACGAAAGCGGTATCCTCCACAAACTCCGCCTCGGGCCAGCGCGCGGTCATATCCTCCCACGCCCAATCGCGCCCGAACTCTGCCGAGAACGCGATCCCGCAAATCCCCTTCTCGGTCGCCATCACGAGCGCCTCGCCGAACGGACTGCCGAGCCAGCCATAGCGGATGGTCATGCCGCCACCTTGCCGGGCAAACTCACCGGGGCTCATCGCCTCCCACCGCAGGAACAGGTCATGCAGCCGCCCGGTCCCCGACAGCCCGGCGGCCATCGAGGCCTCCAGCGTGGTGAACCGCTCGGCAAGCACCGATTTGGCGTGCCCCAGCGCCAGATACTGCTGGTAGCGCTTGGGCGAGACCCCGACCCATGCCGAGAAGAGCCGCTGGAAATGCGCGGGGCTCATGTCCATCTCGGCGGCCAGCGCGTCGAGCGACAGCATCTGGGGCGCAGCGTCGATCCGATCGATGGCGCGGCGCATGACGCCGTAGTGATAGCTGTGTTCCTGTTCCATGCCGCCAATCTAGCGAGACACGCCCCGCCCAGCGACCCGGATATTGCGCTTTTCACCCTCGTGCCCCACGTCAGGCCCGAAGCGCCTCGCCCCTGCCTTCCTTTGGCTCAAAATATCCCCGGGTCTGGGCTGGAAGCCCAGCACGCACCAAAGGTGCGTCCCCCCGCTCTTGCACCCCCAAAAAAATCCCCCCATACCACTCGCCATGGCCAAGGCACCCAAACAGCTCGACTACAACACCCTGCGGGAGATTTTCACCCGCTTTCAGGCGGCGGACCCCGAACCCAAGGGCGAGCTTGAGCATGTCAACGTCTACACCCTTGTCGTCGCCGTTGCCCTCTCGGCCCAAGCCACCGACGCGGGCGTCAACAAGGCCACCCGCGCGCTCTTCAAGATCGCCGACACCCCGCAAAAGATGCTCGATCTCGGCCTCGAAGGCCTCACCGAGCACATCAAGACCATCGGCCTCTACCGCCAGAAGGCCAAGAACGTCATCAAGATGAGCCAGATCCTCGTCGATGAGTATGGCGGCGTCGTGCCCAATTCGCGCGCGGCGCTGCAATCGCTGCCGGGGGTAGGGCGCAAGACCGCCAATGTCGTGCTCAATATGTGGTGGCACTACCCCGCCCAAGCCGTCGACACCCATATCTTCCGCGTTGGCAACCGCACCGGCATCGCGCCGGGCAAGACCGTTGACGCGGTCGAGCGGGCCATCGAGGACAACATCCCCGCCGATTTCCAGCTTCACGCCCATCACTGGCTGATCCTGCATGGCCGCTACACCTGCGTGGCGCGCAAGCCCAAATGCGGGGCCTGCCTGATCCGCGATCTCTGCCCCTATGAGGAAAAAACCCAATGACCAAATACAAACTCGCCGGGATCGGCAATGCCGTTGTCGATGTGATCACCCATGCCGATGACAGCTTTCTGGAGATGATGGATATCGACAAAGGCATCATGCAGCTTGTCGAGATGGAGCGCAGCGAGTTGCTTTACGCGGCGATGAACGAGCGCAAGCAGACCCCCGGCGGGGCGGTGGCGAACACCATCGCGGGCGTCGGCGCGCTGGGCCTTCCGACCGCGTTCATCGGCCGGGTGCATGACGACTCGCTGGGCCGTTTTTACGCCGAGGCGATGACCGAGGACGGCACCGATTTTGTCAACGCGCCGGTGCCGGGCGGCGAGTTGCCGACCTCGCGCTCGATGATCTTTGTCTCCCCCGATGGCGAGCGCTCGATGAACACCTATCTGGGCATCTCCGCCGAACTTGGCCCCGAGGACGTGCCAGAGGCGACCGCGGCAGAGGCCGAGATCATCTTTCTCGAAGGCTACCTTTTCGACAAGGACAAGGGCAAAGAGGCGTTCCGCAAGGCTTCGCGCGTGACCCGCGCGGCGGGTGGCAAGGCCGGGATCGCGATTTCCGACCCGTTCTGCGTCGAGCGCCACCGCGCGGACTTCCTCGACATGATCGGCAATGAGCTCGACTATGTGATCGGCAACGAGCACGAGATTTGCGCGCTCTTCGAGACCGAGGATCTCGAAGCGGCGATGGCCAAGACCGCCGCGATGATCCCGCTGATGGTCTGCACGCGCTCCGGCGACGGGGTGACGATCATCGCAGGCGAGGAACGCCACGACCTGCCAGTGACCAAGGTGACACCGGTGGACGCCACCGGCGCAGGCGATCAGTTCGCCGCCGGGTTCCTCTACGGGCTCGCCACGGGCTGCGATCTGGAGACCTGCGGGCGCATGGGACATTTGTGCGCAGGCGAAGTGATCACCCATGTGGGCCCGCGCCCCGAGGCGGACATGCTGGCCGAGTTCCGCAAGGCTGGCCTTGTCTGATGGCTCTGCCCGACGGCTTCTATGACGTGCCACAAGGCAAGCTGGCGATGGTGGTCACCCATCTGGAAATGGCCGCCCCCGCCGCCTTGCGTGGCGCGCCGCTGCCCGAGGGCCTCGCGTTTACCGGTTTTCCGCCCGACCGCACCGCCTATCGCGACCTGTTCCGCCGGATCGGACAGGACTGGCTGTGGTTCGGGCGGCTGGAATTGACCGATGTGGAACTCAGCGCGATCCTGAACGATCCCAAGGTGCATCTTTACACGCTCGAAAAGGACGGGCGCCCCGAGGCGCTGCTGGAGCTTGATTTCCGGCAGGACGGGGCGTGCGAGTTGGCCTATTTCGGCCTCACTCAGGCGCTGATTGGCACCGGGGCGGGGGCGTATCTGATGGACCGGGCGATTTCGCTGGCATGGGCAGAAGACATCACCCGCTTCCATGTCCACACCTGCACCATCGACAGCCCGCAGGCGCTTGGCTTTTACGAGCGCTCCGGCTTCACGGCCTATCGCCGCCAGATCGAGGTCGCGCCCGATCCGCGCCTGATTGGGCTGCACCCCGAACACGCGGCCCCCGGTGTTCCCATCGTCTGACCTCGCCAGAAAGGTTAACGCAAGCCACCGTACGCTGCATTAACCCCGGCTTTTGCCATACGTTTGCCATACGCCGAGCCATACGCGTTGCCATACGCCCGGCCATACGCGGTTTTGCGAAGAAAATAAGGCGTTAAGGCCTGATTCGGAGCGGGGCAGGGCGGGCGAGCTGTTGCGCGGCGCGCGCCGCGTTAACCAAATCCCGCGCCGGGCTCAGGTCTTGGCCCGCAGGTCCATCATCAGGTAGACATTGTTCGCCTTGAACGCCTCCCGGTTGCGGGTCTGCTGGTTCAGGCGCTGGTCGAGCTTGGCGCGCTTGCTTTCATTCAGCAAAGCCCCCACCACCTTGCCCATCATCCAGCGCAACACCGGGCGCGACTGCTGCAAGTCGCTATCCACGCGCCGGAATGTATAGCCCAGCACATTGAACAGACCCTGCTCAACCTCGACCGAAGGCGCGGTGGCCTCGGTGATATCCTCTTCGCTCAGAACCTCCACGGGCCATGTTTCGAGCTTGGCGCGGAAATCCACAATCGGATGCCCGCCCCCCACCGTGGAGCGGTCAGCGGCGAGGCCATGGGTCTCCGAACGGAAGCAATCGGAGATGATGATCTGGCCGCCGGGCTTGAGCAGTTTCAGGCAGCCCGGAATGCCCGCATCAAGCGGAATATACTGGTAACTTTCTGAAAACAGGCATAAATCGAAATCGCTATCTCCGGCGTAGTCCTCGAACATGCACTCATGAACCGTCGCGCCGGGCGCGTTCTGGCGGCAGCGCTCGGCGAGCAGCGGCGAGGGCACCACAATGTCCACTGAATGGCCCAGAGCGAGCAGTTTCTTCGCGGTCTCGCCCGCCCCGCCACCAATGTCCAGGATGCGCAGGGGCGTGTCGGGGAGCAGCTTGAACAGCTTGTCGGTGTAGGCCTCCTGCGCCGCGCGCAGGTTGGCGGCGTTTACCTCAAGGCCGGTCCAGAGGCCGTAATGCAGGTTCTCCGCGCCGGTCAGCCAGCGGACGAATTCCAGCCCCACATCAAGGCCAATGGCGCGCGTGTCGATCTTGTCTTTGCTCATGGATTGCGCCTTAGCGCGCTCGAACGGGTTTGGGAAGAGCCCGCAGGCTCAACGGGGCACGGGCAGCGGGCAGGGGCCGCCGGTAAAACACTGGTGCACGCCCTTGAGCATCTCCGGGGTCGGTGCGCCAAAATAGAAGCCTCCGCAGGCGCCCTGCACCAGCTTGTAACCTGTCTCGCTGCGCTCCAGAAAGACCAGCGCCGGGCCGGGCGCAGGGCTGGGGCACCATGGGCCCGCGCAGTCGATCTGCAAGGTCAGGTCGGTTTCAACAGGCTCTGTGAAGCCGCGCTCGGTCAGCGCAAGCCCTTGAATATCAGACGCAATTTCGGTGCGGGCGGGCGTTGCGGCCTGATTGGCCCAATTAGTTTTTGGCAGGCGGTCCGGGTCGAAGCTCAGATCGCCCTTCACCACGATATACGTCTCCTCGCTGGCCTCGGCCTCGGAAAACGCGCTTTCCACGGTCCATGCCATGCACGACAGCGCCGAAGCCGGGGCGGGCAGGAGGGCTGCGCAGATCGCCAGCGCGCGGATCATTTGAAATGGTCTGCAAACGCGTCGAGCACGGCGAGATACACCTCACGTTTGAACGGCACGATGAAGTTCGGCAAATCCGCCGGGGCCTGCCACCGCCACGCGCTGAATTCGGGGTGCTCGGTCTCGATATTCACCTGATCGTCGGTGCCATGGAAATCCACGAGGAACCATTTCTGTTCTTGCCCGCGATACTTGCCCTTCCACAGCTTGCCCACCAGTTCGGGCGGCAACTCATAGGGCAGCCAGCCCTCGGTTTCGGCCACGATCGTCACCAGATCGGCGGTGATCCCGGTCTCCTCCCACATCTCGCGCAGCGCCGCGTCCCTTGGGTCCTCGCCCTTGTCCACCCCGCCTTGCGGCATCTGCCACGCCTCCTCGTAGTGGTCCTTGCGCTGGCCAACAAAAACGTTGCCATCAGCATTTCGGATCATCACGCCCACGCAGGGGCGGTAGGGAAGCGAAGCGGGGTCGGCCATGGCAGGGCTCCTGTGTGAGTGGGTCCGGGTCTATGTGACGTGGCTGCCGCCGATATGCAATGACGCGGGGTTGCGCGTGACAAAGCGGCTGCGCTGTGGCGCATTGGCGCGCAACGCAGGAGGACACCGCCATGACCGATTACCCGCATCTTCTCGCCCCGCTCGATCTGGGTTTCACCACGCTGAAAAACCGCGTTCTGATGGGCTCCATGCATACCGGGCTGGAGGAAACCAAGGACTGGAACCGGGTTGCCGAGTTCTACGCCGAACGGGCGCGAGGCGAGGTGGCGCTGATGGTGACCGGGGGGATCGGGCCGAACCTTGAAGGCTCGGTGCTGCCGGGTGCCGCGATGATGACCACCGACGAGGACGTGGCGAACCATTCCGTCGTGACGAACCGGGTGCATGAGGCCGGCGGCAAGATCGCGATGCAGATCCTGCATGCCGGGCGCTATGCCTACGGGCCAAAATGCGTCGCGCCCTCGCCGATCAAGTCGCCGATCTCGCCGTTCCCGCCGACCGAGCTTGACGAGGAGGGGATCGAGAAGCAGATCGCCGATATCGTGCGCGCCGCCGTGCTGGCGCAAAAGGCGGGCTATGACGGGGTCGAGATCATGGGCTCGGAGGGGTATTTCCTCAACCAGTTCATCGTCACCCACACCAACAAACGGACCGACCGCTGGGGCGGGTCCTACGAGAACCGCATCCGCCTGCCCATCGAGGTCGTGCGGCGCACGCGGGAGGCCGTGGGCACCGATTTCATCATCATCTACCGTCTGAGTATGATTGATCTGGTGCCGAACGGGTCCACCACCGAAGAGGTTATCCAGCTTGCCAAGGAAGTCGAAAGGGCCGGGGCGACGCTCATCAACACCGGCATCGGCTGGCACGAGGCGCGGGTGCCGACCATCGCGACCTCGGTGCCGCGCAAGGCGTTTGCATGGGTGACGAAGAAGCTCATGGGGCATGTATCGATCCCGGTCATCACCAGCAATCGGATCAACACGCCGGAGGTGGGCGAAGAGGTGCTAGCGGAGGGCTGCGCCGACATGATCTCGATGGCCCGGCCCATGCTCGCAGACCCGCATTTCGTGCGCAAAGCCATGGACGGCCACGCGGCGCAGATCGCGCCTTGTATTGCGTGCAATCAGGCCTGTCTGGACCACACATTCAGCGGCAAGCTCACCTCGTGCCTCGTGAACCCGCAGGCCTGCCACGAGACCGAACTCCGGATCACCAAAGCCGCGACGCCGAAGACAATCGCCATCGTGGGGGCCGGGCCTGCGGGGCTCAGCACCGCGATCACCTGCGCCGAGCGCGGGCATCAGGTCACTGTGATCGACCGCGCTGCCGAGATCGGCGGGCAGCTCAATCTCGCCAAGCAAATCCCCGGAAAGGAGGAATTCTGGGGCTTTGTGGATTGGTACGGCACGATGATGGACGTGCATGGGATTGAGCTGCGGCTTGAGACCGAAGCGACGCCCGAGATGCTCGCAGATTTCGACGAGGTCATCATCGCGACAGGTGTGGAGCCGCGCGACCCCGGTATTCCGGGGCAGGACCGTGAGAACGTCGTGAGCTATATCGACATTCTCAACGGGTCCGCGAAAGCGGGGGAGCGTGTCGCTGTGATCGGAGCCGGCGGGATCGGGTTCGATGTGTCCGAGTATCTGGTGCATGAGGGGACAAGCCCCACTGAGAGCCTGCCGCTGTGGATGAAGGAATGGGGCGTTGCTGACCCGGGCGAGCACCGGTCAGGGCTCGCACCCGAAGGCCCGCAACCTCACGCGCCCGCCCGTGCGGTCACGCTCTTGCAGCGCAAGGCAGAGAAACACGGCAAACGCCTCGGCAAGACCACGGGATGGATTCACCGCGCGTCGCTGAAGATGAAAGATGTGAATTTCGTCGGCGGCGTGAACTACGAGCGGATCGACGACGCGGGCCTGCATGTGAGCTTCGGTGAGGCGCGGGAGACCCCCACGGTGATAGAGGCTGACACGATCGTGCTCTGCGCTGGCCAGAACCCGCTGCGGGAGCTTGCCGACGCGCTGGAGGCCAAGGGCACGCCCTGTCACGTGATCGGCGGCGCGGATGTGGCCGCCGAGCTAGACGCCAAGCGCGCCATTGACCAAGGCACACGTCTCGCCGCCACGCTCTGACTTTTCGACATGCTTCAGGCGCAGCGGCGCGCGAGGCTATTCGGTGACGGAGATCGTGATCACGTCGCTCACCACCGGCGGGTCATGGGGGACGTGGAACGCATCGCCCAGAACCAGTTGCAGCGTGTGGCTGCCCGGTGCCAGTTCGAGCGTGGTTTCGGTCTGACCGCCGCCGAAGTGTTTGTGGTTGTCATCCGCGAACAGCCCGTTTTCCGCCATTTCGGCGTCATTGGGTCCCTCGCCCCAAGGCGCACGGTTGATCAGCACATGGTGGTGGCCGGTCATCTCGCGCTCCACCCCGGCGGGGGCCACGCCCATGCCGCTGAGGCCAAACACGACTTTGACCGGGTTTTGCACCGTGTCTCCGTCTTCCAGCGTTGCAAAATACGCGGTGGGCGCGCTGCCATGGCCGTCTGCAAAACCCGCGCCTGCGCTTAGCAAGGCAACGGCTGTTGCTGCGATTAGATGTTTCATGATGTCTCCTCCTCATCGTTCCGGGCACGTGCTCGGAATACGAAAAGGGTAGGATCGTGCGGACAAACGTCCATTGCCCTAAGGTAAAGGCGGATCACTTAGCCGTGTGCGGCCCTGCTGTCCTCGGGGGCCTCAGCGCGATCATGCAGGCCGTAGTCGCGCAGCACATGGGACACGCGCAGCCGGTAGCCGGAGAACAGCCCATCCCGCCCCCGTGCCTGTGCGACGCGGTGCTCTGCCAGATGCCGCCAGCGAGCAACCGCCTCCTCATCCTCGAAGAATGACAGGGACAGGAGCTTGTCGGGGTTGGTGAGGCTCTGGAAGCGCTCGACCGAGATGAACCCCTCGACCTGTTCGACCATCGGGCGCATCTCGGCGGCGATGTCGAGATAGTCAGGCTTGCGGCCCGGCGCGGGCACCACTTCGAAAATCACGGCTATCATGGCAGGATTCCTCCCCTCTGCTTGTTTCGAGACACAGATCAATCGGAGAATTACCCCGATATTATCCCACCAATGCCGCCTTTCTGCCCACATTCAAGCGGATACCTGCCGACGGGGTATATGAAGCGAAAGGACGGCTATGGACCGCCTAACGGAAATGGAAGCCTTCGCCACCGTGGTGGACCAAGGCGGATTCACGGATGCTGCCAAGAAGATGGGCATCTCGAAGTCCGCCGTGTCCAAGCATGTCTCAAGCCTCGAAGCCCGGCTCGGGGCGCGGCTTCTGAACCGCACCACGCGGCGCGTCTCGCCCACCGAGATCGGGCTGGCCTACTATGACCGCGCCCGCCGCGTTCTCAACGATGCCGGGGAGGCCGACGCGCTCGTCACCTCGATGCAGTCGGCGCCCTCGGGGCTGCTGCGGATCAGCGTGGCCACCGATTTCGGGGTCAATCACCTCTCCCCGCTGCTGTCGAACTTCCTTGATGAATTCCCCGACATCACCGTGAACATGGTGCTGAACAACCGCTATGTGGAGCTGATTTCCGAAGGGTTCGACATGGCCGTGCGGATTGGCGAGCTGGAAGACAGCACGCTGCGCGCCCGTAAGCTCACCGAGACCAGCAAGCGGATGATCGGCTCGCCCTCCTATTTCCAGAAATTCGGCCGCCCGCAGCGGATCGACGATCTGAACGAGCACAAGCTGCTGCACTATTCCAGCCAATCCTCGGGCAATGTCTGGCGCATCACCGCGCCGTCGGGCGAAAAGCGTCAGGTGCGCACCGCTGGCTGGCTGTCGGTCAATGACGGGCAATCGCTCCTGAACGCCGCCATTTCCGGGCTCGGGATCGCCTACCTGCCGAGCTATCTCTACGCCGATGCCATGAACAAAGGGCTGGTTGAGGACGCGATTCCCGATCTGCCGATGGAAACCCAAGGCATCTATGCTGTGTACCCACCGGGCCGCTTCACGCAGCCCAAGGTGCGCGCCTTCATCGATTTTCTGGTCCACGCCTTCGCCGAGAAGGGCCCAACGGACTGGTAACGCATTCCCCGAATGCAAAGGGCACCTGACCGGCGCGTCTCATGCGCCGGTTTTTGCCTGCGGGTCGCCTGTTATTGGTCGGACAGGACGATCACTTCGACCCGGCGGTTCGCCTCGCGACCCTCCGGAGTGAGGTTGGAGGCGCGCGGGGCGAGATAGCCCATGCCTTCGGCCTCCATCCGCGCGGCGGCAATGCCATGTCGCTCGATCAGGCGCTGGCGTACCGCCTCTGCGCGTTGTTTGGAAATGCGGATATTGCCCTCCAGCCCGCCAACGCTGTCGGTATGTCCGACCAGCGCGACCGTCAGGCCGGGATTGTCGGTCAGAAAGCCGGCAAGCGTGTCCAAAACCTCGAATGAGCCGGAGCCGAGCGTGGTCGCACCGCTGTCAAATTCGAGCCCGTCCAGCACGAAATGGCCCTGTGTGAGCAATGCGCCGACATCGGCAGTCCCGGGCGGCGGTACGCTCTGAGCGCCAGGCGTGGTTTCGGCACCCCGCGCAGGTTCGGGCGGGGCCGCCGCTTTGCGGTTCACCGTGGCAATCTGTACGTAAAGCCGTTCCTGCGTGCGGCTCGCCAGCACCGTTATCGCCGCGTCCGGCGCCCCCTCGGGGCCGCGTAAGAAGGTTGCGAAGTGAAAGTCGCGCAGATTGACGAACATGTCCGGCGCGTCCATCACGTCGATGGCGAAGCGGAAATCGAAGCCGCCACAGCGGTCGGTTTCGCAGTCGAAGGCCGGGTAGAAACTATCAGCCACAAGCTCTGCGCGGATTTGCGCGATGGCCTGATAGGGTGTCAGCGCGCTGCCCGGCAGGTGCCAGGCTTGACGGGTCACCGGGCCGCGGATCGTCACCATGGGCACCGCTTCATTGTGCAGCGGCGCCATGGGCACAGGGTAACTGCCCCCGCCGCGCTGCGTCTGCGCGGCCAATTTCGCACCGGCCGGCAGGTCCAGCGCCGCTGCGCCAGAGGCGGCCACGCCCAGCAGCGCGGCGCACAGGAACGCGGCGCGCAAGCTCATCGGGACTGGCTGTGATACTCCGTGTTGGGGCGCATGTCGGTGGCCGAGGCCACGCGGTTGGTCATGTTGAAGAACCCGGCCACATTGGCGATGTCCCAGATATCGCGGTCCGAAAAGCCCACGTCGCGCAGGCCCTGCCGGTCGGCCTCCTCCATGTCGGCGCTCGATTTGGTCATCTTGGCCGCAAAATCCAGCATCGCGCGCTGGCGGGCGTCGAGATCGGCGACCTTGTAATTCATTACCATCATCTCGCCGAGCACCGGATCACCCGACAGCTCCCGCACCGCCGCGCCATGCGCCACGAGGCAGTAAAAGCACTTGTTGATCGACGAGACCACCACCGCGATCATCTCGCGTTCGAGCTTGCTCAGGCCGCTCTGCGCCAGCATCAGGTCGTTATAGAGCGCGGTGAAGGCGTTCAGCTTGTCGACATCGAACGCGTAGGCCTGCAGCACATTGGGGATCATCCCGAGCTTCTCGGTGCAGATATCGAAGTATTTCTGTGTCTGTGGTGGCAGCGGATCCGCCATCGGCAAATCGAGTGCTGTTGGTGTCTTGGTCATTGAGGACCCTCCCGTTCCTGTCTGTAGTGATATTGCCCGACCCGGGTCAATCCAAGCGCCTTGTAAAGCGCATTGGCCGGTCCGTTATCCGCCACGCAGAGCACGGCGAAATAGTGCGCGCCGTGCTCCTGCGCCCAGAACGCGGCCCTGCGCATCATCCACCCCGCCACGCCCTGACGGCGCTGATGGGGCAGAATTTCGACCGCATGAACCATGCAGATATTGTCATGGATCGCGGCGAAGGCCACCCCGGACGGCTTTTCGCTCCAGCGCCCGAGAATGCCCGTCTTGACCTTGGCGCGGTTCATCACCTCTAGCCGCGCGGCGTCGATGCCGCCCTTGGCCCAGATCTCCTCCATGATCGCCAGCGGCTCCCACACGGCGAAGGTCGTGACCTTCGGGATCGGGATATCGGTGAGCTGCGCCACCGGGCAGCAATAGAGGTTCACCGGGTCAACCACGTCATAGCCGCGCGCCTGCAACGCCGCGTCGAGATCGTCCTCGCCGTCGCGGATCATGAACAAGGACCGCTCGCCTGCGGCGCGCATGACCATCTCGGCGGTGTCGATCACCGCGCCGGGCTTTGCCCGCGTGGCCGCCGAGACGCGCTTTCCGCCCCCGGCCCCGTCCCGAAGCGTCCAGCCATCCACCTCCACGGTCGAGGCGGGCGGCCACGTGCCTTCGATGGCCGCATAGAGCCGCGGCAGGTCGGGCAGATCGGCGCTCATTCGGGGAACGCCGCCACGAGCGTTTGCATCGCGCGGTCCACCTCGGCGGCCTCCGCGCCCCGGATCACGATCTGCGCGCCGAACACGCCATCCTTGATGAAGGGATAGGAGCCGATGGAGAGCGCCGGATGCGCCTCGGCGATCTCACCCAAGGGTCCGGCAATGTCGCCCTCGGCCCGGTAGATGCGCCGCGACTGGCTCACCAGAGGCGCGCCCCCCGTCAGGGTGGGCAGGACCGAGGCGAGCATCGCCTTGAAGATCGCCGGCACCCCGGCCATCACATGCACGTTCCCGAGCGTGAAGCCCGGCGCGGCGGAGATCGGGTTGTCGATCAGCGCGGCCCCGTCCGGGATGCGGGCCATGCGCAGACGCGCCGCGTTCAGATCGCTGCCCGCCGCGTCGTAATGCGCTTGCAGGAGCGCACGGGCATCTTCGCGCACGCCGATAGGCGTCTCGAAGGCCGCCGCGATGCACTCGGCGGTGATGTCGTCATGGGTAGGGCCGATCCCGCCGGAGGTGAACACCGTGTCATGGGCCTCCGAGAGCGCCCGGACCGCCGCGATGATGGCGTCTCGGTCATCGCTCACGACACGCACCTCGCGCAAATCGATGCCGATCGCGGTCAATTCGCCTGCGAGATAGTGCATATTGGCGTCGCGCGTGCGGCCCGAGAGGATTTCATCCCCGATCACGAGCATGGCGGCGGTTGGGTTCGGCATCCCGGTCTCCTTGAGATTGGCTTGGCATCGGTATAGGCCCGCCCTCATGCGCTTTCAATCCGACCTTGTGCCCGCACGGCTCACGCGCCGCTATAAACGCTTTCTGGCCGATTGCGTGCTGGAGGCGGATGGCCGCGAGATAACGGCCCATTGCGCCAATCCCGGTTCGATGATGGGGCTCGCCGAACCCGGTACGCGGATCTGGCTGGAGCCCAATGATGATCCCAAAAAGAAGCTGAAATTCGGCTGGCGTCTGGTCGATCATGAGAACGGGCACTTCACCGGGGTTGATACCTCCGTGCCGAACCGCGCCTTGCGCGCGGCGCTGGAGGCCCGGGCCGTGCCCGATCTGGATGCCTATGGAACGGTGTGCCCAGAGGTGAAATATGGCGTGGGCAGCCGGATCGACTTTCTACTGACCGAGCCGGGGCAGCCCGACGCCTATGTGGAGGTCAAATCGGTCACGCTGTCCCGCACGCCCGGTCTGGCCGAGTTCCCCGACAGCGTGACGGCCCGGGGCGCCAAGCATCTGGTGGAGCTTGCCGAGATGGCCCGGCAGGGGCACCGCGCGGTGATGCTGTACCTCGTGCAGCGAACCGATTGTGCTGCCGTGACGCTCGCCGCCGATCTCGATCCGGCCTACCGGGCCGCCTTCCTTGCCGCGCGCGACGCCGGGCTTGACGTGATCGCCCTTGGCACCGATATCTCACCCCAAGGCATAAGCGTTGCCAATCGTTTACAGTTTACCGTCTAACGCTTAAGATTTCGGAACTGTTGCCGGAGAAGACCAGTGAACCAACCACATCGTGGCCGCATGACAAAGGAAGGCATTCGCCTGCATGAACCGGAGGATTTCGCCGGAATGCACGCGGCTGGCCGGCTGGCGGCGCAAATTCTCGACGAGATTGCCGAGCATGTTTTCCCGGGCCAGACCACAGGTGAAATCGACCGGATCATTGAAGAAAAGGTCACCGCCGCCGGCGCGACTTCGGCCACGATCGGCTACAAGGGTTACAAGCACGCCTCCTGCATCTCGGTGAACCATGTGGTCTGCCACGGGATCCCGGGCGACAAGAAGCTCAAGGAAGGCGACATTCTCAATATCGACGTGACGGTTATCGTCGATGGCTGGTTCGGTGATACGTCGCGCATGTATGTGGCGGGGAAGCTCGCGCGCAAGTCCGAGCGGCTTATTCAGGTCACCCATGATGCGCTGATGATTGGTATCGAGGCCGCAAAGCCCGGCAATACGTTCGGCGATATCGGTTACGCGATCCAGAGCTATGTAGAGAGCCACCGCATGTCGGTGGTGCGCGATTTCTGCGGACATGGGCTGGGCCGTGTGTTCCACGCGCCGCCCAACGTGCTCCATTATGGCCGTCCGGGCACCGAGGCTCCGCTGGAAGAGGGCATGTTTTTCACCATCGAGCCGATGGTGAACCTTGGCCGTCCGGAAACCAAGACACTGGCGGATGATTGGACCGCCGTGACGCGCGACAAGTCGCTCTCGGCGCAGTTCGAGCATTCCATCGGGATTACGGCGGATGGCGCGGATATCTTCACGCTCTCGCCAGCAGGAAAGTTCCATCCGACCTTTGGCTGAGGCGCTTTGCGTTTGACGTAGCGTGCAACCCGCGGCCTTTCGCTGGGCGGCGCGAAGGCGGGCTGCCCCTGTCGCGTCTGCGCCTGGCATGCGAGCTGACTCGCCTTACTGCGCGAATAAGTGTTGCGTCACCGACTGGGCCATCAGCGCCTCAAGACGCTTTTTCTTCCACTCGCGGGCCTGCTGCGCCTCTGTCTGTGCCCGCAAAGCGTTGACTGTCTCAGCCCGGCCCACCGCGCGGCGGACTTTCCGGACCAGCCCTTCCTTTTGCGCCAGAACCCGCGCCAGCGACATGTTGAGCGTGACTTGGGTCTGGTCCAGCCAACGGTTCCACAGGATGTCCGCCCCGATGGCCCGCATCTGGCGCAAGCCCGGATCGGGCGCGTGCAAATCGGTCCGGTAGGCTTTCAGCGCGGCGAGCTGTCCGCGCAATTCGGCCTCCTTGCGTTGCAACTCGGTGAGCTCTCGTTGCGACGCGATGCTGCGCAGTTCTTCGATCTGCAACAACTGCTGGTAATCCATTGCTTGTCTCCCCTCAATCATACCCCCGCGACCGCATTTTGCTTCGCATCGCTTCAGCGAAGCGGATTGCGGCGGCCACGGCGCGGTACTGGTCCTGCGGGATCTCGTCGCCGATCCGGGTGGTGGCATAGAGCGCCCGTGCCGTGGGTGGGTCCTCATGGATCGGTACCGCGTGCTCCAAGGCGCGCTCACGGATTGCCGCTGCCATCTCGTCAACGCCTTTGGCCACGCATTTCGGTGCCTCGCCCGGTTTGCGGGTCCAATGCAGCGCCACCGCGTAATGGGTCGGGTTCACGATGATCACATCGGCGGTTTCGACGTCCTGCAGAGTCTGGTTCATGGCGATATCCCGCCCGCGATGACGGCGTTCCTGTTTCATATGCGGATCGCCTTCCGTCTGCTTGGCCTCGTCCATGATCTCCTTGCGCGACATCCGCAGCTTGCGGCGGTGCTCAAAGAACTGGAACAGGTAGTCGAGCGCGCCGATGGCTGCCGAGACAACGATCACGATGGACAGAAAGCTCAGGAAGAGGCGCCCAAGAAACAGGATCACCTGCGCCGGCTCCAGGCGGGACGTTTCAATGATCTCCAGCAGCCGTGCCTGAACGAAGAGCGTCAGGCACACGCCGTAGATCGCGAGTTTCAGGAAGCTCTTGAAGAACTCGAACAGCCCCGAGGGGCCGAATTTCTGCTTGGCGATGCTGATCGGTGAGATCTTGGACAGTTTCGGTCGCATACGCGAGGACGCGAAGACAATGCTCTGCTGGGCTATCGCGCTCGTGAGGACCAAACCGGCTGGAAGCAAGAACAAGACTGCAAGAAATGTCAGAACTTCAAAGATCAACTGGCCGACTGGTGCGCGCGCCGGGCCCTCGAAGAACAACCCGTCGAGCTGTGCGGGGCGCTCGATCAGGACCATCAGAGCTGTCATCGCGTCCTGCAACAGCGTCGGCGCGGTGAGGATCAGTGCCAGAAACAGACCGATATAGGCCGCAGTCGTGTTCAGATCCGCCGATTTCGCGATATCCCCTTTTTTGCGCGCTTCCTCGAGTTTCTTCGGCGTCGGGTCGAAGGACTTTTCGGTGTCGTCGCTTTCGCCCTGCATCAGAACGCGCCTTGCGTGGGAGCGGCCAGGAACCGGTCCATCGCAGTCACCCAGACCTGGATCATCAGGGGCGCCGCGAAGAGAAGAAGCACCAGCCCGCCCGCCGTGATCAGCGGAGCACCGACAAAGGCGACCATGAGCTGTGGCATCGCTTTGTTGATCGCACCGAGCGCGAGATTGTAAATCACCGACAGCACAACGAAGGGCGCGGCCAGCGAGAAGGCGAGGCCGAAGGCCTGTCCGACACGCGCCACGCCCCACGATGCGACGAGTTCAGGTCGCGGAAATTCCGCCATCGGCACCAGATCGTAGCTCAGGATGAAGAACTGTGCCGCCTTGATATGCAGCCCGAGCATCACGGCCAGCGTGAGCCCTGCGATCACCAGCAGGTGCCCCATCGCCGGGAGCGGCTCGGCGGCCGTGCCACCGAAGAGTTGTGACAGGGACGTCGCCTGAGCGGCGATGGCACCCGCGGTTTGCAGGCAGAGCACGAACAGGCGGATCACGATGCCGAACAGTGCGCCGGCCGCGATCTCCGTGAGGATCATTGACACCATGCCCGGCAGGCTGTCCGGAGCAGGGACCGCCGGCAGGATCAGAACTGTCATCAGCACAGCCATCGCAAGTTTGATCCGCGTCGGGATGGACTGCTCGCCGAAGCCGGGCATCAGCGCGAAAAAGGCGGACATGCGCAGAAACACCGCGAAACCGAGGGTCATCTGCCCTTCGAGAAACGCAAGAAATTCGGCCGGAACAGCGATCATGCCGCGACCAGTCCGACCAGCGACGGGCGGGCATCAGTGCCGATCTCCTCGAAGGACAGGACTGGCGCGGGGATGCCCTTGGCCTTCACGAGCGTCTTGAGAAAGCGGCGGCGCTGACGGCTTGTCACGAGCGCCGGGAAAATGCCTGTCTCGTTTGCTCCGCGCACCTTTTCGGCAATCGAGTCCGCGAGTGCATTGAACACCTCCGGCGGCAGTGCGATATCGCCGATGGTTGTGCCATCGCCCAGTTGGTAGCTCGAAAACGTTTCCTCCCACTCGGGCGCGAGTTGCACCAGCGGCACCGTGCCGTCCTCCCGGCGTAGCTCGGCAATCAGTTGAAAGCCGAGGCGGTGGCGAACATGCTCGCAGATCGCTTCGGGTGTGGCGTGAAGCATGCGCGCTTCGGCGGTCGCTTCCATGATCAGCCCGAGATTGCGGATCGAGACCTGTTCCTCGAGCAGGAGTTTGAGCACTGCATGGAGGATGTCGATGGGCACCTTGTCGGGCACCAGCTCGTCGATCAGCTTGCGATTCGCCTCTGCGCGGACCGGATCGGAGATTTGCGTCAGTTCGGTCATGATCCGCCGCAGCGCCTTGAGGGTCAGAAGGCGGCTCAGGTTGCGTTTGATCACTTCGAGCAGATGCGTGGCGAGAATTTCGGTTGGCGTGACAAGGGTGAGCCCGTCTAGCGCGGCACTTTCGCGCTCGGAGAGCGGGATCCATTTGGCCAGCGCGCCATAGACCGGCTCGGTGGTGGTCGCAGGGTCGTCCTCGGCCCGCGCGCCGTCGGGCAGCAGCGCCATGACCATGTCGGTTTCGAGAAACCCACGGGCCTGCTCGACGCCCTGTATCTTGATCAGATAACTGCCCGGCGGCAGCGCGGCATTGTCCGACAGGCGCATCTCCGGAAGGATTACCCCGAAGCTCGTCGCCACGTGGCGGCGCATATTGACGATCCGCGCGTCGAGCCCGGTTCCGGGGTCGAGCACCATGTTGACGAGATCTGCGGCGAATTCCACGTGAACATCGTCGAGCTCCAGCAAATCGCCGATCGGGCGGTCCATCGGGTCCGGCTCCGGTATCTGCTCGACTTCCGGCAACTCCTCCTGTTGCTGTCGTACGTGCTGCCAGTATCCGAGCCCGGCCAGCGCGAGACTGCCGGCGAGAAACGGCAGGAACGGAAGCCCTGGCACCAGCGCGAAGAGAAACATCAGACCGGCCACGGAAAACAGTGCGGCGGGATACTTGCCAAGCTGGTCGAACACCGCAAGGTCCGTGGCGCCCTTGGTGCCGCCTCGCGCCAACAGAAGGGCCGAGGCGATGGAGATGATGACCGCGGGGATCTGTGAGACCAGCCCGTCCCCCACGGTCAGGATCGCGTAGGTTTCAAAGGCCTGCCCAAAGGCCATGTCATTGATCGCGACACCCATGATCAGCCCGGCCACAAGGTTCAGCAATGTGATGAGCAGCCCGGCGACGGCATCGCCCTTGACGAATTTCGAGGCCCCGTCGAGCGAGCCGAAGAATGTGGTTTCCTGTTGTTCGAGTTCGCGGCGCGCCTTGGCTTCTTCGTGGCTCAGTGCCCCAGCGGCAACATCGCTGTCGATGGCAAGCTGCTTGCCGGGCATTCCATCGAGCGCAAAACGCGCGCCAACCTCGGCCATGCGCGCGGCGCCCTTGGTGATCACCATGAAATTCACGATGAGAAGAACGCAGAAGACGACCAGTCCGAGGAACACGCTGCCACCCATCACGAAGCTTGCAAAACCCTCGATCACATCGCCGGCGGCGTCTGTGCCGGTATGGCCCTGCCCGATGATCAGTTTCGTTGAGGACACGTTGAGCGACAGGCGCAGCATCAGCGAGGCGAGCAGAACCGTCGGGAAGACAGAGAAATCCAAGGGCCGTTCGATGAACAGCGTCACCGTGAAGATCAGAACCGCGAGGGAAAAGGACACGGCCAGACCGATGTCGAGCACGATCGACGGGACCGGCAGGATCATCATCACGATCACCGCCATCAGCGCGAAGGCGAGCAGGATGGTCGGATTGAAAAGCGCCGTCTTGGTGAGTTTGCCCATCGGCGGTGACCTTCCTTTTCCCCGGGGTTTCCGGTCAGTAATCCTGCCGCGCGATCTCGAGGATCAGCACATCGGTCACATGGTCTCCACCATCGCGGATCGCGACGTCGCGCAGGGATGCGCGCAGCACATCGAGGGTGTTGTTATCAGTGAACGCCCCGCGGAAACCGCCGACATTGGCGTGGTCGAAGAGGACCTGCAGGAAGGAGTCGCGCAGCTTCGGCTCGCGCCGGAAGATTTCATCGCGGTAACCCGGTTTAATCTCGACACTAAGCGACATCACCACCAGCGAAGCGACTTCACCGGCCTCGACCACCGGGATCACGAACTGGTTGTTGAGCTTGACATAATCGCGCTCCGCCGTGTCGTTTGACGCGGCAGTCTGCGATGTGTCCTCGTCCGAAGCATCTTCCATTTGCGGGCTAGAGGTGTCTTCGCCGCCGTCGGTTTCCGCGGTGGCCGTTTCGGGTGGCGGCGCCGGGCGCAGGACGTAGCCCGCGCCGATGCCAGCCCCTGTACCGAACAGAAGCAGAAGAAGGGGGATCAGGAGTTTCATCATGGCACTCTCCAGACAGCCCGATCAGAACGGCAGCACGGCGTCTAGGACCTGTTGACCCAAGCGCGGTTGCTGAACGTCGGTGATTTGCCCACGCCCGCCATAGGACACACGCGCCGAGGCGATCTTGTCATAGGTGATCTCGTTTTGCCGCGAGATGTCCTGTGGTCGGACATAGCCGGTCACCAGCAGCTCGCGCAGTTCGAAATTCACGCGGACCTCCTGTGAGCCGGCAATGGACAGGACGCCGTTGGGCAGCACTTCGGTGACCGTTGCTGCTATGCGCAATGTCAGCTTTTCCCGTCGCTTGACCGAACCGTCCCCGGAGCTCGACGAGCTGGAATTCAGGTCAACGAGGTCCGCCGAGGACGCGCCATCGGGTAATTTGCGGTCCAGGCGCTGCGGGATACCGCCAAGCTGCGGGACCTGAAGCCGGTCTGAGCCGCTGCGCGAGCGGTCCGTGGAGTTGGATATCTCAGCCCTCTCATCGATTTCGATCACGACGGTAAGGATATCGCCGCGCGACATCGCCCGCCGGTCGCCCAGAAGCGAGCTTTGCGAGCGGCTCCAGAGCGAGGCTTCCCGCGTCGGCACAGGCGCGTCGAGCCGTAAGGGCAGTCCCGGGCTGAGCATGGCGGCGTGTTCGGTGTTGAGTTGCGTCGGCGTGAAACTCGGCGGTTTGCCGATATGATCGCCCCGCCCGCAAGCGGAGAGCAGAGCGCTGATCGCAAGAGCGAGACACAGGGAGAGACGCGGGGCGGTGGGTTTCATCAGTGAATGTCCTTAGGGGCCGGTCACGTCGATGCTGCCATCGGCCTGCACCGTGCCGAACAATGTCGTTCGCGAGGAGAGGTTCATCACGCGCACCGTGTCGCCAACGGCGCCGCGGTCGAGCACCCGGCCGGAGGTCGAGATCGACAGGCCCGACTGATTGAACACTAGCGGGGCGATTTCATTGCGCTGCACGCGGGCGGGCGCCATCAGATGGTCGCGCCTGATCGGACGCCCGGCATAGAGCACGACGCGCGACTCCATGCCGACAACTTCGGACAGATCGGTGAGCCCGCCTCCGGAAAGATTCGGATCGATGGCCAAATGTGCCGCAGTCAGCAGTGTGTTGGCGCGGATCGTCTTGACTGCGACGATTGTGTCTGCGCGGGTGTAGCTGCCTATCAGCGCCAGGAATATGACGAAAATCCAACGCATTACCGGACCTGCGTCGTCGCGCCCATCATCTGATCGGCCGCTGAGATCACCTTGGCGTTCATCTCGTAGCCGCGCTGCGCCTCGATGAGTTCGGTGATTTCACGCACCGCATCAACCGAGCTGTCTTCGAGATAGCCTTGCCGTACGCTGCCCAGCCCATCAAGGCCCGGGGTAGAAATCAGTGCAGGCCCGGAGGCTTCTGTTTCGGAGAAAAGGTTACTGCCGACCGCCTCCAGGCCCTTGGCATTGGTAAAGGCCGCGAGAGTGAATTGCCCAAGCAACTGGCCTTCTTGGGCGTCAGCGAAGTAGGCGTAAACCTCGCCGGCGGCGTTGATCGAGATACTCCGCGCATCGGCGGGAATGGTGATGTCGGGCGAGACTGTATAGCCGTCGGAGGTCACGATCAGCCCCTCTCCGGTCCGCTTGAGCGCACCATCGCGGGTATAGGCGATCTGTCCTGTGGGCAGCGTGACTTCGAAATAGCCGTTGCCCTCGATGGCAAGGTCGAGATCGTTGCCGGTCGCGGCGAGCGAGCCCTGTGCAAGATGGATGGAGACCGCCGAGGGGCGCACGCCAAGGCCGACCTGCACGCCGGTGGGCAGTACGGTGCCGTCCGAGGCGTTGATCGTGCCGGGGCGGATCATCTGCTGGTAGTGCAGATCGGCGAATTCGGCACGCCGCGCGTTGTAGCCCGTCGTGCTCATATTCGCGAGGTTGTTGGAGATGGTCTCCACGCGGAGTTGCTGGGCACTCATGCCGGTCGCTGCGATTTTAAGGGCGCGCATGGCGGTATCTCCTCAGGTAGGGGGTTAGCGGGTGAAGGATTGCAGCGCGTCGCGGACGCGCTGGTTTTCGCTGTCGAGGAAGGACTGGCCCATCTCGTAAGCGCGCTGGACTTCGATCATGCGTGCGATGGCGGTCACCGCATCTACATTCGAGCTTTCGAGAAAGCCTTGCACGACACGTGCTGTTTCGGCGGGTTCATAGCCTGTGGGCGCGGCGAACATCACACCATCCTCGCGGGTCATGCCACGCGGGTCCGTGGGCTGCACGAGACCGATCTGCCCCAGCAGCCTGCCGTCGGCTGACATTGTGCCATCTGCGGCCACAGAAATCGGGCCGGCATCGGGCGGCACGAAGAGCGGCGCGCCGCCCGCGTCGAGCACGCGCAGCCCGTCCGGGGTCACCAGATCGCCTTCGGCATTTGCCGAAAAGCTCCCCGCGCGGGTCAACCGTTCGCCGACGGGCGTTTCGACCAGGAAGAACCCATCCCCTTCAATGGCGAAATCGAACGTGCCGCCGGTCTGCGTCAGCGCGCCTTGCTGGAAGGACGTGTTGCGCACATTGCCATTGCCCATCGACAGTGAGCGCCCATCGGGGCTGGAGGCGACATACTCGGAGAAAATCAGTCCCTCTTGCCGGTACCCCGTGGTCGCACTGTTGGCGATATTGTTTGCGATGACATTCATCTCGCGCCAGAGCCCGGTCTGCCGGGAAATCGTTGTATAGCTAGCCGAATCCATCTTTTATCCTCCGATGATCAGTGGGATGATCTGCCCTTGGAAGAGCGAGACCAGCGACTCGGTCATGAAACTCATTGACACCCAGAACGCGACGACGATCGCGGCCAGTTTCGGCACGAAGGTCAGTGTCATTTCCTGCACTGCGGTCAGGGCCTGCAGCAGGCCAATTGCAACGCCGGTAACCAGCGCGACCAAGAGGATCGGCAGTGAAATCACTACAGCGACCCAGAGGGCTTGGCGCAGGGTGTCATAGAAGATGATTTCTTCCAGCATGGCTCAGACCGGCATCCGCAGGATTTCCTGATACGCCTCAACGACCTTGTTGCGGATCGTCACAGCGGTCTCGACGGCCAGTTCGGTCTGCGCCAGTGCCTGCACAAGCGCATGCGGGTCGGCATCACCAGTCATCGCCGCCTTTGCGGTTTGCTCGGCTTGCGCGAGGGTTTGTGCGAAATCGGCCGCGACATTGCGGGCCGCATCGCCCATGTTCTGTGGTTCGGTAACCGGTTTGGAAGCCGCGTATTTCTGTACCGCGGAGACTGCTCGCATATCCATTCTGGATTGCTCCTTCTCGTTTAGCGCCGCAAGAGGTCCATCAGGCTGGAGGACATGGCGCGGGTTTGTTCGAAAATCTTCAGGTTCGCCTCGTAGCTGCGTTGCGCCTCGCGAGCGTCAGTCAGTTCGATGAGCAAGTTCACGTTCGATCCCTGATAGTGGCCCGAGGGGTCTGCCATTGGATGTCCGGGGTCGTAGATTTGGCGCAGCTCGGACTGGTCGAGTTGCACCCGCCCCGGTTTGACTTTCGCCAGATCACGGTCAGAGAACCCGTCGGTTTCGAAAGAAATCGTCTTGCGCCGGTACCCGGGGGTATCAGCATTCGAGATGTTCTCCGACAGGTGCCGCAGGCGTTCCGCCTGCGCCTGCAAGCCGGAGGTCGTTACGCTAAGCGCTTTGGAAAATTCGCTGGCCATGGTCAGGACCTCGCCAAGGTGGTTTGAAGGATCTTGAGGGTGGATTTGTAGATCGCGATCGCGCGGTCATGTTCGCGCTTGGCGGACACGGATTCGAGCATCTCGCGGTCGACGGACACGGTGTTTCCATCGAGCGCCGCGCCGGTCTTCTCGCGGGTGACCGTTGCGTTGATCACCGCACCACCACTGCCATGCAGATGGCCATTGCGTGTGGCGCGGCCTGCGAATCCATCCTGCAGGCTCACGCCGGTGCCTTTGGTCAGGTCCGAAAAGGACGCAAGGCGCCGCGCCTCATAGCCGGGTGTGTCCACATTGGCCATGTTCTGTGCCGCCAGTGCCTGACGCTGGCCCGCATGTTCGGCCATCGCGGCCGACATGCGAAAGACTTCGAGTTTTGCAAACATCGGGGCTTCTCCCTCGATTGGTGTTCAACCAAGGCTTAACCCTGATTCCTTAAAAAGGGGTTTGCATGGCCAAAGGAGCGTTCGGATGCACCCCAAATACTTAGAAAACCTCGCCCAACAGCTCTCCGGGCTCCGCGCCGTCAAGCCCATGGGGCGAGTCGTGGCCACCGATGGCGGGCGGATATCGGTGTCCGGTTTGACCGCTCACGCCAAGCTCGGAGACCGAGTCTCGGTGCATGGTGCGCCCGGGCACGTCATCATGGGAGAGATCTTGCAGATCGAAGGCGCATTGGTCAGTGTTGTGCCGGATGGCGACACTGCAGGGCTGTCGCTCGGCGCCCGGGTCTTGCAGGAACACCCGCTGACTGTCTCGCCCTGTGCGTCATGGCTGGGGCGTGTCGTGGCATCGGACGGCACAGCACTGGATGGGCGGCCTTTGCTCAAGGGAGGCACGCGGCGGGCCTTGCGGTCCGCGCCCCCACCGGCCGCCGGGCGGCGGGGCTTTGGACGGCGTTTGGCCACCGGCTCGGCGGCGCTTAACACTGTTCTGCCGCTCGTCACTGGCCAGCGGGTCGGGCTCTTCGCCGGCTCCGGTGTCGGCAAGTCGAGCTTGCTCGCCACCTTGGTGCGCAATGTCGACTGCGATGTCGTCGTGGTGGCTCTGGTCGGCGAACGCGGGCGCGAATTGCGGCATTTCACACAGGACGTGCTCGGGGCGGAGGGGATGCGCAAATGCGTCGTGGTCGCTTCCACCTCCGACCGGCCCGCGCTCGAGCGCCGGCGCTGCGCGTGGACCGCGATGGCAATCGCCGAGTATTTCCGCGATGAAGGCAAATCCGTGCTCTATATCGCCGATTCGATCACACGCTTCGCCGAGGCCCATCGCGAGATCGCCGCTGCGGCAGGCGAGCTCCCGGTCCTGCGGGGGCATCCGCCATCCACCGCGCATCTGATCACCGAACTTTGCGAGCGCGCCGGCCCGGGGATCGACGGCGCGGGCGACATCACCGCCGTTTTGTCGGTTCTGGTGCAGGGCTCGGACATGGAAGAGCCGATCGCGGACATCCTGCGCGGCGTTCTCGACGGGCATATCGTGCTCGACCGGGCCATTGCGGAGCGCGGTCGCTACCCGGCCATCGACCTTCTGAAATCGGTCTCACGCTCGCTTCCCGATGCGGCCAGCCCGGAGGAAAACGAGGTGATCCAGACCGTGCGGCACAGCATATCGCTCTATGAGCAAAGCGCGTTGATGATCCGGTCCGGGCTTTACACGGAAGGCACCGACTCAGAACTCGACAAGGCGGTCAAGCTTTGGCCCGAGCTTGACGGTTTTCTGGGGCAGCCTGCGACGGGCAAGGTGCAGGACAGTTTCGATAAGCTGAAATTGATCCTGCGCCGCGGCGGGGCGCGTTAGAGGTTTTTGCTGAAGAGTGGTGCGCAGTTTTCAGCTTTCCGACACGCTTTAGAAGTCGAGATTCTCCACGCTGAGCGCGTTTTGCTGGATGAATTCGCGGCGCGGTTCGACCACATCGCCCATCAATTTGGTGAACAGATCATCTGCCTCGGCTACGTCATCGACCTTGACCTGCAAGAGCGTGCGGGCATCGGGGTCGAGCGTGGTCTCCCAGAGCTGATCGGGGTTCATCTCACCCAGACCTTTGTATCGTTGCAGTGTAAGGCCGCGCTCGCCCTCTTCGAGGATCGCTTGCAACAGCCCGAGCGGGCCGTAAATCTGCTGTACGCGGTCCTTGCGCACGAGTGTCGCGGGCGTGCCGTAAATCTCTTGCAGGCTTTGCGTGAAACTTCCGGTCCGCCGCGCCTCGCCGGAACGCAGCATCGGCCCGTCAAGTGTACGCACCTCCTCGACGCCGCGCAGGATGCGGGCCAGACGGATACCGTGGTCCTGCGTAATCCGCCCTTGCCAGCCGCGCTCATACTCCACCGCGATCAGGTCAAGCCGCTGCGCAACCTTGTCCGCCACGCCCTGCAAATCCGCATCCACGGCACCGGGCGTGAACGCGCCGGCAATCGCGGCCTGTTCGAGGATGTGGCGGGGGTAATGGGTCGGGAAGGCGTCCAGAACCCGTCGCAGCCTGCGCGCCTCGTCGACAACGCGTGTCAGGTCCGCGCTGGCGATCTCCGAGCCATCGCCAAGCCGCAAGACAGCCCCTTCGACCCCTTGGTTGATCAGGTAGTCCTGCATCTCGCCCTCGTCTTTGAGATACACCTCGGACTTGCCGCGCGACACTTTGTAAAGCGGCGGCTGCGCTATGTAGAGATACCCGCCTTCGATCAGTTCGGGCATTTGCCGATAGAAGAAGGTCAGCAGAAGCGTGCGGATATGCGCGCCGTCCACATCGGCGTCGGTCATGATGACGATCTTGTGGTACCGCAGCTTGGAGATGTCGAACTCGTCCCGCCCAATCCCGGTGCCGAGCGCCATCACCATGTTGCCGATCTCCTGAGACGAGAGCATCCGGTCGAAACGCGCCCGTTCCACGTTCAGGATCTTCCCCTTGAGCGGCAGAATGGCTTGGGTCTTCCGGTCCCGTCCGGTCTGCGCGGAGCCGCCCGCGCTGTCACCCTCTACGAGGAAAATCTCGGTGTTGGCGGGGTCCTTGTCCGAGCAATCCTTCAGCTTCGAGCTGAGGAAGTTCATGTCCATCGGGTTTTTGCGCCGGGTCAGCTCGCGGGCCTTGCGCGCCGCCTCGCGCGCCATGGCGGCCTCCATGATCTTGCTGACGATGATCTTGGCCTCGTTCGGGTTTTCCTCAAACCACTCGCCCAGCTTTTCGCCCAGAAGCCCCTCCACCGCGGGCCGGACTTCGGAGGAGACCAGCTTGTCCTTGGTCTGGGAGGAGAATTTCGGGTCGGGCACTTTGACCGACAGCACGCAGGTCAAGCCCTCGCGCGCGTCATCGCCGGTAAAGGTAATCTTCTCGCGCTTGGCGATCCCGCTATCGGCGGCGTATTTCTGCAAGGTTCGCGTCAGCGCGCCCCGGAAGCCGGCCATGTGGGTGCCGCCATCACGCTGCGGGATGTTGTTGGTGAAGGGCAGCACGTTCTCATGGTAGCTGTCATTCCACCAGAGCGCCGCTTCGATCACGATGTCGTCGCGCTCGCCGACCACGTAGATCGGCTCGGGCATCATTCCGGACTTGGAGCGGTCGAGATACTTGACGAATTCTTTCACGCCCCCCTCGTAGAACAGCTCGGACTTGAGCGGCTCTGCGGGGCGTTCGTCTTCGAGAATGATCCGTACGCCGGAATTGAGGAAGGCCAGCTCGCGCAGGCGACGTTCGAGGATTTCGAAGGAATAGTCGAGATTGGAGAAGGTGCCCGTGGAGGCCAGAAAGCGCACTTCGGTGCCAGTCTCGCCATGCGCGTCGCCGATCACTTCGAGATGCTTGACTGTTTCGCCATGCTCGAAGCGCGCGGAGTGGATTTTGCCGTCGCGCCAGACCTTGAGTTCGAGCCAGACCGAAAGCGCATTCACCACAGACACGCCGACGCCGTGCAGACCGCCCGACACCTTGTAGGAATTGCTGTCGAATTTCCCGCCCGCGTGAAGTTGGGTCATGATCACCTCGGCCGCGGAGACCCCTTCCTCGTCGTGAATCCCGACCGGAATCCCGCGCCCGTTGTCGCGCACGGACACGCTGGAATCGGCGTGGATCTTGACCTTCACATAGTCGGCGTGACCCGCCAGAGCTTCGTCGATCCCGTTGTCGACAACCTCGTAGACCATGTGGTGCAGACCCGAGCCATCGTCGGTGTCACCGATATACATCCCGGGGCGTTTTCGAACCGCCTCCAAGCCTTTGAGAACTTTGATGGAATCGGCGCCGTAAAGTTCAGGATTCTGCTCGTTGTCTGCCATACGCGGACCCTTTGTTCTGATCCTCTGTTTTTAGTGGTTTCCGAGGGGAATGTCACGGGAATCACGCAACATTTTGTGTCTGCGGCCCATCACGTGAAGGGCAGCGCAAGCCCCACCGCGATCAGCAGGCCGCCGGCGGTCAGATTCATCCGCCGAAGCGCGTTTGGAGACGTCACCAGACGCCGCATCCTGTCTATGAACCATGCAAAGAAGAAGTTGCCAATGAGCGGTACGATCATGCTCAGCGCGCAGATCAGAGCGATATCCGTCATGGTTACAGCGGAGAGGTCAAAGAATCCGGGAAGCACGCCCATGTAGAACAGGATCGCCTTCGGATTGCCGAGGATCGCGGCGACGCCCGCGAGAAAGCCCGCCATCATCCCGGGCCGTGTGAGGCGGCTGTCCGACGCGATCTGGTGGTCTGCGTTGCGGATCACCGACCAGCCAAGCCAGAGGAAGAACGCGCAGGCGACCCAGCGCAGAACACCCAGGAACTGGTCATACTCGGCGGCAATCCAGCTCAGACCCAGAATCGCGAGTAAGGGCCAGACCACATCGCCCACCGCCACGCCAAGCGCCAATGGCCAGGCTGACTGGAAGCCGCCTGAGACCGCCCGCGCCATCAGCGCCAGCCAGACCGGGCCGGGGGTAAGAAAGAGGATCAGGAGCGCAAAAGAATAGAGCGCCAAGTCCCAGGGTCCGAGGGTCATGAGGCCGGCTCCACCTGTGTGACGCGGTCTGTTTCCGTGACATGTACGCTTTGCGCCCGCGCGCCCAATTCAGCGAAAAGCTCCGGCCCCGTGCCGGTCATCCATGCCTGCGCACCGAGTGCGCAGATCTCGTCGAAGAGCGCGGCCCGGCGGCCCGCGTCGAGATGCGCGGCCACCTCGTCGAGCAGCAAGAGCGGTGGAGAACCGATGTCCTGCGCGAGCGCGCGGGCATTTGCGAGGATCAGCGAAACCAGCAGCGCCTTTTGCTCTCCGGTGGAGCAATCCTTGGCCTGAACGCCCTTGGCGGCATAAACGCCGTAGAGATCCGCCCGGTGCGGTCCCACCATCGCGCGTCCGGCGGCCATATCGCGAAACCGGCTTTCCGCGAATACCTCGCGCAGGTCTTCAACGGTATCGGGAATGTGCCCCTCGGTTGCCGTCAGGTCCAACTCGGCCACGGGAAAGGCCGTCTCGGCCTCCCGTTGCGCTTGTGTCAGACGCTGAACACAGCGCAGACGCTCCGTCTGGATCAAAGCCCCGGCCTCCGCCATTTGCGACTCGAGTGCGGCGTACCAGCCGGGATCGCGCACCTCGTCCTTCAAGAGGCGATTGCGCTGCCGCATGGCCTTTTCATAGGCCAGCGAAGCCTCCGCATGACCCGGCTCGAAACTCAGAACCATCCGGTCGAGAAACCGCCGACGGCCCTCAGCCCCTTCGATCCAGAGCCGGTCCATGGAGGGGATCAGCCAGAGCACCCGGGCGATTTGCCCCAAAGCGGTCTGAGGCGCGGCCTTTCCGTCGATCTTCACCGACCGTGCCGCACCCGCTTCGGACCATGTCTCGATCTCATGCGCGCGGCCCTCATTTTGCAGCACGGCGCTGATCTTCCACCCCAGCGCTTCGGGGCGGCGGGTCATGTCCTCGGCAGATGCGCGCCGCAGGCCCCGCCCCGGTGAGAGCAGGGAGACCGCCTCGAGAATGTTGGTTTTGCCAGCACCGTTCGGCCCATAGATCGCCACGGGACGCGCATCCGCATCGATCACGGTCCGTTTATGCGAGCGGAAATGCGACAGGCTCAGAGATGTGACAGCCCGGATCATGGGCACGATAGGCGCGGGTCAGACCCGCATTGGCATAACGACATAGACTGCTGAGGTATCGTTGCCTTCGCGCATGAGGGTCGGATCGCCGGAGGAGTTGAACAGGAATACGGCGTTCTCACGATCCACTTGGCTGGCGATTTCGAGCAGGTACTTGGCGTTGAACCCGATTTCCAGACGCTCGTCGCCATAGGCCACCGCAAGCTCCTCTTCCGCCGCGCCGCTATCGGGGGCATTGACCGACAGCAGCAAACGGTCCTCGTCGAGGGCGAGTTTCACCGCGCGGGAGCGCTCCGAGGACACGGTCGCAACCCGGTCCACAGCCTTGGCGAAATCGGCGGCGTCCACTTCGAGTTTGCGGGTGTTGCCGGTGGGGATCACGCGGGTGTAATCGGGGAAGGTGCCGTCGATCACCTTGGACGTCAGCGTGATCGCGGGCGTGGCAAAGCGCACCTTGGTTTCGGACACGGACACCGCGATCTGCATTTCGTCATCATCGAGCAGTTTGCGCAACTCGCCCACGGTCTTGCGGGGCACGATCACACCGGGCATCTCCGCCGCGCCGTCGGGCAGATCGGCGTCGATGCGCGCGAGGCGGTGGCCGTCGGTGGCCACGCAGCGCAGCACCTTGCCGCCCTCGGCCTCGGAGATGTGCATGTAGACGCCGTTCAGGTAGTAGCGGGTCTCTTCGGTGGAGATCGCAAACTTCGACTTGTCGAAGAGGCGACGCAGGACCGGTGCCGGGGCCGAGAAGTTCGAGCTGTACTCAGAGGACGCCATCACCGGGAAGTCTTCCTTGGGCAGCGTCGCCAGCGAGAAGTTCGACCGGCCCGCCTCGACAGTCAGACGCCCCGCAGCGGTATCGGCGGTTAGGGTCACTTGCGCCCCATCGGGTAGCTTGCGGACGATCTCGTGCAGCGTCGTGGCCGACACGGTCGTCGCCCCGGCGCGCTCGACCATGGCAGGCGCCTTGTCCACCACTTCGATGTCGAGATCGGTGGCGCGGAAGGTCACGTCGGACCCCTCGGCTTCGATCAGCACATTGGCGAGGATCGGGATCGTGTTGCGGCGTTCCACGACGGATTGCGCCTGGCTCACGGCCTTGAGCAGATCGGCCCGTTCAATGCTGAGTTTCATATGCGCGTTCCCCCATGGTCGCCGGGACTGGCACGTTATCCGATTATCCCGGCCCGACAAGCGTTTTATGCGTTGTCCGCTGGATTTAGGGGCGGGTCAAGAGCCCTGCGCGTGCTTGATTCGAGCGTCGCGGCTGTGCAACGGTTCTGCCATGACAATTGATGAAAAAACCGCCCGCCGCGCCGCCGAGCAATTCCGCGAGGAAGGCTATGCGCTGATCCCGCAATTCATCGACGGCGAGAGGCTGACCGCGCTGCGGAAAGAAACGGGCCGGGTCTATGCTGAGGCGCTTGAGCACCCCGCCTCATGGCGGCATGGCAATCTGAGCTATGAGATCCTGCCTGAAACCGAGTTCGGTCAGCGCTACGTCGTTCAGGCCTATTGGATGGCATGGATGTCCGACCTGTTTGAAGAGGTGCGCCGCTCTGAGCCCTACCGCGTGCTTCTGGAGCCGCTTCTTGGCTCGAACATCAAGCAGGTCGCGCAGCAACTCCACTGGAAGCCTCCGGGCGCGCGGCTCACCGGCTACCGCTTCCATCAGGACCTGCGGTTCCGGGAGGCCCGCGACGCCTATCGCGATATCGCGGAAAGCACCGTGACGACCGGGCTCGCGATCGACCCCAGCACACGGGAGAACGGTTGTCTGCAAGTCGTGCCCGGCAGCCACAAGCGCGGCTATCTGGGCCTGTCGGACGAGGGCGATACGATCATGAAGGGGCTGACCACGGAGGACGAGCTCGAGGCCCATGGGATCGGGCCGGAAGATATGATCTGGCTGGAACAGGAGCCCGGCGATCTGGCGCTTTGGGGGCTGCTCACGGTCCACGGATCGCTGCCGAACGCGTCAGATCAGGATCGGGCGTTCTTCTTGCAAAGCTATGTGCGGGCGGAGAATTCGGAACGCGGCGAGTGGGCGTTCCGGGATGGAGTCTCGGTGCCGCTCGGTCCCGAGCCGCAACTGTGCAAATTCGAGGCGCTGCATGAGCGCCCCGAACCGCATTACATCGGCAGTGAGTGGTACAAGGGCTGACCCCGGTGTCCGGCCGGAGTCAATTCGCTACGCTTCCAGCGCCCGGCGTAGCATTTCGAGATCTTCGGCGATCTGACCGTCCTGCTGCTTGAGTTCCTCGATCCGCCGCACCCCGTGCATGACCGTTGTATGATCGCGCCCGCCGAAGCGGCGACCAATCTCGGGCAGGGAGCGCGAGGTCAGGTGCTTGCACAGATACATCGCAACCTGACGCGGACGCGCATAGGAGCGCAGGCGCTTGGGGCCGATCATGTCGCTGAGGCGGATGTTGTAGTGCTCGGAGACCTTGCGCTGGATTTCTTCCACGGTGATCTTGCGCTCCGAGGCGCGCAGGACATCTGCGAGGCAGTCGGTGGTCAGGTCCATGGTGATCTCGCGCCCAACGAGCGAGGCGAAGGCGAAGAGCCGAGTGAGGGCGCCTTCGAGCACACGGACATTGGTGCTGATCCGATGCGCGAGGAACTCCAGAATACCGCTGTCGAGCTTGAGGTCCGGGTAGGTCTGGCGCTGCTGCTCGACCTTGGATTGCAGGATGCCGAGGCGCAATTCGTAGTCGGTCGGATGCAAATCCACCACGAGGCCGCATTGCAGACGCGACTTCACGCGCTCTTCCATCCCGGCGATCTCGCTCGGAGAGCGGTCGGCGGAGATGATGATCTGCTTGTTCTGGTCCACGAGCGCGTTGAACGTGTGAAAGAACTCCTCCTGTGTTCCGTCCTTGCCCGCGATGAACTGCACGTCGTCGACCATGAGCACATCGACCGAGCGGAAGATTTCCTTGAAGTCCATCATCTTGCGATCGCGCAGCGCCTGCACGAAGCGGTACATGAACTGCTCGGCGGACAGGTAGAGCACGTTGAGCTCTGGCTTGCGGGACTGAAGCTCCCACGCGATGGCGTGCATCAGGTGCGTTTTGCCAAGGCCGACCCCGCCATAGAGAAAGAGCGGGTTGAAGGTGACTGGCCCGCCTTCCGCGACGCGCTTGGCAGCGGCATGGGCCAGTTCGTTGGGCTTGCCGACGACGAAGGTGTCGAAGGTGAAGCGGCTGTCGAGCGCGGCGGCGTTCATCGCGGAGGCGGCCTTGCGCGGGGTGGCTTGGGATTTTCCCGGCGCGGGCTTCACATCGGAATTGGCCACAACCTTGAAGCTCAGACGGCGCACATCCGCGGAACCATTGTTGAGTTCATGCAAAATGAGATCTGCGAAGTTCTGTGAGACGTAATTTCCGAGAAAGGTCGTCGGTACGTCGAAAATCGCCACTCCGTCTTGCAAGTCATGAAATTTCAGCGGCTCGATCCAGGTTGTGTAGTTGTTCTGACCGACTGTCTTGCGCAGACGCTGTCTGAGTTCGCCCCATTGTTCTTGAGTCATTATAGCCCCGTGTTCCCTCATACTTCGGACTGTTTTCCACAGCCCGGACTTTGTCGTCCGGCACAGAAGTATCTGCACGCCACATCTGTGGCGCGGTGCCCCGCTTCGGACTCTTCAAGACACGTTGGGTGCGTTTCACACGGTCTTGCCACCGTTGATCCACAGCGCCCGACGCGCATTTTTGCTCTGACAGGACTACAATCGCGCGGCAGCACGCATAGCAGCAGAAGTGTTCGAGAGGGCAGTCTCTCGAACGACAATGTCACCTCAGGGATGGCAGTAACGGCAGTCGCTACCCTGTTGTGACCCTGTCCCCCGTCGCAACTCCGGATTGTCCCGAGTCGCTCTATAGAAGTACCAACTTGGACGTTGGCCCATCAACAAGACTCTAACCTTGACAGTCATAAATCTGACAAAGAATCTCTCGCCCGGGCCTAAGCGATTGAAACAAAAAAGGCGCCGCAATGAAGCAGCGCCTTTCGAAAATTCAGCTTTCTGGGGTCGATCAGCCGATCGATTTGACCCGCGCGCTCAGACGGGACATTTTCCGGGCGGCGGTGTTTTTATGATACACCCCTTTGGTCACGCCGCGCATCAGTTCGGGCTGGGCCGCGCGCAGGGCTGCGGTAGCAGCATCCTTGTCGCCGGATGCGATCGCTTCTTCGACCTTGCGCAGGAATGTGCGGATGCGCGAGCGGCGCTGTTTGTTCACTGCGAAACGCTTTTCGTTCTGGCGCGCGCGCTTCTTCGACTGGGGGGAGTTTGCCATTTTGAGAGGGTCCTTGCCTTCGGTGTTCAAAATTCAAACGTAATACCCAAGGGCAGCCGGTCTTTCGGGCCGGAACACTCTTGCCTAAGCGGGCATCACGCGCATGTCTGGCCGGCCGTTTACGCCACGGCCCGGTGTGTTTCAAGCGATTCTTTGACGCTGGCTTACCTGTCGCGGAACTGCGCTGTGCGTTTGTCCATGAAGGCTTCCATGCCCTCGCTCTGGTCCTCGGTGGCGAACAGCGAGTGGAACAGGCGCCGTTCCATCAAGAGCCCTTCGGAGAGCGGCACCTCGTAACTGCGGTTCACGGCCTCCTTGGCCATGCGCGCGGCGATCAGGGATTTCTCGGCGATTTTCTGCGCCGCACCCATGGTTTCTTCCATCAGTTTCTTGCCCGGCACCACGCGGCTCACCAGACCGGAGCGCTCGGCTTCCTCGGCATCCATGAAGCGGCCCGTGAGGTTCATATCCATGGACTTGGCCTTGCCGACAAAGCGGGTCAGGCGCTGCGAGCCGCCCATGCCCGCGATCACCCCGAGATTGATCTCCGGCTGGCCGAACTTGGCGCTTTCCGAACAAATGATGAAATCGCAGGCCATCGCGAGTTCGCACCCTCCGCCAAGCGCGTAGCCCGACACCGCCGCGATGATCGGCTTGCGGATTTGCACGATGCGATTGCCGAAATCAGCGAAGAGATTCACCTCGTTCACCTGGGCAAAGGTCATCTCGGACATTTCCTTGATGTCGGCCCCGGCGGCGAAGGCTTTCTCCGAGCCGGTGAGCACGATGCAGCGGACGGAGTCGTTCTTGTCCGCCGCTTCCAGCGCCTCCATCAACTCACCGAGCAATTGCTGATTCAGCGCATTGAGCGCGTCGGGCCGGTTGAGTTTTACGAGGGCGACGTGGTCTTCAACTTCGACGATGATCGTCTCATAAGCCATGAGAGAGCGCTTTCGTGGTTGTCTAAAGTCTTGAGTGCTTACCATCTGTGGCGCGTGTTTCAAGCTATCTTTGGCACTTGTTACAGTAGAAGCTTGACCGGCCCGATTGCACGATCCGGCCGACGGTCCCGCCGCATTCCTCCCGCTTGCAGGGCTGTCCCTCGCGGCCATAGACATCGAAGCTGTGCTGAAAATATCCAAGCTCTCCATCGGCTTGGCGGAAATCGCGCAAGCTTGAGCCGCCCGCCTCGATGGCGTCAGAGAGCACATCACGGATGATCGGCACCAGCGTGGCGACCCGTTTTGCTGCGATGTTTTTGACCTTTCTTTTGGGGGAAATGCCGGCGCGGAAGAGGGTTTCGCAGACGTAGATATTGCCGAGGCCGGCGACGATTCTCTGGTCCAGCAGCGCGGCCTTCACGGGCGTGTTCCGGGCCCGGAAGGCCGCCACCAGAACCGCCTCGTGAAAGGCGTTTCCCAAGGGCTCTGGCCCCAGCACCGCGAGAAGTTTGTGGCGCTCGGCGTTGGCGGTGTCCATCAGATCCATCGCCCCGAACCGGCGCGGGTCGTTGAAGGTGATGCGCGCGCCATTGTCCATGTGCAGCACCACATGGTCGTGTTTCTCCGGGGCGGGATGGTCATGCACGAACAGGCCCAAGGGGTCGCCGGAGACCAGCATCCGGCCTGACATGCCAAGGTGAATCAGCAAGGTTTCCGAAGAGCTTAGATCGGCCAGAATGTATTTCGAACGCCGTCGCAGCCGCAACACGCGCTGCCCCGTCAGGCGCTCGGCCATGCGCGGGGGAAAGGGCCAGCGCAGATCGGGGCGGCGCACCTCGGCCCGCGCGATCACCGTCCCCTCCATGACGGGCGCAAGGCCGCGCCGGACGGTTTCGACCTCGGGCAGTTCGGGCATGGGCACGGCTCCTTGTTAACCCTCGACGGTGCAGATTAACCGATCCGAAACCGGGTGCCATACGAATTTGCGTCAAACCCGCTCTGAGGCCTGTTAACCCCTGCGTTTCATGGAAAAACCGGCGTATGGCTCGGCGTACATACGCTGTACATACTCTGTACATACGCACGCTGCGGTCACACCTTGTTAACCCACCGCACGGTGGGGCGCTGTTAACTTTTGCCCCGCCCCAAGTCCGGAGGCCCAGCGCGTCACGGCCCGTCAATATCCCAGCGCAGAGCGGGCCGTTTCGCGCGCGGCAGACATCCGGGACGGCTTCCGCAAATGTCGCAGGGATGAGTTAGGCATTGACTTGGCGGCAGCCGTCACGGCTTTGTGCCTGCACAGCGCGCAAACATTCGAGGACATATGGAACGCCAAGCCCCGCACCGCAGGCAGTCGGCCTGATGCGCGTGATCAAACTCGGCCTGCTCTGTGTGGTCGCTCCCATCTATTTCGGTTTCATTGCGGGCATCGCCTCACGCCTGCCCGAGCGGCCCGGCTTTCGCGGCTGGTACTGGCGCAAGGTCAAGCGCGCCTGCTCGCGGATGCTCTGGATGCTCGACGTCAAGACCGAGATCAGCCCGGCGGCCCGCGCGGCCATCGCGGCGGACACGGGCAGTATCATCGTGGTCAATCACCGCTCGCATCTTGACGGGTTCACGCTGATGGACACGATCCCGGATGAAAAGTGGTTCACCTTCGCGGCCAAGAAGGAACTTTTTGACTCCGGCTTCCTGTCGCGCGGGTTTCGCCGGGCCGGGCTCGTGGAGATCGACCGCAAGCAAGGAAGCCATGCGCTCGGCACGCTCACCGACGCGATCCGCGCAATGCCGGCCCGGCGCTCGGCGGTGCTCTTCGTTGAAGGCACACGCACGGGCGGTGACACTCTGGGTGCCTTCAAGCCTGGCGCCATTCTGGCCGCGCGTGACACCGGGCGGACGATCCGCCCCATCGTGATCTGCGGCTCGGGCCCGCTGTTGCCCAAGGGCCGGACCATTCCGAAGCCCGGAACCGTGCGGATCGAAGTGCTGGACAGTTTCGTCTGCGATCCGTCCGTGTCGGTGGATGACGATCTGGGCCGCTTGCGCGGCGAGATGTGTGGTGTGTTTGACGGGACCGCGCGTGGTCTTTGAAACGGTGGCGGTTTGGTGGGCAGATTGCCCACCTTGGCGCGGTGGCTTTGTGGCGTGGTGGGCAGATTGCCCACCCTACGCGTTGTGCGGCATCAGGCCGTGAGGCGGCCCGCCAGCGCGTCGTCGATGGCGGTCTGGCCCAGATGCAGGCCGACCTCGTATTTGCCGAAGACGAAATGCTCGTTCGCGCCGGTATTCAGACCCTTCTGGATGTTTTCGCCAATCACGAAATCCTCTTCGAACACGGTGCGGATCACCTTGTAGTTCTTCGCCCAGTATCCCTCCGCCTTCTCGGTCTGCGGCGCTTCGGGGATCAGCATCATGCACTGAAACTCGCAGGTGCCCGGCCCGGTCGGAATGATCGTGTGGACATAGACATGATCGGTCATGACCTGAACGAAATTCGCCGGGAAGAGGTAGTTCTGGGTCATGAAATAGGAGCGGTAGTCCCATGTCTCCGGGTCTTTGCCGCGCAGCTCTTCGATCTTCGGCAGCGGCACCGAGTGGCGCACATGCGGGTACTGGTTGAGGAAAACGCTTTGATTGTCGAGATAGCCCGCGCAGGCGGTGTGCTTGTGGGCGGCGCAGAAATGGTAGCATTCCTGAAAGCCCTCCAGCGCCAGACGCCAGCTCATATTCCTGGGCAGGGACCATTTCTTGTAGACGACATGGCCGTCCAGATCGAGCCCGCCAAGCTGTTCGGCCATCGGGGCGAGCCACGCGTCGATATCGAGCGGGGCGTCGCCTGCTGAGGGCCGCACCCAGATCAGGCCGAAGCGCTCGAAGGCCGGGAGTTCGACCAAGGCGATCTCGTCCCGGTCCACGCCCTCGAAGCCTTGCGGTTGCGGCATGCCGCGCAAGCGCCCGTCGAGATCATAGGTCCAAGCGTGGTAGGGGCAGGAGAAGGTGCGGGCCTTGCCGCAGGGCCTGTCTTCGAGCCGCGCGCCGCGGTGGCGGCACACGTTGAGGAAGGCTTTGACCGTGCCCTCGCGGGTGCGGGTGATGAGGATCGGCACGCCCGTTGTATCATGGGTCAGGAAGTCGCCCGGCTCTGCCAGGTCCGAGCTATGCCCAAGGATCAGCGGGAAGGTGCGGAACAGCGTGTCCATTTCCTGCTTCAGCTTGTCCGGGCAGGTGTAGTTGCTCACCGGGTTGTGCATCACCGCGTCCAGCATGTCGGTGCTGCCCGCCTCGGTGTGGTCGAGTATCCGGCGGATGATGCCTTGTTCTTCAGCGGAGATTGTCATGGAAACACCTTTCCGTTGCAGGGGCCGGGCGCGGTCAGGCGTTTTCCCGGGCCGATTGTTGTCCTATGCTCAGCGTCATGACCGAAGCCGAGAGCGGCAGCGCCGCCACCCCCGACCCCCCCGGGCGCAAACGCGCGCCGACGCAGCGCTTCAAGAAAACGCCGCTCACGGATGGCGATTGGGTTGATGCGGCGACCGATATTCTCGTGAACGAGAACGTGCGGGGTATTCGCATTGATGCCTTGTGCAAGCGGCTTGGGGTGACCAAGGGCAGTTTCTACTGGCATTTCAAGGGGCGTCCGGAGCTTCTTGCCGCGCTTCTGACGCGCTGGCGGGAGCGGGCGACGACGAATATCATCGAACGTCTGAGCGGACGCACCGGTGACGCGACAGCCCGGCTTCGGGGTCTCTTCGAGTTGACCCGCCGCCCCAGATCGGCGGATGCGGCCCGCATCGAGGACTCCGTGCGCGATTGGGGCCGCCGCGATGCGCAGGCGCGGGCGGCGGTGCGGGAGGTGGATGAGACCCGGCTTGCCTATTTCGAGGGGCTGCTCACTGCGCACGGGCTGGAGCCCGCGCTGGCGCGGCGGCGCGCCTACATCGCCTACGCGATCATGATGGGCGACTCGGTGTTGCGTCAGACGTTGGAGCGCGAGGCCGGCACCGGCCCGCTGGTCGAGGAGGTCATCGCGATGCTGACCCGCTCGCCGGGCGAGGGCTGAGCGCCGTTTATGCCAGTGCCATCGCGTCATCGCGCCTCTGCATAATCCGCCTGCAATGCCGCGACCACATCCGCGACGGTCTCCGGTTTCGATACCGCGCCCACGCCCTGCCCGGCGCTCCAGACATGCTTCCACGCCTTCGCGCCGTCATGCATGTCCGACGAGAAATCCAGCTTCGCGGCGCGGCCCATATCCTCTATCGACAGCCCTGCCGCCTCGACGCTCGCGCGCATCCAGTTGCCAAGCGCGCCGGTGATCGCGCGGGAGGCCACGAGGTCTTCCATGCCGCTCTCCAGCACCATCTGGCGGTAGGCCTCTTCGATCATGCTCTCGCGTGTGGCCAGAAACCGCGTGCCGAGATAGGCGAAATCCGCGCCCAGCACCTCGGCAGCGCGGATCGCCCGCCCGGTGCTGAGGCCGCCGCCGACGATCAGCGGGCCGTCGAAGAAGGACCGCACCTCGTCGATGAAGGGCATCATGGCGTATTCGCCCGTGTGGCCCCCGGCGCCGGAACACACCAGCACGAGCCCGTCCGCGCCCTTCTCCACAGCCTTGCGCGCATAGGCGGGGGAGTTCACATCGGCGAAGACGAGACCGCCATAGCGATGGACCTGTTCTGTCACCCTGTGCGGGCCGCCAAGCGCGGTGATCACGAGACTGGGCTGGAATTCCTCTACGAGCGCAAGTTCTTCGTCGAAGCGACCATAGCTGGAATGGGTGATCATGTTGAGCGCCCAAGGTCCGTGATCCGGCTGAACGGCGGCGGAAATCTCGATGAGCCAGCGGCGCAAATCCTCGGTGGTGCGCGCATTCGTGGCCGGGAACGCGCCCATGATCCCCGCATGGCAGGCCGCGATCACCATCTCGGGGCCAGTGACGAGGAACATCGGCGCGCAGATCGCCGGGAGCACCATGCGGGCTTTCAGAGCGGCGAGGCGGGCGGCGGTGTCCATGCGCGGGGTCCTGACTGAGGGGCGTGGGCTCGTGCAGCCCAGATGGCGGAAGGGGCTTCACAATGTCAATACCTGAAGGTACTGATTCGCCCTGGAGGAGAACGGGACCGGCAGCCTCGCGCGGCGCGCTGCGTGCTTGCAGAAGCGGCGGTGGCATGGCTAGGCTAACGGTTACCCATTAACAGAAAGGCGAGGGCTCCATGTCGACATTGGATCGTTACGCGGCCTTGTTCGCGCCCGCGCGCGTCACCACCGACACGGATGCCGCCGGCAACGTGATCCTGACCAGCCCGACCCCCTTGCCGGAGCCCGCGCGCTGTGTCGGCGATTGGCTGGTCCGCTGGGCGCAGGAGGCCCCGGACCGGGTGCTCTTTGCGGAGCGCGAGGGCGCGGGCTGGCGTCGGCTGAGCTATGGCGCGGCCTTGCAGGAGGTGCGCGAGGTCGCGGGGTGGCTCTTGTCCACGGAGGCCTCGCCGGAGCGCCCGGTGCTGGCGCTGTCGGAGAACTCCGTCGATCTTGGCATTCTGTGCCTCGCCGCGATGCAGGTGGGCGTGCCGATCGCGGTGGTCTCGACGGCCTATTCGCTGATGTCGAAGGACCACGCCAAACTGACGGAGATGGTGCGGCTGCTCGATCCGGCGGTGGTGTTTGTCTCCGATACCGGCCCCTATGGTGCGGCGCTGGACACGATTGCCCCGGCCCATGGCGGCGTCATCCTCGCCTCCCGTGACAGTGCCGGGCGCGGCGTGCAGGTGTTCGAGGCCGCGCGCGATCCCGGCGCGGCGGAGGCGGTGGAGGCCGCTTTTGCGCAGGTCACTCCGGACACCATCGCGAAGCTGCTGTTCACCTCGGGCTCGACCGGCACTCCGAAGGCGGTGATCAACACGCAACGCATGTTGACCGCAAATCAGGAAGCTCATCGCGAGGTCTGGACCTTCCTCAAGGACCGCCCGCCGGTGCTCGTGGACTGGCTGCCATGGAGCCACACGTTCGGGGCGAATTTCTGCATGAACATGGTCCTGCGCAATGGCGGGTCGATGTATATCGACGACGGCAAACCCGCGCCGCCGCTGATCGGCAAGACCATCGCCAACTTCAAGGAGATCCGCCCGACGATGGCACTCAACGTGCCGCGCGGCTTTGCCATGCTCGCCGATGCGGTGGCCGAGGACGCCGAATTCCGTGAGCTGTTCTTCGGGATGGACCTTGCGATGAACGCGGGTGCGGCGCTGCCCGAGGGCATCCAGACCCGGTTCCGCGAAATGTCGCTGGCGCATGACGGCACGGTGTTGCCCTTTGTCGGCGCATGGGGCTCGACCGAGACGGCGCCGCTCGCCACGCATCGGCAGTTCCCCACGCCCGAGGCGTCCAATATTGGCCTGCCCGTGCCGGGGGTGACGCTGAAGCTCACGCCAAACGCGGGCAAGCAGGAGGTCTGGGTCAAGGGGCCGAGCATCACGCCGGGCTATTTCCGCAACCCAGAAAAGACCCTTGAGGCCTTCGACGCGGACGGGTTCTACAGCATCGGAGATGCGGCGCGCTTCGCGGACCCGGACGATCCGGCCAAGGGACTGTGCTTTGACGGGCGCGTCTCGGAGGATTTCAAGCTGGCCTCCGGGACATGGGTCCATGTGGGCGATCTGCGCCTGCGCGGCATCGATGCGCTCGCACCGCTGGTGCAGGATATCGTGGTGGCCGGACATGATCGCGACGCGGCGGGGTTTCTGCTCATCCCCAACGAGGCGGCGTGCCGTGCCTCTGCAGGCCTTGAGGACGACGCGCCAATGGCCGACGTTCTGGCCGCAGAGCCGGTGCGGGCGCATATCGCGGAGGGGCTGGCGAAGCTCCGCGCGGAAGGCGGCGGCTCGTCCCGCTTTGCCGCACAGGCGCGGTTCCTGCTCGCCCCGCCCGATCCCGATGCCGGGGAGATCACCGACAAGGCCTATCTGAACCAACGTCAGATCCTTGCCAACCGCGCTGCGGAGGTCGAGGCGCTGTTCGAAGGCGGTGCGGCGGGGAATATCGCGGCGGGTTGATCGCGGATTGCGGGGGCGCGTCTTGAAAATCATTGTCATTGGGGCCGGATTGGCGGGGCTGACCGCTGCGGCGACGTTGCGCGCAGCCGGGGTGGATGTGCACGTCATGGAGGCCGGGGACCGGATCGGGGGCCGTATCCATGCCCTGCGCGCGCCGGGGACGGGCGCGGTGCTGGCCGATCTCGGCCCGACTTGGGTCTGGCCGTCCTATCAGCCCGTGGTGGCGCGGTTGCTGCGCGATCTTGGCCTTGAGACCTATCCGCAGTTCAACGACGGCGATGCGGTTATTCTTGGCTATGGTCCCGAACCGCTGCGCCAGCCTCTGCCTGGGCAGGACGGCATGGTGCGGATCAAGGGCGGGCCGACCGGGCTTGTGGGGGCGATGGCGCGGCAGGTGGAGCCGTCCCGTGTACGCCTGTCGGCGCCGGTGGCCGGGATCAGGGAGGACGGTGCGGATCGCGTCCGCGTGGCGTTGGCCTCCGGCGAAGAGGTGACAGCGGATCGGGTGCTTGTGGCGGTGCCGCTGCGCGTGGCCGGGGCGACGCTGGAGATGCCATGGGCCAGCCCGGCGCTGCTGGAGGCGCTGCGGCAAAGCCCGACATGGATGAGCACCCATGCCAAGGCAGTGCTGCTCTATGACCGCCCGTTCTGGCGCGATGCGGGGCTGTCGGGGCGGATTGCAAGCCGGACCGGTCCCCTCGTGGAGGCGCATGACCATTGCGGACCCGGTGGCACGCCCGCGGCGATCTTTGGCTTCGTGGGCTGGCCTGCGGAGGTGCGCCAAGAGAACCCGGACCGGTTGCGGCAGGCCATTCTGGCGCAAGTCGCCGCCTGTTTCGGCCCCGAAGCGGCGCAGCCGGTGCAACTGGTTGTGCAGGACTGGGCCAGCGATCCGGGCATCGCCACGCCGCGAGATCTGGCGGAGACGCCGGTCCATCCCGAGATTGGGCCGGACTGTGTCCGGGCCCCGCATCTCGGTGGGCGTGTCCGCTTCGCAGTTTCCGAAGCTGCCACGGTCAGCCCCGGGCTGATCGAGGGCGCGCTGGCGACGGGAGAGCAGGCCGCGCAGGAAATTCTGGGCGCGATTGCATGAGGGCCGCGCGCGCTTATATCAGAGTCCGAAAGGATCTATGATGCGTTTTCCCCAGATGACGGCCTTCAAGCGGCTGCTCGCAATTTTCCTCCTGTTGCCCCTGCCCGCCATGGCCGAAGACCTCACGCTGGACCGCTTCGAGATGCAGGCACAAGATCGCTGGCGATTCTTTTCCGATACCGTGATGGGCGGCGTGTCGTCGGGGCAGGTCACGTTCCGCACCGACACGGGCGAGAGCTATGCGCGGATGACCGGCACCGTCAGCACAGCCAACAACGGCGGGTTCATCCAGATGCGGATGGAGCTTCCCGAGGGCGCGCCGGACGGGGTCACGGGCGTGCGCCTTGTCGTGCGCGGCAACGATCAGCGCTATTTCGTGCATCTGCGCACGGGCGGCACGATCCTGCCGTGGCAATACTATCAGGCGGGGTTCGACGTGACGCAAGACTGGTCTGAAGTACGCCTGCCCTTGACGGCGTTCAACCGCTCCGGGCGGCTTCTGCGCGCTGTGCCGCGCGCGGAGGGCCTCTCATCGGTTGCCGTGGTGGCCTATGGCCGGGACCATGAGGCACAGGTCGATGTCAGGGAAATCGGCTTCTACTGACGGGGGCTTGCCTCACCCTTGCCCCGGCTTTCGGGCCACGAAACAGGCCCATGTGATGTGTTCGCCCGCCAAGGCCGTTTGCCAGTGCGCGATGCTGCTTTTCAGCCTGTCCACGGCCTCGGCGCATAGCCCGGGCGGGGGCGTTTCAAGCTGCGTTGCCAGCTTCGCATAATGCGCCTTGATATCCGCGTGCCGTTCCTCGGCATGGAGGATCTCGAACCCGGCAGCTTCGGTCATGCGGCGGTAGTCCGCCGGCGTGGCCCCGCCCCGGACGCCGAGACGCGCGAAGGCGGCATCGACGACGGCAAGATCGGCGTCCGGCGCTGTCAGTATGTCGGAAAAGGCGAAGACACCGCCGGGGCGCAGGACGCGAAAGACCTCCGAGACCACGCGGGGGCGGTCGGTGGAATGAATGATCGATTCCTGACAGACGCACGCGTCCCACGCCGCATCGGGGCTGTCGATATCATGAAAATCGCCTTTGCGGACCGTGATCCGGTCCCCGAGACCCGCCGTGATATTGGCCCGCCGGGCCTCGTCCACGCAAACCTGCGAGATGTCGATCCCGGCGGGCGCGCAGCCCAGCCGCGCAAGCGCCCGGAGCGTGCCGCCATAGCCGCAGGCGATGTCGAGAACCCGGTCCCCCGCTGTCAGCCCCGCCAAGCAGAGCAGGTGGCGCGTCATCGCCTGCGAGGCCTCGGCAACCGTTTCGGCGCCCGTCTGATAGCGCCCGATATGAATGTCGGCGCCTCCCCAGCAGAGCCGGTAGAAACGCGCCACATCCTCGGCGTCGTAATAGGCGGCGGCTTGGGCCGCGTTGGTCTCAGACTGTGTCATGGCACCTCTCTTGCGCTCCGCGTTGCGCACCCATGGGCTGTAAGCGCCTCTCACAGATGCCGATCCTGTCCGGGCCTGTCAAAACACCCCGAGGCTCAATCCGGCTCCCAAGGCGGCACCCATCTCGCGGCATTTTTCGAGGTCGTTCTCCGGAATGGTCTTCGGAGCGAGGATCGCCTCCGGGCTCTGGGCATGGGTGCAGACGATCAGCGGCGGCTGAACCTCCCGGAGCCGCCATCCTTGGGCAATGCGCGCGGTCTGCCGGGCGGCGTTTTCACCATCCGAACCCGCGCAGACCATCTGCGCGTAAGGCCGCCCCTCGATACGGCCGAGGACCGGGTAATAGCAGCGGTCATAGAAATCCTTCATCAGCCCGGCAATCGCCGCGAGGTTTTCGGGTGCGCAAAAGATGTAGCCATCGGCGGCCAGAAGAGCGTCCGGCCCGGCGTCCTGCGCAGTCGTCAGGACGGTGTCGACCTCGCCGCGTGCTGCCTCTGCCGCCGCTTCGGCCATTTGCCGGGATCCGCCGGTCTTGGAGTGATACACGATCAGGAGTTGGGCCATGCGCACAGAGCTACCGCAGATGCGGGTATGGGCCAAGAGTGCATGACCCCTGTCCCTCAGCGCTCGTGCATTGACGCGTATCAAGGAGCGGGCCCGATTTGCCGGTATACCGGGCCTCGAAAAAGGAGATCCAGATGGGCGCAGTGTTCCGCACAGAGGGCCTGACCAAGATCTATGACACCGGCGCCTTGAAGGTGCGGGCGCTCGAAGACGTGGACCTTGAGCTCTACGCGGGCGAGTTGGCGGTGTTGCTGGGACCTTCGGGCAGTGGCAAATCGACCTTGCTCAACATTCTGGGCGGGCTCGATCACGCTTCGTCGGGCCGGGTCTGGTTTCGCGATCTGGAACTCACCTCGCTCAAGGACCGCGCCCTCACGAAATATCGGCGGGATCACGTGGGGTTCGTGTTCCAGTTCTACAATCTCGTGGCCAGCCTGACCGCCCGCGAAAACGTTCAGCTGGTCACCGACGTCGCCCGCGATCCGATGCCCGCCGAGGACGCGCTGGCGCTGGTCGGGCTGACGCACCGGCTCGATCACTTCCCGGCGGAGATGTCGGGCGGCGAGCAACAGCGCGTCGCCATCGCCCGCGCCGTCGCCAAGCGGCCCGAGGTGTTGCTCTGCGATGAGCCCACCGGGGCGCTCGACAGCAAGACCGGAGTGCAGGTTCTGGAGGTGCTTCGCGACGTCAATGACCGGCTCGGCACCAGCACGGCGGTGATCACCCATAACGCGGCGATCCGGCAGATGGCGCATCGGGTGGTGTATTTCCTCGACGGGCGCATCGACCGGGTTGAGGAAAACGACACCCGGCTTGCGCCCGCCGAGATCAGTTGGTGAGGGCTGCGATGAACGCGCTCGATATCAAGCTGCTGCGGGATTTCCGGCGTCTCTGGGCGCAGGCGGTGGCCATCGCGCTGGTGCTTGCTTGCGGTGTGGCGATCCTGCTGACGACCTTCGGCACCTTCGTGTCGCTGGAGGAAACCCGCCGGGCCTATTATGAGCGCAACCGCTTTGCCGATGTCTTTGCCGAGGCCAGCCGCGCGCCGCTTTGGCTGATGCAGGAAATCCGGCGCATCGAAGGGGTGCGCGCGGCGGATGCGCGGATCTCGCGGCTTGCGGTGCTCGATGTGCCGGGCCAGCAGGCGACGGTCACCGGGCGCATCCTGTCCCTGCCGCCGGGCATGGAGCCGCGCCTGAACCTGCCGGAGTTGCAGACCGGCCGGATGCCATTGCCCGACGCGCCGGATGAAATCGTCGTGAACGCGACTTTTGCGGAGGCCAATGGCCTGTGGCCTGGCGATACCTTGCGCGCCAATCTCAACGGGTTTCGCCGCGCCCTGACGGTGACAGGCACGGTCCTGTCGCCCGAATTCATCTACACGATCGGCCCGGGTGCCTTGCTGCCCGACAACGAGACCTTCGGTGTGATCTGGATGCCGCAGACGGCCGTTGCCGCCGCGTTCGACATGGAAGGCGCGTTCAACAACGTGACCCTCGCACTGTCGCGCGGCGCGCGTGAAGACGAGGTCAAGGACCGGCTCGACGATCTGCTTGATCCCTATGGCGGGTTCGGTGCCTATGGCCGCGATACGCAGCTATCGAACAGTTTCATCGACTCCGAGCTTGTGCAGTTGAGGACCAGCGCGATGATCCTGCCGCCGATCTTCTACGGGATCTCCGCCTTTCTGGTCGCGATGGTGATCAGCCGGATCATCGCGCTGGAGCGCAGCGAGATCGGGCTTTTGAAAGCGGTTGGCTATTCGGATGTGGAGATTTGCGTGCATTACCTGCTGCTTGCGGTGCTGATCGCGGTGGCGGGGACTGTGATCGGCTGGGGTGTGGGCACATGGCTCGCGCGGGCGCTGGCGCGGCTCTACGCGCAGTTCTTCGACTTTCCCTACCTGATCTACAATCTGAGCTATAGCGCCTATGCGCTTTCGGGTCTGCTCGCGGTCGCCAGCGCGGCGCTTGGCGCGGCGCGCAGTGCGCTGAGGGCCGCGCGCCTGCCGCCTGCCGTGGCGATGGCCCCGCCCGCGCCGCCCCGCTTCAAACGGTCGCTGCTCGACCGGGCCATGACGGCGGCGCGGCTGTCGCAGCCTTTGGTTATGATCCTGCGCAGCGTACTCAGATGGCCGCTGCGCTCGGCGATGACCGCGCTCGGGCTGGCGCTCGCGGTGGCGGTGATGGTCGCCACCAGCTTTTTCCCCGCCGCCCTCGACGAGTTGGTCGCGACGACCTTCGACCGGTCGAGCCGTCAGGATGCAATGTTGCTCTTCGATCCCGACATCCCCGAAACCGCGCTGGCGGAAGTGGCCAGTTTGCCCGGCGTGCTGCGTGCCGAAGGGCAGAAATTCCAGCCTGCCGTGCTGCGCCATGGCCATCGGGAGAAGGTCGTTGCCATCGAAGCACGCCGGCCCGGGGCCGATCTGACCCGGATCATCGCGATGGACGGGCAGGTGGTTGACCCGCCGGTGCGCGGGCTGCTGCTGTCGCAGCGCCTTGCGGATCATCTTGGCGTGCGCCCGGGCGATATCGTCGAGGCCGAGTTTCGCGGCGGCATTGATGAAACCCATTTCATTCCCGTGGCCGGGCTGGTCACGCAATATATCGGGCTCGGGGCTTACATGGATCTCGAAACGCTGAGCCGCCTTTTGCGGCAGGCGCCGCAAATCTCTGTGGCCAATCTGCAAATCGACGCATCGGCCTTGCCGCGCCTGCATCAGGTTCTGAAGGACACGCCGGAGCTGACCGGGCTGATCGAAACCCACAAGATGCAAGGCGCGTTTCAGGACACCATCCGCCAGAACGTGGATATCATGACCACGATCTACCTGATTGTCGGACTGCTGATCACCGTGGGCGTCGCCTATAACGGCGCACGCATCCAGCTTTCGGAGCGGGCGCGGGAGCTTGCCAGCCTGCGCATCCTCGGCTTTTCACGCGGCGAGGTGTCGTTCATCTTGATCGGCGAGACGATGCTGCTGGCGCTGCTGGCGCAACCGCTGGGCTGGCTGCTCGGCGCGGGGATTTCCAAAGCGCTGGCGGACGGCTCGGCGAGCGATCTCTACGAGATTCCGCTGGTGCTGCCGGTGGCCGGGTTCGCGCAGGCCAGTCTCGTGGTTCTGGCCGCCGCACTGGTCTCGTCGCTGATCGTCCGGCGGCGTCTGGACCGGCTTGATCTGGTGCAAGTGATGAAAACACGTGAGTGAGGACAGCCCGTGAAAACGAGACATGGTATAGTCATTGCGGTTGGGCTTCTGTCGGCGGGGCTGCTCAGCCTTCTCGCCTTCCGGACCGAGCCCGTGCCGGTGGATCTGGCCGAGGTGTCGCGCGCGCCGATGCAGGTCACTGTGGATGTGGAGGGCGAGACCCGGATCGCCGAAATCTATGAGGTCGCCGCCCCGATCCGGGGTGTGGCGCGCCGCTCCCCGGTGCGGGTGGGCGATGCGGTTACCGCAGGCGAGACCGTGGTTGCCGTGATCGACCCGGCCGCCTCCGACCCGCTCGATCCGCGCAGCCGGGTACAGGCCGAAGCTGCCGTGCGTGAGGCCGAAGCAGGGCTCTACATGGCGCGGGGCCAGTTGCGGCAGACCGAGGAGGAGTTGCAGTTGGCGCAAAGCGAGTATCGCCGGGCCAAGGAATTGGTGGATCGCGGGGTCGCCTCGCTGACCCGTCTGGAGACCGCCGAGCAAAGCCTCGGGGTGCGGCAGGCGGCGCAGGCGGCGGCGATCTCCAATCTCGAACGGGCCAAGGGCGCTCTGGACCGCGCGCGCGCCGCGCTGATCGAGCCCGAGGACGACGCCGCCCGCTCCGAGAATTGCTGTTTGCAGATCACTGCCCCGGTCAGCGGGCAGGTGCTCGGGGTCGAGGTGATCAGCGAACGCCCGGTCGCGGCGGGCACGCCCCTGCTCTCCATCGGCAAGCCCGGCGATCTCGAAATCGTCGCGGATGTGCTGTCCACGGATGCGGTGCGCCTGACGGTCGGTGCGCCGGCCATGGTCGAGCGCTGGGGCGGGCCGGGCGATCTGGAGGCGCGGGTCGCCAAAATCGAGCCGTCGGCCTACACGAAGGTCTCGGCGCTCGGTATCGAGGAACAGCGCGTGGATGTCGTTTTCGATCTGATCTCCCCGCAGGCCGCGCGCGCCTCGCTCGGGCATGGCTTCGCGGTCTACCTGCGGGTCGTGGAATGGCAGGCAGAGGATGTTTTGCAGGTCCCGCTGAGCGCCTTGTTCCGACAGGGTGGTACATGGGCGGTGTTCGTCGCCGAGGATGGCGTCGCGCGCCTGCGCCGGGCCGAGATCGGCCGGACCAATGACCGCGTCGCCCAAATCACCAAAGGGCTGTCCGAGGGTGACAAGGTTCTGGTCCATCCCGGTGAGCGGATCGAGGACGGAGCGCCGATTGTCCAAAGGGTGTTGGACTGACGCGGTCCCGTCACACGGCCTCCCACGCAAACAAAGCCGCGTCACGCAGGCCTGTCATGCATCGCGGTCTGTGGCGTCGATGATTGTCTGCGCATCCCCGCGCCTGATCCGGCTCGCCCCGATCACCACCACCGGACACCGCGCCGCGGCGACCAGCCGCCGCAAATCGTCTTCGCTCAACTGAGGGGTCTGGCTCAAGTCGAGCAGGATCGTGCTGGCCGACCTGCGGTCCACCTGATCCAGCACGCCTGCAAGGCCCGCCTTCTGGCCCGGGTCGATCTCGAACACGGTCGTCCCGGAGGCCTGCGCCAGCGCGCGGCCAAGGGCCAGAACCGGCTCGCTGTCCGGCCTGCGCGCCGCGCCCAGAACCAGCACCTGCCCGCCGAACCGGAGCAAGGGCCGTTGGCAGAGCAGGAGGATATCCTCGCCCACTACGGCGCCGCACGCACAGGCCACCAGATCGCCTGTCGCCACCTCGCTCTGCCAAGCTGCCGAGCGCTCCGCTGCCAGCGCCGCGATGCGCCGTTTCAGCGCCTGCGCGTCGCGCCCGGCCGTGCGCTTCCAAGCCTCGGAGGACGGGACGGCGCGCAATTGGCCGCTCACCGCGATGAGGCGCTGCCGCGTGCCGATCACGAGTTCCGCGAAATCCGTCTCCACGAGCAGACCGGCCGGTGCGGCGGGAAGGCGCTCGAGGATTAGCCGGGCGACAGCCAGCGCGGCGTCTACATCGGGCAGGTTCGTGCCGGCGATCAGCAGGTGACGCTCGGTGTGCCGCACGCCGGTCATGGTGTCTCGTCCGTTTGGGGCGGGCCCATGCGCGCCGAGAACGCCTTGCGGTCCATCGCGAAGGCCCGCAGCCGCGCCTCGACCGCTGCGTTGACGCTGCCCTCCGGAAAGGCTCCGGTCTCATCGCGCGCTCCGGCCGGGCAGCCTGTGAGAACCTCCAGCGCCTCATCGACATGGCGGATCGGGATGACCCGGAAGCGCCCTGTCTCCACCGCTTCCACGACCCTGTCCCGCAGCATCAGATGTTCGACATTCGACGCCGGGATCAGCACGCCTTGCGCGCCCGTGAGACCGCGCTCGGCGCAGATATCGAAGAAGCCTTCGATCTTCTCGTTGACCCCACCGATGGCCTGCATATCGCCAAGCTGGTTCACCGATCCGGTGATCGCATGATCCTGCCGGATCGTCTTGTCCGACAAGGCCGAAAGCAGCGCGACAAGTTCGGCGCAGGACGCGCTATCGCCGTCAACCCCGCCATAGCTTTGCTCGAAGACGAGGCTGGCATGGACTGAAAACGGCGTGTCCAGCGCATAAGTGGCGGTGAGATAGCCCGCGAGGATCATCACGCCCTTGGAGTGCAGCGCGCCGCCAAGTTCCACTTCGCGCTCGATATCCACCAGCTTTCCGCTGCCCATGCGCACCCGAGCGGTGATCCGGGAGGGCCGCCCGAAGCGGTGGGTGCCAGTATCGAGCACCGACAACCCGTTGATCTGGCCGGTCTTGGCGCCGTCGGTGTCGATCAGGATGGTATGCCGCGCGATGGCCTCGTAGACGCGGTCCTGCACGCGCGCCGCGCGCCGCTCCTGCTCACGCACGGCGTGGTCAATCTGGTCTGCGCCCACCGCGTCCTGCCGGTCCCGGCGCGCATAATGCTCGGCCTCGCGCAGCAGATCGGTGAGTTGGCGGACCTGCAGCGTGATCTTGCGCCCGTCCTCGGCCCGCCGCGTTGCCTCGTCGAGCAGCCGCGCCGCGCCGGTCGCGGACAGCGGCAGAAGGTCATGCGACCGGGCAAAATCGCGCAACTGCGCGGCGAGGGCCGTGAGCGTCTCCGGGCTGCGCTCCACGGTGCCTTCGAAATCGGCCTGAATCTTGAACAGCTCCGAGAATTCGGGGTCAAGCAGGACGAGCAGCGCATGCAGGCGGCGGTCCCCGATCAGCACGACCCGAACATCGAGCGGGATCGGCTCGGGCTCCAGCGAGACGGTGGAGAACACGCTGACCCGGTCCGCAAGCGAGGTGATGGTGATCGAGCCCTTCTTGAGGCATCGCTTCAGAGCATCCCACGCATAAGGCTCGCTCAGAATGCGCTGCGCGTCGATCATCAGGTAGCCGCCATTGGCGCGGTGCAGCGCCCCGGCGCGGATGAGGGAGAAGTCGGTGACCAGTGAGCCCATCTGCGAGACATGCTCGATTCGGCCCGACAGGCGGTCCATGGTCGGCAAATCCTCCACCACAACCGGCGCAGCAGGCGGCTCAGCCGGGTCATAGGCGACGATCACGTTGACCACGTAGCGTCGGAAGACCGGATCCAGATGCATCTTGCCCACCGCATCCGGAAACGGGCCGTCTTCGCGCCGGGACGCGGCTTGCAGGAAGAGTTCGGGGTTTTCGATCATGTCCTTGCGCACCCGGGAAAGATGGCCGGCAATCTCACTGTTCGCGCCGAGCGTCTCTTCGGCAGCTTCTATCCGGTCCGACACCGCCCGCTCGGCCATCTCCGCGTTCAGGCTCTCCACTTGCGCGCGGTGTTCGCGCTCCAGCTTGGAGGCCTCGCGAAGCACATCGGCAAGCTCTTCCTGATACCGCTCGACCTTTTCCTCGATGACGGCCTGTTCGTCCTCGGGGAGTGTCTTGAACGCATCGGCCTTGATCACCTCACCGTCGCGCATTGCAGCTACCATGAACCCCATCGGCGTGCGGATCAGCGCCATGTTCTCGGCGCGCGCCCGTTCGGCAAGGTCGGCCAGCGCGTTTTCGTGGCGCGCGCTGAACTCCTCCTCGATGCTGCGCCGCTGGGTTTGGTAGTCGTCGGATTCGAAGAGTGCCGGCAAGTCCTGCGCCAGATCGTCGATCACCCGGTCCATTTCGGCCTTCAACCGGTTCGCCATGCCCGGCTCAAGCCTGAGCGCAGTGGGTTTGTGCGGTGTGTCGAAGTTGTTGACATAGACCCAATCGGAGGGCGTGTCGCGGCGCGCGGCATGGGCCTTGAGGACCTGCTCGACGGTCTTGTGACGCCCGGTACCCTCCGGGCCGAGCACGAACAGATTGAAATCGTCGTGGCGAATCTCGACGGCAAGGCGCAGGGCCTCAAGCGCGCGGTCCTGACCGACCAGCCCTGCGCCGCTCGGGTCGTGCGATTCGCTGGCGCCCAGAGCCTCCGGATCACAGCGCTGGCGGAGTTGTTTCGCGCGCAGCGCTTGCGGCCTTTCTGTCATTGGTGTTTCTCCCCTGACACCTCATGCCAGGGAACCCTAGACGCGAAAGGGGCGGGGCCATTTGATCTCCCTCAACCGGCCCGGCAGATTTGCCCGTGGGCCGGTGTCAGTGCGCCATCAGCAGCGGCGTGTGCGACACGGCGGGCAGGTCCTCGGTCACCCCGCCGAACACCGCTTCGCGAAACCGCGAATGGGCATAGCCGCCCAGAATGGTCAGGTCAGCGCCGGTTTCGATCTGCCGCTGCGCCAGGGTCTGGACTTCGGAGTTGTCGCGCGAGCTGGCATTGAAGATCGACACCGACAGATCGTGCCGGGACAGCATCTGCGCAAGATCTTCCGCAGAAGCGGCCTGCCATTCCGAGGCGTCCACGGTCACGATTTCGACCTCGGTCGCGGCGGACATCAGCGGAAAACCCCGCCGGACCGCGCGCAGGGCTTCGTTACCGCCATCCCACGCGATCATCACCTTCTCGAATGCAAAACCGGTCTCTTGCGGGCAGAGCAACACTGCGGCGTCACCCTGAAACAGCGCACCCTCGAAGGCGGCGCGGCGCATGATGTCCCCGGATTCGGAGGCGATGTGATCGAGCAGCACGAGGTCCGCGAACCGCGCCCGCGCCCCGAAGGCTTCCGCGAGCGAGGACGGTGTCGACACCCGGGCGCGCACATCATAGCGGATGCCCTCGGCCTCGGCTTGTTCGGACACCTGTTTGGCAAGGTCCTCCGCCCCGGTGATGGCTCGGTTGCGAAACTCGGCATCGAGCGTCAGCGGCGCCACGCCCGCATAGGGTTCGGGCACGATCTCGGGCAGAATCCCGAAGGTGACGATCGTGGCATGAGCGTCATAGGACCGGGCCGCCTTGAAGGCGCGCGCGAGACGGGTCTCGTCGCCCTGTGAGCCATCCACAAAGGTCAGGACAGTTCTTACACTCATGGTCTTCACTCCTTTTGGTCTGAGGACGCACTCTGCGCCATGGCCCGCGCCTCTGTCCAGAGCCTTCCCGCGGTATGGATCGGGTCTGCCTCGCTAACGCACTGTCAGTGTTTGAAATTTTCGACTCCGTCCAGCATCGCATGCAGCATGTCCCGCCGCGATACCCGGGTTTCGGGGTACGCGGCCCGGCTATGGGTCAGGCCCAGCCCGAGCAAGGTTTCCGCGATCTTGTAGGAGAGCGGCCCGGGGTTGATGACCGGGACCGGAAGGCGGCTGGACAAGTACGCATGGGACTGGTGCATCGTCGTGGAGCCAAGGATGATCACCTCCGCGCGGTCGGCCTCGATGCACTCCCGTGCCAGCGCTTCCAAAGCCGGAAATATCTCGTCTTCCTTGCCGCCCATCAGCGACAGGTTGTCGGGCGCGATGTCCACAGCGCGAATCGAGGCACAGGCATGAGCAAGGCCCAGATCTCGCAGGGTCTTGTCGTAGAGATGTCGCCAATGCTCCCACATCGTGATGATCGAAAAGCGATTGCCCAGCATCATGGCCGTGAGCATCGCGGCCCGCCCCGGGCCGATCACCGGGATCGTGAGTTCCGAACGCAGCGCCGCCACGCCGCTATCGCTCACCGTGTCGATGCAGACCGCGTCATAGCCCTCCGCCTCGGCCTTGAGCCCAGCCTCCAGCATCCCGATCTCGGCCAAAGCGAGGTCAGAAGCGCTGATATAGTTCCGTGGCGCCGCGCGCACGGAGCGGAAGTCAAAGCGGATCTCCGGGCCAAGCTCCACCGCATCCACCTGCGCGCTACGCAGCGCACGGTTCTCCTCGGACATCGGGAAGGGCACGAGCACGAGCACCTTTTTCATCGCAAATCCTTTCTTTCCTCCCGGCCCTCTATAGCAGATGCTGGACGCCTACAGACAGGGGAACAGCACCATGCAGGCAGACGCACAAATCGCACTGGTCGAGCGGTATTTCGCCGCCGTGGACTCCGAGGATTTGCCCGGCATTCTGGCGACACTGGCGGAGGAGTGCGTCTTCACGGTCGAGACCCATGGGGTGTGCCTGCACGGGCACGAGGCGATTTCCGGCATGTTCCACCGCCTCTGGGGCAATCACCGCGCGGTTCGGCACCACAGCTTCGTCCACGTGCCCGACCCGGTCGGCGGGCGGATCGCGTCCCGCTTCAAGGTCGAGAACACCGAACATGACGGGGCTGTGATCCACAAATCCAACTGCAACTTCTTCGAGATCGCGGACGGAAAGTTCCAAACGGTCGCGGTGTATATGGCGGGCGCGAACACACTGAACGGCGCGCACGCATAGATATCACCCCGGTGCGACGAGTGGCAGCGCGGCCCCGGGTCAAGCCCGGGGCGTGGTCTCAAGCACGGCGACCCGCGCCCTCTCGGACACCTAGTTCAGCAGCCCCGCATGGCGCAGGCCGTCATCCACAAGGGCCTTGGTGCTGTTGGTGAGCGTCGTCAGCGGCAAGCGCACCTCATCGGAGCACAGGCCCAGCCGTGACATGGCGTATTTCGCGCCGCACAAGCCCGGCTCTGTGAAGATCGCCTTGTGCAGCGGCATCAGGCGGTCTTGCAATGTCAGCGCGGTGGCATAATCGCCGGCAAGGCAGGCTTCCTGCAACTGGCTCGACAAGCGCGGCGCGACATTGGCCGTGACCGAGATGCAGCCCACGCCGCCTTGCGCGTTGAACCCATGCGCGGTGGCATCCTCGCCGGAAAGCTGGACGAAGTCAGGCCCGCAGGCGATGCGGGTATCGCAGACCCGCGCCAGATCGCCGGTCGCATCCTTCACCCCGACAATGCGCGGCAATTCGGCAAGCGCGCCCATGGTGGCGGGCAGCATGTCCACGACCGAGCGGCCGGGAATGTTGTAGATGATGATCGGAATGTCGGCGGCGTCATGCAGCGCGGTGAAATGCGCGATCATCCCCGCTTGCGTGGGCTTGTTGTAATAGGGTGTGACCACGAGCGCGGCATCGGCTCCGACATCGGCGGCGAATTTCACGAAGCGGATCGCCTCGTCGGTGTTGTTGGAGCCCGCGCCTGCGATCACCGGGATGCGGCCTGCGGCGGCTTCGACGACGGTCTGGATTACGAGCTCATGCTCGGAATGGGTCAGCGTGGGCGATTCGCCCGTGGTGCCGACCGGAACGAGCCCGTGCGAGCCTTCCGCGATATGCCATTCGACCAGCTTTTTGAGCGTGTCCAGATCCGGCTGGCCGTTCTGGAACGGCGTGACGAGTGCGGGCATCGAGCCTTTGAACATGAACACGCTCCTTTTACTGTGTTCGGGGCGAATTTTCCCCGAGGGCTGGTGATTTCGGGCGCGGTCCGGGCTATGATCAGAGGTTCCTCCCACCGGGCCGCCGCTTTGCTGCACGGCTCTAGCCAACTCAATGGGACAAATGCAAGCAATACTGCGTCCTTTCCGCCTTTTCCCCGCCGTTGCCCTTGCTCTGACCGGCATGGCGATGGCCCAGCCCGTGGGCGAGACCTTGCGCCCGCAGACCCGGCCCCCGGTTGAAGCCGCGCCCCCGCCACTGGTCCGCCCGCGCCCCCGCCCGTCACGCTTTGCGCAGGCGATGGACGCCGTGCGGGCCGATGACTGGCGCCGGGCGGTCACGCTGGTGGCGGCGGACGGGCCGGTCGCGCAGGACATCGTGCTCTGGTACTGGCTCCGCGCCGGACAGGGAAGCTACACGGACGCCCGCGCTTTTCTGGACCGCCGGATGGACTGGCCGGGGCTCGACGTGATCCGCGCACGGGCCGAGTCGAGCCTCGTCACCCAGCCCGACGAGACCGTGCTCGGCGCCTTCACGCAGGTCCCGGCGCAGACCATCGAGGGTGTGCTGGCCCATGCGGCTGCGCTCAAGCGCGCCGGGCAGAGCGAGGAAGCCGATACGCTGATCGTTACCGCTTGGCGCAACCGTGATCTCAGCGATGCCGAGCACCGGGTGTTTCTTGGCGAGCACGCCAAGCTGCTCGAAGACCACCACGCCGCCCGGCTTGACGCGATGCTGTGGCGCGGACTGCATAGCGACGCGCGGCGCATGTTCGGGCTGGTCTCGGAAGACGAGGAAACCCGCGCCCGCGCCCGCATGGCGCTGCGGAACCGGGCGGACAATGCCAACGCGCTCTTGGCACGGGTGCCGGACGCGCTGGTGGACGATCCCGGCCTGTGGCAGGCACGCTTCGAATGGCGCGTGCGGGCTGGGAACTGGGACGACGCCAAGGCGCTGCTTTTGGAACGCTCCGCCAGCGCCGACAAGCTGGGACGGCCCGAGGCGTGGGCCAATCGCCGCCGCGCGCTGGCCCGGGACGAGATGCGTGACGGAGATCCGGCCCGCGCGTACCGACTGGCGTCTGCCCATCATCTGACCGGTGGGGCGGCCTATGCCGATCTGGAATGGCTTGCCGGGTACATCGCGCTGACCCGGCTTGGCAAGCCAGAGCAGGCGCTCGCGCATTTCGGGAACCATGAGCGCGTCGTCCGCTCGCCGATCTCGATGGGGCGGGCAGGCTATTGGAAAGGCCGGGCGCTGCAAGCGATGGGCGATGCGGCTCGCGCGGATATGGAATTCACAAAAGGTGCGGCCTACCAGACCTCGTTCTATGGGCTGCTTGCGGCGGAAGCGGCGGGTCTGTCCTTCGATGTCGGGCTCGCCACGCCCGCGCCAACCGATTGGGCCGACAGCCCGCTGGCGCGCGATTCGGTGTTTCAGGCCGGGCTTTTGCTGGCGCGGGCTGGCGAGCGCTCTCGCGCTGAACAATTCTGGCGGCATCTGGCCGAGCAACTCACCGATATCGACGCTGCGCGGCTCGGACAGGCCGCGATTGATATCGGCGAGCCGCATCTGGCGGTAATGATCGGCAAAACCGTCGCGCGGCGTGGCACCATCATCGCCCGGCCTTACTACCCGCTGCATCCGCTCACCCGGCAGACCTTGCCCGTGGCAGATGAGTTGGCGCTCGCCATTGCCCGGCGTGAGAGCGAGTTCGACCCTGTGGTGCGTTCGGGTGCGGGCGCGCTGGGGCTGATGCAACTCATGCCCGCCACTGCCCGCGAGGTTGCCTCGGAACTTGGGCTCAGGAGCCAGCACAGCACCGCGCGGCTGACGCAGGACCCGGTTTATAATGCGACCCTCGGGGCGCAGTATCTGGCCGATCTGGAGGGCCGTTTCGCGGGCAACATAGTGATGATGTCCGCTGGCTACAATGCCGGCCCGTCCCGGCCCGAGCGCTGGATGCGGCTCTATGGCGATCCGCGTGGCGGCGATCTGGTGGCGATGATCGACTGGATCGAAGGCATCCCGTTCCGCGAGACCCGCAATTACGTGATGCGGGTGAGTGAGAGCCTGCCGGTCTACCGCGCGCGGCTTGGCAAGGACCCGCTCCCAGTGCCGTTTTCGCAGATGCTGCTCGGGCGCTTGCCGGAGAGTTGACGGCACCGCGTGACGGGGGAACGCGCCTGCGGCGCGTCAGGGAGGCTCTGCCTCCCTCGGACCCTCCGAGGGTGTTTTTGACCCAAAGAAGGGCATCGGCGTCTCAGACTATTCGGCCTGTGCTTTGATGCGGCGTTCGCGCCAGAAGGTGAAGAGGCCCGCGGCGACGATCATCGCGGCGCCGATCATGACGTTGTTGCGCAGGTCTTCGGCGAAGATCATCAGGCCGATGCTCGCGGCGAAGACGAGTTGCAGATAGGCGAAGGGCTGCACCGCGCTCGCCTCGGCCACCTCGTAGCATTTGATCAGCAGCCAATGGCCCAAAGCGCCTGTCAGGCACAAGCAGCCCATCCAGATCCAATCGGGGCGTGCCATCGGCTCCCAGAACCATACGCCAACGCAAGTCATCGCCACCGCGCCCGTTGTGCCGGTCCAGAAGAACGAGGTCGCGGCGCTGTCCCGGCGCGCGGCGTAGCGGGTCAGCAGGCCATAGAGCGCGAACATCAGCGCGGCGCAGAACGGGATGATTGCCGCCAGGTTGAACACGCCCGCACCGGGCTGCAGGACCACCAGAACGCCGAGGAAGCCAAAGGCGATCGCCGCCCAGCGACGCCAGCCCACGCGCTCGCCGAGGATCGGGCCGGAGAGCGCGGCGACGAGCAGCGGATAGGCCGTGAACACCGCGTGGCTTTCGATCAGGCCGAGGATCGTGAAGGCGGTGACCATCACGCAAATCTCGGCGGCCAGCAGCAGGCCGCGCCCGATTTGCATGCCGGGCTGGTCGGTGCGTGCGACGCGCCGGAGGCCGCCCTTGTGGCGCATCGAGAGCGCCACGACGAAGGCCGCGAAGAACCAGTAGCGGATCATCACCACCATGAAGACATTGTATTCAGAGGCGAGATGCCGGGAGATGCCGTCCTGCACCGCGAAGACGAAGCTCGTCGCGGTCATCAGGGCGATGCCGAGGGGGATGTTGTTTTGCTGGGTCATGCGCGCAGCACTGCGCGGGTCATGTGGCGTTTGCGGCCATAGCCCGGTGCGCGCGTGACATCAAAGCCCGCCGCCTCCAGACCGCGCCGCACGAACCCCGCCGCCGTATAGCTCGCCGCGGTGCCGCCCGGTGCGGTGTGACGCGCGACCTCGGCCATCAGGTCCGGCCCCCACAATTCGGGGTTCTTGGCCGGGGAGAAGCCGTCGAGAAACCACGCGTCTGCCTGCCCGGTCCAGCCCGGCAGGGTGTCGCGGGCATCGCCCTTGATGACCCGCAGGCGCACATCCTCCGCTCCGGTAAGTGCATCGAGAGGCAGGTCCGGATAGGCCGCGAGCGCGCGGCGCTGGTCCTCGGGGCGCATCGGGAAGGCCTCGAAGCTGGTGAAATGCAGCACGCCCGCCTGCCCGGTGGCCCGCCACGCCTGCACGGTCGCGAGAAAGTTCAGCCCGGAGCCGAAGCCAAGTTCGGCGATGTGGAACCCGTCGCGGAAGCGCGCGGGCAGGTCATTGCCGGACAGGAACACATGCTCTGTCTCGGCCAGACCATTTCCGAGGCTGAAATAGGGATCGTCGAACCGGGTGGAGATCGGCACACCGTCCCTGGTCCAAGTCAGCTCGGCGTGCTGGTCTGTCATCGCGCGGTCCTGTATGAGCGGTGCGCAAATCCATGGGGGAAAGCGAGAGCCTTGGCAAGCGGTGACATCTCGGTGAGGGGCGCAGGCATTTTTGGCCTGTCGATCGCGTGGGAACTGGTGCAGCGCGGGGCGCGGGTCGAGGTCGTGGACCCGGGTGGGCCGGGGGCCGGGGCCTCAGGGGGTCTGGTGGGCGCGCTCGCGCCGCATGTGCCAGAGAACTGGAACCCCAAGAAGGACTTTCAGTTCGAGAGCCTGCTGCGGGCGGAGAGTTTCTGGGCGGAGATCGCCGGGGCCTCTGGGCAATCGCCGGGCTATGCGCGGGCGGGCCGGGTTCAGCCTATCGCGGACGACGCGGCTCTGGCATTGGCCGAGGCAAGGGCCGAAACTGCCCGGGAGCTTTGGCGCGGCGCGGCGCGCTGGGAGATCACCGATCACGCCCATGGCTGGGATCTGCCAAGCCCGACCGGGCGCTACATCCATGACACGCTTTCGGCGCATATGCACCCGCGCCGCGCCTGTGTGGCGCTTGCGGCGGCGCTTGCGCGGCGTGGTGTGGAGGTCCGGGCCGAGGCGCAGATGGACAGGCCGGATGTGACCGTTTGGGCGACCGGGGCGGCGGGGCTGGAGGCGCTGAGCCAATCCGTGGGTGCCACGGTGGGGCAAGGGATCAAGGGGCAGTCCGCGCTGTTCGATCTGGGTCGGGCGGGGTTGCCGCAACTGTTCGTGGACACGCTGCACATCATCCCGCATCTCGACGGCACAATCGCGGTCGGCTCGACCACCGAGCGGGAGTTCGCCTCAGCCACCGAGACAGATGCGCTGCTGGAGGCGCTGATCGAGACGGCGCGCCGCGCGGTGCCCGATCTCGCGGACGCGCCGGTGTTGGACCGCTGGGCCGGGCTCAGACCGCGTGCGCGGAGCCGCGCGCCAATGGTGGGGGCGTGGCCGGGGCGTCCGGGGCATGTCATCGCCAATGGCGGTTTCAAGATCGGGTTTGGCATGGCCCCGCGCCTCGCCACACTTGTCGCAGGGCTGGTTTTGGGCGAGACTGTCGACATTCCAGAGGGCTTTGAGGTCGAGAGCTCGATACCGGCGAGTGCGGGGCATGTCTAAGAAACATCAGATGATCCTCCTCGTGGCCGTGTTTGCGGTGGGGATGCTCTATCTGCTGTCCAACATGGGCCCGCCGGAGTTCTGAAAACAGTCGCCGCGCACGCTGGAGGCTCTGCCTCCAGACCTCCGGAGTTTATGGGCCAAGCGAAACAGGGGCGCGGGCGTGGGGGTCAGGCCGGTGTCGCGGTGGCGGTCATGCGGAGCCGCCTATCCGGGCCTTCGATCCATAGCTGATCGCTCCGGCGGCAGGCGGTGGCGGTTTCCCAGTCCATCAGCGGGGCGGTGGCGCGGAAGTCGAAGCGGGCGAGCGGGCCAAGCTCTTCGGTGGCTTTCAGCATCAGGTGTTGTGCCAGAAGCGGGCCGTGGACGACGAGGCCGTCATAGCCCTCCACGCCCTTTGCATAGTCCAGATCGTAGTGGATGCGGTGGCCGTTGAAGGTCAGTGCCGAGTAGCGGAAGAGCTGCGTGGTGGTGAAGGCGAGCGGGGTGCGGGTCTCCGCGTCCTCGGGGGCCTCGGGGGGCGTGCGTTCGGGGGCCTCCGGGTCCGCCTCCTCGCGATAGATCAGGTCGCGCTCCTCGCGGATGCACAGCGTGCCCTCCTGTTCGATCTCGAAGCCCAGCGTCACCAGTCCCAGCGCGCCGCTGCGCCCGGTCTTGCGCTGCGCGCTCAGCCGGGTCGTGGTGCAGTGCGCCTCCCGGCCCAGCACCAGCGGGCGTAGAAACTCCAGCCGCCCGCCAGCCCACATCCGCCGGGGCAGGCCGAGATCGGGGATCACCCCTTGCCCGCGCGCCGGGTGCCCGTCGCGGCCCAGACGGTCCGGCGGCAGCGGGGTCCAGAAGTAAAGCTGGTGGAAGAAGGGCGGCAGCGGATCGCCTGCATCGAGGCTTGGCTCTGCGCCCAGCGTCGCCTGCATGGCTTGCGCGCGGGCCGGGTCCATCCTATCGCTCTGGGTGATCTGGTCGGGCTGTGTCTCGGTCATGGGCGCAAGCTAGGAGCAAAACTGCCGTGCCACAATCTCAAAGCGCCCCACAGGTCGCCGCGCTTGATCACCTCGTGCTGACCGTCGCCGATCTGGCGGCCACGGTCCGGTTCTACGAAACGGTTCTGGGGATGCGCGCCGAGCGCTTCACGCCCGCCGATGGCTCCGAGCGGTGGGCGCTGAAATTCGGGGCGCAGAAGATCAACCTGCATCAGGCCGGTGCGGAGTTCGAGCCGAAGGCCGCGCGCCCCGGTCCCGGCACGGCGGATTTGTGCTTTTTGACAGACACCCCGCTCGCGGAGTGGCAGACCCATCTCGCGGCGCAGGGGGTGGCGGTGGAAGACGGGCCCGTGCCGCGCACGGGTGCGACCGGGCCGATCCTGTCGCTCTATCTGCGCGATCCCGACGGTAACCTGATCGAGATCAGCACACCGATCTAGAAAGTCTGACTCGCGTAGCTTGACCGTTTTCCCGTGAGGCGAAGCCGACCAGCCCCCGACCCTCCCCACGGGAGGGGGCTTCACCCCCACCCAGGGTCGGGGGCTGGTCTTCGTTCTATTGTGCACGCGTTGCAGATTTTCCGGATAATGCTTTAGGTGTTTAGTCCCAGCATGTGGTGGTCTACTGATCTGTGACCATCAGAAGGATGCACTATGGGACAAGTTCTTC